>NZ_JAGHRL010000009.1:0-190135 GCF_017743815.1 Ruegeria sp. R8_1 | reverse complement strand
AGGCTGAAGACGCTCCATCTGTTCGTCAGTCAGCCAGAATAGATTGCTCATGAAATACCCCTGAAACTCAGGCGCTTGAATCACGCAGCCAAGTCGACCGCAACCAAATTAATGGGTCCAGAGCCTAACATCACCATACACATGTAATTTGGCCTCAATGCAGTGCGCAAAAATTGTAAAAAATAAGCATTAAAGGCAATGCTCTGTTAAAAAATGTGTCGTAAACTTCTTTGAGGACCAACGTCGGCGACATGATTTGCAACAGATCTCCAGAAACGCATAGCTTTGCAGAACCCACACCACATTGCCTTCGGCATCACAGGTGATCGGAAGCTTAGTGGCGCCGATGAACCAGTGCGAGACGTCCTCGAAAGAATGACGATTGCTGATCCAGCTGTTCATAGGCGGCAACATTGGCAGCTTTGGTATGAGTGCTGGCCAGACTCGCATCCACCTTTCATGCGGTCACGACAATGTGGGTTAACGTTGAGTGCAATGTTTCATCAAGGCCGCTTTACTTGGCGGTCTGCGCGATTGGGCTCAGGCCCAACGTGCCGATAGGGCGGAACAGGATGATGGCCGGCCGGGTGATCGGATACGTGGTCAGCGACACCGCCAGCGCCAGATCCCCGCGGGCCGGCTGCGAGATGACGTTTGAGCTGACGCCGCCCGGGCAAAATGCCAGCAGCATGGTTCCTGCGGCCAGTATGGGGGCAGGTCAAAGGCCATCACGACACCAAAAGCCACGATGGGCAGCATGATGACCTGACTGAACACGCCGATCATCAGCGTTCTGCCGCCACGAAACATTCGGGCAAAATCGACGATTGTCAGAGTCAGGCCCAGTCAAAACATGATAAAGGCCTGCGCAAGCGGCAAGATCATCTGAATTGCTAGTTCCATTTTTCCCTCCCGATGGTGCCTGTTGTTCCGGGCCTCCCCGCCCGTCAGGCTTTGAATTCGACCGCGAATGCGTAATTGCCCAGCCTCCGGGCCAGATCTTCCCGCCCGGTGCCCGCTTGCAGCCGCGCGACGATCCCGCGCTGGCTGTCCGGTGTGACTTCAAGGCTTTCGATTACGGCCCCCACCGCTTCGGCCTCGGCGCGGATGGTGCGCTCGATCTCGAGCATGTTGAGCGTGGGTTTGTGGATTTTCCCGATGGCCGTCAGCGGCAGCTCATCCAGTCGGATGAACGCCTTGGGCAACGCGGCCCGTTCCGGAATATGGTCCTGCGCGTATGCGGCCAGATCCTGCGGGGGCACATCGCGGCCCGTTGTGGATTGGTAATACAGCACGGGCAGTTCGCCGGCCTTTTCGTCGGGGCGGCCGATGGCAGCCGCCAGGACGATATCGGGATGGGCGTGCATCGCCTCTTCGATCATCTTGGGGTCGATGTTGTGACCACCGCGAATGATCAGCTCTTTCTTGCGGCCGGTCATCCAGAAATAGCCATCCGCATCCTGCCGCGCCAGATCACCCGAGTTGAACCAGCGCTCGCCGTCGATATCGAAAAAGATGCCCCGGTTCTGACTGTCGATCATGTAGCCTTCGAACACGTTGCGCCCCGAGATCATGATTACGCCGACCTCGTCCGTATCAGCCCAGCGGTCAAACTCGTCATTGGCGTTCAGCACGGCACAGCGCATCTTTTGATAGGGCAGGCGCAGGCCGATGGACCCGATCCGGGTGCCGCCATCTGGGTCGCGGGGGTTCAGAGACGAGGCAACCGCGCCTTCGGTCATGCCGTACCCTTCGACAATGGGAATGCCGGTGGTGGTGACGAAGCGGTTGAACAGCTCAACGGGCATGGGCGCGGCACCGCAGGCAGCAAATTTGATCGAAGACAGATCGGCCCCGTCAATCGGCACATCCAGCAATGCGGAATAGACCGTGGGAACACCCGAGAAAGTCACGATTTTGTATCGCTCGGCGATCTTCCAGAAATTTGGGATCACGCCTTCGCCGCGATAGCCCTGCGGGGTGGCCAGAACGATATGGCCGCCTTTCAGCAGAACCAGCAGGCCGGTCACCAGAATGGCGTTGGAATGAAACAGCGGCAGGCCACACAGCGCGGCGGACCCCGGTTCGAACGTGTTTGGGTTGAACTGGCTGATGGACCAGACGTCAAACACCTCGGAGGCATGGCTGCGCCGCGCGATCTTGGGCAGGCCGGTGGTGCCGCCGGTACACAGCATGGTCGAAATATCCGACGGTCTGGGCGGATCGAACTCCAGCGCATCGGCCCGCGCGCCCCGGATCATGGTGGAAAACCGCGTCACCGGAAGGGTGCGCCCGCCGACGTTCAGCGATGACTTGCGGGTTTTGCTGACCAGCCGCAACGCCGTGCCCACCGCGCCATCCATCCAGTCAAAGACGGAGCAGGTCACGATCTGGCGCAGGCTGGGCACTGATGCCGCCGCCGCCTGACATTTTTGCCAGATGTCCGTCTTTGGCGTTTTCTCAAGCGTCACCAGGATTTTGGCATCTGCCGCACGCAGCAGGTCGGCGATCTGGTCGGCCTCAAGCAGCGGGTTGATGGCCAGAACCTGCCCCGCTGCCGATCCACCCCAGATGGTGAAGTGGGTCTCGGGCAGGTTGGGCAGCACATAGGCCACCACATCCTCGCGCCCGATCCCCAGCCGTCGCAATGCGTTGGCGGTCTGGGTCACTTTGGCAAACAGCTCACGATGGCTGAGCGTGCGGGGCCGGTCATAGGCATCCCCCGTCACGAAAAAGCTGAGCGCCGGGTAGTCGGGGTTGAGCGACGTTCCCTGCCGCAGCGCCTCGTAGGTTGTGCCCGGGATATCCCGGTCGGCAAGCGGGGTGGCCTCGAACGCTTGGATATCCGTGTGGGCGGTGAATCCGTCTTTGAGGTGGGTCATTACGTTCATCTGGTGTGGTGATCCTGGGAAAAGGCGAAGTGTGGCGGCTCAGTCGATCTTGCGTCTCCGGAACCGCCAGGACTGCATCTTCATCAGGCCCCGGAAATTCGGGTTGCCCCAGGGCGGCCCTACCAATGAGGTGGAGTTGAACTTGCCCTTGCGCACGATGCCCTTGGCTTTGGAAAAGGTTCTGAACCCTTCCTCTCCGTGATAGTGCCCCATGCCCGATGGCCCGATGCCGCCAAAGGGAATGTCATCGACCCCCACATGCGAGACAGTGTCATTGATACAGGCGCCGCCCGAATGGGTGCGGTCCAGAACCTGATCGGCGCGGGCCGTGTCCCAGTCAAAGTAATACAGCGCCAGCGGGCGTGGGCGGGCATTGACATAGGCGATTGCGTCGTCAAGCCGGTCATAGGGGATGACGGGCAGGATCGGGCCAAAGATCTCCTCCTGCATCACCAGCATGTCATCCGAGGCGTTCAGAACCAGCGTCACCGGCATCTTGCGGGTGTCATCAAAGCTCTCGCCTTTGGGGTTGATCTCGATGATCTCGGCCCCTTTGTCGGCGGCGTCCTTCAGATACCCCTCAAGCCGGGTCTTCTGCCGGTCGGATATGATGGCGGTATAGTCCTTGTTGTCGCGCAGCTTTGGGTAGGCTTTGGTCATCGCGTCGGAGAAGGCGCTGGCAAATGCGTTGACCTTGTCGCGCGGGCACAGGGCATAATCGGGCGAGACGCAGATTTGCCCCGCATTGAAACCTTTGCCGAACCCGATCCGTCGCGCGGCCTCGTCCATCGGAAAATCCTGATGGATGATGGCCGGGGATTTGCCCCCCAGCTCCAGCGTGACCGGGGTCAGGTTTTCGGCCGCCGCGCGCATGACGATCTTGCCGACCTTGGTTGATCCGGTGAACACCAGATGATCGAACGGCAATTGCGTAAAGGCGGTGGCGACCTGGGCGTCGCCGGTGATCACGGTGACTTCGGTTGCGTCAAATGTCTCGGCTATTATCTCGCGCAGCAGATCGCCCGAAGCCGGGGCAAATTCAGACGCTTTGATCATCGCCCGGTTGCCCGCCGCCAGCGCCCCGATCAGGGGTGAGACCCCAAGGAAAAACGGAAAGTTCCAGGGCACCACGATGCCAACAACACCGACAGGCTGATAGCGCACCTCGACCCGGCCGGGCCGGATGGTCATGGGCGCATGGCGCTTTTGCGGACGCATCAGCTTGCGCAGCCGTTTGCGGTAATAGGCGATCCCGTCCAGCAAGGGCATGATCTCGGCCAGTTGCGTTTCCGCCGCCGCCCGGTTCGAGAAATCCTTGTTCGCGGCTGCGATGATCCGCGCGCGGTTGTCCAGCAAGGCGTTGTGCAGCTTGTCCAGCCGCTGGATACGCGTGGCGCGGTCCGGCAACGGATCTGCCAGCGCGGCCTGTTTTTGCGCCAGCAGCAGGCTCTCGAGATCCGGGGCTTCGGCGCGAACGGGGGTCAGATGAGGTGCGGACATTTTGCGTATCCTTTCGGTCAAATGGGGGCAGGGCGTCAGGCGGCGTCTGTTATGCCCATGGCGGCATGGATGGCTTTCTTGCGCTCTAGCCAGTCGCCTTCTTCGCCGGGGGCAGGCATGGTCATGGCGCCTTCGACAACCCAGTTGAATTCAACCCCGATCAACTTGACCAGCACCGCTGCGGGGTCCAGCTTGGCAACCTGCGCGACCTGCGCGAGCAGCTTTCGGTTCAGTTGTTCATAGAGATCATCGCCGCGATTTCCGCCAATCCGGACATTGCCGTTCAGGCCCAGAAACGCCCCCCGACGCATGCGGTAACCGGTCATGAAGATGACATTCACAAATTCCGGCGGCGCGCCGGTCAGACCGCAATGCACATCGGTGATGGTCTGTGCGATGTCAAAGCGCATCTGTTCGGGCAAAGGCTTGCGGGTCGCGATGGTATACAGCGGCATGAGTGCGCTCCTTACTGGTTGAAACGGGTGATCAGCACCCCGTTGCGCCGTTTCGAGCGCATCAGCCGAAAGGTCATCCTGGTCAGAAACAGCAGCCGCCCCAGCGGTGACAACCTCTCCAGATTGCCGTTCATCACCTCTTGGAACCGCGCGTTGTCAAACGCCACGAACGAGGTCTGATCCGGGTGCTGCCCGGTGATCGCGCGCCAGGTCCGGTCCAGTTCAAGCAGAAAGGTCTCGCGCTTATCGTTTGAAAATCCGTCGGGCACCGCAACGGAACAGGATGATGACCGTGACCATTTTCGATCCGTGATCGTGTGCTGGGCATCCGCCACGTTCCAGATCACGGTCAGCTTGTCGGGGCCGACATGTTGCCGGTAGAGATCCCGCAACGCCGCCTCAAGCTGTTTGATCTGCTCAAGCGATATTTGACCATCCTGAATGGCGATAAGTGATCTCATGATGTCCTCCCACCCTCAAACGACCAGAGGTCGGGGGGTATGTCGATGTCACGTCCTGCCAGTTTTTTGACATTTTCCGCCAAGCGCAGTAGCAAATGAGGATGATCAAACCTGACCAGACACGATTGCCGGGCAGTATCCGTATCCTGTGTGAGGCCGCGCCCGAGTTCGGCGTTTCCGCCGAAGAATGTCTGGCGGAAACGGGCCTGACCCTGTTCGAACTGTACGATCCCGCGACAAAGGTGACGATCGGGCAGGAATTGACGGCGATCGAGAATTTCCTGCGTCATAAACCCTATGAGCCCGGTATGGGCATCGGAATTGGCCGCCGCATCCGGCCCGAAACGCTGGGGATCTGGGGCTATGCCCTGTTGTCCAGCCCGACCTTCCGCGCCAGCCTGTCAACTGCGATGGACTATGCGCGCCTGTCGTTCATGATCGCACGGATGGACCTTGTCGAGCAGGGCGAAGAGGCGCTGATCACCTTCGACACGTCGCCCTTGCCGCAAGAGCTGCGAAAATTCGTGCTGGAGCGGCACCTGACCGTTCTGTTCAACTTTGCCTCTGTCTTATTGCCTGCAAGTCTTGCGGCGGCGACGACTTTACGCACCATGGAATATGATGAAGGTTTTGCCACCGCATTGAACCGGGAACTTGGGCTGATTGTCGAATCCAGCGACCGGATGAACGCGGTGGTGATTCCCCGGTCGTTGCTGGATTTGCCCCTGCCGCAACATGACCCCGAGAAGCTGGCCGTGTGCCTCAAGCAATGCGAGGCGCTGCAGGGCAGCGGCACGCAGGACACCTGGACGGCACAGGTTCAGGATGCGATTCTGTCGGACATCTCGAACGCGCCAACGATCAAATCGGTGGCCGAAACCCTAAAGACCAGCGACCGGACGCTGGCCCGTCGGCTGGCCGAGGAAGGGTCAAGTTTTCGCACCATACTTGTCCGGGTGCGGCTGGCCATTGCGCATGAGTTGCTGACCACCACCAGCCTGAGCGTATCCAAGGTCGCCTGGCGCGCGGGCTATGCCGAACCGTCAAGTTTCGTGCGCGCGTTCACGAAGGAGTACGGATACACGCCGGGCAAAGCAGGGCGGAATATCTGAGTGAGTGTCAGCTGAACTGTTCCTTCTGGTTGGCAAAGCACAGTGCCAGATAGTCATACACCGCGCGAATACTGGGGTTTTCGTGCAATTCGGGGTGCGCGGTCAGCCAGATCTCCATTTCGATCAGAGGTTCTTTTTCCAGAACGCGCACAAGGTCATGATGGCGCGCGGCGTGAAAGCTGTAGATCGGGCCAATGCCCAAATTGGCCCGGACGGCCCGCATTACCCCCAACACATTGCGCAGGCGCAGCGCCGTATTGCCGTGGCGGGTGACAGCGTCGACTTCGGACGCAAACCTGCGCGACCCTTCGATGGCGATGGTGCGATGATCGGACAAATCGGCAATGGTCTGTGGGGCGCCGAACTTTTCGACATAGGTCACCGACGCATAATAGCCGACTTTCATCACGCCGACTTTCTTGGCGATCAGCTCTTTCTGGGTCGGGCGCACAAGCCGGATGGCCACATCCGAATTCCGGTTGAGAAGGTCGGTTAGACGATTGTCGGTGACCATTTCGATGGAAAGTTCGGGGTAGGCTGAAACAAACTCGGGCAGTTGGTCGATAAGCCACGCATTTGTGACGGCCTCGGTTGCGGAAATCCGCACGGTGCCCCCCAGAATGTCTTCGCCTTCCCAGGCGTTGCTTTCGATTTTCTTAGAGGTCAACTGCATCTGCTGCGCGATGGCCTGCAGGCGCTTGCCGGCCTCGGTCACTTTGAAATGCCGCGGGCCGCGTACCAGAAGCTGCGCGCCCAGCTGTTCTTCCAGCGCCGCGATGCGGCGACTGAGCGTAGGCTGACTGATCCGCAGACCGATTGCGGCCTGTGTCAGACTGCCGACCTCGACAGTTGCCAGAAAATCGCGGACGCCGTTCCAGTCCAGCGGTTCATTCATCGGTGCTCCGATCGCTATTGTGCCCGTTTGAAACTGCAAAAAACCACTGCAAGATGTCAGAGAGTGCAGGTGCGCAACAGCTCAATATGCTATTCATTTTTGAATGAATACTATACTTAAGCAGCAATTTCCTGTCAAAAAAGAATATGCATCATGGTGTAGATGACCCGTCAGCGGGTTGGGCAACTATAGGTGGAAACGGGAGGACCACCCATGGTGTTGCGGATGCAGCGGACACCCGACGCTACGCAGGCCGGGTTGTGGCGGGCGACCAATTCCTTCCAAATGATCGCGCAAGCGAAACGAGCACAGCAAGGAATCATGACAGTATGACACGCCCCATCAGCCTGAAATACAACGGCGAGATTGCCGTCATTCAATCCGACAATCCGCCGGTGAATGCCTTGTCGCATGCGGTTCGGTCCGGGCTGCAGGACGCTTTTTTGCAAGTGATGTCAGAGGGTAAGGCGCGGGCGATTGTTCTGATCTGCGAGGGGCGCAGCTTCTTTGCCGGCGCCGATATCCGGGAATTCGGCGGCCCGATTCTGGAGCCGGTTTTGCCCGATCTGATCAACCAGATCGAATCCTGTCCGATCCCTGTTGTGTCGGCGATTCACGGCACAGCTCTTGGCGGCGGCCTCGAAGTGGCGATGGGCACACATTACCGCGTGGCGGCCGACTCGGGCCAGTTGGGTTTGCCCGAAGTTAGTCTGGGGATTTTACCCGGCGCAGGCGGCACGCAACGCTTGCCGCGTCTGGTGCCGATGGATGAGGCGGCTGGCATGATTACCGGTGGTCGGCCGATCAAGGCGCAAAAAGCGATTGAGATCGGGTTGGTCGACAAGGTGGTGCCCCTGGCCGATTTGCGGGCTGAGGCGCTGGCTTTTGCGCAGGCTTTGATCCGCGACGGGAAAGGCCCCCGACCCACCAGCGCAAATGACTGTGATCAGATGAATGAGAACCGGTTTGCGGTCCTGTCCGACAAGGTGCGCAAGTCGGCGCGCGGAGCGGTAGCGCCGCAGAAGTGCCTTGAGGCGCTTGAGGCCGCCATGTTGTTGCCCTTCGATGAAGGTCTGGCGAAAGAACGGGCGCTGTTTCTGGATCTTGTGCAAAGCGATCAGCGCGCGGCCTTGACCCATGCCTTCTTTGCCGAACGGCAGGTAGGCAAGCTGCCGGAAATCAAAGGGGTCAGCCCCCGCGACATTGCCACTGTCGGGGTTGTTGGTGGCGGCACGATGGGGGCGGGCATCACTGTATGCTCTCTTTTGTCCGGCCTTGACGTGACACTGATCGAACGCGACGCCGAGTCCGTCGATCGGGCAACCTCGACCGTCTCCAAGCTGCTGATGGGGGCCGTGAAGCGCGGAAAGCTCAGCCAGCAGGCCTGTGACGCGATCCTGTCCGACAGTTTCCGGGCTTCGATCGAGTATACGGATCTGGCGCAGGTTGATCTGGTGATCGAGGCCGTGTTTGAAAGCATGGAGGTCAAGAAAGAGATTTTTGGCACGCTGGATCAGGTCTGCCGTCCGGGCGCGATTTTGGCATCGAACACCTCATATCTGGATCTGAACGCGATTGCGCAGATGACAGGCCGGCCTGCTGATGTGATCGGGTTACATTTCTTCTCACCCGCCCATGTGATGCGATTGCTCGAAGTTGTGGTGGGGGATGCCACCGCCCCGGATGTGACGGCGACGGGCTATGCGCTGGCCAAAAAGCTGGGCAAGATCGCGGTGCGCGCGGGGGTCTGTGACGGGTTCATCGGCAACCGCATCCTGTCGCAGTATCAAAAAGCGAACAACGCCACGGTTCTGGCCGGGGCCAGCCCGTTTGACGTCGACACCGCGCTGACCGGGTTTGGTCTTGCGATGGGGCCTTTTGCCGTGGGCGATCTGGCGGGGCTGGATATCGGCTGGGCTAACCGCAAACGCCTGGCCCCCACGCGCGACCCCAATGAGGTCTATCCTGAATTCGCCGACCGCCTGTGCGAGATGGGTCGCTTTGGCCGCAAGACGGGCCGGGGGTTTTACATCTATGACGACGCCGCGCCCAATGGTCGACCCGACCCCGAGGTCGAAGAGATCATCGCCAAAGAACGTGCGGAAAAGGGCATTGCTCCGCGTGCGATCGACGCGTCAGAGATCGTGGATCGTTACATGGCCGCGATGGTGAATGAGGCCGCGCGCATTGTCGAAGAAGGCATCGCGCTGCGGCCGCTTGACGTGGATGTGACCTTGCTGAACGGCTACGGCTTTCCGCGCTGGCGCGGTGGGCCGATGCAATATGCCGACACGGTTGGGATTTCCAAAATCCTGTCTGATATTAAGCGCTTTGCCGAAGAAGATCCGCATTTCTGGCAGGCGGCCCCATTGCTGGAACGTCTGGCGCAAGAGGGTCGTTCCTTTGCCAGCCTGAACACTCAAGGAGAGTAACCGATGAAACAAGCTGTCATCGTATCCACCGCCCGCACCGGGCTTGCCAAGTCTTATCGCGGGGCGTTCAACGAAACCCACGGCGCGACCATGGGCGGTCATGTCATCGAACATGCGGTCAAACGCGCCGGTATCGACGGGGCCATGGTTGAAGACGTATTCATGGGCTGCGGCTATCCCGAAGGCTGGACCGGGGCCAATATCGGGCGCCAGTCTGTGCTGCGCGCAGGGTTGCCGGTGACAACTTCGGCCAGCACGGTGAACCGGTTCTGTTCCTCGGGCCTGCAAACGGTGGCCATGGCCGCCCATGCCATCGTGATGGAGGGTGCCCCGGCGGCGATTGGTGCCGGTGTCGAAAGCATCAGCCAGATGCCTCCGACCCGCCCTCCGCAATCGCGTGAGGCGTGGTTGGAAGCGCATAAGCCCGACGTCTACATGGCGATGATCGAAACGGCGGATGTGGTCGCCAAACGCTATGGTATCAGCCGCGAGGCGCAGGACGAACTGGCGCTGGAAAGTCAGAAACGCACGGCTGCGGCGCAGGCCGCCGGCAAGCTGGATGACGAGATCGCTCCGATCACCGTCACGCAGGCGTTCAAGGACAAGGAAACCGGCGAGGTGACCCGCAAAGAGGTGACCTTTGCGATGGATGACTGCAACCGCCCCAACACCACGCTTGAGGGCCTGTCCAGCCTGGCCCCGGTGCGCGGCGACGGGCAGTTTGTCACCGCAGGCAATGCAAGCCAGCTGTCGGATGGGGCGGCGGCGCTGGTCCTGATGGACAGTGATGTTGCAGCCCGCGAAGGGGTGGAGCCTCTGGGCGCGTTCAAGGGCTTTGTCGTCGCGGGCTGTGAACCCGACGAGATGGGGATTGGCCCGGTCTTTGCGGTGCCGCGCCTGCTGGAGCGTCATGGGCTCAAAGTCTCGGATATCGACCTGTGGGAGCTGAACGAAGCCTTCGCCAGCCAGGCACTGTATTGCCGGGACCGGCTGGAGATTGATCCGGCGATCTGCAACGTCAACGGCGGTTCGATCTCGATCGGGCACCCCTTTGGCATGACCGGGGCGCGCATGACGGGCCATCTGTTGATCGAGGGCAAGCGCCGTGGCGCAAAGCTGGGCGTTGTGACCATGTGCATCGGCGGCGGCATGGGTGCCGCGGGCCTGTTCGAGATCTTTTAACAAAGGCGCTGCAATGGATCTGACTTACAGCACCGAAGACGAAGCTTTTCGCGCCGAAATCCGCGCCTGGCTGCAAGACACCCTGCCCAAAGACCTGTCTGAAAAGGTGCGTCTGGGCAAACGTCTGGGCAAAGCTGACATTGAACTGTGGCACAGCTTGCTGAACGCAAGGGGGTGGCTGGCGCCGAACTGGCCGCGGGCCTATGGCGGATGCGAATGGAACGCCGTGCAGCGGCATATCTTTGAAGAAGAATGCTGTCTGGCCCATGCGCCGCGCAACCTGCCCTTTGGCCTGAGTATGCTGGCCCCGGTGCTGCTGGCCTTTGGGTCCGAGGCGCAGCGTCAGCGTTTCTTGCCGCGTATTCTGGATGGTCAGGACTGGTGGTGTCAGGGCTATTCCGAACCGGGTGCGGGGTCGGATCTGGCGGCGGTCAAGACACGGGCTGTGCGGGAAGACGATCATTATGTGGTCAACGGGCAAAAGACCTGGACCACGTTGGGCCAGCATGCCAACTGGATTTTCTGTCTGGTGCGCACCGACCCTGATGCCAAAAAACAAGAAGGGATTTCCTTTCTTCTGATCGACATGAACACGCCGGGCGTCACCGTCCGCCCGATTGTTCTGATCGACGGCGAGGCCGAGGTGAATGAGGTGTTCTTCGACGACGTCCGCGTGCCCGTCGAAAACCTTGTAGGCGAGGAAAACAAGGGCTGGACCTATGCCAAATACCTGCTGACCCATGAACGCACCAATATCGCAGGCGTCGGGTTTTCGAATGCGGCGCTGGCGACGTTGAAAAAAGTGGCCGGTCAGGTGCAGTCAGGCGGGCGGCCGCTGGCCGAGACGCCGTTGTTCGCGGCGCGTATGGCGCAAGTTGAAATCGACCTGATGGCCATGGCCATGACCAATCTGCGGATGGTGTCCGCGGCGGCCAGCGGCAAGGCACCGGGGGCCGAAAGCTCGATGCTCAAGATCAAGGGGACGGTGATCCGGCAGGAGCTGACCTCACTGCTGCGCCGCGCCATCGGACCAGACGCGCAGCCATTTCAGAGCGATTTCCTGAACGGCGGCCACAATGCCGAAGAGCTTGGCCCGGAACATGCCGCCGGGGCGGGGCCGAACTATCTGAACATGCGCAAATTGTCGATCTTTGGTGGCTCGAACGAGGTGCAGCGCACGATCATCACCAAGTCGATCCTGGAACTGTAACGGAGCCCGTCAGATGGATTTCAATCATTCCGAAGAACGGGTTATGCTGCGCGACACGCTGCAGCGGTTTCTGGGGGACAGCTATACGCACGACCATCGTCGCGCGGTGATTGCCTCGGGGCGGGCCTATGATGAAACGGTTTTCAGCGCGCTGGCCGAACTGGGCGTTCTGGGGGCCTTGTTCACCGAAGAGCAAGGCGGCTTTGGCGGCCACGGGTTTGACCTGTCCGTGGTGTTCGAGGAACTGGGCCGCGCTGGCGTGATCGAGCCGCTGCTGCCCGCCCTTCTGTCCGGCAGTATACTGGCCGGGCTGGGCTGTGGCGACCTGGTGGCTGAGATCATCACGGGCGAGCAGATCATCGCTCTGGCTCATGGTGAGACGGATGCGCGCTATGACCTGAACCATGTTGCGACCACCGCGCAGGCGCAGGGCGACGAACGGGTGCTGACCGGAACCAAGACCAATGTGCTGTTTGGTGCGCAGGCCGGACATCTGATCGTCAGCGCCCGCGAAAGCGGCGATGTCTGGGACGAGACGGGGATATCCCTGTTTCTGGTCCCGATTGACGCTGAGGGTCTGACAGTGGTCGATCACCCCAATCTGGACGGCACCTCGGGCGCGACCGTGACGCTGCAGCAGGTGCGTCTGGACCCCGCCGCGCGTCTGGGGCAGGCTGGAGCTGGTTTTGAGGCGATCGAGGCTGCGGTGGCCCGCGCCCTGACCGCGCTGAGCGCCGAGGCGCTTGGTGCGATGGAGGCCGCCCGCGATCTGACGGTCACCTATCTGAAAGAGCGCAAGCAATTCGGCGTTCCGATTAGCAAGTTTCAGGCCCTCCAGCACCGGATGGCCGATATGCTGATCGAGATCGAACAGGTCCGCTCGGGCGTCATTCTGGCCGCCGGTCATCTGGACGGCCCCCGCACCGAGCGGGAACGCCACGTCAGCGCCGCCAAGAACCTGACGGGACGGGTGGCAGCCCTGGTCGCGGAGGAGTGCATTCAGATGCATGGCGGGATCGGAATGACCGATGAATATGCTCTGTCCCACTATGCGCGTCGGCTGACCATGATCGACCATCAGTTCGGTGACGTGGATCATCACCTGATGCGGTTCATTGCGTTCGGGGCGGGCTAGTCATGGCAGATACCGAACTGAAACGCTGGCCGCTGAAACTGGCGCAAACGCTGGGCTATTCTGTGGGGTTCAACCGCGAAACCCAACAGGCCTTTTGTGTGTTGGAGATGGGCGATCTGCACCGGAACCCACGCGGGACCATTCATGGGGGCATAACGGCAACGATGCTGGACACGGCCGGCGGATTAACGGCCAGCCTGTCCGAAGACCCAGACTCGGTGATGCCTGCTTTGACCATGACGCTGACGATCAACTACGTGTCCGCAGTGGCCTCGGGGCGGTTGCGCGCTGTGGGGCGGGTGACGGGTGGCGGCCGTAAGACCAAGTTCGTCGATTGCGAATTGCGCGACGATGCGGACGCGCTGATCGCGACTTCGACCGGTGTGTTCAAACTGTTGCCCGACCAGCGGGCCGGAGGAGGCAAATGACTGATACTGTCAAAACCGAGCGGCGGGGCCATGCGCTAATCATCTGGAACTGTAACGCCGCTATGCGCAACGCGCTGACGCCTGCCTATTATAGCGGGGTGATTGCTGGGGTGCAGCAGGCCGCTGCTGATGATGGCGTCGCGGCAATCGTTCTGGCCGGTGAGGGTGATTTCTTTTGCGCCGGAGGTGACCTGAACGCGCTGCAGGAACGTCGCGCCCTGACCTATGAACAACGGCAGGACAAGATCGACAAGCTGGGCGATGTTATCCGCAGCCTGCGCACCAGTCCAAAGCCCGTTGTCGCCGCAGTTGAAGGCGGCGCGGCGGGCGCGGGTGTATCCATCGCAATGGCCTGTGACATGATCGTGGCGGCCGAACAGGCGAAGTTCACGCTGGCCTATATCCGCGCCGGGCTGGTGCCCGACGGGGCAGTCACCTATGCGCTCAGCCGGGCTTTGCCACGTGCCACGCTGGCGCGTATGGCGATGATGGCCGAACCGCTTGGGGCCAGCCGTCTTCTGGATCTGGGCGTGATAACCGAAACCACCCCCGCGGGCGAAGCGCTGGCGCGCGCCTGCGCGCTGGCCGATCGGTTGTATCAGTTTCCCCCGCAGGCTCTGGCCGAGATCAAGCTGTTGATGAATGCTGCCGAATCCTCGGATTTCGAAAGCCACCTGACACGCGAGCGGGACGCCATGGCGCAGGCACTAGGCGGGGATGAGGCCCTGACCGGTATCACCGCGTTTCTGAACAAAAAAGCCCCGATTTTCCGCGAAGGAGATTGAAATTGGCCCAGACTGCCCCCCGACCAAAAATGTTTGATACCCCAGTGACCCGCACATATGGCACCAGACTGCCCGTGGTCGCCGGTGGCCTGCAATGGTTGGCCAATGCCGATTATGTCTCGGCGGCGGGCAAGGCGGGGATCCTTTCGTTCATCACAGCCGCCTCGTTCCCCGAGACCGGCGATCTGCGCGCGGAGATCCGCCGCTGCCGCGACATGTGCGAAGGCGCGCCGTTTGGGGTCAACGTGTCGATGATCCCAAAGCTGGTGCCGGGTGAAAAGACCGAAGACATCTTTCGCCTGATAGCCGACGAAGGCGTGCGGTTTGTCGAAACATCCGGGCGCAGCCCCGAGGCATTCATGCCGATCCTCAAGGATGCGGGGATTGTCACCCTGCATAAGGTGCCGTCGCTGCGCTATGCGGTGAAGGCGGAACAGGTGGGCGTCGACATGGTCTCGATCGTGGGGGCGGAATGCGGCGGGCATCCGGGTCTGGATATGGTCGGCAGCATGGTTAATGCCGGTCTGGCGGGCGAACGCCTGACGATCCCGTGGCTGGTCGGCGGTGGGTTCGGCCACGGCAAACAGGTGACGGCAGCGCTGGCGATGGGCGCCTCGGGTGTGGTCATGGGCACGCGCTTTCTGGTGGCCGAAGAGTTGCAGGCCCATCCCGGTTACAAGCAGGCGCTGATCGACGCGTCCGAACTGGATACGGCCCTGACCATGCAATCGGTGCGCAACACCGTGCGCAGTCTGCGAAACGAAACCACCGCCATCGTGTCGCAGCTGGAGCGCGACAATCCCGATATCGGGATCGGCGGATTGATGGAACATGTCGCGGGCAAGATCGGTCGTCAGGCCTATGAGACGGGGGACGTGTCGCGCGGGATTCTGTCGGCGGGCCATGCGTTGGGATTTGTCGATCGGGTCGAGCCCTTTGCAGCCATCGTTGACCGGCTTGAGGCCGAAGCCCTTGGTGCGTTGTCGCATCTGGGTGCGGTTGCCTGAGCCCGCGGATCCAGCATTCACAGGTGAATAGTAAGAATATGAATTTGGGCGTTACTACCTGATTTTGAATTTAACTATAGTCAAGTTCAAGACAGGACTGACGAAGGGAGGAAGGCGATGCCTTCAGCGGAAAATCAAAAACCGGTCGCCTTGGCAATCGGGGCGGGGGACGGGATCGGGGCGGCGTTTGCGCGCCGGTTTGCCCGGGCCGGATATCGCGTGGCCATCGCGCGACGGGACGCAGAGAAATCCGCCGCTCTGGTGGCCGAGCTGGCCGCCGAAGGGCATGAGCTGCACGCTTTTTCGCTGGATGCACGCGACGAAGATCAGGTTGTGGGTTTCTTCGACAAGGTCGAGGCCGAGATGGGCCCGATTGAGGTGGCGCTTTACAATGCCGGATCGAATTCGCCCTTTCCGTTTCTGGAAACCAAATCCACCATGTTTCGGAAAATCTGGGAACTGGCCTGTTTCGGCGGTTTCCTGACCATGCGCGAGGCAGCTTCTCGCATGGTGCCGCGCGGCAAGGGAACGATCCTGGTCACCGGGGCCTCGGCCAGTATGCGCGGCAAGGCGGGGTTCGGCGCGTTTGCCAGCGCCAAACACGGGCTGCGCGCTCTGGCGCAGAGTCTTGCGCGCGAGATTGGCCCCAAAGGGGTTCACGTGGCTCATATCGTGATCGACGCAGGTGTCGACATGCCCGCCATCCATGAACGCCGCCGCAAGAAATTTGGCGACGATCACGTGGATGCAGACAACATTCTGGTCAAACCCGACAGCATTGCCGAGACCTTTTTTGCCGTTCACAGCCAGACCCCTGATGCCTGGACGCATGAGCTGGACCTGCGCCCCTACGGAGAGAACTGGTAGGGCCCGATGTCAGATCAAACCGTGACGCCGATCCTGTGGGGCGTGGGCACCGTCCGCACCCTGCGCGCCCATTGGGTTCTGCACGAACTTGGGGTCAGCTATGACTGTCAGCCGATCCGCCCGCGCACAGCGGCGATGGAGCGGCCCGATTTCCAGGCGGTTAATCCCGATTGCAAGGTTCCGGCCCTGCAGCACGGTGATCTGACGCTGGTCGAAAGCACGGCGATCATGCTGTATCTGGCCGAGACATATGCCAGCCGTTCTCCTGACCTGATCCCGCAGAGCGGTGCGGCGCGGGCCCGGTTTTTCGAGTGGATGTCCTTCATCTCGACCGAGCTGGACGCCGCATCGCTTTATACGATCCGCCGGCATCAGGATCTGCACGAGATCTACGGTCAGGCCCCGGTCGCGGTGGATGTGGCGCGCGCCTACTTCCTGCGGATGGCGCAGAAAGCCGCGCGGCAGGTCGGGACCGGCGCGCCCTATTTGTTGGGTGAGACATTCACTCTGGCCGATATCCTGCTTGTCACCTGTCTGCGGTTTGCCGACCGCATGGGGGTCGAGCGCCCGGCCGAATTCGACGACTATTTCCAAAGACTGACAGGCAGACCCGCCTTTCAGGCAGCCATGAAAGCGAACCACACATGACCGATGAGATGCAGAAGACCGGCCCCTTTGCCGGTATCAAGATTGTCGACGTGACCTCTGTGATCTCGGGGCCGTGTTCAACCGGTATCCTTGGCGATCAGGGGGCGGATGTGATCAAGGTGGAACCCCCCACAGGCGATATCATGCGCGCCCGGGGCAAAGTGGCGGGGTTCACCCCGGCCTTTGTATCGTGCAATCGGGGCAAGCGGTCGGTTGCGCTGGACCTCAAGGGCGACACCGCGCGTGAGGTGCTGTGGAGGCTGATCGAAGAGGCGGACGTGTTCGCTCAGAACTTCCGCCCCGGCGTGGCCGAGCGGCTGGGATTCAGCGCCGAAGAAGCGCTGCGGCGCAATCCCCGCCTGATCTATTTGTCGATCAGCGGCGTCGGCAGCAGCGGGCCATACTCCAAAAAGCGGGTCTATGATCCGGTGGTGCAGGCCCTGTCGGGGCTGGCCGACATGCAATCTGATCCTTTGACCGGTCGGCCCAAGATGATCCGCTCGGTTGTGGTGGACAAGATCACCGCCGTCTATGCCGCACAGGCCGTTTCGGCGGCGCTTTACAGCCGGTCGGTGACGGGGCAGGGGCAGCATGTGGAAGTCTCGATGCTGGATGCGATGCTGAATTTCAACTGGGTCGACGGCATGGCGCCCGTGGCCGTTGTCGGCAAGGAGGAGGATGCGTCCAACACCCCCCATGACATGATCTTTCCCACCTCGGACGGCTTTGTCACGGTCGGAGCAATTTCGGACAAGGAATGGGTGGGTCTGTGCAAGGCGATGGACCGCCCTGACCTGATCAAAGACCCGCGATTTGCCACCCCCAGCCAGCGCGAGATCAACCGTCAGGAACGGCTGGAACTTATCGAAGAGGTCGTCTCGATCCGTGCGACGGCCGAGCTGCTTGCCTCGCTTGAAGCGCATGATGTGCCCTGCGCGCCCGTGCTGCGCCGACATCAGCTGTTCGACGATCCGCAGGTCTTGCACAACGAGGTGGTCGAAGTGGTCGATCAGCAAGGTCTTGGCCCTGTCCGTCAAGCGCGTGGTGCGGCAAAGTTCTCCAACCATGCGCCGCGTCCGATCACGCAGGCTCCGGCCCTGGGCGAACATACCGACGCGGTCCTGCAAGAGTTGGGTTTTAGCATGGCGGAACGTGCAAAGGCTGAATAACCTGCGCGGAACACCGCGGCAAAAAAGGGAGGCCTCGTGAAGCGCATTCATGACATCCTGTTGAACGGCGCACCGGACGCGGTTGCGATTGTCGATCATGACGGCACCGCGTTTACCTATGGCGCGTTGCAGGCGATGATCTCGGACGCCGCTGCGGGCCTGACCCGGCATGGGGTGCGGGGCGGTGATCGGGTCCTGGTGCTGGCTGAAAACAGCGTGACCTTTCTGGTCGCAGTTATGGCGCTGAGTCGGCTGGACGCCTGGACGGTTCTGGTCAACGCGCGGCTGACCGCGGCCGAGGTTGACCGCCTGATCGACCTGTCCGAGGCACGGTGCACGGTGTTCACACCCGAAGCCTCTCCGGCCTCGGCGGCTCATGCCCGGCGCATGGGGGCCACTCAGGTGGCCACGCTGGATTGCGGCGCGTTCCTGTTGTCGCCCCCGCGCGACGTGCCGATCGAGCCGGTTCAGGCGGGTTCGGATCAGACGGCGGTTCTGATTTATACCAGCGGCACGGTGGGTGAACCCAAGGGCGTGATGCTGACCCATGGCAACCTGTGTTTCATGTCGCAGGTCTCGGGCGATATGCGGCGGATCACGCCGCAGGACGTGACGCTGGCGGTGGTGCCCGGAACCCATATCTTCGGTCTGACCTCGGTCTTTCTGGCGGCACTGGCCAAGGGCTCGGGCCTGATTGCCATGCCACGGTTCGAGGTCGCGCCGGTGCTGGATGCGATCCGGTCGGGCGTGACCATCCTGCCCGCTGTGCCACAGATTTTCGCCGCCCTGATGGCTGAGCTGGGGCATGATTCGGCCCGGATTGCCCCCAACAAGCTGCGCTTTATCTATGCCGGAGGCGCGCCGCTGGATCTGAGCCTCAAGCATGAGGTCGAAGCCCTGTTCGGCCAGCCGCTGCACAATGGCTATGGGCTGACCGAAGCCTCGCCCAGCGTTGCCGCGACCCGGCTGGACTATGTGCGCGACGACAGTTCCATCGGTCTGCCTGTTCCGGGAGTCGAGGTCCGCATTCACGCACCCGACGATCAGGGTGTCGGCGAATTGCAGCTGCGCGGCCCAAACGTGATGAAGGGGTATTTCCGCAATCCCAAAGCCACTGCGCAGGCGATGACGGCGGATGGGTTCCTGCGGTCGGGCGATCTGGCGCGGCAGGATGCTGACGGGGCGCTGCATATCGCGGGACGGTCGAAAGAGCTGATCATCCGTTCCGGATTCAACGTCTACCCACCCGAGGTTGAGGCGGTGCTGACCGCCCATCCCGCCGTCACGCTCAGCGCAGTTGTCGGGCGCAAAGTGGACCGCAACGAAGAGGTTCTGGCCTTTGTCGTCGCCCGCGCGCCCGTGACCGAAAAGGAATTGCGCGCCTGGGTACGCGACCGTATGGCGGCCTACAAAGTACCCTCGCGGATTGGGATTGTCGCGGCTTTGCCGCAGGCCGCAACCGGCAAGATTCAGAAGAACAAACTGCTGACCGACCCGGCCTATGCGCTGGACTGAGCCTGCGCCTCACCCGGCCAACGGCTGAGGCGCGCACGCCTCAGCGGTCATCAAGGATCATCTGGCTGGCTTTTTCGGCGATCATGATCGTGGCTGCGTTGGTGTTGCCCGAGACCAGTTCCGGCATGATCGAACAATCCACGACCCGCAGTCTCTGAATCCCATGCACTTTTAGTTGCGCATTCACCACTGCGTCCGGCCCCGGACCCATCTTGCAGGTGCCCGAAGGGTGATAGATCGTTGTCGCGTGGTTGCGCACCCAATCCAGCACCGCATCATAATCCTGCGAGGCCACGCCCTCGCCGGGCTGGTACTCGGCGGCGATACGCTCGGCCAGCGGGTTTTGGGCCGCGATGCGGCGGGCGAGGCGCACCCCTTCGACCATGGTCCGGCAATCGGTCTCGCTGGACAGGTAGTTGGGGTGAATTTTCGGGGCCGTGTCCGGATCGGGCCCGTTCAGGCGAATCTGGCCCCGGCTTTCCGGCCGCAGTTGGCAGGCGGTGATGGTAAAGCCCGAAAACGGGTGAATCTGGCCCTGCAGATCATAGGAAAACGGCTGGAAATGGAATTGCACATCCGGCGCGTGCAAATCAGGCCGGGTTTTCACAAAGCCCGTTGCATCCGCCGCGGGCATCGACAATGGCCCCCCGCGCCCGCCCAGATAATAGCGCGCGGCAATCAGCCCCTGCCGGATCATCGAACGCCCGTCGCGGTTATAGGTGGGATCGGTGCTTTCAAACACCAGTTTCGAGTTCAAGTGATCCTGCATCCCCTGACCGACACCCGACAGGTCATGCCGGACCTCGACATCGTTTTCCCGCAGATGGTCCTGCGCTCCGATGCCGGACAACATAAGGATCTGCGGCGACCCGATGGTGCCCGCCGACAATATGACCTCGCGCGCGGCCTTCAGCGTGACGCGTTTGCCCGCGCGGGTCTTGTATACGACCCCAGAGCAGAGCTTTCCCTCAAGAACAAGGTTTTGCACATGTGCATGGGTAATGACGCGCAGGTTCGGGCGTGATTTCACCGGTTTGAGGAAAGCGTTGGCCGTGCTGGCGCGCTTGCCGTCGTCAATCGTGGTCTGGAAAAAGGCGAACCCTTCCTGATCGGCCCCGTTATAGTCGGGCGTGCGGCGGAACCCGGCGGATTGGGCGGCCTCGATCCATTTTTCACTGAGCGGGTGGCGCATTTTGGCGTCGGTGACTGCAAGCTCTCCACCGCCGCCGCGCAGATCCGAGGCACCGCGATCATAGTCTTCGGACCGTTTGAACAGGGGCAGCACATCGTCCCAGCCCCAGCCTTCGTTCCCCATTTGCCGCCAGCGGTCGAAATCAGAGGGATGACCGCGCACATAAAGCAACCCGTTGATCGCCGAAGACCCGCCCAGCGTTTTGCCGCGCGGCCAGTAAATCTCGCGCCCGTTCGCGCCCGGATCGGGTTCAGCGGAATAGCACCAGTTATATTTCGGGTTGCGGATCAGTTTCAGAAAACCGGCAGGGGCGTGAATAAAGGGGCTGATGTCCCTGCCGCCCGCCTCAAGCAGGATAACCTGTGTTTTCGGGTCCGCGCTCAGCCGGTTGGCCAGCACACATCCGGCGGAACCCGCCCCGATGATGATATAGTCAGCGTCCATTCTTGTACTCGGTCTTGGGGCAGGTGCCATTTACCACCTGAAACCCGGACAGCCGCAAGTTGCCCGGACAGGTGCATACAACAAAAGCCTATCTAAACAGCTCAGCCACCCAAACATTCAATTTTGAATGATAAATATGCCGCGTCCATTGGATGTCGGTCCACGCACATGGTTGGAACCTGCCGGATTCGGATCGGGATACGTAATTTAGTCATTCATAAATGCATGAATACTATGCCATAAACGGCAATTACTAATAAATAAGAATGCGATTAACTTCTCGGAAAGTACCGGTTTTCCGGCGGGCTCTGCCTGTTTCTCTGGGAGGACAAATCACATGATTGAAAGACGCGAATTCTATATCGATGGCGCATGGGTCGCGCCTGACGCACCGCAGGATCACCACGTTATCAACCCAACGACCGAAGAGCCGTGCAGCCTGATTTCTTTGGGCAATCAGGCCGATGTTGACCGGGCGGTATCAGCGGCGCGGGCGGCGTTTCCGGGCTGGATGGCTACCCCGATCGAGGATCGCGTCGCCCTTCTGGAAAAACTGATCGACATCTACAACGGTCGCAAGGACGAGATGGCGCAGGCCATCAGCCTTGAAATGGGCGCACCGATTGATTTTGCCACCAATATGCATGTGGCCATGGGTACCCTGCACCTGAGTACCTTTGCCAAGGTCGCGCGGGACTTCGTGTTCGAAGAGCCTCTGGGCGATCACGCGCCCGACAGCTGGATCATCCGCGAACCCGTCGGGGTTTGCGCACTGATCACGCCGTGGAACTGGCCGATGAACCAGATCTCGCTCAAGGTGGGGGCGGCCATCGTGACCGGTAACACGATGATCCTGAAGCCGTCTGAGGAAAGCCCGATCAGCGCCATGCTGCTGGCCGATATGATCCACGAAGCAGGCTTCCCGCCGGGCGTGTTCAACCTGATCAACGGTGACGGGCCGGGCGTGGGCACTGCGCTGGCCAAACATCCCGATATCGATGCGATCAGCCTGACGGGATCGGGCCGCGCGGGAAAGGCCGTGTCGATCAATGCGGTCGAGAACCTCAAGCGGGTGCATCTTGAGCTGGGCGGCAAAGGCGCCAATCTGGTCTTTGCCGATGCGGATGACGCCGCGGTTGAACGCGGAGTGCGCTATATGATGGTGAATTCCGGCCAGTCCTGTATCGCGCCCAGCCGGATGATCGTCGAAGACAGCGCCTATGATGCGGCCGTGCAAACGGCGGCCGAAGTGTGCAACAGCATCCCCACGGGCCCAGCCAGCGAACACGGCGCGCATATCGGACCGGTGGTCAACCGGGCGCAATTCGACAAGATTCAGGATTTGATCCAGTCTGGCATCGACGAGGGTGCGCGCCTTGTTGCGGGCGGTCCGGGTCGACCGGATGGCGTCAATCGCGGGTTCTATGTGCGCCCGACCGTCTTTGCCGATGTCACGCCCGACATGCGCATCGCGCGTGAGGAAATCTTTGGCCCGGTTCTGGCGATGATGAAATTCTCGGACGAGGCGGAGGCCGTCAGCATGGCCAATGATACCGAGTTCGGCCTGGCCAATTACATCCAGACCACAGATGCCGAAAAACTCAAACGCATGTCGCGTCAGCTGCGTTCGGGCATGGTCGAGGCCAACGGCGTGCGCCGTGGGGCGGGGGCTCCGTTTGGGGGCATGAAGCAATCCGGCAATGGCCGCGAGGGCGGCACCTTCGGGATGGAGGATTTTCTGGAGGTCAAGGTCGTGTCCGGCTGGACCTGACGACCTGTCGGGGCTGGTCTCGGCCAGCCCTCCGGCTTGGGAGGAGAGCGCATGCGCAGCTACAGCGTTTTGGAACATAACAGGCCGCTTGTGCCTGTCGAAACCGAATTGCCGGACCTGACCGGGACGCAGGTGCTGGTCAAGATCACCCGGTCGGGTGTGTGTCACACCGATCTGCATGTCTGGGAAGGCTGCTATCATCTGGGCGAGGGCGAGACCCTGCAGATGGCGGATCGGGGCATTCATCCGCCGATCACGCCGGGCCATGAAATCACCGGGCAGATTGTGGCTGCAGGCCCCGACGCCGGAGAGGACCATGTCGGGCGCGTCTGCGTGGTGCATCCTTGGACCGGTTGCGACAATTGTCCGACCTGCGCGCGGGGTGACGAAAACCTGTGCCTGACGGCCAGTTTCAAAGGCATTCAGCAACCCGGCGGCTATGCCGAATATGTCATCGTGGCGCATCCCAAATTCTGTGTCGATATCGGCGATCTAGATCCGTCTCAGGCTGCTGTTCTGGCGTGCTCGGGCGTCACCACCTATGGCGCGATCCGCAAATTCGGGGACATTTTGAACGAAGAACCGCTGGTGATCATCGGGGCCGGAGGGTTGGGGTTCATGGCTCTGTCGCTGGTCTCGGCCATGGGGTTCAAGGGCGCCATCATGGTTGATCTGGATGATGCCAAATTGGCCGTCGCCAAAGAGGCCGGGGCCCTGGCTGTCGTCAACTCCTCTGCCAAGGACGCGGTGGCGCAGATCACCGAACTGACCGGTGGAGGCGCGCTGGCGGTGCTTGATCTGGTCGGGGCCGAAGCCAGCGTGAATTTCGCTCTGTCGGTTGTGGCCCGCGCCGCCCATGTGGTGATCTGCGGGCTGTATGGCGGCAGGCTGTCCGTGCCGCTGCCCTATTTCCCCATGCGTCCGCTGCATATTCAGGGCAGCTGGGTGGGCAATTTGCAGGATCTCAAAGATGTGGTCGCCATCGCGCAATCGGGGGCTCTGACGCCCGTGCCCGTGACCGAGCGGCCTCTGTCCGAAGCCAATGACGCACTTATGGAGCTGCGCGACGGAAAAACCGTGGGCCGGTCGATCCTTGTGCCCTGAGAAGGGGGCAGGACGCGGTCACAACGCAATACGAAAGGGAGGAAACATGACTAATCGGAACAAGAATACCACGTCCTTTGGCGGCCTGTTCGGGCTGGCCCTGGGCGGCGTAGTGGCGACGGCCGGGCCAGTTCTGGCCGAAGACACGTTCAAGATGGGGATCATCACGTTCCTGTCCGGCCCCGCCGCCGGATCGGTCGGTATTCCACAGCAAAAAGCATCCGAACTGCTGATCGAAGCGATCAACGCGGGCAGTTTGCCTGCGCCTTATGACACGCCGGGCATTGGCGGTCAGCAGATCGAAGCGATCTACGTGGATGAGAACAGCAAACAGAAGTCAGCCGACTACAAGAAACTGGTCAACAAAGACGGTGTTTCGGCCATCGTTGGCTATGTCTCGTCGGGCAACTGCAAGGCGATGGCCCCGCTGGCCGAGGAAGAAAAGGCGCTGACGGTCTTTTCCACCTGCGGCACGCCGCAAGTCTACGAAGAGGTCGTGACCGCGCCCGAATACAGCTTCCGCACCATCAGCCACGCCACCAGCGACAGTGTCGGTGCAGCACGTTACGTGGCCGAGATCATGCCCGGCGCGACCACCCTGTCAGGCATTAACCAAAACTATGCCTGGGGGCAGGATTCCTGGCGTGACTTTTCGCAGTCGGTGACCAATCTGAACGCCGATCTAGAGATCGTGAACGAACAGTTCCCCAAGGTCTTTGCCGGCCAATACGGCTCTGAGATCACATCGCTGCTGTCCTCCAAGGCGCAGCTTGTACATACCAGTTTCTGGGGTGGCGATCTTGAGGCGTTTGTCCTGCAGGGCACGGGTCGCGGGCTGTTCCGCGAACAGGTTCCGGTTCTGACCGTCGGGGACACGATCATCGACACGCTGGGCGACAAGATCCCGGATGGCGCGATCATCGGCGCGCGCGGGCCGTATGGCGTTCTGGCCCCGGACAATGCACTGAACGACTGGCTGAAGGCGGCCTATCAAGAGGCGCATGGCGTGCACCCCAACAGCGCTGTCTATCAGCAAGTGCAGGCCATTCTCGCCGTCAAGGCGGCAGCTGACAAAGCGGGCAGTGCCGACCCCGAGGCGATCCGTCAGGCGCTGAAGGGTCTGACCTATGACAGCCCCGCCGGCCCGGTCGAAATGGGGCTGAGCAACGGCCACCAGGCGGTTCTGGGGATTTCCTACGGCACCTATAAATTCAACAAGGACACAGGTGCGGGCACGGTCGAAAATATCCGCCTGTATCCGGCCAGCTGTGTAAACCCGCCCAAAGGTGTGGGGTCGATCGAATGGGTCGAAAGCGGCCTGGAAGGCGCTGTCTGCAACTAAGCAGATCATGCGAAACCCGTTTGGATCAGGCAGGGTGCGCTTTGCCTGATCCGCAACCCTCCCCCACGCAATTCACTTCTGGAGGTAATGGTGCAGACACTCGTCGCGATAAGTGTTGACGGGCTGGGATTTGCGTCCTGGCTGTTCCTTTCATCGGTTGGCCTGACGCTGGTTTTCGGCGTGATGCGCATCCTCAACATCGCCCATGGTGCGTTCTACGCCATCGGGGCTTATAGCGCGGCCTGGATCATCGGGGTCTACATGTCGACGGGCGCGCCCGTGATCGGGACATTCCTGCTGATCCCTGTGGCGGCCCTGATTGCCGGAACGCTCAGCGGGTTGCTGGTCGAGCGCGGTGTGTTGCGGTTCATGTATGGGCGCGAAGAGGTTCTGATGGTTCTGGTGACCTATGCGGTGTTCCTGATCCTGGAGGACGCGACCAAGCTGATTTGGGGCACGGAATCCTATGTGGCGTGGCAACCTGCCTATCATTTTGGCACCATCGACATCTTTGGCATTCCGTACACTGTCTACAAATTCATCACCATCGGCACCGCTTTCCTTGTGGGCGCGGCCCTGTTCGTTGTGCTGGGCAAAACCCGTGTCGGGCGGCTGTTGCTGGTTGTCATCGAAGATCGTGAAATCAGCGGTGCGCTGGGGATCAACGTGACCCGGTTTTTCACCGTGACCTTCATCGTGGGCGCGACGCTGGGCGCGCTTGGCGGGGCGATTACCGCGCCCGAAATCTCGGTCTCGCCGGGGATCGGGGCCGAGATTGTCATCCTGTCCTTTGCCGTGATCGTGATCGGTGGCATGGGGTCGATCGAAGGGGCAATGATCGGCGCGCTGATTGTCGGGTTCGCCCGTGCCGCCTCGGTCCATCTCTATCCGCCGGCCGAGCTGTTCTCGATCTACCTGGCCATGGCCGGTGTCCTTGCGGTCAAGCCTTATGGGCTGTTTGCGCTGGCTGAAAGCAGAAAGATTTAATCATGCGTCGTGATCCAACCGAAATCGGGCTGCTTGTGGCCCTTCCGATCCTGATCGCGCTGGCCTTTGTGCTGCCGAAATGGGTGGTGAATTATGTTCAGGTCTCGCTGGGGACCGGTCTGGTGGCTCTGGGCGTGATGGTGCAGATGCGCGCGGGTCTGGTGTCGTTCGGGCAGGGGCTTTATTTCTGCGTGGGCGGCTATACGGCCGGTCTGGCCGCCAAGTTTCTGGGCATCACCGACCTGTTCGTGCTGTTGGCGCTTGGGGTGCTGGCGGCGCTGGCATTGTCTTTTGTGCTGGGCTTTTTGCTGCGCCGCTATCGCGAGATCTTTTTTGCGATGCTCAGCCTTGCGGTGTCGATGATCATGTTCGGGCTGTTGTCGCGGACAGAATCCCTGGGCAGTACCGATGGGTTCAACCTGCCATCGCCCAGCTATCTGGGCTGGCACCCGGATGAAAATCAGGCGTTCGTCGTTCTGTTCGCGCTGACCTGCGTGATCGCCACCGGATGCGCTGTGATCCTGAACCGCGTCCTCAAAAGCCCGATTGGCTATGTGAATGAGGCGATCCGCGAAAACGAGCTGCGGGTGGAATATCTGGGGGCCTCGGCGCATCAGGTGGTGCATGTGACCTATATGGTGGCTGCGGTCGTGTCCTCGCTGGGCGGGGTGCTGTGGGCGCTGGCACTGGGGCATGTCGATCCGGAAATGACCAACTGGACCACGTCGGGACAGTTCGTCTTTGCCGCCATCCTGTCGGGCACCGGCAGTGTGGCTGCACCGATGATCGGCACATTCCTGCTGGAAATTCTGCGCATCTATGCGGTCGAGCTGTCGCCGAACACGTGGCAGATGATCCTTGGCTCTGTGATGTTGCTGATCATCATTTTCCTGCCACACGGCCTTTGGTCGCTGGTGGCCCGACGCAAGTCCAAATCCGCCCGGTCTGCGGGCACAGAACACGCGGGTGAATGACATGACCGCCATTCTTGAAACCAAAAAGCTTGAAAAACACTTTGGCCCGGTCTGTGCCGCGCGGGATATCAACATTTCGATCCATGCCGGCGAGGTTCTGGGCGTGATCGGATCGAACGGGGCGGGCAAGACCACGTTTGTCAATATGGCCACCGGGTATCTCAAACCCTCATCCGGGCAGATCCTGTTCGACGGGCGCGACATAACCGGGCTTTCGACCCGCAAGATCACGCGCATGGGGCTGTGCCGGTCATTCCAGATCCCGCAGCTTTTTCCCGAGTTGACGGTGATCGAAAACGTCCAGATCGCGTTGACCATCGCAGGCAATGCGCGCCCGGCCTTGCTGCGCCCGGCGCTGTCTCCGCAACTGGAGGAAGCAGCCCACACGTTGCTGAAAAAGTTTGGTGTCGACGCATACGCCGCTGATGAAATCACGGTCCTTCCGCAGGGTGTGCGCAAGCTGGTGGATATCGCCATGGCCACCGTGTCCAACCCAAAGCTGCTGTTTTTGGATGAACCCACCAGCGGGGTCAGCAACGAAGAAAAGGTCGCGTTCATGGCCAACCTCATTCAGGCGTTGAAATCGGCGAATACGGCCGTGCTGTTCATCGAACATGACATGGAGATCGTCGAGGCTTTTTCACCACGCTGCGTCGCCTTTTACGAGGGCACGATCCTGTCGGACGGCCCCACCCGCGATGTGTTGAACGACCAGAAGGTACAGGAATTCGTGATCGGATCAGAGCTGCACCGCAAACACCCCGCAGCAGCGGGCGGATCGGAGGCCCCGGTATGCTGAGCATTGAAAACCTGGACCTGTCGATCAACCGCGTTCCCATTCTGCGTTCGGTCAATCTTGAGATTCAGACCGGCAAGACCTGCGGGCTGATCGGGCGCAACGGGGCGGGCAAGACCACGCTGATGCGCGCGATCATGGGGATTCTGGACGCGCAGGGCGGCAGTATTCAGTTCAACCACCGCGACCTGCACACGGAAAAGGCGCATCTGAGGGCGCCTTTGGGGATCGGGTATCTGCCCGAAGACCGGCGTTTGGTGCCGCATTTCACCGTTGAAGAGAATATTCTGGTGCCGCTCTGGGCCACCAAAAGCACCGATCACGCGCGGCTGGATTATGTCTACGACCTGATGCCCGAGATCGCCCGGTTTGCCGACCGCAAGGCCATGACGCTCAGTGGCGGTCAGCAAAAGCTGGTCGCTTTGGGCCGGGCGCTGGTGTCGGGGTCCAACCTTTTGTTACTGGACGAACCTTTCGAAGGCGTTGCCCCCGCATTGGCCAAACGCCTGATGGAAGTGATCGGAAACCTCAGCCGCGAGAACCTGACCGTGCTGATCGCCGAATCCGATTTCACCCATTCAGAAAGCGTGGTCGACGATGTCTTTGTGATCGAACGCGGGCATGTGGAACGTCAGACCTGAGGCTCCCCACCTCTTGTCAGGTTGACGTCAACCGGTGACAAGAGGTCCATATCAGGGCGGGCAGGTGCACATGTCCGCCCTGATGTCTTACTTGATGTGGGTAAAATCGCTGCCGCGGCAGATGGCGCAGCCCGGTACACAGCCGGACATGGTCAACACATCGCCGTTCAGCAGTTTGCCGCTATAAGTTTTGTCATTGTCCGGTGCCCAGACTTTCCCGCCGCTATAAACTACGGCTGGCGACTTACCGCCAAGGGCGGAATGCGGACACTTTCGGTTGTAGAACGCGATCCACTCTCCGACACCCGCTTTGGCCGTTGATCTTGCTTCCCGGGCGTACCGGTAGCTCAGATTGGGGACAAGTTGCGAAGCTATTTCAAGCCGATCCGTGATCTTGCACCGGGCGCGGCTCGCCGAGCATACAAGGGGTTGAACAACCGGGTCGAAGGATCACACAGACCCATTCGAAAGCGTTAAAAGCTCAGGGGGCGCTTTAAGTCGCCAAGACAGGCGCAAAGGTTTCTTGCCACCCACGACCAGTTCAACACCGTTTTTCGACCTCGCCGCTATCAATTCTCCGTCGTCTCATTCCGTCCCGCAAGAACCGATGCTTTCGGCCCCTGGGAGGTTATGTTGCCGAAACGAACGTCTGGCAGGAACCGGCCCCACCCCTCTCAAACACGCGCGAAAAAGTTGGCAACGCCGTCCTGACTCTAGTTAGTTACTCCCATTCGTTGTCTGTAATGCTCATGGTTTTTAAGCGCGAAGTCAGAGTAGTTGGCTTCATTCCCAAAAGTGCGGCTGCTCCGTTTGCTCCGGAAACCTGACCACGAGTTTCGCGTAGTGCAGAAACTAGATTTGCGCGGATCAGGTCCTGCATCTGCGCTTCGGTACGTACAGTGGGGTTCGACGCGGTTTCGAAGGTTTGCCCGGCAAGTTCGATCACCATTTTTGCATCCTGCGATACGATGGCGGCGCGCTCCATCACGTTGTGGAGCTCCCTTACATTTCCTGGCCAGTTATAGCCTAACAGTTTTTGCACACCGTGTTCGGTCAGTTTAGGGACCGGGCGGTTCAGTCTTCGGCAGGCAATTTTCAACAAGTGCAGCGATAGTGGAGCGATATCCTCGGGGCGGTCGCGCAGTGGCGGGCAGGTGATTGGAAAAACACTGAGAAACAGAAATAGGTCTTCGCGGATGCGGTCCGCCCGACGCGCCTGTGCTTCGGTCAATGCCGTCGCGGCGATAACCCGGATGTCGATGGGCTTTTCCCGGGTGTCGCCAAGACGCTGAACTTTCCCATTTTGCAGCGCTGCCAGGAATTTTCCCTGTATTTCAAGTGGTAGTTCCTCGACATCGTCCAAAAACAGGGTCCCGCCATGGGCCAGCTCCAGCTTGCCGGGCTTGTCCCGAGTGGCCCCGTTGGGGGCGCCGCGAACTTGGCCGAACAGTTCCGCTTCGACCTGCTCCGGCGCGACAGAGCTGCACTTGAAATGGATCAGCGGACGTCGGGCGCGTGCGCTGGCCTTGTGAATTTCGGTCGCGACTAAAGATTTGCCGGTTCCCGTTTCGCCCGAGATCAAAACGGTTGCGTCTGTTCCGGCTACAAGATCAATGCGAGTCACGATTTGCCGGATCGCCGGAGATATTCCGATGATATCGTGATGGGCACGCTCGGACGTGATGGCTTCTTGCAGATACGCGTTCTCTTGTTCCAGCCGGTCGCGCAGGGCGGCAACCTCGTCTAACGCTTCGCGCAGCTTTCGTTCGTTTTCTTTTCGTTCAGTAATGTCACGAAAGATGACCACAGCCCCCGCCAAAACTTGTTGATCATAAATAGGGGTCGAAACATATTCGACACGGATTGGCTTGCCGTCCTTGCGCCAGAACACCTCGTCCTCGATGCGGTGCACCTGTTCAAACCGGAACGAACGGTAAATCGGACACTGTCGTGCGGGATAGATTTCACCGTTCAGGTGGTGATGGTGAATCATGGAATGGATGTCTTTTCCCAGCAGATCTTCGGTCGTCCATCCCAGCATTTCCTGCGCGGCGCGATTGACGAATGTGGTTTTGCCCTCGGCATTGACGCCATAGATTCCTTCACCCGCCGCGTTCAGGATAAGTTGGTTCTGACGTTCAAGTTCGGCAAAGAAGCCTTGGGTGCGCTGCCATTCGACAAGGCCGCCTCGAAAGGTCTCTGCCGTGGCCGCTTGTTCGGCCCTGCGATCCAGCATGTCCAAATTGGAAATCGTCATCATCACCCAACCCGGTTTTCCGGGCATCATTCGGGCGCGCAATTCGCAGCGCAATGGCTCCTTAAGCGCTGTTGTCAGCGGCACATCGCGTGTCCAGCCCTCGGTCCGGTGGTCGACCTCTTCCATGAAGACGATAAACTGAGGCAGCGCATCGCCCAAGTAGTAGGAAAATGGCAGCGGAACCGTGCCGCCCAGCAAATCGGTGGCGTGACGATTCCAGTCGACAATTCGGTCAGCCGTCGTGTCCAGAACCAAAGCTGCTTCGGGCAAGGCTTGCAGTAGGGAATCGGAGGAAAGCAAATCGAGCGTCATGCTACCAAAGTAATGCCGCAGCGCGGTCCGAGAATACGAGATTTCGTAATTAACGAAATCTCGTAATTTTCTTCCGGGGGAAGTCACAATAACCAACTGACAAACATATATTTTTTAGGACGCACAAATTTTGAGCGCCCTCTGTTTCGCGATCGGAACCCCTGCCACCATGGCCGCAAATCTAGCGAAACAGGGGAAAATCATGACGACCAAGAGCCTCGGAAACCCGTTCTCAGAAAAGACCGATTTGCGCCATGGCGCGGATTGTGGCTGCGATGGATGCCTATCCGGTCACGGGCATGACAAAGATCACGCCGAACCCGAACTCATGTCTGCCGAGCAGATGACCGAGCGTGTCGTCGAAAGTGCAATTGTGCGGTCGATCTTTGGTCAAAGTGACATCAATCGTCGGTCCTTCATGGGGATGTTGGGGGGCGGTACGGCCGCTGCGGCACTGGCTTCGGTCTTTCCGCTGGATCAGGCCAAGGCAGCCATACTGGACAATCTGGGAACTCCCGAAAAGACCGACCTGAATATTGGGTTTGTCCCTATCACCTGCGCAACACCGATCATCATGGCGCAGCCGATGGGTTTTTATGAACGCTACGGTCTGAACGCGCAGGTTATCAAGACGGCTGGCTGGGCCGTGGCGCGTGACAAGTCCCTGTCAGGCGAATATGACGCCAGTCACATGCTGACCCCGATGCCGCTGGCGATGACCATGGGCGCGGGATCGGTCGCGACGCCTTACATTATGCCCGCCGTTGAAAACATCAACGGGCAGGCCATCGTGCTGTCGAACGAGCATCTGGACAAGCGCGACCCGGCCCAGTGGAAAGGGTTCACCTTCGGCGTGCCGTTCGAATACTCGATGCACAACTTCCTGCTGCGCTACTATGTGGCCGAGTTCGGGCTGGACCCCGATGTCGATATCCAAATCCGCGTGGTGCCGCCGCCAGAGATGGTTGCCAACCTGCGCGCAGGGAACCTCGACGGCTATCTCTCGCCCGATCCGTTCAACCAGCGCGCCGTTTGGGAAGGGATCGGGTTCATCCACACTCTGACCAAGGACATCTGGGAGGGCCACCCATGCTGCGCCTTTGCCGCGCCGCAAAGCTTTGCAACCGAATTGCCTAACACCTACGGCGCCTTGCTCAAGTCGATCATCGACGCCACGCAATTCGCGTCGAACCCGGATAACCGCAAGGACATCTCGGAAGCCATCGCGCCGACCAACTACCTGAACCAACCAGTTCCGGTGATCGAGCAGGTTCTGACGGGCACCTATGCGGACGGGTTGGGTGAAGTGCAGCGCGTACCTGACCGGATCGACTTTGACCCGTTCCCCTGGCACTCGATGGGTGTGTGGATCCTGACCCAGATGAAACGCTGGGGGTACATTGAGGGCGACGTCGATTATAAGGGCGTGGCCGAGCAGGTCTATCTGGCTGCCGATGCCAAGAAGATCATGACCGATCTGGGGTACGACGCGCCGGACGTGACCTACAAATCCCACACCATCATGGGCAAGACCTTCGATCCGAAAGACCCCGAAGGCTATGTCAAAAGCTTTGCAATCGGGAAAGCCTCGTAAATGTTGGACAATCTAACCCTGAACCAGCGCGCGGCGCTGCTGTCGGTGGTAATGCTGGTGGTCGGCCTTCTGATTTGGGAGGCCGCCATTCCCGCCCAGAAGGCTGCCGGAGAGCTCACGGAATACGAGCGGCTGACCGGCGGCGGTGCCCCCAAGGCGGGTGTGCCACCTCCAAGTCAGGTCCTCGCCAAAGCGTGGGAGCAACTGTCGAACCCGTTCTATGACGCAGGTCCCAACGACAAAGGGATCGGCATTCAGATCGGGTATTCGATCTATCGCGTTTTGACCGGCTACCTGATGGCTGCACTCGTGGCGATCCCCTTGGGGTTCCTGATCGGGATGAGTCAGGTCGCCTACAAGGCATTCAACCCGTTCATTCAGGTGTTGCGACCTATTTCGCCGCTGGCCTGGATGCCCTTAGCGCTGTTCATCATTCAGGACAGTGAGGCAAGTGCGATATTCGTGATCTTCATCTGCTCGATCTGGCCGATGCTGATCAACACCGCCTTTGGTGTGGCCGGGGTCCGTCAGGACTGGGTCAATGTCGCACGCACGCACGAACTTGGGCCGTTTCGCACTGCCTTTACCGTCATCCTGCCCGCAGCTGCGCCCACGATCATCACCGGGATGCGCATATCCATCGGCATTGCATGGCTGGTGATCGTCGCGGCCGAGATGCTCGTGGGGGGAACCGGCATTGGCTACTATGTGTGGAACGAGTGGAACAATCTCGACCTCACCTCGGTGATCTTTTCCATCCTCATGATCGGCGTCGTTGGCATGCTGCTGGATTCGGCCTTTGCCTACCTGCAGCGCGCTGTGGCCTATGCCGAGTAAGGAGCGTTTCAAATGAGCCAACCGTTTCTCAGTATTGAATTGCTGACTCAGCAATTCCCCGACGGTCAAGGGGGCACCCTGACCGTGTTCGAAAACGCCAGCTTTGGCATCGAAAAAGGAGAGTTCGTCTGTATTCTGGGCCATTCCGGCTGCGGCAAATCCACAATTATGAACATCTTAGCCGGGCTGGCCGAACCCAGCTCGGGCGTGGTCAAGATGGACGGCTTCGAGGTCTCGGGCCCCTCGCTGGATCGCGGCGTGGTGTTCCAGAACTACTCTCTGCTGCCATGGTTGTCGGCGTTGAAAAACGTGACTTTTGGCGTGAAGGCGCGCTATCCCGACTGGCCTGCTGCCAAGGTCGAGGAACACGCCCGCGCCTTTCTGGCAAAAGTCGGACTTGAAGGCGATGTGGTTCATCGTAAACCCAGCCAGCTTTCGGGTGGGATGCGTCAGCGCGTTTCGATCGCGCGGGCCTTTGCAAATCAGCCCAAGCTGTTGTTGTTGGATGAGCCATTCGGCGCACTGGATGCGCTGACCCGCGGCACCATTCAGGACGAATTGCTGAAGGTCTGGAGCGAAACCGAGCAGACCGTGTTCATGATCACTCATGACATAGATGAGGCAATCCTGCTGGCTGACCGCATCCTGCTGATGACCAATGGCCCCTTCGCACGGGTGGCGGAGTCAGTTGAGATCACCATTCCCCGGCCTCGTACCCGCACGGAGATCGTTGACCACCCCAATTACTACGCAATCCGAAACCATCTGGTCCAATTCCTCGGACAACGCTCGAAGGAACTGGCCGGTCAGGCCAGTGACGGTGACGCTCAGCGCCCTGAAACAGTGACCATCGACCTGACGGCCGAAAAGACCGAGGACCAGAGCAATCCGCAACTGCGCGCGGTCAATGATTGAAAGCGCCAGGAACAGACATTCCAAACAGGAGGAAACCCAATGAAAGACACAATCGAAATCCCAACTATGATGACCAAAGAAGATGTCACCATGATGATCCTGTCGGCCAAGAAACAAGCCGGACTGACCTGGGAAGGCATCGCTGAAAAGATCGACATGTCGCCGGTCTGGACCCATTCTGCCTGCATGGGCATGAACGCCTTCCCCGCCGACAAGGCCGACGCCTTGGTCGCGCTTATGGCCCTGCCGCAAGAGGCCGCCAGCGTTTTGACTGAGCCTCCCACCAAGGTCTGGGAACAAAGCGTGCCAACTGATCCGTGCATCTATCGCTTTTACGAAATCGTCGGCGTTTACGGCCCGACACTGAAAGCGTTGATCGAAGAAAAATTCGGAACTGGCATCATGTCAGCAATTGATTTCGACATGCAGGTGACGCGCGTGCCGAATGAAAAAGGCGATCGCGTCAAGGTCGAGATGTCCGGCAAATACCTGTCCTATAATTCCTGGTAGTAGGGATGAACTTTTTGGGCAAGCTGGCTCGGGGTCTGCCTTAACGACTTAGTCTACGGATGTGTTACCTCCGTTAGGCTGAACGTATCTCGAGTCAGAAATCGGCGCGATGAAAAGAGCGATCTGAGGAACGCTCTTTTCCCAGTCTTGATATAAAGCACCTTGGTTCAAGTAAGAGAGCACCGTGTTCACGACAAGCTATATCGGGAACGCACATTTTGGGATTGGAACGCCGCAGTCTGCCGCACCTGACTTTTGCGAACATGCGGCACGAGAGTTACGCTCGATCTGCCAGAAAGCAACAGAGCCAACGATCTAGTCGAAATGAACTCTGCCTGCCGTCGGTTTCGCCGTTCGGTGAAACCAGTATTGCGCCAGGAATCCGTGAAACTTGCGCCATCTAGGCCGTCGAATAGTAGTCATCTTGTATAGATTTTTGGTTGCTTACAGCTTTGTCGAAAATGCCAACGGCTCTTAACGCGTCTGCGGACAGGCCGTCATCGTTGAATCTGCTTAAGTAAAATGTCCCAAGATTTCCGATCTGCGCGTCCAGAAAGCTCAGGTTTCGTGACTTCATTTTATGAACCACAAATAAGTCACCAATACATCCGATCCCGACACCGGCCGAAATGGCATTCAAATATGTACTGATCCCTTCTGCCCGAAACACTGGCTTATACTCAATACCCAAAGATTCGAGTTTGGAATAAAAGACCTTGGAAAATCTTGCGTTATCCGAAAGCTCGACTATCGGCAGTTGAAAGCCCTTCATATTTTCTTTCAGTGAAAAATCCTTGTTTGAAATCCACCGCATAGTAAACGGCCAGCTCTTCTTGAGAAGCGGTGCATTGTCCTCCTGAGTCACCGTATACGCGATGTTTCTCTTCAAACTCCTGATTTTGCTTTCGATGTCTTCGGAATTCAGCAATTCGATAAACAAGGACGACAGGCTGCCATCTGTTCCTGAGTTGAATATCTTGTAAGGGTTCAAGAAAGATTCGACGGTCGACACGAAGGAAATTTGAACCGGCTGAATACGCGCTGGATCGCAGATACTGCGAATGCGATGGACATTTCGGAGGATCTCTTGACTGCAATCCAACAATTCGCGGCCGTTATCTGTCAGGGTTAAGCTGGCGTCACCGTTTTCGAACAGGTCAAACCCGACCAACGCTTCCAGCGAGCGTATTCTATTGCTTATTGCTGGCTGGGACCGCCCTAATTCTTTTGCGGTTTTTGAATAGGATTTAACCCGACACAAGATCGCAAAGGACTCAAGAGCCTCTAGTGAAATACGCATTGTTTTGGCCTGTAGACATGCCCCGCCATAAACGGGCGGGGCAGGATTTTTATTCGTCGCGGAATGTCTTGGTCATCGCGTCACGAATGGGTCGCGACAGGTATGAGATGACCAGGCGCTCTCCGGTTGAAACCAGTACTTCAACGGGCATGCCGGGAACCAGATCCTTGTTTTCAATCTTTGAAAACTCGTCTTCCTGAATTTCCACTTCAGCGCTGTAGTAGACAGCGCCGGTCGCGGGATCCGAAAGCGTATCAGCCGAGACCCACTTTACCGATCCATTTAATTCCGGAGTTTGGTTGAAGTTGAAGGCGGTCAGCCGTACGCGGGCTTCTTGACCGGGCACGACACGGTCGATTTCTGTGACGGGAATGTTGGCCATCAGGATGGGCTGCTCGGCCACAGGCACAATATCCATAAGCGCCTGACCCGGAGCGACAACCCCACCTTTTGTGTGAAAACCAAGGTTGAGAACCCGGCCATCCAGCGGAGCAAGAATCTGGCTGCGGGCAATACGATCCTCAGCCGTTGTTTTACGCTCCAACGCTTCACGCAACCGTTGAGAGACATCGGACAATTCAGTCGACACTTCTTCTCGTGAGGTTGCTGCGTTACTGACCAAAGCACTTTCCACCTCGGCTACCTGTGCCATGACACTGTCGATCTGAGCCGTGTTCGTGGACAGGCTGGCCTCGATATCCAGTGCCGCCCGGCGGACCTGAAGCAGACGGGTTACGTTCGCCAGGCCTTTTTCGTTCAAAACCGAAACAGTCTCGAGTTCTTCCTGAGTCAGCGCTTTGTTCGCTTCTTGAGACTTAATCTGGCTACGCAAGCCTGCGACCTGCGCCAAAAGGGCCTCTTTCTGAGTTTCCAGCTGGGCTATGTTCGCGTGCTTGGCCATCGAGCGGCTTTCGAACAGCTGTGCTTCGCTTTCAAAAATCTCCTTATAGTCTGCGGTTTGGGCGAATTCTGCAGCGGAAGACATGAAATCCTGCGCGTTCAACTCGGCCTGCAAACGCGCCTTGCGGACAGTCAGGGACGCGATCTGGCTGCTGAGCGCATTCAGTTCCGCCTGTTCACGCGTGGTGTCGAGGCTGACAAGAACCTGACCTTGCTTGACTGCGTCGTCTTCTGACACGTGAATTTCATAGATGATGCCACCTTCCAGATGCTGCACCGTTTGGCGATCTGTCTCCAGCGCGACCATGCCCGGGGCTACAATGGCGCCGTCGATCCGGGTTGCCATCGACCAGTAGCCCAATCCGCCCAACATCAGGCTCATGGTTGCCACACCTACAAGAACCCAGTTGCCGATCTTGTCTGCCGGAGCTGTCTTTGCGTTACGCATTGGTCTTGCCCTCACGTTTTGGTGCCGCATTCTCGGCGCTTTCGGTTGATTTCTTGCTGCGGTTTTCGGAGTACGTCCGAAGGATTTCATCCCGCGGGCCGTAGGCCGAAACCATGCCGTTATCCATGACAAGCACCTTGTCAGCCTGGTTCAGCGCGCCCAAACGATGAGCAATCATGACAACGGTACGGCCCTTACTTTTGAGGCGATCGATTGTCATGGCCAAGGCCGCAGAACCTGCCGCGTCCAAATTGGAATTCGGCTCATCCAACACGATCAGCGATGGGTTTTTATACAGAACCCGGGCCAATCCGATCCGCTGACGCTCGCCCCCGGACAATGCGCTACCGCTTTCACCCAGAGGTGTGTCATACGCATTGGGCAGTTTCAGGATCAGGTCGTGAGCATTGGCCGCCTGCGCTGCTGCAACGACATCTTCGTCAGATGCGTCTGCCTGAAAGCGGGCGATATTCTCGCGTACCGTTCCGTCGAACAGTTCTACAGTCTGAGGCATGTAACCGACCGAGTCCCGCAGTTGAAGCGCGTTCCAATAGCTCATGTCCGCGCCGTCCAGCCGCACGCTGCCTCGGTTCGGTTCCAAAGTACCGACAATCACGCGAGCGAGGGTGGACTTACCTGATCCGCTGGGGCCGATGACGGCCAGAACTTCACCCGGGTCCAGCGCAAGCGATACGTTCCGCAACACGGTAGACGCACCGTCGGGGGTTGTAGCAAAAACGTTTTTCAGTTCCAGAGCACCGCGGGGTTGAGGCAACTGAACCGAAGGTTGTGACGGCGGGTAATCCTCGAGAAGAGAATTCAGTCGCTTGCGCGCGGCAGTGGCCAGCACATATTGACGCCAGCTCCCGATCGCCTGTTCGGCCGGGGCCAATGCGCGACCGACCAGAACGGATGCGGCAATGATCGAACCGGCACTCAGATCACCTGAAATCGCCAGATACGCACCCAGACCCAGAACTGCGGACTGCAGGACCAGACGAACAGTACGAGAGATCGAAGACAGGGTTGCCGCCATGTCGCTGATCTGGCTTTGTTTGACTTGAGCCTGGCCGTTCAGGCCGTTCCAGTGGTCATATAGATCGTCGCGCATCCGCATGGCATGTGCCACTTCATGGTTACGTGACACGTCATTCAGCACGCGGTTGCTGCGGGTGAGGAATTGATTGGCTCGTGCAACACCGCGCTGAGTCAGAACGTTGTTCACCATGGCAACAACCAGCAGGAACGCGACGCCAGCCAAACCGGCATAGCCCAGCCAGGGATGCAGAAGATAGGCAAAACCAAGGTAGATCGGTGTCCATGGCGCGTCGAATATAACGGCCGGGGTCGAACCGCCCATGAAGTCTCGCAACGTTCCAAGGTCACCTACGGCGTCGCGCCCTTTGGCACCACCTTCTTTGACCGATCGTTCGATCTGCGCTTGGAAAACGCGTTTCTCCAGAGTGTTGCCCAGCCGGTTGCCGATGCGGATCAGGATACGCGACCGGACCAGAGACAACACGCCGAACACAAGATACAGCCCCAACATCAACACGCTCAGACCGAACAGGGTCTGGTAGCTTTGGCTGGGCAGTGCCCGGTCGTAGACCAGGATCATAAACAAAGGACCGGTCAACATCGTCAGGTTGATCACCATACTGATGGCGCCGGTGGCAAAAAGGCCCGGGCGAGCAGCACGGAACGCTTGCTCAAGCTCGGTACGTTTGAGGGGACTATGGGACATGGTGGCCCTCTTTCTGACATAAAGGAATGGAACGGCGGCGACCGTCTAGGCCGCCGCCGAGTTTGGGTTAGACCAGAACGTTGTCTTCGTTCAGATCGGCCAGCTGGACGCCAAGCAGCGTGATGCTGCCTTCGGCACCCAGGTCGATGACAACGTCATCACCGTCCTGCGACGCAACCGCGGCCAGATCCGCGAATTCATCGAGATCGAACGCTGCCGAGGTCAGGTCCAGAGTGTCGCCGTTGGCAAAGGCTTCGAAGTCAGCAATGACATCGTCACCCAGTCCGGCTTCGAAGACGAAGGTATCCGCACCGCGGTTTCCTTCCAGACGGTCGTTGCCGGTGCCGCCGTTGATGATGTCATCACCGGTACCGCCGCAGATCTCGTCGTCGCCTGCACCGCCATCAATGATGTCGTTGCCGCGGCCGCCTTCGATCATGTCGTTGCCCAGACCACCGTCGAGGATGTCGTCACCACGACCACCGTCCAGAATGTCGGCACCTTCGCCGCCTTCCAGAAGGTCATCGCCGTTGCCGCCATCCAGGTTGTCGTCGCCCAGACCACCGATCAGATCGTCGTCACCGTTGCTGCCGATAAGCTGATCGTTTCCGGCTTCGCCGTCCAGATCATCATCGCCATTGCCACCGTCGACAACATCGTTGCCTGCACCGGCTTCGACAACATCGTCACCGTTACCGGCTTCGATTTCGTCGTCACCGACGCCGCCAACCAGATCGTCGTCTTCGTTGGTGGGTGCAACAACCACTTCTTCGGCGAAGACAAAGTTCTCAGCGACCAGCTCGTTCGGGGCAACCCCTTCGAGCGTGACCTGATCACCATTGCCAAGGTCGATAATGGTGTTTTCACCATCGGCCGTGATGTTCAGCTCTTCGAGCTGCGTGACACCGAAGTCCGATACATCCAGGAAGTCACCGTCTTCAACACTGGTCGAGAAGTCAGCCACGACGTCGAAGCCCGTTCCGCGACGGAACGTGAACGTGTCGCGACCGGACCCACCGATCAGGGTGTCGTTGTCGGCACCGCCATCCAGGATGTCGTTGCCACGACCACCGTCGATGATGTCGTCACCTGCGCCACCGAACAGCTCGTCATCGCCACCTTCGGCAATGTCGATCACGATGCGCAGCAGCTGCTCTTGGCCGTTGTTGCGGGTGAAGTCACCTTCGATCGGGTCAACAATCGTGCCAGCGGCGGTTGTGCCACCCAGGATGTTGACGGGCTCGCCATCGGGGTTGCCTTCCGAGCCGTTGAAGCCCGGGTGCTGACCCACGACACCGTTCTCGTCGATACCCTGATCACGCGCGGTCTGGTTGAGGAAGGCGGCGTCTTCTTCCGTGTTTTCCTCGGTGCCTGCATCCAGAACGTCGTTGCCGAAGCGTTCAATGACAAGCGGCCCCAGGAAGTTGCCCTCTTCGTCGAAGATCGGATCAGCCAAGGCGTCATCCGGCACGGCCAGGAAGGCGTCGTTTGACGGGATAACCATGGTTGCCCAGGTAAAGAAGCCCTGCCCAACCTGAGCCGTGTTGACGTTCAGCGTGAAGCTGGCCGTTTCACCCGGATCAATCGGTCCCGGCGCACCGAGGCCACCCAGAATGGTCGCATCCACACCGTTGTCACCAACCTGCTGGTTGAATTCAGCCGCAATGCCTTCGACGCTGCCATCTTCTGCCAGACGTTCCAGACCCTGGCTGGCCGCTTCACCTTCGGTGAACAGGTCAAAGTCTTCGCCATTGTGGAAACCGAACCAGACGGGAGTCAGGAAGGTTCCGCCTTCGCCCAGCGTGTTGGTTACCGTAACGGTGATCGCTTCGCCGTCACCAACCGCGTCACCACGGATGACATCGTTGCCCGCACCACCATTGATGACGTCGTCACCAGCAGCACCGGCCAACAGGTTGTCACCATCGTCACCAGTCAGGAAGTCGTCATTTTCAGAGCCTGTCAGGTTTTCGATGCTGATCAGCTGGTCCGCAATCGCATTGCCGTTCGGTGCTGCGTAGGTTGCAGTACCGTTCGCCAGGTTGGCTGTGACCGAAGACCCGATGTCCTGGAAATCTGCGGTGTCGATACCTTCACCACCATCGGTGATGTCGTTACCGCCGCCGCCTTGCAGGACGTCATTGCCCTCGCCGCCTTCCAGAATGTCGTCGCCACCGCGGCCAACCAAAAGGTCGTTGCCGTCGTTGCCGGTCAGGGTGTTGGCGCCACTGTCACCAAACAGTTGGTCGTCATTGGCAGACCCATCCAGGTTTTCAAAGCCGTCGAAGTTTTCGAAGATCGTGACGTTTTCATTCGGCGCGTAAGATGCGCTTCCGGTTGCCAGATCTGCAATCACTTCGGCTCCGATACCCTGGAAGCTGTTGGTGTCGATACCTTCACCACCGCTCAGGTCATCCAGACCACCGCCACCGGCGATGAAGTCATCACCCGCACCACCGTCGATGGTGTTCGGTGCAGCACCTGTCGCAACAATCTCGTCATCGTTGGACGAACCGGTGATGTTCTCGATGTTGGTGAAGGTTTCCTCGATCAACGGACCGTTTCCGCCACCGCCATTGTACACGGCCGTACCGCTGCCATCTGCGTTCAACGTGACACGAACACCTGCGATCGTCGGATCTTCGGCACCCAGGTTGATGTTGGAGAAGTCGTTGGTGTCGAAGCCTTCGCCGCCGTCGATGACGTCGGTTCCGCCGCCACCCAGCAGGGTGTCGTCACCTTCGCCGCCGTTCAGGATGTCGTTTCCTGCGCCGCCGTCCAGAAGGTCATCGCCAAGTCCACCGTTCAGAGTGTCGTTTCCGGCACCACCCCGCAGGATGTCGTCACCGTCCAGACCATCAAGAACGTTATCATTGTCGTCGCCAATGATTTCGTCACCGTCATTCGAACCGATGACGTTTTCGATGCTGGTCAGGGTATCGGTTTCAGAGACCGCTTCGGTCACTTCTTCGATGTTGGTCACACCCGAGGGGTTAAACGACACTTCGTCGGCGCTTGCCAGGAAGCCACCTGCGTCAACCAGCGAGTCACGCACAACCGGGCCATTCTGACCGGCAGGTGCGTTGTGCAGGTGGATCGCGGAAACCACGCCTGGGATTGGGGTCAGCAGGTCGGATACGGCCAGGCCGGTTACCGACAGTTCGGACGAGTAGGTTGCCACGCCGTCAATAACAGTGACGGTCACGGTCGCCAGTCCGGTTGCTTCGGAATCCGACAGCGGGCCGGGTTCTTGTGCTGCGTCCAACCGCGCGGTCAGAACGACTGTACCGTTGCCGTCTTCGTCCAGGTTGTTTTGAGCAACCAGCAACTGACCACGGATCTCACCACCGGGGAAGTCCTCGGTGTGGATGTTGTAGTACAGCTCTTCGGCAAGCGCTTCGTCAACCAGGCTGTCGTTCGGATCAGCAAAGTTCACGAAAGGTGCGTCTTCAATCGAGACCGAGAAGCCGGTTTCGCGTGTTGCTGTTCCTTCAAGCAGGTCAACACTGACAGGAACGTCGATGTCGTTGAAGGCTGCGGTGTCGATACCTTCGCCACCATCCAGAATGTCGTCGCCCAGACCACCGGTCAGAACGTTGTCATTCTCGTCACCGATCAGGTTGTCAGGATCGTCGGAACCGATGATGTTTTCGATGCTGGTCAGAGTGTCGGTTTCGGTCACGGCATCGGTTACGTCTTCAACAGACAGAACGCCCGACGGGTTTTCCGAAACTTCTTCTGCGCTTGCCAGCTCGGCGCCGGCATCAACCAGCGTGTCACGCACAACCGGACCGTTCTGGCCAGCAGGAGCGTTGTGCAGGTGGACCGCGGAAACGACGCCTGGGATCGGAGTCAGCAGGTCAGATACGGCCAGACCAGTTACCGACAGTTCCGACGAATAGGTCGCAACGCCGTCAACGACGGTCACTGTGACAGTCGCCGTGCCGGTTGCCAGAGAGTCGGACAGCGGGCCAGGTTCTTGCGCCGCATCCAGTACTGCGGTCAGGGTCAGCGTACCGTTGCCGTCCTGATCCAGGTTGTTTTCGTCGACCAGCAACTGACCACGGATCTCACCAGCCGGGAAGTCGGAGGTGTGGATGTTATAGTACAGGTTTCCGGCCAGCGCTTCGTCAACCAGGCTGTCTTCGGGATCAGCAAAGTTAACAAAAGGTGCTTCATCGACCGTGACCGAGAAACCGGTCTCGCGTGTTGCCTCACCTGCGGGCAGATCAACTTCGACTGGGACGTCGATGTCATTGAAGGCTGCAGTGTCGATACCTTCGCCGCCGTCCAGCATGTCATTGCCAAGACCGCCGATCAGAGTATCGTTGCCACCGAGACCTTCAATCTGATCATCACCACCCAGACCGTTGATAATATCGTCTCCGGGTGTTCCCATCAGTTGATTGTCGTTATCGTCGCCTTCGATAATCGGGTTCATTATTTCTTCGGGGTTCATTTTGCACTCCAAGCTAATAAGTAAACGCTGTTGCGCTCACGCCGGGTAACCTGAGCTTGGAAGAAACCGTCTCAACTGTTCAAAAATGAAGGGGGGATCATCAATTGGGTTGTGGTCCTAAACTATTTATTAACACACTGCTTTAAAACGAATAATTTTTTTCCCTCACGAAGTCACAAGTAAAGTTGAAGACGGTTTTTTTCCTGTGGAAATGTGAAAAAATAGGGAATGACCAAAGGTATGACCCTATGAGAGACAACGGCCAGCTATCAGATGCTTTCCAGAAAATTCCCGTCGAGGATTGGGATCTGCTGCGGTTTTTGGTGTGCATTGCGCGCTCGGGCAGCATCGCTACAGCCTCGACACAGCTTTCGGAAAGCCCTGCCACAGTAGGGCGTAAGTTGCGTGAGCTGGAAAAGGCTCTTTCTTTGCCGCTGTTCGAGCGTGGGTCTAGCGGTGTTACGCTAACTCCCATCGGTGAAGATATTCTGCAGATCGCGCAACGGATCGAAACTGAGCTTTGCCATATGGGTGAGGTGGCCCGTGGTCATCTTGGCTTTAAGGGCAGCCGTGTTTCCGTAACTGCGCCAGAGGGGTTCGGGGCCTCGGTGCTGGCCCCTAGACTTATCGAATTCCATTCGCTGAACCCGCACATCAAGATCGACCTTTTGTTGTCGAACAAAAAAACCAACTTGCATAACCGCGAGGCTGATATTGCCGTGCGGCTGGGTGAGCCCGAAGCGTACCGTGTCAACAGCGAGAAACTGGGTGTTGTAAAATTCGGCATATACGCATCGCGAGAATATTTGTGCGATTTGGAACCGATCCGGTCACTAGAGGAATTTCTGGGTCACAACGTCATCGTGGCCACGGGCGCGCTAAGTCAAACTGTACAGGAAACTGAGTTTCGTAAAATCACTGGTAAGTGCAATGTTGCTGCCAGAACAGACAATGTGAATGCCCAACTGATGGCCGTTCGTAGTGGGTTGGGATTTGCCGCGCTGCCTAAATTCATGGCGGCGGGTCACCCGGATCTTATCGAAGCCTTGCCCGGCTTTCTGACACAGTCATTGGACTTATGGATATTAACCCATAGTGACATCGCGCCTTATCCGCATGTCCAAACGACAACTGAATTTCTGACCAAGATCTGCAAAGATATTGTCGAGCTGGAATAATCAATTAGCTAGTTCCGAACGAATAACATTTATTAATACGACCCTGTTTGCCGTCGGGCACTGCGGCGATTTGTACATCCACCTTTCCGAATAAAACCCCCGCGTAGGTGTTTTAGGGACATCTGTCGGGTCCATCGACAGACAATGGAAAGGAATGAAAAATGACTCTCTCACGTCGCGGTTTTCTTGCGTCTGCCGGCTCGGGCTTGTTGGTCGCAGCAACGCCTGCCTTGGCAAAATCGGTAAGCGCTGGTGAAGCCTACGCGCTGCCGTCCCTTGACTACAGCTACTACGCTCTGGAGCCCGTTATTGGTGCGGAAACCATGGAGCTGCACCACAGCAAACACGCTGCTGGTTATGCGCGCAACCTGAACAAACTGATCCCGGGGACAAGCCTTGAAGGTCAATCTCTTGAAAGCATCATCAAGACTGCAGCAGCGGATCGTGGCAAATACCAGACTGTTTTGAACAATGCCGGTCAGCATTGGAACCACTCGGAATTCTGGAAAATGCTGGTCCCTGGCGGCACCGGTGTACCCGGAGCTCTGAAGAAGAAGATCGAAGGTGACTTCGGCAGTTTCGAAGCCTTCCGCGAGCAGTTCATCAACGTATCCAGTAAACAATTCGGGTCCGGCTGGGGTTGGCTTGCTGTCGACACGTCGGGAAAACTGGTTGTCCTTTCGACACCGAATGGTGAGAATCCGCTGGTACACGACATGTTCCCTCTATTGGGCGTCGATGTTTGGGAACACGCATACTACGTTGACTACCGCAACCGCCGTAAAGAATACGTTGCTGCTGTTGTCGATGGCATTGTCAATTGGGAATATGTGGACGCGCGTTTGTCAAACGCCTGATTGTCATCATATTAGAAGCCCAGAAGTTCAAACGCTGAAACAGTCGAACGGTCTGTTTCAGCGTTCTGTATCTCCCCGCTGTCTGTCAATCGTCAGGGATTTTGGCAACGCGCGCGATGATGCGATCGTTCGCCACATCTACGTTATGTTTCAGTTCCTGTGTGACTACGATCATCGGCGAGTGAAGGTTTTTTTGCGTATCCAACGGTCGGAATTTGTCCAGTGCCTTTGACAGATCACTTCCAATCTGTGCCGCGTCGCGCAGTTTCTGTTTCGATGCGCCATCTTTTGGAATCTCGAAGTCCAACAAAAGCGCGTTGATCTCGGCAGTCTTGAAATATTTCGGGTCTAATCCTGGTTTCAATTTGACCGCGCTGGCTTTGATCATTGACCAGGACTCGATATTCATTTCGATATCGCATGGTAGCCAGCTGACATCCGCGTTTGAGCCGATGGTCTCAAATTCCTTGTCCTGCAATGCCGCGCGAAGATATTCGACGACACCCTGACATACGTCATCGGAATCCTCGAACACCTCGGGGGTCAGCCCGCAGCTTTGCAACGCCCGGCGCGCCTGTGCGTCACCGTCTATACAAGCTCCATAAGCCAGTACACACTTGCCCAGCGTCGTGTTGACCTTGATCGCCTGACGAGCCAGCCTCCGGTTTTTGGGTTCTGCCCGGGCCAGCAGGAACAACTCCCATCCCTCTTTTATCCGATCCCGCGAGTATTTCTCGAACCAGAATTTATTCAGGAATTTTCCGATCTTTTCGATGCTGGTCATCGCTGCCGCGCCGACATGAGTTTGATCGGCCAGACGCGCAGCTTCTGCACCGACGCCAGCAATATCAGCAGCAACTTCAGCAGCGTCGTGTATGGTGCCTTTGATCAGCGCATCGCGCTCCCCAACCACAGCAGGTTCATATGGGCTGTAGCTTCCGGCGATCGCGTTCATTTCGCGGGACCACTTGGATAAGGATTTGCGTCGTCGGTGCAGTTTATAGCTATCCATCGCCAAGGTCCGAATTTTGCCGATTAATCCGGCCGCAGGCACTGCGGCCAGCATAATACCTGTCGCGCCTTTGCTGGCTTGATCGGCGATTTTGACAAGTCGTTCGGTCTTTTTCACCTCGAGCGTCAGCTGTTCGATTGCGGACATCGCCTTTTCATATTCTTGCTGGTAGAGTTCGGGATCAGCGTTGAATTTATCCAGCCGTTTCAAATCCGCCTGCTTCTTGAGGTCTTCAAGCCAAGCGTCTTCTTCCTCAATGTCGGCTTCGATGGCAGCGCGGAAGCTGGGATCCTTGAGCAGAGTTTTCGAGATGTCGTCGTAGAGACCGCGAATTTCGTCTTCGGTTTCCGGGTTGTCCCGGTAGGGGTCATCCTGAAGCTTTTCGACGCGATCGCCTAAAGCTTCCATCTGACTAAGTATTTTGTCCTCATCTTCTTCTGACAGGTTCATATTGGCGACAGCGCGGACATCATTATGTGTAGCGCGATCGCAAACAGACAGCATTTTGAAAATCGCGTCTGCGACCGTTTCGGGGTCAAGCTTGCCCGGATCCAGCGACATGAACAGCTTGAGGTCCTTTTGATCCTCGGGGATGTTCAGCTTTTTGGCCATGTCCCGAATTTTTTGATATGCCTTTTGAACTTTGACCTTGTCCCTGCGAAAGCTCTCATCAGCCATCTGTTTAGAGAGGTCTCGTGTTTCCTCCATAATGTCGCGCTGGTCGTTGACTGTGGCCATGTATTTGCTCATCCCGAATTCGGACTGGCCTTCAGCATGTTCTTCTTCAATTCTGGCGGTGACGGCGAAATCTGCGTCGCTGCCGTGGCCACCCCAGCCGGCCTCGATGTCATCGGCATCCTTGTCGTCACGGACCGCGTCACCGATCAACCCGGCTGTTCCGGTAAACGGGCCAGAGGTCGTGAAAAGAACCACTTGCTTGGCGAAATCGTCCCAGTCGCCTTTCTGCGCGGCGGCTACCATCTTGTCGATCATTGTAACCGAAAGACCCATTCCCTTGGCCAGCATGCCCCAGGAGGATGCCTCATCCCGGCTGTCATTTCCGGTGTCGCCCCAGCCACCGTCTTCGCCTTTGGTTCCCGATGCTGACATCGACTCGCCCGCAGCGTCGCAGATATCGGCAATGGCTCCGACCACAAGCTCGCGGGGGTCTTTCAGGGTTTTCCTACCTTCGGCGACCTGAGAGAGTTTGGAAACCGCTTTCAAACCCGCTTTGCCTGCCAATATCCCGAATTTGGTTTTGTGTTGACGGTTCTGGGTATCTGCGTTCGTGGTCAGGTCTTCTGCTTCGGTTGCGCTAGTGATGCCTGCCGCGACAGAGTCAGCAAAGGCCCCCGCCAGTTGAATAGCTATATCGCGCCGTTTTTCCTGTTTCGCCCTGTAGGCCTGAGCGGCCTCTACCGCTCCTAACGCGGCTGCGGCCCCGCATTTGCGCGCGGCGTCTTGGGCGACGAACTTGCCATATTGCTGTGTCAGTTTCGCGGCTTCATATTTCTCTTTTTCCTCGCCTTCCGCACTTTTGATCTGCGCGTCCAGCCATTTGTCGTAGTCCTTTATTCCATCTTTCTTTTGCGCGTCGAATTCGGCGCGCGTTAGCTGTAACTGTGTGACTTTCTCGTCATCGGCGGCCAGCTCATCCAGGGTTTTTTCGTCGTTGATCGTCAGCCCGCCGAACTTGAGCCGGTTCTTCTCGTATCGAACCCCGTCCTGTTCATTACGGAGCAGTTCAAGTTTTTTGGGGTCGGTTTGCGCTTCGATTTGCTCGGACAGGGACGTTTCTTCCTGATCCAACCATTCCTGATAGGAAATTTCCTCGTTTGGATTGTCCTGGAGGTATTTGGCCCTGGTTAGGTCGACCTCGGTGATCTCGGGCCTGTCCTCTTTCTCCATCTCCCTGATTTCGGCGATGGTTTTACCTTCTATCACCAGCTCGTCGTAACCGTCCGGAATATCGCCGATATCCACGGCCTCATCTAAAGCAATGTTTTCTTCTTTAAAGTTGATGAACTTCGCCAAATCCTCGCGACTGGCTTCGGTGATCGAGATATTGGCGTAGTGAAGCGCCTGACCGGCTCCAAGGTTAGCCGCCGTTAACAGCAGCTTGCCACGGCGGAGCGCCTTGTCGACCCCTGCCACCTTCATCTCGTTGCCTTCTTCGCGGGCCATCAATTCAGTGTAGACGGCGGCCCCATTTTTGAACACCTGCATGCTTTCCGAGAAACTGTCAGGGACAAGGTTTGATGGAATAACCCCTTCGCGAACCAATGGTGTCCACAGTTCTTTTTCGATATCTCGGTCGCTGAACAGGCGTTCACCTTTTTTGTCGACCATCGCCGCCAATTCGTTCGACTTTTCAACCAGCGGTCGCAACATGTCAAAGATTTCGCGGATCGCGGTGGCCGCCGCTTCGGACTTGAATTCGAATGTCTCCTCACCTTTCTTGAGGCCTACAAACTCGCCCGCGCGATCCGCAAAACTGTCCCATTCGCTGTCCTGGATTTCGACCGGGACTTTGTCTCCGTCCACTTGCGCCAATACTTTAATGGTCTTCGGGAATTTTACGTCTGCCGCGTTCCAAGCCATCCCCAACGCTGGGTTGGAAAGCGCCATTGCAGCGTCAAGGCCGTGGTTCTTTCTTTCGACAACAAGACCCAATTCACGCAGACCGTCGCGCAGCGCCTGTTTTGTTTCTCCGAAATCCTCACTGGAATTGAGCGCCTCAATGGCCTTTTCACGCGCGATGAGATTGTCGATTTCGTCTTGAAGATTCTGAGTTAACTGGCCGCCGTCGCCGAAGACCTTCGTCATCCAGACACGTTCTGCTTCAAATGACATTTCGCTCTCCTGGCTTAGGTCTGTTTAACTTCGGCGAGTAAGTCGGCTTCGGTCTTTTCCAGAAAATGCAGCAGGCGGCGCACAGGGCGGCCGTTGTCGAAGGGGTTTGTCTTGATCAGACCGCCGATCATTGTTTCTTCCAGAAACCGTCGATTTCTTCGGATCACGGTAAAGGCTTCTTCGCGCAGGGCGATCAGTTCAGGCATGCCCAGACCCTTGGACCGTTTTATCAGGTCGCCACATCTGTCATCGAGGTCCATCCGTTCTTCGATCTGCTCGGCCACGGTGCCAATATTCTTTTTATTCGCGTCGTAAAGACTGACAAAGGCGTTGGCGGTCGGGTCTTCATCTTTGACCTTCCGGGCTTTCTTCGCGACCGCCGGAACATGTTCTTTGTGAAAAGCTTCAAGCCCGTCGTAAAAAGGAGAAAGGCTGTCACGGAGACGTTGCAAAATCAAAGCGAACTTTTCATTCGAGGTTTGATCTTTTGACATCTTCAAAGGCACATTTGCTTCAGCGAAATCACGTGCTTCTGATAGCAGACGTTCAGCCTCAATCGTTAATTCATCGAAATCTTCAGGGGTGGCGGCGGTTTTGGCGCGTGTTTTCAACGCCTTGAGTAGAACCTCATTGCTTTCGAAACTGTCGCGTGCAGCCCCTTTCAGCTTTTTCTTTTCCTTGCTGACGAAGTTTTTCAGGGTCTCTTGCGCTTCTTTAAAGTTTGCTTCTGACTTGTTGAGCCTGTCGTTGAGGTCGCCTGAGTTGTTTACGTCCAAGATAGTTCTAGCCAGGGCGCTGGCGTCTTGACGTTTCAATTTGCCAGTCAGCTCATCCACACTCAGCTGCCCAGATGGCAGCCCGGAAAGTGCTTTTTCGGTTCGAGCCAGACTGTTTATCTTCCGGTCCATACGTTCGGTCAGTTTATCCAACTTGCGGTCAGCTTTCTTAACAGAGCTGTTTTTGCCGATGTCGACTTCTCCCCAAATTCCGTCGAACAACCTGTCGTACAAACCTGCATATTCTTCGCGGTCGGCGGCCTGTTCCAGGGATTTTTGCGTCTCGGAGTCAATCTTTAAGCCGCGGATGGTGTTTTCGCCGTTCTTTGTCGAAAGCTTATCGCAAAACACTTTGAGGGTCTTCTTGAACTGAGCGATGAACGCCTTGGTCTTATCCTTCTTGGCTTTGTCGAACTTATCTTTGAAGTCTTTGTAGTCTGTTCGATAGGATTCGAGAGATTTGATACGAGCCTTCAGCAAATCTTCGTGTTTTTGCAATCGTTTCAAGGCTTCAGCCAGCTTTTCTGGGTCCTTGATGTTACGGTTTTGCAGGTCCAGCTCATCCTGGAAATATTCTTTTGCAAAGTCTGAATACTTAATCACCCGATGTTCGAGAAGGGCTTCGTAGCGTTTTGCGCATTTCTCGTAAGCCTTGTAGTTATCAGAATGCTCCTTCAGAATATCGAGATCCTCGGAGATTTGGTTTTCAAAATCTCGAAGTAGAAGGAAGTCTGCCTGCCCCAATTCCTCTGAAGCAGCCAGCATCTGTAACACCTCAAGCTTGGCGGCTAACGGTTTCATAATCTCCTGAGGCAAGCCCGAGACCCCGCGCGCTGTTTTGATCTTGCCGTGTCCGGTTGCGTCGGCCTCTTTTTGCTGAACCTCGTGATCTTTCACGCTGAGGTAATTTCCGATAGCGCTTTCATGCGATTCTGCGCTTTTTCGGAACACGGCTTTCAGGATGATTTCTCCGGTATGAATATGCTTGGCCGCCTTATCTTGCCAGGCTTTAAGTTTCGACGGATCGTTGCCGAAGTGGCTCAAGACATCATCAGAGTCTTTCCATTTCAGATTGTAGCGCTTCGTTGCGCTCTGAAAATCGACCAGGGCTTTATAAGCCTTGGTTTTGGTTTGCGCCTTGTCGTTTGCATACCTGCGGCTCAGCTGTCCTGCGGCAGCGTGCATGTCCTTGAGGTAGTTCAGTGTCGCCAGCGCTTCGCGCGCTGTGTGTTCAAGCTGATCTTCCTTCGCCTCTTCAGCCAATTCCTCGGTTGATTTTCGCTCGTCAACGGCTTGGGCGACATTGACTTTCACATCTGAATTGCCCTGAAGCTCTCCGTTTGGAGCAGCTGCGGGTTTTTCGTTAGACAATGCCAGCTTTTCCAAGGTCTCAAGATACAGAAGCCCATTCAACACGGCCTGTGCATCGCTATACCGACCCGCTTCTGACAATTTTTTTGCCAGTTTCGCCGAACGTTTCAGTACCCGCTGGCCTCGTCTTGTGAACCGATCGTCTTCTTCCGCAAGATCAGCGCTGATGGTTTTCAGTTTAAGATCAATAGAAGTATTGAGCGCCTTGATTTTCTTCTTGAGCAGTTTTTCATCTTGTTGACGTGCGCGAAAATCTATTGGGTGGCGCCAGGCTTTCAACAGTTTGACCTCATTCGTCGTCAAGTCGAATGCGTCAATCTCTTTGTCTGTGAAAGTGAAATTCCCGCGTTTGAATTTTTCGAAATCGGTTCCGTCATCCGCAAGGGAATAGAGCGCCTCCGAGGCCTCGGCGATTTGCTCCTCAACATTGGCGGCGTTTGGAACTACAACGGCTTTCAGCCGCAATGCCGCCATCAGTTTGGCTGCGAAATCCTTTGCTCTGGCCTCATGCCAATCTTCGTCTTTTTCGCCGCGCATGCGGGCCCCCCGTTTTGAAAATCAACCTGCCCTCAGGACTTGTTTCATCTTAGTAACCGCATCACGCAGAACCGCGCCCAAAGACATGGAGACCCCAAGATCATTCGTGTCGATCAACTTGATTGCCGGATTGCTCGACAAAAAGCCGGCCATGTCGTCAAAGGCTTTTTCTGCTGTATCCAACGCATCTGGCAGGCGCGTTTCGTTCGCGCGGTCCAGTTCGATGAAGGCGGCGTTCAATTGAACGAACAGATTTTCAGAAAAACCGGTCAGACCGCTTTCCGACAGGGTCTGGCAATTTGGGTCGTCAAAGGCAGACAATTCTTGCCTCAATTTATCGATCTGGCCAGATACGTCCCGGTGGGCTTCGTCCCAGATGTTGCGAATGCGGGCCGCGACCTTTTTACCTTCTGTTTCAGACGCTAGACCTGCGGAAGGTTCATCCGGTCGTTTTGCCTGTGCGATGGCGTTTTCGACCTGTTCAAGCTGGATAAGAGCCGCCGCTGTATCGCCACCCGCGACCATGGCCTTGGAGGCCGCGAATGTGTGCAGTGCTTTCTCAAGCCCTTGTGTGCCTTCGTCCAGTGCCGACTTCAATAATTTGGCAACCCGCTGCAATTCGGATGTTGGATCGGTCCCATTCGTTGTTTCCGGCTTGGCAGTATTTATGCCTGCCTTTTTGGCCGCAGTGATCTTATCGGAAAGGATTTTTAGGATCTTGAGCGCATCGGAATATTTGCCTGTCTTAGCCGCGGCTTCGGCCTTGTCCCAGATAGGGTTGGCCTTGTCGGGATCGAGAAGACCCGCATTTACAGCGGACTTGAAAACAGGTGCGAATTTTTCGGATCCGATTTGCCAGCGCTTCTTGTTGAGATCGACAGGTTTTGCGTCTTGTCCATCATCCGAGGTAACTGGGGTCTGCAGCGCCGTCCTGAGCCTTTTTGCGACCTTGATTGCCCCTGGATAGTCATTTTCCTCATCGCCTATCCTCAGGGCATAACCCCAGGCCGTGCGAATTTTGGACACGTCTCCTTTGCCGGCTTTCAGAAACGCGGCTACGTCAGGGGTCAGATTGTCCTTTAACGACTTCCATTCAATGGCGTCAGGGTCCGACGCAGTATCATCGTCGGCGTCATCTGCAGCAGGCTCGGTATTGAACACTGGTTTTTCAGGTTTGTCTTCCGGACCGAAGACTTCGACCCGCATCGGAGCCTCGGCAAGTTTAAGGAACTCTTTCGTTTTCTTGGCCAGTTGCGCGACTACGTCACTTTGGCAATGGAGGTTGAGCGTGTTTCCGTCGCACCACATTGTGCCAGAGGAAAGTTTTTGTGTTTCACCTTCGCTTTTTGCGCGTTTGGTCAAAGCGTCGGGTGCCAAAATGCGATCGACCAGGAAGACCAGGTTTTCAGTCGTCTTGCCCAGACAGATCGCAAAATTCAGTTCCCGCTTTCGAGCAGCCGCAAAATGCCCCTTGAGTTCTTTTGTTTTCTTCTTGTCAATCGCCATGGCTTCCCCCACGTAACGATTTGACAAAAGATCACCTCAAAATTCAACTTAATTGCTGATTTAATCAGCTCTCGTTAGTTCACGAAAATCCCTAAGCATCAGGACTAAAGCTTTCGTCGCACCCATACGCTGACAAGATTTACGTTGCTTCCAAACAACAGAATAAAAGCCTATCTGGCCTGTACGCTTATCATTTTTCGGTGCGGTGGACGCGACGTTCAAGTCTGTCGCTGTGGCTTGGCGGCGCAAGGACGACAGCAGGGGATTGTGGCGGAAAGCGTTACTCTTCAACGGCCCGAGTAATAGGCCGAAAGCTCTTTAGACAGGTCGAGGAATAGCTGATGCACCTCGTCTATCGAAGGTACGTCCAACTGATCGATGCGTTCGACATACGGGCAGTTAATAGCGCAAATTGCTGAGCCCTCATGATCGAAGACAGGATAGGCTAGATTGGTAACACCGACTGCAGTTGCAGATGGCATCCTTTCGTAGCCAACTTCTCTGATGCGGGCGACATGTTCCATGAATTCGCCCCGGTCAATTTGTGGTTCGCCTCGCGCCAGCCGGTGGATGTCCAGAAGAGCCTCAATCTGTTGATCTGTGCGAAAGGCGGCCATGACCCGACCTGTCCCGGTGTTTCCCAACCCCATGACGGTACCCACGCGCAACGAGAACACCCAGTCACCTGGTGCCGCAACCGAGGCCACCACAACGATGTCACCATTGCTTTCCATACTCAGGTGGCAGGACTGCCAGGCGCGTCGTGTCGTCACGCGCATTTTGGGTGTGGCAACTTCCAACAACCGCTCGACCGGTGGGTGGCGTTGCGACAGCGCAAACATCTTTAGGCTCAACGAATACAGGTCGTCGTCTTTGGAACGAATTACGTAGCCGCGCCGGACCAGGGTGGACAGCATTCGGTAGATTTCGCTTTGCGACCGATCCAGAGCGCGGGCGATATCACCTTGTGTCAGCCCATCCCCGTGGAGTGACAAAAGTTCAATAATATCAATGCCTTTTTCGAGTGCTGGCGCACGATACTTTTCGGTTTGTTCCACCACGTCTTCCTCCTAGGGCGAATGCATAAAGCATCGTTTTGCCGACTGCAAAATGTCAATGTTGATTTATTAGTGAATACATGATTTAAATATGAACAGACGTGGAGGAATCAAGCGCGCCGGAGTTTTAGGAGGCACGGCGCCTGCCAAGCCTGAGAATGTGAAATATTGCTGACCCAATGAGGTTAGAAGCCGGATGGCTGAGAGCTGGCAAAGCAATTGCGCGTTCTGGGGAATGTGACTTGTTGCATGACTAGAATTTTGGGACCGAGGAAAATGAAGCCAAGAAAAGGCCGCCTGGCCGGAAAAAAAGCGGTTGTTACTGCGGCAGGGCAGGGGATCGGCCGCGCAAGTGTTGAACAATACGTGGCCGAAGGCGCTGAAGTTATTGCTTGCGACATCAACGAGGATACGCTGGCCGAACTTGAGGCTATCGAACGCGTCTCGGTGGTCAATCTGGATGTTACGGATGCTGACGCGGTGGCCGAAGCAATCGCATCTGCGGGTGAAGTAGATATTCTGTTCAACTGTGCTGGATTTGTGGGCTCCGGAAACATTCTGGAATGCGACGACGCGCAATGGGATTTCAGTTTTGATCTGAACGTCAAGGCGATGTTCCGGCTGGCCAAGCTGGTTATCCCCGGAATGGTTGCCAAGGGCGGTGGTTCAATCGTCAACATGTCGTCGGTGGCGTCTTCGATCAAAGGGGTGCCAAACAGGTTTTCCTACTGTGCGTCCAAGGCCGCAGTGATCGGGCTGACCAAATCAATCGCGGCGGACTTCATTACAGACGGTATTCGTTGCAACGCGATTTGCCCCGGCACCGTAGACAGCCCCAGCTTGCACGATCGCCTGCGCGCGATGGGTGATTACGATCAGGCGTTGAAGGATTTCATCGCGCGGCAACCGATGGGCCGGATTGGCCATGCAGACGAGATTGCAGCGCTGGCGACCTATCTGGCAAGCGATGAAAGTGGATTTACTACAGGGCAGACTTTCGCCATCGACGGCGGCTGGACTGTGTGAGCAAGGAGAGACTTAGATGAAACTGCTGCGCTACGGACCCACGGGTCAGGAAAAGCCGGGGCTTTTGGACGGAAACGGCGCGATCCGTGATTTGTCGGGCGAAGTCGGTGATATCGCAGGCGCCGCGCTGAGTGATGACAGCCTCGCACGTCTGCGCGCGATCGACCCTGCAACCCTGCCGCTGGTCGAGGGCGACCCGCGCATCGGCGCCTGTGTGGGCCAGGTTGGCAAGTTCATTTGCATTGGCCTCAACTATGCTGATCACGCAGCGGAATCGGGCATGGACCTGCCCGCCGAGCCGGTGATTTTCTTCAAGGCCACATCCGCCATTATCGGCCCCAATGACACGGTCGAAATCCCCCGCAACTCGGTCAAGACCGACTGGGAGGTCGAGCTGGGCGTGGTGATCGGAAAAGAGGCCAAATACGTCTCGGAAGAAGACGCGCTGGATCATGTGGCGGGCTATTGCGTGGTCAATGACCTGTCCGAGCGTGACTTTCAGCTGCACCGCTCGGGGCAATGGGTCAAGGGCAAGTCGGCCGACACATTTGGCCCTATCGGCCCCTGGCTGGTGACCCGCGACGAGGTCACGGACCCGCAAAACCTGCCGATGTATCTTGAGGTCAACGGGCACCGCTATCAGGACGGCTCGACCAAGACGATGCATTTCGGTGTGGCGACGGTGATCTCGCACCTGTCGCAATTCATGTCGCTGCAGCCGGGGGATGTGATCTCGACCGGGACGCCGCCGGGCGTGGGCATGGGGCAAAACCCGCAGACCTATCTGAAACCCGGCGACAAGATGGAGCTGGGCATCGAGGGACTGGGCGTGCAGCGGCAGGATGTAAAGGCCAGCGCATGACCCGCATCACCGGCATCCGAACCGAAGACCTGCGCTTTCCGACCTCGGACAGTCTGGACGGATCGGATGCGATGAACCCCGATCCTGACTATTCCGCCGCCTATGTGGTGTTGGAAACGGATGGCGTACACGAAGGCCACGGCCTGACCTTCACCATCGGGCGCGGCAATGAGATCTGCGTGGCCGCGATCAAAGCGCTTGGCGCGTTGGTCAAGGGGTTGGAGCTGGATTGGATCACGAAGGATATGGGCCGCTTCTGGCGTCATATCACCGGAGACAGTCAGCTGCGCTGGATCGGACCGGACAAGGGTGCGATCCATCTGGCTACGGGCGCGGTGGTGAATGCCGCGTGGGATCTGTGGGCCAAAGAGGCGGGCAAACCCGTCTGGCAATTGGTGGGCGACATGTCCCCCGAAGAGATCGTGTGCCTGATCGATTTTCGCTATCTGACAGATGCGATTACCCCGGACGAGGCGCTGGCCATGCTGCGCGCCGCCGCACCGGGCAAGGCCGACCGCATCGCCAAGCTGAAAGCTGAAGGCTATCCTTGCTACACGACTTCGGCCGGTTGGCTGGGCTATCCCGACGACAAGCTGCGCCGCCTGTGTCAGGAGGCCAAGGATGCTGGTTTTACTCACACGAAATTCAAGGTGGGCCGTGACCTTCAGGACGATATCCGTCGCCTGACCATCGCGCGCGAGGTTCTGGGCGAAGACATGAACATCATGATCGACGCCAATCAGGTATGGGAAGTGGATCAGGCCATCGACTGGGTCAAAGCCCTGTCCTTTGCACGCCCTTTCTTCATCGAAGAGCCCACCAGCCCTGACGATGTGTTCGGACACAAGTCGATCCGCGAAGGCGTTGCTCCGGTCAAGGTTGCGACGGGCGAGATGTGCCAGAACCGCATCATCTTCAAGCAGTTCATCAAGGAAGGCGCGATTGACATCGTTCAGATCGACAGCTGCCGGATGGGCGGGCTGAACGAGGTGTTGGCCGTCATGTTGATGGCCGCGAAATACAACTTGCCCGTCTGGCCCCATGCTGGGGGCGTGGGTCTGTGTGAGTATGTCCAGCATATGTCCATGATCGACTACATCGCGATCTCGGGCGAGAAAGACAGCAAGCGGATCGAATATGTCGATCACCTGCACGAGCATTTCGTCGATCCCTGTGTGGTGAGGAACGGGGCCTATATGGCACCGGAAAAGCCAGGGTTTTCGATCGAAATAAAACCCGAAACCATCGAAGACTTCCGCTTTTCAGAGGAACTGGCGGCGGAATGAACCAACCGCCTGACCGGGCTGAAGAAACCGGCGGGCATCTTAAATCAACCTGGAGGAACTACCCTAAATGTTTAACTTTGGAAAAACGGCCTTTGGGGCCGCCTGTATCGCTGTGCTTGGCGCATCGGCTGGCCTGGCACAAGAAACCCTGCGGTTTGGCCATGTCTATGAGGCTTCGACGCCTTATCACGCAGCGGCTGTACGTGCGGCCGAGCTGTTGGAAGAAAAGACCGACGGACGCTACAAGATGGAGGTCTTTCCGGCTTCGCAACTGGGCAAAGAGGCCGCGCTGAACGAGGCGTTGTCGCTGGGTACGGTTGACGCGATCTATACCGGCGTGGCGTTTCTGGGTCAGTCCTATGGCCCGATCAGCATCTCGGACTATCCGTTCACCATGCGGTCCTATGATCACTGGAAAGCCTATGTGAACTCGGATCTGTTCAATGAAATGGCGGCAGAATACAAAAACATCTCGGGCAATACCGTTGCGGCAATGACCTATTACGGCGCGCGCCATGTGACCTCGAACAAGCCGATCCTGGCACCCGCAGATATGGACGGGCTGAAAATCCGTACTCCGAACGCGCCTGCCTATCAGATGTTCCCCAAGGCCACCGGCGCAAACCCGACACCCATGGCCTTTGCCGAAGTTTATCTGGCCTTGCAGCAAGGTGTTGTAGACGCACAGGAAAACCCGCTGCCCACCATCCAGTTCAAAAAGTTCTACGAGGTGCAGTCGAACATCAACCTGACCGGACATATCACCAATTCGCTTGCGGTTGTGGTGTCACCTGTGACGCTGGGCAAGATGGGCGATGACGGGCAGGCGCTGCTTGACGCATTGGCCGAAGCGGCCTCGAGCACATCGGATGAAATTGTTCAGTCCGAGGCTGAACTGGCTGATTGGTTCCGTGAACAGGGTGTAACCGTGAACGAGGTGGATCGCGCACCTTTCATGGCCGCCGTCGCGCCGCTGTTGACCGGCAATGACGTGCCTTGGGATGCTGAGACGTTTGAACGTCTTCAGGCAATCCAGGACTAATCAAGACTGTGCCCGGCCTCGCGCCGGGCGCATTCTGACCGCACAAGGTGGCCCCGAATGACCCAGACCGAAACCCCGCCCGAGATCGACTTTGACGCGCTGGCCGCCGAAGACGACGCTCATTTCCAGAATTTCCGCATCACAATCGGAGACTACGGTCTACTGGCCCTGTTCGGGTTGCTGTTTGGTGTAGTCTTCTTGCAGTTTTTCACGCGTTATGTGCTGAACGATTCAGTCGCTTGGACGGAAGAGGCCGCGCGGTATCTGCTGATCCTTCTGGGCTTTGCCGGGGCGATCCGGTGTCAGGTTGTCGGCAGCCACATCGTTTTGGAATTTGTCGACAAATACTATGGGTTCCGCCTGCGTTGGGTCCATATCTTTGCGCTGGCGGCAACCTTCGTTCTTTTTGCTGTGATCATGTGGTCCGCGTGGGAGCTGATCCAGAGGACATCGTTCCAGCAAATGGTCTCGTTGCCTTTCCCGAAATACTACCTGCACGCATGCGTCATGGCCTTGGCAGGGGCAAACCTGTGCGTCGTCGCATGGCAGATTGTCTCGCGTTTGAAGCAGATTGCAAAAGGTGAAGACAAATGGGTCTGACTATTCTTTTCGTTTCGCTGTTCGGCCTGATGCTGCTGCGGGTGCCGATCGCTTTCTCGCTCGCGCTGTCCTCGTTTGCCTACATCCTGTATTCCGGCCTGCCGCCGGTTCTGTTGATGCACAACATGGTCAATGGCATGGACAGCTTCCCGCTGCTTGCCATTCCTTTCTTTATACTCGCGGGCGCATTGATGAACTCGGCCGGGATCACCGCGCGGATCTTCGGGTTTGCGCGCGCTATCGTCGGCTGGATGCATGGCGGTCTGGGCCACGTGAATGTGGGCGCCAGCATCATATTTGCGGGCATGTCCGGCGCTGCCGTGGCCGACGCGGGTGGGCTTGGTGCGATCGAGATCAAGGCCATGCGTGAGGCAGGCTATGATGATGATTTCAGCGTCGGAGTCACTGCCGCTTCGTCGACCATCGGGCCGATCATCCCGCCCTCGTTGCCGCTGGTGATCTTTGGTGTCATGGCGTCGGTGTCGATTGGCAAGCTGTTTGTGGCCGGGATTGTTCCGGGGTTGTTGATGGCAGCGGCGCTATCGACGATGATCTGGTGGATGTCACGCTCGCGCAACTACCCGCGTGATGTCAGCTTTAGCCCCTCGGTCATCGCCACCCGGTTTCGGGCCGCGTTCCTGCCGCTGATGACCCCGGTCATCATCGTGGGCGGGATCGTTTCGGGGGCGTTCACTCCGACAGAGGCCGCTATCGGGGCTGCCGCCTATGCGCTGTTTCTGGGCACCATCGTCTATCGCACCCTGACTCCGCGCAAGCTGGCGGTGATCTCGCTGGAAACCATCGAGACGACGGCTGCGATCATGATGATCGTCGGCGCGGCCTCGGTGTTCGCATGGATCCTGACCGCCAATCAGGTCGCCGCGCATTTCGCAGAATTCGTGTTGTCCTTTACCGAAAGCAAGGCCGTTGTGCTGCTGTTGATCATGGCGGTTGTGCTGGTCGTGGGCCTGTTCATGGAGACCATCGCGGCGATTTCCATCCTCGTGCCGGTGCTGATGCCGGTAGCGGCGCAGTTCGGGATTGATCCAGTGCATCTGGGCATCATCGTAATCCTGAACCTGATGCTGGGTCTGCTGACTCCGCCGGTGGGCATGGTGTTGTTCGTGCTGTCGCGCGTCTCGAAGGTGCCATTCGAACAATGCGTACGCGCCACGTTACCGTTTCTGGTGCCGTTGTTGGCGGTCTTGCTGTTGCTGACTTTCGTACCTTCGCTGGTTCTGTGGTTGCCGAACCTTTTGTACGGCTCGTAAGGAGCGTTTGGACAAGTTTTGAGCCGGCCGTTGATCGCCGGCTCGAACTTTACTTGGCTCGCCTTGGCATAGCATTGCCGCCTTTTGCCGCCGCAGCGCGCGCGCGATTTTTCTTGCTGCTCGGTTTGCCCTTTGGTGGCGGCGGGCCTTTTGGGCGACGCGGAGGTTTGGCCGCCTGATCGCCAGCCTTGCCAGAGTCGCGCTTGGGTTTAGCGTCGGTTTTCGGCGTGTCAGAGGACTTTCGCTCGGGCTTTTTCCACGCCTTGGCCGGTTTAGGTTCGACACTGCGCGGGGGCTTTTTACCGGTTTTGGCAAATCCCTTCTTGCTTTTTTCGCCGCGCTTTAGGCCGGGTTTGCCCGTTGCGTGGAAATCGGGGGCGGCGTCCAGTTGAACGATTGCCTTTGTACCCTCAATCGTCATCTCGGGACCGATGGCCTCCAGAAAACCCGCAACGCTGCTTTCGCGGATCTCGATATATGTCTCGGTCTCAGCGATGCGGATCGCTCCGACGTCCGATTTGGTAATGTTGCCCGCTTTGCAGATCATCGGCAGCAGGTATCTTGGAGACGCGTTTTCGTTGCGTCCCTCGGACAATGCAAACCAGACGCTCGGGCCGAACGGAGCGCTTGGTTTGGGTCCAGCTTCTTTGACTTCGTTTAGTTCCTCGGGCGCAGAATGTTGTCGCGCATATTGACGGACATAAGCCGCGGCAAGTTGTTCTGGTGAGAACTTCGACAGTAATTCATCCACGGAGTTACGTTCAGAGTCGGAGATGTCCAATTGCCAGTCATCTGAGTTGAACATTCTCTGCAGGTCTTGTGCGTTCACCTCTTCGGCAGAGGGTGCGGCGCCCCATTCAGCCGTCAGCTTGGCGAATTTGAGCAGACGCTGGGCCTTTTTAAATGAAGCCGGGGGAACGATCAGTGCGCTGACGCCTTTGCGCCCCGCGCGCCCGGTCCGGCCAGAACGGTGCAATAGGGTTTCATGACTGTTTGGCAGTTCAGCATGGATCACCAGATCCAGGTTCGGCAGATCAATACCGCGCGCGGCAACATCTGTGGCGACACAAACACGGGCGCGTCCGTCGCGCATGGCTTGCAGGGCATTGGATCGTTCACTCTGTGTCAACTCGCCTGACAGCGCGACTACGGGGAATCCGCGGTTCGACAATCTGGCGGTCAGACGGCTGACCATGGCACGCGTGTTGCAAAAGACGATTGCGTTGGGGGCTTCGTGATACCGCAGTACGTTAATGATGGCGTTTTCGCCGTCGCGTGGGGCGACGCTCATGGCTTTGTATTCGATATCGGCGTGTTGTGTACGCTCGCTGACGGTGCTGACACGCTGAGCGTCTTGTTGGTACCGTGTTGCCAGGCTGACGATGGCGCGTGGCACGGTCGCAGAGAACAAAAGGGTCTGACGGTCGGTTGGGGTTTGCTCGAGAATGAACTCCAGATCTTCGCGGAACCCGAGGTCCAGCATCTCGTCAGCTTCATCCAGAACTACGGCGCGGACGCTCGTTAGATCTATCGAGCCGCGCATGATGTGGTCCCGCAAGCGCCCCGGTGTTGCCACCACGATATGTGCGCCTCGGGACAGGGCCCGGCGTTCATCCCGCATATCCATGCCGCCAACGCAGGACGTGATGTATGCACCGGCATCCGCGTAAAGCCACCCCAGCTCTCGCTTAACCTGCATTGCAAGTTCTCGGGTCGGTGCGATGACCAATGCCAAGGGCGTATCCGCTGTGTCAAACGCCTGTGCATCGCCCAGAATGGTTGGGGCAATCGCTAAACCGAACCCGATGGTTTTACCCGATCCGGTTTGTGCCGACACCAACATATCCCGCATCTGCAGTTCGGGCGCGGTGACGGCCTGTTGGACGGGGGTCAGAGTGTCGTATCCCTTGCGCTTCAGCGCAGTTTCGAGCGTTTGTTTCATGGTTCAGCTTTCCTGGGTGATGCTGTCACCCTCAGAGCGTCCAACACACGGATCATAATCGAAGCGCTGCTCATACCGACAGAAGTTGAGGATGTATAGAGCGGAAAATGTGCAGTCCGACCGCTTGCGAACCTAGGAGCCTGTTTGCACAACAGGTGGGTTTTCGCAGTCACGGCAGGTTGGTCACTTTTCAAAGTGAGTGGCAAGAACCTGCTTCTTCAAGGCCGCACTGCAAAAGATTTAAGGCGGAAAGCGACTAGTCAAATGAGGTTCTCAATCCCCCTGCGAGTCAGCTCGGACCAACCTCAAAACAGTTTCAATGTTGAAGGCCAAACGTTCGTCCAGCGCCTTTTCTTCCATAAGATCGCGCCCGAACAGAAACGATCCCGTATGCCGGTTTGTCAGGTAATAATAGCCAATCGCGGCGATCGTGATATTCAACTGAGCAGCGTCGATGCCGCTTCTGAATTCACCTGTAGCCTGTCCCTTTACCAGGATTTCGTCTACCATTCCAACCAGACCGCGCATGGTCTCTGGCAGGTTACCAAGCGATTTTATGTGTCGCGCGCCATGCAGGTTTTCGCTGTTAACCAGTGTAATAAATTCAGGATTATCAAGATAATACTGCCAAGTGAACCGCACCAGGGTTTCCAGTGCATCAGTCGGGGACAAATCTTCGAGGTTCAATTCCCGCTCGGCCTTCCGGATATCCAGATAGGCTTCCTCCAATACGGTTCGAAACAGGTCTTCCTTACTGCCAAAGTAGTGGTACAGCATGCGTTTGTTGGCTTCGGCCAATTCGGCGATTTCATCAACGCGTGCGCCACCCAGACCCCGTTTGGCAAACTCACTTTTGGCGGCCATCAGGATTCTGGACTTGGTCGCCTCGGCGTCTCTTTTCTTTTTTGTTTTCGGTATTTCGGCCACGGCTAAACCCTTCTGATGAACCTTTCTATTACTCTGATGAGCCGCAGAGGTGTAGCCACATCTGTTTTGAATGAGCGTTTGCCCCCTGTTTTCCATCATTCTTAACGCTTGACACATCATTTCGTAAAGAAGTAACTAGTTAGTGCATTAAAGACGTGCATAGCCGCGATCAATGCCGCGCGTCCGAACCGGGTCATCAATCGCGGACCCAAGGTGCAGATCGTAATGGGAGGAAAATATGTCGTTCATCAAAAACTATATCGCGCAGGAGACGATAACCCGTCGTAACCTGTTGCTGGCATCAGCATATGGTGTTGGCGGTGCAGCAATCTCTAGCATGTTGGGTGGAATGGCGCGTGCTGCCATCACGGACCCAACTGTTGCTTGGTCTTATCGCAATCGCACGAACCCCTATTGGAATGAGATCGTGTCCGGCGGCGAAGCTTTTGTCGAAAGTCTGGGTAAACCCAAGGATTTCCTGACGCACCTGATCAACGAAGGCTCATCTGAGAAATCGCTGGCGGATGTAAAAGCACTTTTGTCCAAGACAAATGGCGAACTCGCGTTGGCCATCGACACCAACGATGCTCCGAATGCGCGACCGGTTGTGGAATCCTGTGTCGAAGCAGGGGCCTATGTTTCGACCCTGTGGAACAAGACCGACGACCTGCACCCCTGGGATTTCGGCGACAACTATGTCAGCCACATGAGCTGGTCCGACGAAGGCCCGGCCGAGCAAACCGCGCGCATTCTATTGGATGCCATGGGCGGTTCCGGTGGCGTTGTTCATCTGGGCGGTATCGCCTCGAACAACCCAGCGATCGAGCGGCTGGCCGGTCTGAAGAACGCGTTGAAAGACTACCCGAATGCCGAGTTGCTGGCGGCAGAGCCCGCCGACTGGGATACGCAAAAAGCCAATCAGGTCATGAGCGCCTTCCTCACCCGGTATGGGGATGACATCAAGGGTGTTCACTGCGCCAATGACACCATTGCTTACGGCGTGCTCGAGGCCCTGCGCGCGGAAGGCATCGAAGATATGCCCATCGTATCCTACGACGGTAACCCGCAGGCGGTTGAGCTGGTGGGCGAGGGCAAGATCCTGGCCACCGTCTTCACCAACCCGCACTGGGGTGGCGGTATCACGGCGGCATTGGCGTATTACGCGGCCACGGGCCACTTCAAGCCCTCTGACGAACCAAACGAACACCGCGAATTCTATGGCCCGACCATCATGGTCCGCCCAGAAGACGCTCAAGCGTTCAAGGCCGAGTATCTGGACAGTGTCCCGACCTATGACTGGAAAGATTTCTGGTCCACGTCGAACGGTCAAATTCAATATAAATAATGTGATTGCGAGCCGGTCTCAGAGCCGGCTCGTACATTCGGGTCCGACTTGATCGACCACCACCAGTTCACTCAGTGGGAGGAAGCACGTGAGCAATGTGCTGACACGGGATGTTCTGATCAAATGGGCGCCCCTGATCGTCCTTTTGGTTTTGGTCCTGTTCTTTACGGCGATGGAGCCGCGCTTTTTTTCACTGCGCAACTTTGCGCGGATCGGAATTTCTTCGGCTCCGGCGCTGATGGTTGCTATTGGCGTGACCTTCATCATCATCATGGGATCGATCGACTTATCGATGGAAGGCACGGTTTCGGTTTGTGCCGTGGTGTTTGCTTTTGCTTTCATTGCTTTGGGTGGTACGTTGGCGTCCTGGGCGTGGTTTGCCATCCCTCTGGCCTTGCTTGTCGGCGGGGCAATCGGGTTGGTGAACGGGCTTGTGCATGTCTTGCTGAAGATACCGTCGTTTATGGCGTCTCTGGCAATGGGTTTCGTCGGCACTGGTTTCGCGCTGCTGCTGACAGGGGGCGACCGCATCCGAGTGGAGGACGACCTGTTCCGTTCGCTGCTGACTGAGCGTTGGTTCGGATTTCCCATCATGTGTTATGTCGCACTTCTGTTTTTACTGATCGCTTGGTTCATCCAGTCCCGTACGACACTGGGCCGTAACTTCTATGCTGTTGGCGGGGGCGAGGAACTTGCTCATGCTTCGGGCCTAAACATCAACCGCGTGCGGATCATGGGGTTTGCCCTGGCCGGAGTGTTCTATGCTGTGGGTGCACTGTTGGCTGTTGGCCGGATCGGGATTGCGGAAACGGCGACGGGGTCGAATTTCATGTTCGTGTCGATCACCTCGGTTGTGGTGGGTGGTACTGCTCTGTGGGGCGGGATCGGCGGTGTCTGGAATACGCTGATCGGTGTGTTGATCGTGAATGTCATAAACAACGGCATGGTTGTGATCGGGTTGCCCGGCTACGTGCAAGACGGTGTTCTGGGCATATTGGTCATCGCCGCGGTGGTTCTGTCGACCGACCGCAAATCCGTAACCTTCGTGAAATAGGGGCGGGCAGATGTACGAACTGATCAATGTCGACAAGAAATTCCCCGGCGTCCACGCTCTGAAATCTGTGGACTTCAAAATCGGGCGCGGCGAGATCGTGGGCCTCGTTGGCGAAAACGGTGCGGGCAAATCCACCCTGATGAAGGTCATCTATGGGGCATACCAGCCCGACGGCGGCGACATCACCATCGACGGCACGAAAGTTCGGTTCCAGAACCCGCGTCAGGCGATGGATCACGGTATCGGTATGGTGTTTCAGGAACAATCGCTAATCACCAACCTGACCGTGATGGAGAACATCTTTCTGGGGTTCGAGCAGCAATTCGTCAGCTACGGCGTCATCAACTGGAAAACCATGGCCGAGGCCGCGCGCAAGCAACTGGCCAAGGTCAAACTGGACATCGATCCGGCGATGACAACGTCGAAACTATCCTTTGCGCAGCGCCAGTTGGTGGAACTGGCCAAGGTGCTCACCCTTGAAGAACGGATCGACGGCGATCTGGTCATTTTGCTGGACGAACCAACCTCAGTTTTGGCAAAGGAAGAGGTCGAGTTGTTGTTCTCGCTGGTGCGTGAGCTGACAAAACGGGCGTCGTTCATCTTTGTCAGCCACCGAATGGACGAGGTTCTGGACCTGTCCGACCGTATCTATGTGATGAAAGACGGCGAGGTTGTAGACGTCGTCGCCCATGACGATGCGAATGTTGATGCGATCCAACACAAGATGGTCGGGCGCGATGTCGACAAGGAATATTACCGCGAGCAGAAGCAAAAACCTTATCAGGTTGAGGCACAGCCGCTGGTTGCCTTCCAGAACGTGACTGCAACGGGAAAGTACTCGGACATTTCATTCGATCTGCGCCCCGGCGAGGTATTGTGTCTGGTCGGTACCGAAGGCTCGGGACGCGAGGCGATCTTGCGCACGATCTTTGGGCTCGAAACTCCATCTGCCGGTGCCGTAAGCATCAAGGGCGCGCCCGTCAGCAAATTCAACGCGCAAGTCGGGGTCGCAAACGGCGTTGGTTACATCCCTCGCGAACGCAAGGTTGAAGGGATCGTCGCAGGCATGAGCGTTTACGAAAACATGACGCTCAGCCAGATGGGAAACTATGCCAATTCGGGCGTGTTGCGGATTGGTGAGGAAAAAACGCTGGCTCGCCAATGGATCGATCGTTTGGCGATCAAGACACCAGATGTCTACAAGGATTGTGGCGGGTTGTCGGGCGGCAATCAGCAAAAGGTTGTGCTGGCCAAATGGCGCTCGGCCGGGTCCGATATTATCCTGCTGGATCACCCAACGCGCGGTCTGGATATCGGCGCCAAAGAAGATGTCTATGACATGGTACGCGAGATGTCGGATGACGGCGTCGGCATCATTCTGGTCGCTGACACTTTGGAAGAGGCCATCGGCCTCAGCCACACGATTATCGTCCTGAAGGACGGTATCGCCCAGAAACGTTTCGATTGCAGCCCAGGGGACAAACCGTCGCTGTATGACCTTGTCCATCACATGATCTGAGGGCGAATACATGAGTTTTGAACGTATCAAACCGCATTTGCCCTGGATCACTCTGTTGGTTCTGGTTCTGGTCGTCGGGGCTGCAGATTCCAACTTTTTGCGCCCTTCCAACTTAATTTCGATGGCGGCGGATATCGTGCCGCTGTTCATTATGGCGCTTGGCATGACGTTCGCGATCTATATCGGCGGGATAGATTTGTCTGCGCAGTCGGTTGCCAACATGACCACAGTCGTGGCCACGATTGCCCTGCCAACCTTTGGCATTGGTGCCGCGTTGATCTGCATTCTAGCCGGTGTTGTTCTGGGCGGGGTTTCGGGCTTTGTCACGACGCGCTTGTTTGTGCCGTCCTTTATCTCGACCCTTGCGGTTGGCGGCATCGCCTTTTCCGCCGCACAATACATGTCAGGGCAGCGCGCGCTGTTCATGGACGCTTCGCTTCGGGATTCGACCTTTGGGTGGATGACCGGATCGCTGGCGGGCATCCCCAGCGAATTGTTCATTGCCGCCGCGTTGGTTCTGGGTGCATGGTTCCTGCAATCACGCACCACCTTTGGCCGTGCGCTCAAGGCTGTGGGGGCGGGGGAACCTGCCGCCGTGGCCTCGGGCCTGAATGTCAATCGCATCAAGATCATGGCGTTCGCTCTGTCCGGTGGACTGGCGGCGATTGCGGGCTTGCTGTTTGCAGTGAAATTGTCCGGAGGCTCTCCCACTCTGGCAAACGGGTTCCTGCTGCCTGCGATCGTCGCGGTTTTGGTGGGTGGGACACCGCTGACCGGTGGTGTGGGCGGAGTGATCAATACCCTGATTGGCACCCTGATCGTGGCTGTGATCCGGTCTTCGATGCTTTATTTTGAGGTCGACGCGACGCAACAGCAGATGGTGTTTGGCCTTATTCTGATTGTGGCCATCGCACTGACCATCGACCGAACCAAGCTGAGGGTTGTGAAATGACCCCGACCATGCGAGCGGCGGTGCTGACCGAACCCGGTCGGTTCGAGGTCACTGACGTCGCACGCCCCAACCCAGGCCGGGGTGAAGTTCTGGTTCGCATCATACGGGTCGGGATTTGCGGGACCGACATGCATATCTTTAACGGCCACTACGCGGCCGACAGCCTGCCCCTGATACCCGGTCATGAATTTACGGGCACAATTGCCGAGTTGGGCGAAGGCGTAACCGGCCTGACGGTTGGTGCGCCGGTTGTGGTCGATATGAATATCGGTTGCGGCACCTGCTATTGGTGCCGCCGGAATGAAATCCTGAACTGCCCCGAGATGCAGCAGATGGGTATCACCATGGATGGCGCATTTGCCGAATACATCTGCGTCCCCGCTCGCCTTGTTATTCCAGCTCCGCAGGACACAGCTGCCGAAGTGTTGGCGTTGACCGAACCTTTGGCCTGTGTTGTGCGCTGTGCGCGTAAAGCCAACATCACATTCGGCCAGTCGGTCGTGGTGCTGGGCGCGGGCCCCATCGGTAACCTACACGTACAACTCTTGCGCACGATCGGGGCGGCGCCGATCATCGTTGCGGATTTGTCCAAGGCGCGTGTGAACATGGCGCTCGAGGTCGGGGCGGATGTTGGTGTCACCAATCCAGACCAACTGGAGCAGGTGGTCAGAGATCATACGGATGGGCGCGGTGCTGATGTGGTGATCGAAAGCGTTGGCCTGCCTGCTCTTTATCAACAGGCTACCAAACTGGCTCGAAAAGGGGGTCATATCGCGGCCTTTGGACTGACTGGTGCAGGAGAGATCCTGCCTGTCGATATCCTGCAAACCATCTTGCAAGAGAATTCGATCAAAGGTTCTGTCGCTGGGATGGGGCAGGATATGCACGACGCACTGACACTGTTGACCCACGGTCGGATAAAAACTGAACGGTTTACCCAAGCGACTTATCCGCTGGATCGCATTCAGGAAGCTTTCGATAGTTTCCAGGATCGTCCGGCTGATCTGAAAACCCAAATAACGGTGACGTAAACGCCAGAGAGGGAGGAGCTCAGCATGACCGTCGAAGTCTATACATCCAAACCAGAAGGCATGATCCCAAACAGCCGTTTTCCCCTGCTGATCCATCGAGGAGCGATCCCGGGTGGCGGCGTGGATGGCGTCAAGGCCCGGTTCCGCGCAAATGGTTGGGGCAACAACTGGGAATACCCGGGCGTTTACGAGTACCCGCATTTCCATTCGACATCTCATGAATGTCTGGGATGTGCGCAGGGCTGGATGGAGTTTAACCTCTCTGTCGAAGGTTGGACTCGGGTCCGGATCGAGGCTGGCGATGTTATCGTAATGCCCGCAGGTGTCAGTCATGAGATGGTCGGACGATCCGACGACATCATGATGTGTGGCGGTTACGCCGGGGGCCGCGACTGGGACAATATTCAAGAGGCCTTTTTGACTCCGGAAATGTTCCAGGCGGCCGCCAAACGGATCATGATGCTGCCGATTCCGGATAAAGACCCCGCGACCGGTGTAATTCTGCACCAATGGCATGACGCGCCGTCCTCGGTGGATGGTGGGTGGAACGACTTCCGCGATGGCCTGGACGCCTCAGCCTGACCTATTTTTCGGAGCCCCGACAATGGACCAAAACGCACAGATACTTACACCGCCTTCCGAGCCCCGTGAATTTGGGTTCTTCATGGATGGCAAATGGGTTCCCGCCGGTGATCGTGACGTGTTCGAGCGGTCCTCGCCGGGTCATGGCGTGCCGGTCACGCGCATCCCGCGCTGCAGCGAGGATGATCTGAACGAGATCGTCGCATCGGCGCGCACGGCGTTCGATGATCGCCGCTGGTGCGGGTTGTCCGGGTCTGACCGCGCGGCTGTTTTATTGAAAGCTGCCGATCTGATCCGCCAGCGCACCGATGAGATCGCCTATTGGGAAACGTTGGAGAACGGAAAGCCCATCGCGCAGGCGCGGGGCGAGATTGGTGGTTGCGTCGGTATGTTCGAATTCGCTGCCGGTCTGGCGCGAGCTTTGCGTGGGGACAGTTTCAACAACAGCGGCGATGGCGCGTTGGGCATTGTCACCCGTGAGCCGGTTGGCGTTGTCGGCCTGATCACGCCTTGGAACTTCCCTTTCCTGATCCTGTGCGAGCGGGTGCCGTATATTCTGGCCTCTGGTTGCACTATTGTCGCAAAACCCTCTGAAGTGACAAGCGCAACGACCCTGCTGTTGGCCGAAATCCTGTCCGAGGCGGGCTTGCCGGATGGTGTTTTCAATGTGGTCACCGGATCAGGCAGCGTGATCGGCCAGAAGCTGGCGGAACATATGGATGTGGATATGCTGTCCTTTACCGGCTCGACCGCTGTTGGTCGATCGGTCGTTGCAGCGTCGGGGCAGAGCAATTTCAAAAAGCTGGGCTTGGAACTTGGGGGCAAGAACCCTCAGATCGTCTTTGCCGATGCCGATCTTGAAGATGCAGCCGATGGTGTGGCCTTCGGCATCGCGTTCAACACCGGCCAATGTTGCGTTTCCGGTGCGCGCCTTTTGGTCGAACGCTCGGTTGCAGACAAGTTTGCAGGCATGGTCGCTGACAAGCTGCGCAAGGTCCGCGTGGGCGATCCGTTGGACGAACGCACGCAGGCGGGCGCGATCACGACAGACGCGCAGAACCGCACCATTCTGTCCTACATCGCCAAGGGTCAGGGAGAGGGCGCGACCCTGCTGACCGGCGGCACCACGCCCGAAATCTCGGGCGGGCAATATATCGACCCAGTGGTATTCACTGATGTGACCAACGACATGGCCATAGCGCGCGAAGAGATTTTCGGCCCGGTTCTGGTTGTGATCCCGTTTGATACGATTGACGAAGCGATCTCGATTGCCAACGATACTGAATACGGTCTGGCGGCAAGTGTTTGGACCAAGAATATCGACAAGGCGCTGACCATCTCTCGCCGCGTTCAGGCCGGACGGTTCTGGGTCAACACAACTTTAGCTGGGGGGCCTGAACTGCCGATTGGCGGGTTCAAGGCGTCCGGTTGGGGCCGCGAGGCCGGGATGCACGGCGTTGAGGAATATACGCAGATCAAGTCGATCCATGTCGAGATCGGCAAACGGTCGCATTGGATAGAGTAATGGCAAACGGATTTGACTATATCATCGTTGGAGGCGGATCAGCGGGCTGTGTTTTGGCCAATCGCCTGACTGAAGATGGCGCCGTCAGGGTGCTGCTGCTTGAGGCAGGCGGAAAGGACAATCATCCGTTGATCCATATGCCTGTGGGCTTTGCCAAGATGACGGACGGGCCGCATACGTGGGGTTTTAACACCGTCCCGCAAGTCAACGCCAATAACCGTGAGATCCCCTATGCTCAGGGCCGGGTGATCGGTGGTGGAAGCTCGATCAATGCCGAGGTGTTCACGCGCGGCAACCCGGTCGATTATGACCGTTGGGCCAATGAGGAAGGATGCGAGGGCTGGGCCTTCAAGGATATCCAGAAGTACTTCATTCGCTCCGAACGCAATGCGATCCTGTCCGGAGACTGGCACGGGACCGAAGGGCTTTTGGGTGTGTCCAACATCCCAGACCCGCAAGAAATGACCCGCGCCTTTGTACGCTCGTGCCAAGAGGCGGGCATCCCTTATAACCCCGACTTCAACGGCGCGGTTCAGGAAGGTGCAGGCGTTTACCAGACGACCACCTGGAATGCGAAACGCTGCTCGGCTGCTGTGGGATATCTGAAACCGGCGATGTCGCGCGGGAACCTGACGGTCAAAACTGAGTGTCAGGTGCATCGGATTGTCATCGAAAATGGCCGGGCGACCGGAGTGGAATTTGATCAGGGCGGACAGGTCGAAACCGCATCGGCGGATCAGGAAGTGCTGGTCACTTCGGGCGCTATTGGAACACCCAAGCTGATGATGCTGTCAGGCGTCGGCCCCGCCGCGCATCTGCGCGAGCACGGGATCGAGGTGAAGCACGACTTGCCCGGTGTAGGTGAGAACCTGAACGACCATTTCGGCATCGATATCGTGGCCGAACTGAACGGGCACTATAGTCTGGACAAGTACAACAAGCCTCATTGGGCGGCTTGGGCGGGAATACAGTATTACCTGTTCGGATCGGGGCCAGTGACCTCGAACGTGGTTGAGGGCGGGGCGTTCTGGTATGGCGACGACACGGCCCCCGTGCCGGATTTGCAATTTCATTTCCTTGCAGGTGCCGGTGCCGAGGCCGGGGTGCCCAGCGTGCCCAAGGGCAGCTCGGGCATCACGCTGAACTCGTACACTGTCCGTCCCAAGGCCCGCGGCACCGTACGTCTGCGTTCGAACAAGGTCGAGGATATGCCGCTGGTCGATCCCAATTTCCTAGGTCACCCGGATGATCTGAAAATCTCGGTCGAAGGGGTGAAACACAGTGTCGAGATTTTCCGGCAGAAAAGTCTGCAAAACTACATCCGCAAAATTCACTTCCCCGGTGACAACGTGAAAACACAGGCCGAATACGAAGCCTATGCCCGCCAATATGGTCGGACATCTTATCACCCGACATGTACCTGTAAAATGGGCGTGGATGAGATGGCGGTCGTTGACCCGCAAATGCGGGTGCGCGGGATTGATGGGCTGCGGATCTGCGACAGTTCCGCCATGCCCAGCCTGATTGGGTCTAACACGAACGCGCCGACGATCATGATGGCCGAAAAAGCGGCGGACATGATCCGGGGCAATCACTGAAATCGATTTACCTCCCCGAACTGGCGGCGCCTTGAATGGGCGCCGCTTTTTTCTTTAGTCCCAATCGGGGGCCCAAGGCACCAAGTCTTCGGTGACGATCCGATAACCTGCCTGGGTCATGGCGTCGATCCGGTCCATATCGACGTTGGACAAGATGAAATCCATCACGTTAAAATTGGCCTGAATGTTGGCGCGTTTTGTAGACATGGTGTTGATCGGAACACCTTTTTGCAAAATCCAACGCAACACGACCTGTCCGGCGGTTTTTCCGTAGCTTTGACCGATCTCGGCAAAAATCGGGTGCTTGAACACCTCTCCGCGCGCCACCGAGCAATAGGACGACAAAGGGATGCCCGTTTCAGAGGCGGCTGCCAGAAGCACATCTTGGTTCAGCAGCGGGTGAAACTCGACCTGGTTGGACACGATCGGTGTCTCGATGATCTTGACTGCGTCGCGCATCATCTGCGCGGTATAGTTTGAGACGCCGATGTTCTTTGCCAGACCCTTTGCATGAGCCTGTTCAAGCAGTTTCAAAGATGGCGCGATATCTCCGCCTATAGGTGGCCAGTGCAACAGCAGGACGTCCACGTAATCAAGGCGAAGCTTCTTCAGGCTTTCTTCCACGGATGGCAGGAACGCGTCGTCACTGAAATTGTCCGGATGCACTTTGGTCGTGACGCACATTTCATCTCGTTTCAGGCCAATTTCGGCCAGCGCGTCACCGGTTTCCTTCTCATTTTCATACATTTGAGCAGTGTCGAAGGACCGATACCCGATCTCGGCTGCAATCGCCATCGAATCGCGAAGTTCTGCTCCGGTCAGGGGGAATGTGCCGAAGGTACGCTGATAAGTCTTTTGAAAATAGATGTTCACGGTGATCCTCCCAAAGAACAAACTCAATAAGTAACCTATTAGTTACTTGAGGTTCGGTCAATTCCCTTGTTTTGGTTATTTTTGTTGCTTTTCGGTGCACCTGAAGGCATAACTTATAACCAATTAGTTACTTTCGTGAGGATCGCATGAGCAAGCAGATGACGGCACGCGAAGCGGCAAATCTTGTACCCGATGGTGCGACGGTCGCGGTGAATTCTTCAAGTGGTTTGTGTTGTCCGGATGCAGTTCTGAAAGGCCTTGGCGAGCGCTTTGATGAAGAGGGTGCGCCAACAGATCTGACGACCATTCATCCCATAGCTGCAGGTGACTTTTTTGGCACGAAGGGGGTAGATCATATCGCCAAACCGGGTCTGCTAGGTCGGATCATTGGCGGCTCTTACCCATCGGGGCCGAGCAACGCGGAACCGCCGCTTGTCTGGCAGATGATCACCGGCGAACAGGTGCGCGCGTATAACGTTCCGTCGGGTATTATCTTTGATATGCTGCGCGAGGCTGCCGCGAAACGACCGGGTGTCCTGACCAAGGTTGGCATGGAAACCTTTGTCGACCCCGAGATCGAAGGCTGCGCAATGAACGCCGCTGCCCGTGCCGAGCCTATCGTGAAACGGATGGAGTTCGAAGGCGAAGATTGGCTGTATTTCAAATCAATGGCGCCGAATGTGGCGATTATTCGGGCAACCACAGCCGACGAAAAAGGCAACCTGAGTTTCGAACACGAGGGGGCCTATCTGGGCGCGATGGAGATGGCCCTGGCGGCGCGCAACAACGGTGGCGTGGTGATTGCTCAGGCCAAACGCATCGCGGCGGCAGGAAGTATCCGACCACATGACGTGCATGTACCCGGTATTTTGATCGACGCGATTGTCGAAGCGCCCGACCAGTTACAGACCACGGCTACGGAATACGACCCGGCAATTTCGGGCGAATTGACCCGCCCGATCGAAAGCTTTCGAACGGCCGATTTCAATGTCGGGAAAGTCATAGCGCGCCGTGTGGCGACAGAGTTGAAGGATGGTTGGGCCGTAAATATCGGGTTCGGCATCTCGGCCAACGTTCCGCGTATTCTGGTCGAAGAGGGTTTGCATGGCTCGGTCACATGGATGATCGAGCAAGGCGCGGTTGGCGGGGTTCCATTGTTGGATTTCAAATTTGGCTGTTCCGCCAATGCCGAGGCCTTCGTGCCGTCGCCACATCAGTTCTGTTATTTCCAGGCGGGCGGGTTTGATGCCTCGCTGCTGTCTTTCCTCGAGGTGGACAAATACGGCTCGGTCAACGTCTCGCGTCTGTCAGCCATTCCGCACCGGACCGCCGGAGCGGGAGGGTTCGTGGATATCACAGCGCGGGCGCGCAAGATCGTTTTTTCCGGCAACTTCAACGCAGGAGCCAAGATAGCCATTGAGGATGGTCAGCTGAAAATTCTGAAAGAGGGGAAAGTGGCCAAGTTTGTGGATGAGGTCGATCAAATCTCATTTTCAGGTAAGCGGGCACAGATGCAGGAGCAGGACGTGACATACGTGACCGAGCGCTGCGTGATCAAACTGACCGAAAAGGGACTTATGGTGACCGAGATCGCGCCCGGGCTGGACCTGCAACGCGATATTCTGGATCAGGCGGCGACACCCTTGCTCGTTTCAGATGACCTTGTCCGGATGGACGAGGCCCTGTTTGACCCGGCCCTGATGAGGCTGCAACTCGCGGCGGGCTAATGGAGCATTTTCTTCTGGATATTCAGGACGGCATCGCGCGGTTGACCCTGAACCGCCCCGAGCGCCTGAACGCCGTGGATGAGGCGATGATGGATGCGCTCATGGCGCTGTGCCGTCAGATCGAACACACCCAGGACGCGCATGTTGTGATCCTGACCGGTGCAGGAAAGGCGTTTTGCGCAGGGGGCGATATCGACGCGTGGTCCAGCCAGTCGGCGGACACCTTCGGCCGCCATTGGCTCCGCGATGGGCATCAGGCGCTGGATGCCCTGACGCGGCTGCGACAGCCTGTGATTGCGGTGCTGAACGGGCATGTTTTGGGCGGTGGACTGGAACTTGCGGCGTGCGCCGATTACCGCATTGCCGAGGATCACATTCGGATCGGACAGCCTGAACCGGCGCTGGGGATCATTCCCGGCTGGTCCGGCACTCAGCGGGCGGTTCGGCGGTTCGGTGCCCAGCTTGTCCGGCGCATGGCGCTGTTCGGCGAGCAGTTCTCGGCCCATGACGCGTTGACCGCGGGGATTGTGGATCAGGTCGTCGAAAAAGGGCAGGGCCTTGCCGCTGCGGATGAGCTGGCCAACCGGATGCGCCATCGTGGGCCGGTGGCGACAGAGCTTGTCAAAATGCTGATCAACGCCGCTGAGGGCGAGGAACGTGAGCGTGTTTTCGAAGCGCTGGCAGGTCGGATCGCCGCCGTCCAACCCGAGTTGAAAACCGGTTTGGCCGCGTTCAAGGATCGCAAAAAACCTGACTTCTGGTAAGCATCAAATCATGAGGGCGTAAATATGATACGTCACCTTGTTCACCTGCGCTTTAAGGACGACGTGTCCGACGAAGAAAAGGCCACGCTCTATCGGGATTTGGCGGGTCTTTCTGGTCATATCGAGGGCATTCTGGATTTCCAAAGCCGAAGCAATGTGTCGGTCGAGACCGATCTGGTGCGGGGCTTCAATGACATGTTCTGGTTTGACTTCCGCGACGAGTCCGTGCGCGATGTTTATCTGGTCGACCCTGCGCATCAGGAGGTCGGAGGCCGGATCGTGGCCAAAACCGTCAATGGCCCGGACGGTGTATTCGTGTGTGATATCGAGGTGTAGAAGACGCTGCTGAACCTAGGTCAGCAACAGGTGCGGAACCGGTCCACGATCACGTCCAATACCTCGTTTGGGTCGCGTTTCCACCAGTTGCCGGCCGAGAAGATCTCGACTTCGCACAGCCCCTTGTAACCTGCGTGTTCTACTGCGGAGCGCAGGGCCCGAAGATCCGCGACACCGTCGCCCATCATGCCGCGATCCAGCAGGATATCCGTGGTATCGGCCAGCCAGTCACACAGGTGATAGCCCAGAATGCGCCCGTGTGCGCGTTGCGCCAATGTGTCGGCCAGCGTGGTGTCCCACCAGACATGATAAACGTCGACGGCAATGCCCACATTCGGCGCGCCTATCGTATCGCAGACATTCAAAGCATCGGCTGCTGTCATCAGGCAAGTGCGGTTGCCCGCGGTGGCGGGGTTCAGCGGCTCAAGCGCCAGGTTTACGCAGCGGTCGGCCGCATAAGCTGCGGCTCGTGCGACGCGGTCCGCCAAGATTTTCTGGCTGTCCAGAACGCCCTTGGTGCCGGGCTCTGGTCCGCCCGTGACGATGGTTAGGACATCCGTGCCAAGCCCTGCAGCCTGATCGATAGAGAGGTAAAAGTCATCCATGATCTGCTGGTCCGACGGCAGGGCCAATGGTCCGGTCAGGAATGGCGTTCGGCATAGGCCAACCACGTGCAGCCCGGCTGCGCGGACCTTGTCGCCGATCTCGGCCTCACGTCCGCCCAGTTCTCGCCGCCAGAAGGTGATACCTCCATACCCACGCGCGGCACAGGCGTCGATGATCTGCTCGGGTGACCATCCCGCACCAAACCCGTCCAGATTATGGCCGAGTGTTGCGGTATTCAGCGCGAGTGCAGAATGATCCTGCGAGAAATCGCGCATCCGGATCAGACCCCGTAGAGTTTCAGCATGTGGCGCATCCGTTCGACTGCCAGATCGGGATCGCGCAGCAAACCGCATTCGTCAGCCATTTTAAAGCAGTCAGTAAAATACGGCAAAGACCGCGTTGCCTGCGCCCCATTCAGCATGATGAAGTGATCCTGAAACCCGTTCAGCCAGGCCAGGAATACTACGCCCGTTTTATAGTATTGTGTGGGTGCCCGAAAGATATGGCGCGCGAGCGGCACAGTGGGGTCCAGCGTCGCGCGAAAGGTTGCAGTGTCACCTTCGCTCAGTTTGCTGACCGCATGGGCGGCCGCTGGGGCAAGTGGGTCGAAGATTCCTAGCAACGCATGAGAATACCCCTGATCATCACCTTCGATCAGTTCGGGGTAATTAAAATCGTCGCCGGTATACATCCGAACGCCAGCGGGCAGGCGGCGACGCATGATGACCTCTTTTTCAGCGTTCAGCAGCGAGATTTTGATCCCATCCACCCTGTCCGCATTTGCGCTGATAACGGTCAAAGCGGTGTTCATCGCATCTTCAAACGCGTCGGACCCCCAATATCCGGCCAGTTGTGGATCAAACATCTCTCCCAACCAGTGCAGGATGACCGGTTCGTCACAGGCGGCCAGAACATCACTGTAGACCGAGATGTAATCCTCTGGACCCCGGGCCACCCTGGCCAGCGCACGCGAGGCCATCAGGATAATGCGACCGCCAATCTTTTGGATGGCTTCGACCTGCTGCAGGTAGGCGCGGCGCACGTCGTCCAACGTCTTGGCATCTGCAGGATCAAGGTGGTCGGTGCCACACCCATTCCCGACCAGGGCATCCGGCAGTTCCTCTTTGGTGCGCCGGATCAGTTCCAATGCGCCTGTCCAGTCCAGACCCATGCCGCGTTGCGCGGTATCCATCGCTTCGGCAATGCCCATCCCCATATCTGCAAGATAGCGTCTGAACTCCAAGGTCTTTTCCCAGTCCACATGGGCTGGACCCGTGGGGTCGTGGTCGCCGAACGGGTCTGCGACCACATGCGCCGCAGAATACAGCACCCGTGCGGAATTCGGCGTCAGTTTCGAGGGTGCAACCGGTGTGCCTGTCAGGTGATAGTCCTGCAAAGCGCCGGTTGTATCGGGAAGCTGAATTTTCATCGAAACACCTTAGAACCGAGGGACCAGCATACCGGCATCCGCCGAGATCGCCTGTCCGGTTGTGTAGGGAAGCTTGCCGCTGGCCAACGAGGCAATGATGCGCCCCATATCTTCGGGCTGGCCGACGCGAGGAAACAGGGTCAGGCCATCTTTGGCGCGCTGATCATACATCTCGATCACCGGTGCGGTCATGTCGGTCGAGATCAGCCCGGGCTGCACGTCATAGACGGCGATATTCTCTTGGCCCAACCGCACTGCAAAGGTTTTCGAGATCATCGCAGCGGCTGCTTTCGAGGCGCAGTATTCCGCACGCGGCGCCGCCACCGCCACGGCGTTGGATGAGGTGACATTAACGATGCTGTGGAACGCGTTGGCGTCGCGCTTGCGGCTTAGCAGCCGCTTGGCGAAGGCTTGCGACAGAAAGAACATCGCTTTGGTATTCACAGCCATGCAGCGATCATAGCTTTCTTCGGTCACTTCAAGAAGATCACCGCGCTGCATAACGCCAACGCCTGCATTGTTCACAAGGGTCGTAAGCGGGCCGATTTCTGTCTCGATTTCTGCCAGCTTGCTATCGTGCACGGCGATATCGGACACGTCGAAAGGTGTCGTGACGACCGGTACACCCAAAGCGCGAATGGTTTCTGCGGCAGCTGCAAGTTCGTCATCCGCCACGGGGCCGTTCACGGCAATCGAGAACCCCTCCTGCGCCAGTGCAACCGCAGCGGCCAAACCGATCCCACGGGACGACCCGGTCACAAGTGCGGCCTGAGGTGTCATGCTGCGGCCCCTTTCGCCAATAGCTCTCGTGCGATGATCATACGCTGAATTTGATTTGTGCCTTCGTAAATCTGCGTGATCTTGGCGTCCCGGTAAAGGCGCTCGACTTCGAACCCCCGGATATAACCTGATCCACCAAACACCTGCACTGCGTCCGACGATCGTTGCACGGCCATATCCCCAGCAAAACACTTGGCCATCGAGCACGCCTTGGTCGCATCCAGCCCGGCGTCGATCTTGTAAGCGGCGGAATGTACCAGCAGCCGGGCGGCTTCGACATCTTTGGCAATATCGGCCAACAGCCATTGAACGCCCTGGAAATCCGCAATTTGCTTGCCGAATTGCTTGCGTTGTTGGGCGTAATCAGTGGCGGCCTCCAAGCCGGCCTGACCAATCCCAACGGCCAACGCAGCTATGCCGACCCGACCCTTGTCCAGCACGCTCATCATCATGTGGAACCCGCGTCCCTCAGTGCCCAGCAATGCGTCGGCGGGTAGTCGGACATCGTCAAAGGACAGGGGGCCAACCTGACTGGCGCGCTGGCCCATCTTGATCTCTTTCGGTCCGCGCGTCACACCTGCTGCGTGAAGGTCGACGACAAAGATCGACATGCCGCGATGACCGGCTTCGGGATCGGTTCGTGCAAGGACAAAGCCCAGATCAGCCACGGGCGCGTTGTGAATCCAGATTTTACCGCCATTCAGAACCCAGCTGTCCCCATCGCGCACGGCGGTTGTTCGGATGCCGGACACATCCGTGCCAGCCTCGGGTTCCGTGATACAGTAAGCGGGGCGCAACTTGGCAGCCAGCAGGTCAGCCAACCACTTACCTTGTTGGTCCGCGGTGCCATGGCGCACCAGCAAGGTGGTGACGAGCTCCAGCAATCCACACTGATCCGCAATGGACGCGTAGCCGCGCGAAAGCTCTTCCATTACCAGTGCGTAGGTGATTGTGTCAAAGCCGGGTCCGCCCAATTCTTCTGGAACGCAGATTCCAAACAGACCCAACTCGGCCATTTGGTCATAGATTTCGGCTGGAAAGCGGGAATCCCGATCCAGCTCTTCGGCCAGTGGTCGGATCACACTGTCGGCGAACTGGCGGGTCATGTCGCGGACCTGAATGTGGGTTTCCGTGAGAAACATAGTTGCGTCCCATAATGTAACTAATCAGTTACTAATATGCGTTGCACCCCTGCTGCGTCAAGTGGGTTGATCGCGCCAGTCGATTGCGATAAATAACCAAATAGTTACTTAATTGAAGTGCAGTTGGGCGGGCGTAGGCTTGCCCCAGGGAGGCTTGCATGAATCCGAACACAAAAAACAAATTTGGCCGCGTCGATCTGGAGGTTACCGCATTTGGCTTTGGTACCGCGCCCATCGGGAACATCTTTCGTGAGATCGACGAAGTGACTTCGGATGCGATGATCCAGCATTCGTGGGACAAAGGCGTTCGGTATTTCGACACCGCGCCGATGTATGGCCACGGGCTTTCGGAATTGCGAACAGGCCAAAGCCTGCGTTGGAAAAACCGGGACGATTATGTGTTGTCATCCAAAGTTGGCCGCGTTCTGAAACCGGCCAAACGCAGTGATATCAATTTTGAACCGTGGACCAATGCGGCCCCATTCACGATGCATTTCGATTATACTTATGACGGTGTCATGCGATCCTTCGAGGACAGCCTGCAGCGCATGGCGCTGGAGCGGATGGATATTTGCTTCATCCACGATATCGACGTTTTTACCCGCGGCGACGAACAGCCTGAAGTGTTCAGACAGGCGATGGATGGGGCTTGGAAAGCACTGGAATCTTTGCGCGATCAGGGTGTCGTCAAAGCCATTGGCGTTGGGGTGAATGAATGGGAGGTCTGCCACGCCGCACTCGAGCAGCGAGACTTTGACTGTTTCCTGTTGGCCGGGCGCTATACGTTGCTGGAACAGGATGCATTGGATAAGTTCCTGCCTTTGTGTGAACAACGTGGCGCGGCCGTGGTTGTAGGCGGAGGTTTCAACTCGGGCATTCTGGCAACGGGCGCCAAAGACGGGGCCAAATATAACTACGCTCCAGCCCCGGCCGAGATTATGGAAAAAGTTCGCAAGATCGAGGAGGTCTGTGCAGACTACGACGTGCCATTGCCCGCCGCTGCATTGCAATTTGTTGTAGCGCACCCGGCAGTTCCCACCTTTATGGCAGGCACCCGCACGGTCGAACAACTGGACCAGAACCTCAACTGGTTCAGCCACGATATTCCGGCTGCTTTCTGGGCGGATCTGAAAGCCAAAGGGTTGTTGCGCGAGGACGCGCCCGTTCCGCAATGACCATAGGGCTTTCAGCGGGGCAATACGGGTATAACGACCTAAAGGTCGGCGACGTGATGAAAACTGGTTCTGCGACGATTACGACGGACTTGATATCGTCCTTTGCTGACCTGACCGGAGACAAATACGCCTTGCACATCGACGACGACGTGGCGCGCGGGTTGGGGTACAAGGCCCGCGTTGCTCATGGGCTGTTGGTGCTGTCGGTTGTCGATGGGCTCAAGTTTCAATCGGATACGAAGCCGGCAGGTCTGGCGTCGCTTGGGTGGAACTGGCGTTTTGAGCAGCCTGTCTTTGCCGGAGATGAAATCAGAGCCGAGCTGACTGTGACCGCGAAACGCCTGACGTCATCGCAAAGCCGCGGCATCGTCACGTTTCAGTTCAATGTGTTCAATCAACACGATCAAATGGTGCAATCGGGCACCAATGACCTGATTTTTGACCTGTAGGTGGAGGCGATATGGTTGTTTCGATCCCTAGGCGCGTAATTTCCCAGATGGCGGCAAATAAGGCTGTCCAAACGGCCTTGGCGTTTGCTGATGAAAACGGGTGGAATGTCGCTGCGATCGTGGTCGACCTGAACGGGGATATGATCGCGGCGGGCCGCATGGACAAAACCCCCGCAGCCGTTATGACGTTCGCAATGGATAAGGCCCGAACAGCTGTGTTGGGCAAACCCACAACCGAATTCGCCAAGCGTATGTTGTCCAGCGCCGAATTGAACCTTGGTATGGTCAACCGTCCGGGTCTATGTGCTTGGGACGGTGGCTTGCCGATCCGCGAAGATGGCGAGTTGATAGGTGCAATCGGTGTGTCGGGGGCGGCCGGACCTGACGATGTTAAATGCGCCACGGCAGGCTTGGAGTCTATTGGGCTATAATTCGGCAGTGTTTGCACGCAGGACATTCACGAACAAAAGAGGCACCGGCACGTCTGTCTTTCACGCCGATAATGCGTCCCATTCCAAACCGAACTTTTGCAGGTATTTGCGTAAACGATCTGCGTCGTTTTGGGTTGTCCTCTTTTGACGGGATACGGCAAATAGTGTGCGGCCTGCCGCGCTGAGGCTAGGCGAGTTTCGGCATGTTTGAATTACCTTGGCCAGTTGGGCCAGATCGAACGGATCGATATCGTCGACCGCCGGTCCCAGAAGATCTCGGACCAATGCAAACTCGGCATCCTGCGCCGAGGCGCGCCAGTCAGATTGCAGGGTCCGGATTTCCTCGGTCACCATGGAACGCGTTATGCGCCCTCTGGGCGCTAGGGTGCACAACCGTTTCACGGAACTGCTAAAATCGCGGAAGTTTCCCGGCCACGGAGTCGCGGGGTTGGTGGCGAACCGGACGAAAGCGTCGCGTGCGTCGACATTGAAGCCGACCTGAGTACCCAGTGACCGTTCAGCCCGCCCCAGTTCAAAAGCAAGATTGGCCTCGACATCTTCGCGGCGGTCGCGCAACGCAGGCAACGTGAAGCTCCACATATTCAGACGGGCGAGCAGGTCAGGGCGAAAAGCGCCTTCGGCGGATAAAACTCGCAGATCTCGACTTGCACCTGCTATGACCTGAAACCGGGTGGACACCTCGTGGTCCGAGCCCAAGGGATAGAACCGTCCCGTTTCAATCGCATGCAACAGGATGGATTGTTCGTTCCATCCAAGTTCGTCAATCTCATCCAGAAACAGAACACCCCCATCCGCTTCACGCAATAGCCCGCTTCGTTCTGTGCCTGCCTGACCCGTAAAACTGCGCCGCTGCCCAAACAGTGTTGCCATGGCATCGGGGCCATTCAACGTGGCGCAATTTACGTGAACCATCCGGCCCTTGACCCGCCGCCGATCCAATTTGAGGTTGTAAATCCGCTGGGCCAGTTCTGTCTTTCCAGTGCCGGTTTCTCCTAGCAACAGGATGGGTTCGTTCGAGTTGCTGGCGATCAGCTCTATCCGGTCAATCAGCGCGTTATATCGCGGATTGCGCGTTTCAATTCCGCCCTTCAATTGGTCGCTGTATTCGCGGGACAATTGGTCGAAGCGCTGCTGCAGGGCGTTGTACCTGCTGAGGTCAAGGTCAATGATGTCGAACTTAGGGATGGCGTCATCCGGTCCGGGTGGCCCGGTCTGGATCAGTCGCGCGGGGATATGGCGACTTTCAGTAAGCAAAAACCAACAGATTTGTGCCACGTGGGTGCCGGTGGTCAGATGGACGTGATACTGCTCGCGGTCTTCGTCGAACCCATAGGCGCGGGCAAAGTCGAAAAGCTTGCCGTAGACCTCCTGAAAATCCCAAGGATCGGCCAGGTCCATACGATGCAACAGAACCTCGGTTTGGGGTGACAACTCTTCGATCTCGCGTTTGACCTGATGGGCGAGGCGATTGAACTTGTGGTCGTGCAGCAACTCAAGCCGATCGACGTTGAAGTTGTCATGGATAGTCAAGCTAGGCGTCGGTTTCCAGCGCCGCTTCTTTCCCATGTCCAGCTGCGTTCCTAGGAATCCAATGACAACGTTTTTCATGGTCTATCTAAATTTATATCCAACGATCCAGTTCTATCGTATCTCTGGTTGTAAATTTCATCAATAGTCAGAAATATTAATTTAAAACAATAAGATACGACGTTTTCAGTTTATTTTCTTATCCCGAGCTGTTCCGTGCCAAAACATCCTCACAAACCTACGAGGATAAGGAAATGGCGAACAAATCCGTGTTTGCATCGTTGAAGTGCCGGTTGCTGCCGAAAGCAACTGCGAAGAACGCCCATGGCGCGCCGGCTTATACGTATTCTGATGCCCATGCTCTGGCACAGGTCGCCGTGACCGGGACCTTCGGGGGCATGTTCTATCAGTCGCCGCAAGAAGAACTGGAATACGTTCTGGATGTGGCTGAAACCGTCGAGCCAAAGTACCTGGCGCAGGCTGCAATCTATGCCCGCCAGTCGGGATATATGAAGGACATGCCCGCTGTCTTGCTGGCTGTTCTGGCCCGGCGTGACCCGGTTCTTTTCCGGGCGGCTTTCGCTCGTGTGGTCGATAACGGCAAGATGCTGCGCACCTTCGTGCAAGTTATCCGGTCGGGTCAAACGGGGCGTAAATCTCTGGGGTCGGCACCGAAAGCGATGGTGCAGACCTGGTTGAACACCGCGTCTGATCGGGCGCTGCTGAATGCCAATATCGGGAACGACCCGTCTTTGGCTGACGTGATCAAGATGGTGCACCCGAAACCGGTCTCGGCCGAGCGGGAGGCGCTGTTTGCCTGGATCGTCGGGCGGCCGTGCAATCTGGCACGGCTGCCGCAGGCCCTAAGGGATTGGATCGCGTTTCGGGAAGCTGGCAAGGGTCCGGTGCCCGACGTGCCGTTCCAGATGCTGACGCAACTGGAACTCACTCAGGTCCAATGGGCGCGGATTGCGCGCAAGGGCTCGTGGCAGATGGTGCGGCAGAACCTGAACACGTTCCAGCGTCACGGCGTTTTCGACGTGACCCGCAACGTGGATCACGTGGCGGATTTGCTGCGCGACCCAAAAGCCATCGCCAAGGCACGGGCCTTTCCGTACCAGTTGATGGTGGCCGCGCAAAACGTGGTGCCGGATATGCCGCGCCCGATCGTGGATGCGCTGCACGACGCGATGGAGATCGCCGCGCAGAACGTGCCGCAGGTTGCGAGGCAGGTGGTTGTATGCCCGGACGTGTCGGGTTCGATGACGTGGTCCGTGACTGGGTATCGTCCGGGGGCAACCTCGGTCGTGCGGCATGTGGATGTGGCGGCGCTGGTGGCGGCGTCCTTCCAACGGGTGAACCGCGGGTGTCAGGTGTTGCCGTTCGATTTCGACGTGCGTGATGTGCGTCTGGAGCTGCGCGACACGATCCTGACCAATGCCGAGCGTCTGGCCAAACTGGCTGGAGGCGGGACGAACTGTTCCGCGCCGCTGGCCTGGTTGAACAAGCGCGGTCGCGCGCCGGATCTGGTGGTGTTCGTGTCCGATAACCAATCCTGGGTGGATGCCCGGAACGGTGGGCAGGGCACAGCGATGTTGAAGGAATGGGAGGTGATCAAGCGTCGCAACCCGAAGGCCAAGCTGGTCTGCATCGACATCGCCCCATACGGGACCACGCAGGCGCAGACGCGTGCCGATGTGTTGAATGTCGGCGGGTTCTCGGATGCGGTCTTTGACCAGATCGCGGCTTTTGCCCGCGGTCAATCCGGCCCGGATCATTGGGTCGCTGAGATCGAAAAGATCGACGTATAAACAAGGCTCGGGCGGTGCGCCGCCCCGGCCATCAGAACAACATCAGGCAGAATGCCGGTGGGACTACATCGCTTTTACCGATCCGCGCCCGTTGCGGGCGCTGTCTCGCCACCCCTTGTCTGCCTGACCCGAACGAAAGGACACGTCTCGGCGAATGCCGGTGGAACTACAGATTGTGAATCTCCAGGTCGCGGGTTCGAATCCCGCTCGTCCGAGCCCCACGGGGACGGACGGTAGCTCAGTCGGGTAGAGCAGGGCGTTTCACCAAACTCTTGTCGTCGAGACCCAAAATGAAAGGACACCCCCGGCGAATGCCGAAGGAACTACATGGCACCTCAGGGACAGGTCGAGCGGGTTCAACTCCCCTCCGTGCCGGCGCCCAGATGGCAAACGCATCTGCCCATTCAGATGCGGGGCGGGCCTCCCGAACTGTTTCTTCCACCCTTGTCGCCGGGGCCTGAATTTGAGTGAATAGGATGATGGACAATACATTTGACCCCGTAACGGGTGAACATCTGAAAGACTGGGGGCACCGCCCGGGCAAGCAATTCCCGTCCCTGCTGGCGCGCGCGAATGAGATGCGGGCCGAAGGGTTCGGGCTGGTGCGCATCCGGCAGGAGCTGGAGGGTGAGATCCCTCCGATTCCGCCAACTATGGATCTGCGCGCGCCGGGTGAGGTGCCGTTTCACGAGAATATCGACGCCAGTGACCCGGATGAGGAAGACAACGTCGATAAAGTTCGCGAAACGATGACCGCGCTGATGCGGACCCCGACGATTGAGGCCGGGGCGATCATGCCCGATGCCTGTCCGGCCGGTCCGATCGGCACGATCCCGGTTGGCGGCGTCGCGGCGGCGCGCAATGCGATCCATCCGGGGATGCATTCGGCCGACATTTGCTGCTCGGTTATGATCACCGATCTGGGCAATGCTGACCCAAAGGCCGTGCTGGATGCGGCGCAGTCGGTGACGCATTTCGGACCGGGTGGTCGGCCGCAGGGTAAGCGCTTTACAACCTCGCTGAAACTGCTGGATGCGTTCCGGGAAAATCCGTTTCTGGACAACCCGAAATCGCTGCGCATGGCGCAGGAGCATATGGGAACGCAAGGTGACGGGAACCATTTCCTGTTTGTGGGCCGCTCGCGTAAAACCGGGCGGACGGCGATTGTGACACATCACGGCTCGCGTGGGCCGGGGGCGGTTCTGTATAAGAACGGCATGGCCGTCGCGCATCGCTTCCGCAAGGAGCTGTCGCCGGGTACGCCCAAGCAAAACGCCTGGATTCCGGCTGACACGCAGGAAGGGCGCGACTATTGGGATGCCCTGCAACTGATCCGCAAATGGACCAAGGCCAACCACAACGCGATCCATCAGGCAACGGTTGAGGCCGCGCGGGTGGGCGATGTCGGGGACCGGTACTGGAACGAGCACAATTTCGTCTTCAAACGGGGCGATCTGTTCTATCACGGCAAGGGCGCTACCCCAGCGTGGGGTGACTATGCCGCTGACGCGACCGGGCTGACCCTGATCCCGCTGAACATGTCCGAGCCGGTGCTGGTCGTGCGCGGCAAGGATGCGGGTCACGGTCTGGGCTTCAGCCCACATGGGGCGGGGCGGAATTTCTCGCGTTCCGAACATAAGCGCCGGATGGGGTCCGTTACGCCGGATGAGATGTTGAAGGCGGAAACCGAAGGTCTGGATATTCGCTTCCATGCCGGCGGTGTGGATGCCTCGGAACTGCCGTCCAGCTATAAAAGCGCGGACAGCGTTGTGGCGCAGATCAAATCCTATGATCTGGCCGAGATCGAGGACTATATCGACCCCTACGGCTGTATCATGGCTGGTGATGTGCCGCCGTTCTGGAAGAACAAAAAGAAAGGCCGCAGGTAGCTGCGGCCTTCGTCATTTGTACGAGTTGGTCGGGATTTTGATGAAGCCCTCATTTGTATCCTGCTCGGGCGTTCCCGAAAGCTCTCGTCAGCTATGTTTCGCCAGCTGGTTGGGGTAATAACCAGCCCGGTCGACGTCTGCGGATCGGAAAAGGATTTACGTTAAATCCTCAACCCGTGCGTCAGGTGCATTTCGCTTAACGGACTCGATACCGTTGTCGCGTGCAGAGGTGGTTGTGTAGCTTTCGCTTGTACCGATTACCTGACCATTGCTGGCTTTCAGATTGAACATATGGCCACCGGATTTGGTTTCCTTGCGTTCGAATCTTTCGTCGCTCGGTGCGTTTGTTTTGACGGATGAAATACCGTTCTCGGCGCTTGATTTCTGGACATAGCCTTCGCTGGCCAGAATGATCTCACCGTTTCCGGCTTTCAGCCGAAACCTGAACTCTCCAGCCTTGTCTTTGTAAATCTCAAATTTGCCGGCCATGTGATGTCCCTCAATACTATTGCAATACTTGCCTGTGATGTTGCTACGTTTGGAGCGCGGCAACAAGAGTTTTCAGGATATTCTGGGTTTGCACATGACTAGGGCCGATATTCATCAAAAGCGAGCCTCGATTGCATTGCCCGTCTAATCTGAATTTACCGCAATCAAATGAGCGATTGGCAGGATTTGCGCCGCGATCTGATCTCTGAGTTGCGCGAGTGTCATATCGTCATTCTTGACGAACTCGACGAAAGCCTGATTCAGGGCATTGAAGATCAGTGCACCCAGGTCCGACGCAACAAGGCTTTGGCGCACTTGGCCTCGGTCTTGCAAGGCGGCGATCAACTCGGTCACTTGTGCCGCGAGGCGGCGATCCTGCTCAGCGTAGCGCCGACCGCTTGGCGTATTGGGGTGCTCGATTGAATGCGCGATCGCCGTACGCCACATCTCTTTCGAGAGATATTCAAGGGAGTGGTCGTAATACTGGTAAATCAGACCCAGGATCGCGTCCTCGACGCGTAAAGGCGGGTTTGCCAGGATCGGCGCGCCCGCTGTGATGACCTCTTCGACCTCCATTGCGACCGTGGCGATCAGGATGTCCCCTTTGGTTTCATAGTAGTTGTAAACAGTGCCGACCGAGACCTCGGCCATCTCAGCCAGATCTTCGATTTTCACGGATCGATACCCGTGTGACCGGAATTTCGCAGACGCAGCTTCCAGGATGCGCCGCTCGCGCGCCGCCTTTTGCCGCTCTCTTAATCCTGCCATTTGGAAAAACGACCTCGTTTGGCATAAATCTAAGTTTAGAGTTGACTACAAAGGTGAGGCTGTTCAAGTTTTTTGTGACAGACCCGGAAAAAAACAGGGCAAACCGAAATCAACAGGAGATGAAACGAATGCAAATTGGACGTAAAATCCTTGGTGCGTCGGCGCTGGCCCTGATGGCTGGTACGGCCTGGGCCGAAGGCGAACTGAATGCTCTGGTGTGGTGCGACCATACCGATCCCGAACTGATCGCTCCGTTTGAGGCGAAGCACAACGTCAAGGTCAATTTGCGGGAATACGAAGGAACGGGCGCGGCACTTGCGCTGCTGGAGCAATCCAGACCCGGTGATTGGGATGTGCTTGTGGTCGACGGGATCGATGTGTTTCGCGCTGTTGAGGCTGGTGTTTTGGCCCCGCTGCCCGAGGGCGCGGTCTCGACTGCGGATTACTTCCCCGAAGTTGTCATGGCCGAAAACAACACAGTTGACGGCGTGACCTATGCCGTGACCGAGAAATTTGGCTACAACACGATCTCGTACAACTCGGCCAAGGTCGATCCCGCGGATATGGAAAGCCTGAGCACTGTCTGGTCCGAGAAATACGACGGGCGGATTTCGATCTATGACTACTACCTGCCCGTGATGGGGCTGGCCGCCATTGCCGAAGGTATTGCAACGGACGCAATTGGCGCGGGAGATTTGGCAAAGATCGACGGAGTCCTTTCAACCATGCGAAGCCGAGCTGCCTCGGTCGCGGGGGTGGTTGCCGCGCAAACCGCTTTGGCGACCGGCGAGGTGGATATCGTTGTCGGTGGGGGTGAGTGGCTGACGGCCGTGCTCGCCTCGGAACAGCCGGAACTGACATGGACCATCCCCAAGGAGGGCGCGGTTCGCTGGGCGCAATCCATCGGCGTGGTCGAGGGGGCCAGTAACCCTGATCTGGCGGTTGAGTTCATCAAGTACATCACCAGCCCCGAAGGGCAGGCCCGTCTGGCGACATCTTCGTGCTTTTGGGGAATGCCCGCAAATGCCAAGGCCGGAGACGTTCTGACCGACGCACAGAAAGACATCCTGCGCTGGGATCAACAGCCTGGCTATCTGGCGTTGACACAGCTTTACCCTGCACCGGATGCAGATCTGGACATCGAAATGCAGGATCTGTGGCTGGAAACTCTGCAGCAGTGAACATGTCCAAGGACCAGGTCCGAGGCTGGGGCTTTGTAACCCCGGCCCTGCTGTGGACCATCGCCTTTTTCATCGTGCCTTTCGTTGTGATGGGCGCGATGAGCCTTGCTTCGCTTGAAGGGCGAACGCTTGTTTGGGACCTGTCACTGGCCAACTACGCCAAGCTGCTTGAAAAGAAATATCTGTGGCGGGCGATCCTGGTTTCGCTGGAAATCACGCTGACGGTGACGGTGATCTCGGTCGTGCTGGCTTATCCGCTGGCCTGGATCATTGCCTTTCGTGTTTCACCACGCTGGCAGCGTCTGGCCCTGCTACTGGCGATCCTGCCGTTCTGGACCTCCTATGTGGTGCGCTCCTATGCATGGTTGCTGGTTCTGGCGCGTGAGGGCGTGGTGAATGAGACGCTGATGTGGATCGGAGCCATCGCCGAGCCGATCACACTGGCCAATACGCGCTTTGCGACGGTGACGGGCTTTGTCCATTTCTTTGTCATGCTTTTGACCCTGACGATCTATGCCAACCTGATCCAGTTGTCCCCGAACTATCGTAGGGCGGCAATGGACCTTGGCGCCAACGCGTTTCAAACCTTCCGGCACGTGATCCTGCCGCTGACCTTGCCAGGTATCGTCACGGGGGCGTTCCTGACTTTTGTCCTATGTATCGGCGACTACGTCACGCCGCAGATTCTGGGCGGCAACACCGAACTGACCGTGCCACAAGTCATCATGGTGCAACTGGGACGGCGTGCGGATTTCCCGCTGGCTTCGGCGCTGGCCATTGTCTTGATGAGCATCGTCGCGCTGGCCTATTTGCTGTCCGCCCGCTGGTTAAGGCTTGACCGGCTATGATGCGCTTTCTGCCCTGGGCCTACCTGATCGCTGCTTTTGTCTTTATCTACCTTCCGGTGGGCGTGCTGGTCCTGTTCTCGTTTCAGGAAGGATCGCTGCCAGTGCCACCGTTCAACGGGCCGTCCCTGCAATGGTACCAGACCATTCTTGGGGACGAGGATTTGATGGCAGCGCTGCGCAATTCGATCCTTGTCGCATTCGGGTCGTCTGCGGTCGCCGTGGCGCTTGGGTTTCTGGCGGCATACGGGCTTGCGCGGCACGTTCTGCCGGGGTCGGCCCTGATCCGAGGGCTGCTGATTGCTCCCCTCACAGTCAGCTACCTGATCGTTGGGCTGGGTCTGCTGATCGTTCTGACGCGCTCGGGCTTTGGCGTTTCGCTTTGGACCGCAGCGATTGGGCATGTGGTCATCAACTTGCCGCTGGCTTTCGCCATCATCTATGCCTCGATGGGAGCGCAACAGCAAAACGCCGAACGCGCCGCCCGCGATCTGGGCGCGTCCGAGCCCAAGGTGATCGCGTTGGTGACAATACCGATGTTGCTGCCCTCGATTGCGGCGGCCTTTTTCTTGTCGGTCACGCTCAGTTGGGATGAGTTTATCATCTCCTTCCTGTTGACCCGCTTTGACGTCACCTTGCCGGTTGAAATCTGGTCGTTGCTCAGGTCGGGCCTGTCGCCGCAACTGAACGCAATCGGCAGCTTTGTCTTCCTCATATCAGTGGCCGTTGTGCTGCTGCTGGAACTCACCATCTTTCGGAAAGGCCGCCAATGACCGCGTCTGTCACGTTTTCGGGTCTCAATCACTGGTTTGGTCAGTTTCAGGCGCTGTCCGGGATCGACCTGCAGATCGAGGCCGGTGAATACGTGACTCTGCTGGGCCCGTCCGGCTGCGGTAAGACCACTCTTTTGTCGATCCTAGGGGGGTTTCTTGAGCCTACCCAAGGCCGCGTGCTGATCGGCGGTCAGGATATGACCCGTGTAGCGCCGGTCAAACGTCCCACGACCACGGTGTTTCAGGATTATGCCCTGTTTCCGCACATGTCCTTGCGCGACAATGTTGGCTTTGGCCTGCGTATGAGCGGTGTGGCTCGGAAAGACCGCCACGCACGCGCCGAACAGATGCTGGATCTGGTTGGCCTGAAGGATGCGGCGCTCAAACGTCCTCATGCCTTGTCCGGTGGGCAGCGACAGCGCGTCGCCCTCGCGCGGGCTCTGGCGGTCAATCCGGACGTTCTGCTGCTGGACGAACCGCTGGGCGCGCTGGACCTCAAGCTGCGGCGATCCATGCAGGACGAGTTGAAAAGCATTCAGCAACAGATCGGCACAACTTTTGTCCATGTTACCCATGATCAGGAGGAAGCCATGGCGATTGCCGACCGGATCGTGGTCATGAGCCGGGGCCGGATCGAGGATCACGGTACCCCGGACCGAGTCTACCGCCATCCGGCAACCCTGTTCACGGCGGATTTCATGGGCGAAAATAACCACATTTCAGGTGTGAAATCCGGGGCGGGTGTTGAAACGCCGTTTGGACTATTGCCAGCCCTGAACGCTCCGGCCTCGGCCAAAGCCGCAATCTGCCTGCGCCCCGAGGATATCCGCGCCGACGATCAAGGATCATTCCCGATGGGGCGGGCCACGGTGACTGCGGCGGCCTTTTTCGGAACCTATTGCCGGGCGCATCTTTCACCGGCCTGTGCCCCGGATTTGAGCCTGACGGCCTATCTGGCCCCCGACCGCCACTGGGCGCAGGGCGATGTGGTATCGTTATCCGCAGATGTCGAGAATTTTCGCCTGTTCGAACCGGAGACCCCCTGATGCAACGCGCGCAACCGCAGGATTGGTACCGCACCACCCGCAAAGGTGAAGACGTCACCTTGATCGATGAGCCTTTCATCACGCCTTTTTATCGCTGCAACATGTGGCATGTGCGTGGGCGCGACCGAGATATGCTGGTCGACAGCGGAATGGGCGTTGTGTCGTTACGGACATGGGTGCCTCTGGTGACGGAACGTGCGTTGACGGCGGTCGCAAGCCACACCCATTTCGACCATATCGGCTGTCATCATGAGTTCGAGGATCGCGCTGTCCACAGGGCCGAGGCTGATATTCTGGCCAATCCGACGCGCGTGGCGACGCTGGCGGACCCCTACGTGACGGACGAGATTTTCGACTGCCTGCCGCCCTTGCCCTACCGATCCGAGACATATGCGGTCAGCGGTGCGCAGGCGACGCGACTGCTGGACGATGGCGATATCGTCGATCTTGGGGACAGGCATTTCGAGGTGATCCACACGCCGGGTCATTCGCCGGGCGGAATTGCCTTGTGGGAGGCCGCAACGGGCATCTTGTTCTCGGGCGATATTGTCTATGATGGCGAGTTGATCGAAGACACCTATCACAGCAATGCGCAGGACTACTACCGCTCTATGGTGCGCTTGTATGATTTGCCGGTGGAAACCGTGCATGGGGGTCACTTCCCCAGCTATGGCCGAGACCGCCACCGCGAAATCATTCGTGCGTGGTTGGATGGAAAGAACGCGTCGACGGCGTAAATCATTCAGTTTTTCGCCATGTAGGTCACGACCCCGTTGCAGATCGTAGCCTCAACGGTGGTTTCGCGTGCGTTGTCATCCGTCAGCACCCGGTCCAGAACTACGATATCAGCTAGCATTCCGGGGGCCAGACGCCCGAACTGATCATCGCGGCGGCAGGCATATGCCCCTTCGCTGGTATAGGCGGCTAGGGTATCTTCAAAACTCAGGCGCTCGTCTTTTTGATCGGTGTCCCAGGCCTGCCGGGTCAGGGCGATGTCAATGCCGGTCAGAGGTGGCAGGGCGGCAATCGGCCAATCGCTTGAGAAACAGACCCGCGCACCCGCCTCTTTGAGCGTCCGCCACGCATAGGCGTCAGGCCATTGGTCCCTGCCGATGATCGAGGCCAGAGGCTCCAGCGGGAAATCCCCGCATCCCGGCGGATGCGGCGGCATGAACGAGGCGACCACGTCAAGCGCGGCAAAGCGGGGCCGGTCTGCAGGGTCGAGCAATTCGATATGTTCCACCCGGTGCCGATTGCCCTGTGGGCCGTTGGCAGAGCGGGCGGCCTCATAACCGTCCAACACCACGCGCACGGCCCCATCCCCAATGGCATGAACCGCGATCTGGAACCCGCGCTTGTCCAGTTCCACCGCCAGATCGGCAAATCGGGCCGGGTCATGCAGCGGCGCACTTTTGTGGCCGGGTGTGTCGGGGTAATCCCGCAGCCGGTATCCGGTGTGCACGTCCAGCGTGCCGTCCATGAAAAACTTGACCCGGTTGCACCACAGCACTGGGCTGTCCAGCTTACGCCGCATCTGCTCGGCTATTTCGATGTTTTCGACGGGTTCGCCGGGCGTGAAGTGATAGGGCAGCTCAAGCCGGCAACACAGATCACCTTCGGCCTCGATCTCTTGCAGAAGACTGGCCTGGTACAGGTTGCCGTCCATATTGATGATCGTTGTGATGCCGTGCTGGCTGCAATATTGCAGCCCTTCGCGCATCAATGCCTTGTCGGCCTCGCGCTGAGCTTGCGTCACTTCTTGGGCCGGTTCGACCCCCTCCAGCCCCAGAACCTCGCGCCCACCATGGCGGCCAAGCGCCTGTATCGTGGCAACGGCCGGAGGCTCAATCAGCGTGCCAGTGGCGATCCCGTCCGCGTCCAATTCAATATGCGAACCCGGTCCCAGATCGCGCCCCCACAACACATCTGCAGTCTGTAGCGCTGCGGTATTTGCCCAGCCGTTGTGAAAATCCGCGCTTTGCAGCAACAGCGGGCGATCGGGGCATATCGCGTCAAGACTATGCCGGTCTGGGTTTTGGCCACCGTCAAAACTCGCATAGGCCAGACCCTGTGCCACAAGCAGGCTGTCATCTGGGTTTTGTGCGGCAAACTCCCGAATGGCGCGGGTCAGGGCTGCAGTGCCGGTGATCGCCTCAAGCCGTAATACCTTTAGGGAATAGGCGCCGAAAAACAGATGCATATGGCTTTCGACAAAGCCCGGCAGAACCGTTGCGCCCTCGGCGTCGAGGACCCGAGTGTCGACGGTAATTAATGTCTTGATCTCTTCCGTTGATCCAACCGCTGCGATCCGATCCCCCGACACGAATATCGCCTGCTGTCGAGGGCCACCGGGCTCCATCGTGCGCAGATCGGCATTCACGATTGCAAGCGAAGAGGTCATGCGCGCGGCTTTCGACTAAGGGTGGGCAAGGTTCAGTGTCACGGCGTCCGACAAATAGGGGTTCTCGTCGCGCGATTGGGCATAGGCATCTGGATCAATCGAAGCCGAGATCACCTGCCCGACTTGCCCCGCAAAACCCAACTGCTGACCGTCCGGGGCCACGATCGAGGACATACCCTGATAGGCATAGCTTTCGTCAGAGCCCGCGTGATTGGCGTAGACGACAAAGACCTGATTTTCAAAGGCGCGCACCGGCACAACCTGTTGCGTGATGAACGCTCCGGCGGGGCCTTCGGCCATCGCTGTCGGCACAATGATCACCTGCGCCCCGGCATGCGCCAACCGACGCACGTTTTCGGGAAATTCGATATCGTAGCAAATCAGAAAACCAAGGGTCAGACCGGCCATGGTGGTCATCACCAAGGACCGCTCGGGCGTCTGGAAGATACCTTTTTCATAGGGGCCATACAGACAGTTCTTGCGATAGATCAGCGGATTATCAGGGTCATCACGGTTGATGATCAAGGCGCTGATATAGCGGGCGTCGCCATCGGCCTCGGGGAAACCGGCAACCAGGCTGACGCCGCTGTCGCGCACTGCCTGCGTCAACTGTTGAACCCATGGCCCATCTTTTGGTTGCGCCAGATCGCGCAGAACTGCACCGCGCCCGTATCCGGTGATGGCCAGTTCGGGCGCAACCAGCAGATCGGCATCCGAATCGTGCAGTGCTTGTTCGATTTGGGCTAACCGATCCTCGGTGCTGCCTCCGGCTTGCATCTGATATGCGGCGATCTTCATGGCACACGTTCCTATGTTCCGGCGCAGTTTGATCAAATTTTCAGCGCCCGCGGTCGTGACCGTATTCAGCGCGCCCGATTTTGCAAATAGTGCGTTGCAAAACGATACATTTCTCTGGCTCAATGCAAGGATGAAAATCACGGGTTCAGACATACACCTTTTGACTGTTTTCGACAGTGTTGTGCGCAACCGTGGTTTCTCGGCGGCGCAGGTTGAGCTGGGCCTCAGCCAGCCCACGATCTCGAACCACATAACCGCGCTTGAAGAACGTCTGGGCGTGCGTCTGTGCCAGCGCGGGCGGCGCGGGTTTCTGCTGACTGAAAAAGGGCGGATGGTGCATCAGATCGGTCTGGCACTGATGGACTCGCTGGATCAGCATTCGACCCATCTGGCCGAGTTAAAGGGCAATCTGGTTGGGCGTCTAAAACTGGCCGTTGTGGACGCCACCACAACCGATGAGGCATTCAAGCTGCCGCAGGCGATCAAACAGTTCACCGAGGCTGCCCCGGCCGTGCGTATCGACCTTGTGATTTCCGAACCGCAAGATATTCAGCAAGGTGTACTGGACGGTACCTACCATATCGGGTTTGGTAGTTTTGACAATGTAAGTAATGGCTTAGATCTAACAGACCTGTATCGCGAACATCACGCGCTTTATTGTTCGGACACTCATCCGTTGTTTGGGGTTCCGGAGCACGCCCTTGGTGATGATGCCATTGCCCAGCACGCTTGGGTCCACCGTGGGTATTGGAACCAGCAAAGGCAAAAGACCCAGCATTCCTCGGACCGAGACCTTTTTGCACAAGAAATCGAAGCGCAGCTGATCCTGATCCTCAGTGGGGCATATATCGGGTTGTTGCCGCTGCACCTGGCCTCGGGTTGGGAAAAGCAGGGGCGGTTGCGGCGCTTGCCCAACAACAGCCGTGATTATTCTTGCCCCATGCAGATCGTCACACGGTCCGGAGCGGTACCTAAGGTAAATGGACTGTTCATCCAGACCCTTCAACAAATGTATGAGGGGGAATACATTGTTAAATGACAATGTAAGGGTTTGCGCATCGCTATTTTTTGGCCCAACCGAGCCAATTAGGGTCTGGGGGACTTTCGTATGACCTCAGCCGCAGGAACAATAATGCCAGACACAGCCGCGCCGCGTTACAACCAGCCTTTGGGTGGCAATGACATGCCCCGTTTCGGAGGCGGTACGACAATGATGCGCCTGCCCGCGCAGGAAACCGCCGCCGGGCTGGACGCTTGTTTCGTGGGCATTCCGATGGATATCGGCACCTCGAACCGGACGGGCACGCGTCACGGGCCACGTGCGATCCGGGCCGAAAGCTGCATGTTGCGGCCCTTCAACATGGCCACGGGCGCGGCACCTTTTGCCAAGATGCAGGTGGCCGATATTGGTGATGTGGCGATCAACACGTTTGATCTGAAGAAAACCATGGACATCATCACCGACGCCTATGATGAGATTCTCAGCCACGATGTGGTTCCGATTACACTTGGCGGTGATCACACGCTGACCTATCCGGTGCTGCGCGCGATCGCCCGCAAACACGGTCCGGTGGCCTTGATCCATGTGGACGCGCATTCGGACACGAATGACGAGATGTTTGGCGAAAAGATCGCCCATGGCACTCCGTTCCGCCGTGCGGTCGAAGATGGGCTGTTGCAGAATGACAAGGTGTTCCAGATCGGCCTGCGGGGGACGGGTTACGCGCCCGACGATTTTGACTGGGGCCGCAATCAGGGCTTTACTGTCATTCAGGCCGAGGAGTGCTGGCACAAATCCCTGACCCCCCTGATGCAGGATATCCGCGCGCGGATCGGGGATGTGCCGACCTACCTGACCTTTGATATCGACAGTCTGGACCCGGCCTACGCGCCCGGAACCGGGACGGTCGAAATGGGCGGGCTGACCAATATTCAGGCGCTCGAAATCGTGCGCGGTTGTGCAGGGCTGAACCTTGTCGGCGCAGATCTGGTCGAGGTCTCGCCGCAATATGATGTTAGCGGCTGTACTGCGCTGATCGGTGCTAATCTGGCCTATGAAATGCTTTGCGTCCTGCCCAAAAACCGGGCCAACTGAACAAAACCAACAGGAGATCACAATGCCAACCACTTTTTCTCGTCGCCGATTTCTAGGTACCGCTGCCGCAACTGGGGCTGCCACACTGGCCGCGCCAGCCATCGTTCAGGCGGCGCAGCCGCTCAAGGTTGGAACCTATGGTGGGTTCTTTGAAGACAGCTTCAAGCAGTTCATCTTCCCCGAATTCACCAAGGCCACCGGGATCGAAGTGAACTCGGTCGCCGTTCCTACCGGCGAGACATGGCTGGTGCAGATCAAGAACGCTGCGCGCGCCAAGACTGCCCCGGCGGATGTGTCGCTGATGGCGGGTATTCCGCGCAGCCAAGGGGCGGATCAGAAAGTGTTCAAGGCGTTGGACGACACCAAAATCCCGAACCTTGCCAACATGACCGACACATTCCAGGACAGATATGACGACGGTAACCTGTACGGTGTTGGCGCGGTGTCTTGGTATATCACGCTGTGTACCAATTCGGACGAAATCCCGCAGGCGCCTGACAGCTGGGCCGCGCTGTGGGATGAGACATACAAGGATCAGATCGGTCTTTTGGGTCTGGCCTCGAACTCGTACATGCTTGAGGTGACGGCGACGACCTTCTTTGGTGGAACGGACATTCTTGATACCAAAGATGGCATCCAACAAGTGTTCGACAAGCTGTCCGAAGTGGTGCCCAATGTGCGGCTTTGGTACAAGGACGAAGGCGCGTTCCAGCAAGCGCTGCAGGACGGTGAGATTCCGATGGGCCAGTACTATCACGACGTGGCCGGTCTGGCCGCTGCCGAAGGCTTCCCGGTTGTCTCGACTTTCCCGAAAGAGGGTGGGATCGTGGACTCGGGCTATTGGATCGTGCCTGAACACGCCAAACCGTTGGATGAGATCCACGCATTTATCGACTTCATCGCGGCGCCCGAAACGCAGGCGTTGTTGTCGCGCAATGTCGGTACCGCTCCTGTTATCGATCCGAGCCTGACCGATCTGACCGCCGAAGAACTCGCCGCGGTGAGCAGCCCCGAGGCTCCGATCGTTCCGCGGTATGATGTCTACAAAGAGCATGCCAACTGGATTTCCGACACCTGGAACCAGATGATCGCAGGTTAACACCACTCACGACACTGGCCCGTCCCGCGCAGGTGGGGCGGGCCGCTTCCCTTGTTGAAAGAAAAGACCCCAATGCCCGGTTTAAGCATCGAAAACGTCACCAAGAAATTCGGCACTGTGACGGCCGTCAAAGATGTGAACCTTCAGTTCAATACAGGTGAGATGATCTGTTTTCTGGGTCCGTCTGGTTGTGGCAAGACCACTCTGCTGCGGATGATCGCCGGGCTGGACGAACCCTCGCAAGGCACGATCCGGTTCGAGGATCAGGACCTAACAGGCGTCCCCGTGCATCAGCGCAATATCGGCATGGTATTTCAGTCTTTTGCGCTGTTTCCGCATCTGAATGTGGGCGAAAACATCAGCTATGCGATGCGCATTCGGGGACATTCCCGGTCGGAATGCGAGGATCGCGCGCGGCAATTGCTGGACATGGTGCACCTTCCGGGGCTTGAGGACCGCAAGGTCTCGCAACTGTCGGGCGGTCAACGTCAGCGCGTGGCCATCGCGCGGGCCTTGGCGCTGAACCCGCAGGTGTTTCTGCTGGATGAGCCGATGTCGGCGCTGGATGCCAATCTGCGCGAGGTCATGCAGATTGAGCTGCGTAAGCTGCAGCAAGAGCTTGGTATCACCACCGTCGTCGTCACCCATGACCAGACCGAGGCGATGACGATGGCCGATCAGATCGTGGTCATGGGCAAGGCGCAAGTGCTGCAGACCGGCACCCCGATGGAGATCTACAAGACCCCGGTCGACAAATTCGTGGCCGGGTTCATCGGCACCAGCAACCTGCTGCCTGCAAAGATGTCAGGGCCTGACCGTGTACATGTGAACGGGGTTGATCTGACGGTGGGCGGCAACACTGGAACCTTCACCAAGGGTGATGACGTTCTGCTGATGACCCGCCCGGAAGAGGTGTTCGTGCATCATCCCTCGGACGTGGATGTGGCCAACTCAGTCACCGGCACCGTGACATTCGTGCGCGATATCGGCGCCACGATCGAGATTTTGGTGGATTGCGCCGGGCACGAGGTGATCTCGGTCCTGACGCCCAAGGACTGGCCCAATGTCAAGGTGGGTGATCAGGTCCATGTAGAAATGCCTGCTACGGCCTGCAGCGTGTTGGCGGTATAGGAGGGCGAAATGCAGACAAGCGCGCTTTCCCGCTATATCGGGCTGATCCCGTCCTCGGTGATGATCGGGGCGTTTTTTGTGATCCCCTTCGTCCTGATCCTGCTGACCAGTGTGTCCACGCCTACCGATGACGGAGGTTATGCCACCAGCTTTGACCTGCAGCATTTCGAACGGTTCCTGACGTGGTTCTACATCGAACGGGCACTGTTCTCGGCAGGGCTTTGCGCGCTGATCGCGGTGCTGAGCCTGTTGATCGCGTATCCCTTCACCTATTTCCTGACCACGTTCCCGCCGCGCTCGCAGACCTTCTGGTTGATCTACATTCTGGCGCAGCTGTCCCTGTCCGAAGTGCTGATCGCCTTCAGCTGGCAAATTCTGCTGTCCCGCACCGCAGGCGTGGCCAATGTCCTCGTCTGGATCGGGGTGATCGAGAAAAGCTTTGCCATGACCCCTTCGGCAGGTGCTGTGGTCGCCGCCCTGGTCTATCTGACCGTACCGTTTTCGGTTCTGCTGCTGTTTCCGGCCCTCAGCCGGTTGGACAGAAGCCTGATCGAGGCATCGCGCACGCTGGGGGCCTCGCCCTTGCGGACGTTTTTCACGGTGATCATTCCCGTTACGCGGCCTGCGATCATCTCGGGCGGGGTGACGGTGTTTGTGCTGACGCTGGGGGCCATCATTGTGCCGCAGGTTCTGGGCAAGCCCGAACATTGGACGCTGTCAGTACTGATTACGGATCAGGCGATATTCAATTTCAATATGCCCTTTGCCTCGGCGCTGGCGGTGGTGTTGCTGACCCTCAGCGCCACGGTAATCTGGCTGGTCACGAAATTCTCGGGGAAAAAGACATGAGGGCGCTGCGCAGCATCTATCTGGCGCTGTTTGCGCTGTATCTGATCGGACCGATCCTTGTGATTGCAGCCGTTTCGTTCAATGCCAAAAAGTTTCTGGCCTTCCCGCCGCGCGGCTTTTCTTTCCGCTGGTATGCTGAGGTATTTGTCGCGAATGACTGGTTCACGGCGCTGAAAAACTCGGTCTTCGTCGCCTTTGCCTCGGCTAGCCTGTCGGTTCTGATCGCGATGCCGGTGGCCTATTTCGCGTGGCGCTATGGGCTGCGCTATGCCAAGGCGCTGCTGGCGCTTGGGGTGGCACCGTTTATCCTGCCGCCCGTCATCATGGCGCTGGCTTTCCTGTTGTTCTTCACCGGGATCGGTCTGAACGGGCTGATGATCAACGTCATCATTGCTCATGCGGTTTTCCTGCTGGCGCTGCCTTTGGTTACAATCTCGCTTGGGTTGGAAAGCGTCGATCACGCGCTGATCGAGGCCAGCCAGACCATGGGCGCATCAAACGCGGTGGTGTTTCGCACGGTGATCCTGCCGATTGCGGCCCCCTTTGCCTTTGCGGGGTTTGCTTTCTGTTTTGTCCTCAGCCTGAATGAATACATCATCGCGCTGATGACCGTGGGCTTTTCGGTCGAGACCTTGCCGATCAAGATTTTCAACGCCCTGCGCTACGGCTACACGCCGGTTATTGCGTCGATTGCGGTGATCTTCATGGTGATCAACATTGTAATCTTCGCCCTGATCGCGCGTTTTTCAAACCTTGCGCGCATTCTGGGCGCGATGGAGTAACCGCCCCATGCCGCACGACCACGACCCGCTGGAAGAAGGCCCCGCCCTGCGCGTGCGCGCGTTGGAAGAGTTGATGGTGGCCAAAGGCTTGGTTAAACCCGAAACGTTAGACAGTATCGTCGAGTATTACGAACGCGAAACAGGCCCGCGCAATGGCGCGGCTGTTGTGGCGCGGGCGTGGACGGACCCAGAATACAAAGACTGGCTGTTGCGCGATGGCACTGCGGCGATCAATGCGATGGGGTTCAGCGGGTTCCAGGGCGAACATATCCGCGTGGTCGAAAACACGGATGCGGTTCACAACGTCATCGTTTGCACCTTGTGCTCATGCTATCCGTGGCCGGTCTTGGGCCTGCCGCCCACATGGTACAAAAGCCCCGCCTACCGGTCGCGTGTGGTGCGCGAACCCCGCGCGGTTCTGGCGGAATTTGGTGTCAGCCTGCCCGATGAGGTGCAGATCAAGGTGTGGGACAGCACGGCCGAGATCCGCTATCTGGTTCTGCCACGCCGCCCCGACGGGACCGAGGGGCTTTCCACGGCAGAACTGGCTGATCGTGTCACCCGCAACGGCATGATCGGCACGGCTTTGGTCTAGGGGCAGGGTATGGATGGCATTCATGATATGGGCGGGATGCACGGGTTTGGCCCGGTTCCCCGCGATCAGGATCGGGCCTTTGAACACGATTGGCAAAAGCGCGCTTTTGCCCTGACCGAGGCTTTGGCTTGGTCTGTGCCTTTCTGCGCCGATGAACACCGCGCGGCAATCGAACGTATTGCCCCCGCAGATTACCTGCGGCTGGATTACTTTGAAAAATGGACCGTGGCCGCGACTGCGCTGGTACAAGCTGCGGGTCTGGTTGACCCGCAGGAAGTCGCATCGGGTCTGAAACGGTTCGACATCCCGCAGGGTGATCATCCGGCGGTAGGTCCGGCCGACATATTGGCGGCCACCAAGGCAGGGGCCGAGATGACATTCCCCCCAACCGCTGCCACGCCACGCTTTGCTGTCGGTCAGTCGGTGCGCGTTCTGGCCAACAGTCCCGTTGGTCACACGCGGGTGCCTCGTTATGTGCGCAACCACGTCGGGAAGGTCATCGCCGATATGGGGGTGTTTCAGTTCGCCGACTCGATGGCAAGCGGGCAAGGCCCTGACCCTCAGCACTGCTATACGGTCGAATTTTCGTCCAAGGATTTGTGGGGCAGTGCTGCAGACGCCAATGGTTGTGTCTGTCTTGATCTTTGGGAGAGTTATCTTGACGATGTATGACGCCCATGACGTGGCCTTGCAAAACGTCCGTCGCTCGATCCCCGGGCTGGATGAAAACGGCCCTTTGTTCCTTGCTCCATGGCAGACTCGGATATTTGCTCTTGTCGTGGCCATGGTCCAACAAGGGCATTTCCCTTGGGCGACGTTTCAATCCCGCCTTGCGGCCCTGATCACGGAAATGGAAAGGCGCAACAGCGCCGGTACGGCACGGGCCGTGGAAACGGCTTATTTTGATTGTTGGCTGCGCGCTGTAGAAGATACCTTGACCAGCGAGGGTTCTCTGAATGCCCCGGAATTGGAAAACAAAATTTTGGATATTCAGCAAACAGTTGCCAAAATCAGAGCGGCACAGTCTGCGTAGATCCAAAGTTCCAGCGTTCAGGATTAGCATCGGGGTAAAGGCAGCAGCTCCTTCTGCTTAGATCACGGATTTGATGCGTCTCTAACGCTCGGCTGTGGTGATAAAGAAATAGACCCACTCTCCTTTGAAGTCGGGGTTAACGGCCCGAGCTTCGGCGACGCGAGATTTGAGGAACTTAAGGTAAGCATCTGCCGGTTCGATTAGTGGGCGATCCTCTTGGTATAGCGGATCTGACGCAGCAAAGGCGACGGCGATTTCCTGTCCGTAAGGTGGACCTATCGTGATGAAAAGGCCGGGATCACCCGGCGCGGCCGCGCCCACGCGCAATGCGGACTTTGCGAGTGTCGGCTGCATTGGGGTCGATGCATTCGGTCGCAAATGGATGACTTGCCCTTGGGCATCAAAGTAGTCGACATAGACGTATGCGTCGTAGTCTGCTCCGGTCAGGTCAAGAACCAGTTGTTGACCGTTCACATACCGAAACGCGCGGGCATGAACGTCTTCCCCGATCAATAGTGGATTGGTGATCTGGTCCGTTGATTGCGGCAAGCCAATATCGGCTATTCCGCTGAGTGCGCCGCATTGCGGGCGGGGCAGGATGCGCAACTTGTCCTCAACCTGAATGTTGGTACCCATCTGCGTCCGAAGGGCGGCCAGAACCGGGTTACGCAATCCATCCTCGGGGATATGTCCAATAAGCTGCAAAGTGTTTGTGTCTGGCTGAAACTGAACCTGCAGCCGTGCGCAGGGGACTTGAGCCAAAAGCCCATCGATCCCGTCGCGCAGATTTTCGGCCGATTTTCCGGCATCTTCAGGCTGCATAAAGCTCTGGATCGCGGCCAATGAGACCGGGTCTATCGGTCCGTCGCCAGAGGTGGAAAACACCTCGGATGCGGCAGTCTGCGGGATGTCGGGAACCGTTTGTGTCAGGACGACGGGTTGGAGTTGCACGGATTGCGAGACGTCCGCAGTGGGTTGCGCAGGAGGCACGGTTTGCGCCAGCGGTTGCTTCAATGAGACCGGATTGGCCTGTACCGCAGCAGAGATCAACTGCGATGCGGGTAATGCTGTCGCTTGCAGTGGCTGAGATGTGGCGGCAACGGACTGCGCGGGTTCTAGCTTTGCCTCAGACGCCGACAAAGTATCGGTGTCCGGAATAGTCACTGCAACCAGCTGCTGAGGAAGCTGAGCGGCAGTCGCTGTTGACTGTCGGATCGTGCTTTGGCCCAGCTGCGCGCCCGAGGCGTCCTCGGTTTGAGCGGTTTCTGAGTCTGGTTGGGATTCAATGGCCTCGCTTTGTTTTACCTGGTGAGCCGAAAGCTGCATTTGTGTTTCGGGAACCGGCTGTTCAACAACCGGTTCGGGTTCGACGCTCCAGATCAGGGCGATGGCGCCTCCGACATGCAGGGCGAGGGAAACGATCAGCCCGCTACCCCATAAGACGGCCCCCCGGATCATTGCGCCGGTCCCGGAGGGGTTACGACCAACACCACATCGCGGGCGCCCATAGCCTCAAACTGGGCAATACGAGGCAGGATTGATCGTAAAGTTGCTTCGCGATGCGCATTGATGCGGATCAGAATGTCTGGTTGGGCCACCAGCAACGACTGAACGCGACGCTCGATGTCCTCCGGCGCTACGGTCTCACCGTCCAATGCGATTGTGCCATCTGCTGCCACCGAGATTGTGATGCCGCCTGCGGGCATGTCCGCGCCGGTCACCGCGACGGGCGGAGCCACGTCAAAGGGTGCCGTGGCATCCATACGACCGATCAGCATGAAGAAGACCAGCAAAAAGAACACAACGTCGATCAGGGCAATGATCGTTTCGGGGTGGTGGCGTGGGGCAGGGCGGGTGATTTTCACGGACTAGCCTCCAGTCGAACCACGCGCATGTTCACGGTCCCGGCCTGGGTGACTGTATCCATGACCGAGACAAGGGATTGTAGCCTGGCCCCTCCGGTGGGCAGCACGATGACCTGAAGACCGGGGTCTCGGCTGAGGCGTCGGGTCAATAGGTCGGACAAATCATCATGCGATACCGCTTGGCCCTGATGAAACGGGGCTCCGTCCGTGCCTATGCGGATCAGTAACGTTTCAGCTGTGCCCTCTCCGGTCGTCCCTTGTGCGGGGCTGTCGCGTTGCGCCAGCCCCGGGATCATGTCGAGGTTCAAATACGTCGACGTAACCATGAAAAACACCAGCAAGATCAACATGACGTCGATCATCGGTACCAGCGAGATCAATGGCCGGGTTGGCTTGCGTCTGTTCAGGCTGAGATCGCTGTCCATCGACATCTTCCTAATGCGCGCCGCGCTCCTCCAGTACCATGAGTTGTCCCACCGCGTTCTCGATGGATTGCGCGCCGGCTTCGGCCCGACCTGACAGTAATGAAGCCCCAATCGCGGCTGGAATGGCGACCACCAACCCGGCTGCAGTCGTCAAAAGTGCTTGCCAGATACCACCTGCCAGAACCGAGGCATTTGCAGCACCCTGTGCCAGCTCAAGCTCTTGAAAAGACTGTATCATGCCGGTCACTGTACCCAGCAATCCCAGCAGGGGTGAGATCATTGCAATCAATTCCAGAACGCGAATCCAGCTGTTCATTGTGGCAAATTCCAAATTGCCGCGCCGTGTCAGCTCGGCCATTAAGGCGGGGCCTTTGAAGCCGTCGATAAGCCCCTGCATCGCGTAGGCACACACCCGGTCCGCCGGGGATTTGCCCGCAGCGACAGCCTGCTGCGCTGCTTGCCGTTCGCCCTTGGACCATTGAACAAAAGCGGAGTCCCTTACTGGTCCGCCCGAATTGACAGGGGCCAGTTTGATCACTTTGACGACGATTACGGTCAGAGACAGCAGGGATAGCAGCCCCAGAATGACGATGATTGGGCCTCCGGTGCCCAAGTTTTCCAAGCCCGGCATGACTTATTGCGCCAGATTGGCAGCGGTCTTGCTGTCCAGCGCCAAAAGCGGGAAGCAATCGACAGGGTCGGAATTCTGTGGTTTGCATGCAGGCAGGTCGTGCAGCAGAATTTCAGAAATATCCGAGCACTCAATTTCGGGGATTTCGAACAGTTTCAGAATGGTCCGCTGAACGGGCAAAGGGGCGGCGTCAATCGACAGAAGCCGGTCGATCACCCCATCTTTGTCAAGGATCGCAAGCGACATTTCAAATTCTTCGAAACTGTTGTCTGTCTGATTGCGAAAAAGAAAAAATGCGCGGCAGCCTCCTGCTTCGCCGGGTTCGAATTTGTTAAGCTCGATTGAAAGCCTGCTTTCGTCCGCCTGCGCCATTAAAGCTGCACATGAAAGCGCGATGGCTGCAATAAGTCTTGTTCTCATTCTTCTCCCCATTCCCGATTGGCGGCCTTGCGCCGTAGTTCCGAAACACCGCTTCGTCCGACTTTAAGCAATCATTGCAGCATTGAGCCGCAGGCAAGAAGAAAAAAATACATTGCAACTGCATCTAAATCCGCCAGCCAAAAGAAAAATCACGGTTGCCCGCCGTAGCGGCCAAGCAATGTCGTAAAAAAAACGTACTTTTTAGGTTTGACTTTGTGCCGGGTGTGCGGCTGATTCAACACAATGACTGGGCTTAAAACGTGAAATGTGTGCAAGTTTTGTCACTCTGTGAAATAGTTCATATTGTTAGTCGGGAACATCACGTTAAGCGGTGCCAACAAACGAACAAGCGGTTCTCAACCGCCACGTTATTGGGGAGAGTATGAATTTATCGTCTTATCTGGAGCCCAGAAACGGAGACCAGCCGAGCGGCGAAAACCTGGAATATGATCCGGCGTTTACCGATCTGGAAATAGCCGCGCAGCCCGGCGAAGAACGGCAAATGGGTGACGAGGTTGTCGCTGCCGAAGAACAGGACTGGGGCGATGTCGAGTCCAAAGCGCTGGCGATCATGGAGCAAAGCCATGACCTGCGTGCCGCAGTTTATCTGGCCGAGGCCGTATTGCACACCAAGGGCCTGCCTGCATTTGCGACCTCTCTGAATTATGTCAAATCCCTGCTCGAAGATTTCTGGGAGACATGTCACCCCGAGCTGGACGAAGATGATGGCGATGCGACAATGCGGATCAACGCGGTGCGTGGTCTGGCTTCGTCGGATCGCATGGTAAAAGCGCTGCGCCGCACAGGTCTGACGGACAGCCGTATGTTTGGGCGCATGACTCTGCGTCACTTGGACGTTGTGGATGGCCGGATCAATATGCCCGCCGATCTGGACGACATCCCGGACGCCAACAGCGTTGCTGCAGCTTTCAAAGACACCGATGATGAGGTGCTGTCTGCAAATGCCGATGCGGTTTCGTCAGCGCTAGAGGATGTCAGCGCGATTGACGCTGTGTTCTCGGACAAGACGCCGGGCGAAGGCCCCGATCTGGATCCTTTAATTGTGGCGCTCAAGAGCATCAAGCAAGCACTGGCCCAATATGCCGATGTTGGTGAGGTTTCTGCCGATGATATGGCAGAGGCAAGCGTTTCAGCGCCTTCCGCGGCCCCGACTGGTGGTGCGGCAGCGCCGGCACCTGCGGGCGGTGGTGCGATCAATTCGCCCGACGATGTGACCCGGATGCTGGATCGCATTATGGACTACTATGCGCGGTGCGAGCCATCCAGCCCGCTTCCCATTTTGCTGGAGCGGGCCAAGCGCTTGGTCAATGCTGACTTTCTTACGATCATCGAGGACATGGCCAAAGAAGGTCTGGACGAAGTACGCCAGATTGGCGGCCTGAAAGATGATGATGACGATGGATTTTAATCCGCGCCCGGCAGCGCCGGGGCGGGGACCGAAACAAAAAACTGACGGATGAATCGAGGAGCAACAGATGGCTGACAGTTCACAAAAATTCATAGCCCGGAACAGGGCTCCGAGGGTTCAGATCGAATATGATGTGGAGCTTTACGGAGCCGAGAAAAAGGTGCAGCTGCCCTTCGTTATGGGCGTCATGAGCGATTTGGCCGGTAAGTCCGAGGTGGAACAGCCTGCGGTTGCCGACCGGAAATTCCTGGAGATCGACGTCGACAATTTCGATGACCGGATGAAGTCGATGGCGCCGCGTGCAGCGTTTACCGTGCCGAACACGCTGACCGGTGAAGGTAATTTGGCGGTGGATATCACTTTCGAAAGCATGGACGATTTCAGCCCTGCTGCTATCGCCGCCAAGGTTGCTCCCTTGAAAGAGCTGCTGGATGCGCGGACGCAGCTGTCCAACCTGATGACGTACATGGACGGCAAGACCGGGGCCGAGGATTTGATTTCGAAAATCATGCAGGACCCCAGCCTGCTGAAAACACTTGCAGCCCAGCCCAAACCGGGCGGCGACGCTGCCGAGGAGGAATAAAAGATGGCCGATCAAGAAGCCAATGTAGAAGCCACTGAGGGCGCAACAGCGTTTGGATCCTCCGAGTTCGAAGCGCTGCTGACCAAGGAATTCCGTCCGAAATCGGACCAGGCGAAAACGGCCGTGGAAAGCGCCGTGAAAACGCTGGCCGAACAGGCGTTGGCCAATACCGGCCTGATCTCGGATGACGCTTTGCGCTCGATCGAAGGGATCATTGCCGAGATCGACAAGAAGCTGACCGAACAGGTCAACCTGATCTTGCACCACGAAGAATTCCAACAGATGGAAAGCGCGTGGCGCGGCCTGCATTATCTGGTGAACAACACCGAAACCGACGAGATGCTGAAAATCCGCGTGATGAACATCTCGAAGAAAGACATGCACAAGACCCTGCGCAAGTTCAAAGGAACGGCATGGGATCAGTCGCCGATTTTCAAGAAACTCTATGAAGAAGAATTCGGTCAGTTTGGTGGTGAACCCTATGGCTCGCTGGTGGCGGATTACCATTTCGACCACAGCCCGCAGGATATTGAGCTGCTGGGCGAGATGTCCAAGATCGCTGCCGCGGCCCACGCGCCTCTGATCACCGGTGCCAAGCCCAGCCTGTTCCAGATGGACAGCTGGTCGGAACTGGCCAACCCGCGCGATCTGACCAAGATTTTCCAGACCCCGGAATACGCCGCATGGCGCTCCTTGCGGGAAAGCGAGGATTCCAAATATGTGGGTCTGGCGATGCCGCGTTTCCTGGGGCGTTTGCCTTACGGTTCTAAAACCGAACCGGTCGAGGCATTTGCGTTTGAGGAAGACACAAGCGGTGCCAACAGCGACAGCTATAGCTGGGTGAACGCGGCCTATGGCATGGCGGTTAACATCAATCGCTCGTTCAAGGAATATGGCTGGTGCTCGCGTATTCGCGGTGTGGAAAGCGGTGGTACGGTCGAAGGCCTGCCCGCGCATACTTTCCCGACCGACGATGGCGGCGTAGACATGAAATGCCCGACCGAGATTGCGATCTCGGACCGGCGCGAGGCTGAACTGGCCAAGAACGGCATGATGCCGCTGATCCATCGCAAGAACAGCGACTCGGCGACGTTTATCGGCGCGCAATCGCTGCACAAGCCCGCGGAATACGATGATCCGGATGCCAGCGCGAATGCCAATCTGGCCGCGCGTCTGCCTTATCTGTTCGCCACCTGCCGCTTTGCGCATTACCTGAAATGCATGGTGCGCGACAAAGTCGGTTCGTTCAAAAGCCGTCAGGACATGGAAAGCTGGTTGCAGGACTGGATCAACCAGTATGTTGACTTCAACGCCGACATTTCCGCCGAAGCCGAGAAGGCGCGCAAGCCACTGGCCTCGGCCGAGGTTGTGGTTGAAGACGTGGAAGGGAACCCTGGATATTACACCTCCAAGTTCTTCCTGCGGCCGCATTACCAGCTTGAGGGGCTGTCCGTATCTCTGCGACTGGTATCAAAGTTGCCATCAGAAAAAGCAGGTTAAATCAAAAACTTCGGCGGCGAGTGAAGTGGTTCACTGCCGCCGAATCAAACCTCGAATATCTCAGAGTCATCTCTAGTCCTTAAAGGAAGGTAAAATGGAAAACGTATTCATCAAAATGGACTTCCCTGGTGAAGCCCGGGAAAAGCAGCACTCTGAATGGATCGCTTGTAAAGAAGTCAGCTGGGAAGTTGCGCGCACCCTGGATATGGGTGACATGGGGACCACTCAGCGTGGATACGCGAACGCGAATTTCGGCAAGGTTTCGTTGACAACCGAACTCAGCAAAGCATCGGCAAAACTGATGACCTATGTTGCATCGGGCAAAGCCAATGGTGAGATGACAATCCACCTGTGCCGGTCGGGCGACGACGAAAAGAAAGGCATGGAGCCTTATCTGATCTTCACCCTGCGTGATGCGATCGTCGACAGCTATTCGGTGTCGGGTGGCGAGGAATCGATTCCGTCGGAAAACTGGACCGTTGCGTATCGCGGTATCTCGATCAAATACCGTATCGCCGATTTCAAAACCGGCAAGCTCAGCGATTGCAACGAGTTCAAGTGGAACCTGGAAACCGGCGACGTCAGCTGATTTTCACCACGATCCGGGCTTTGGCGGCGCATGTCGCCCAAGCCCTCTTTAATTATGATCCTGACGACGCGAGGCCCGCATGACGCCGGAAGACCATCTAAGAACAGGCGATCTGACTGCCACGCTCACTGCGCTGCAAGACAAAATCCGCGCCAATCCCGCAGATGCCAAACTGCGGATTTTCCTATTTCAGCTTTTGTGCGTTATGGGCGACTGGAAACGCGCAATCACGCAGTTGAAACTGAGCGCCGAAATGGATGAGGCGGCCACGATGATGGCCAAGACCTACCGCGAGGCGATCATCTGCGAAGTGTACCGCGAAAAGGTTTTTGCAGCCGAAAAGACACCTATGGTTTTCGGCGAGCCCGAAGAGTGGCTGGCCCACCTGATCGAAGCGCAGAAACTGACGGCCGGAGGTAATTTCGAGCAAGCTGCCGAAATGCGGGCGAAAGCCTTTGATGCAGCCCCGGCAACCTCGGGAACTGTCAACGGTGAGGCATTTGAATGGATCGCTGATGCAGATATGCGTCTGGGTCCGGTTCTGGAAGTTATTGTAAACGGTCGTTATTTCTGGCTCCCGTTTTCTCAGATTGCCCGGTTAGAGATCGAAGCCCCCAGTGATCTGCGCGATGCCGTCTGGACGGCGTGCACATTGACTGTCGCCAGCGGCGGAGAAGTCGCTGCGCTGATCCCGACACGGTATCCCGGTACAACCCAGCAGGGTGATGATGCAGCACGTTTGGCGCGGGCGACAAGTTGGATGGATGCGGGCTCTGATACATTTGTGGGCGTGGGCCAGCGTCTGCTGACAACAGATCAATCCGATGTCGCCTTGTTGGATGTGCGCGAACTGGTACTGAACGTGGCCACCGAGGCCGGGGAAACGGCAGGAGATGGCTGAGAAGACCCTTGCCGAACGCCTGCAGCCTTCGCTTCTTGATCGGCTGACGGACGACGCGCCGGACCAGCAAAAAGAGGGTCGCGACGCGCGTGTGATCGACGTCGGAAGGCTTAGGGAAATCATCCAGCGCGATTTGTCTTTGCTTCTTAACACCACTGATCAGTCCGATCTGATCGATGAAGACGTTTACCCGCATGCGGCGAAATCTGTCCTCAACTATGGCATTCGCGAGACGTCGGGTGCCTTTTCCACATTGCGGCAAGCGCAACGTATTCAGCGTTCGATTTCCGATTCCATCGAGGTTTTTGAGCCACGGATCGTTAAGGGTTCGGTCGCAGTGGATTTGCGTTCTGAAAAGGGCTCGGGTGAAATGCATGTTGAATATGACATCCGTGCCGTCATGTGGGCGCAACCGATGCCCTTGGAACTCTATTTGCGCAGCCGTGTAGATATAACGACCGGCGAAGTCGCAATCGAGCGGAGTTGACGTAATGGACACCCGGTTGCTTAAGCACTACGAAACCGAACTGGCCTTTCTGCGCGAAATGGGGGCCGAGTTTGCGGCCGCTTACCCCAAGATTGCGTCGCGTCTGGGCATGGAGGGGATTGAGGTCGTCGACCCCTATGTCGAACGGTTGCTGGAAGGCAGTGCCTTTCTGGCGGCTCGGGTTCAGTTGGAACTGGACATGCAGTTCCCGGCCTTTACCTCGAACCTTCTTGAAATTGTCTATCCCCATTATCTGGCCCCTACGCCTTCGATGATGATAGCCCAATTCGAGCCCGACATTGGCAATGCTGCGCTTAAGGAAGGGTATGACATTCCGCGTGGAACCACGCTGCGCTCGCATCTGGCTGAGGGTGAGCAAACGGCATGTGATTTCACGACATCGGCTGATATGACGCTGTGGCCCATAGAGATTACCGAGGCCGAGTATATCGACGGTCGAGGTGAACTGGTCGCGGCAGGGGTTGCAAAAGAAACTGACGCACGGGCTGGTATAAGGCTTCGTCTCAATCGGACCGATGGCGAGCCCATGTCAGAGCTGGCCTTGGACAGGCTTGTACTGCATCTGGACACTCAAAGCGGCAAAGCTTGGGCGCTGCACGAACTTCTGGCGACACAATGTGTCGGTTTGACTGGACGGTCGACGGATCGACGTGCTGACTGGACCGTCCGCTTGACCGGAGCGGATGCGGTTCCCAAAGGGTTTGAACGGGAAGAGGCCCTTTTGCCGACGCCGCGCCAATCCTTTGATGGCTACCGGTTGCTTCAAGAATATTTTTCAATGCCTGAACGGTTTCTGTTCGTAGAGCTGACAGGGTTGCAGCCAGCGTTGCGGCAATCAACGGGTACCGATGTCGACATCTACATTCTGTTGCGCGACGGGATGCGTGATGTTGCTCCGGCGGTCGCACCTGCGGCGTTCGCGTTGAATGCTGTTCCTGCCGTCAACTTGTTCCGTCGCAGATGCGACCGGGTGCACATTACCCAAATGGATATCGAACATCACGTCGTTCCTAACCGAACAGCAGGGCTGGACTTTGAGATTTTCGCGATAGACCGGGTAATTGGAATTCAGTCTGACGAGGAAGGGGACATCCCGTTTCGTGCCTTCTACAGCGAAACTGATCTGACGGCTGCGGGCGATAATCATTCGGCCTACTACACGATCAAACGCCGTATGCGTCAGCGCAATGAAAAAGAGCGTCTGCGCGGCGTGCGCACCTCGTATCTTGGATCCGAGGTGTATCTGTCTCTGGTCGACCGGGCCGAGGCACCTTATCCGGGAACGCTGGACCAGTTGGCGGTCGAGGCTTTGTGTTCGAACCGCGATCTTCCCATGCTTCTGGCAGCAGGAGGCGCAGATGTTTTCCACTTGCCCGAAGGGGGCCCAGTCAAATCCGTGCGCACTCCGGTGACGCCCACACGCCCTCATGCAACGCTGGCACAAGGCGATGCGGCCTGGAAACTGATCAGCCATCTGAGCCTGAACTACCTGTCCATCGCCGGCGATGGCAAGGAAGGCGGCGCTGGGGCGCTGCGCGAATTGTTGGGAATTTACGCCCCTCTGGGCAACCGCGTGACGGAAAAGCAACTAGAAGGTGTTGTGTCCGTTAGCAGCCGTCCGATTGTACGGCGCATGAGCGACGAAGTTCTTAGCACCGCCGTTCGCGGCCTTGAGATCACATTGGGCTTTGACGAGAGCTTTTATGAGGGCACCAGTGTTTATGTTCTGGGTGCAGTGCTGGAACGGTTTTTTCGAAAGTACACAACCATCAACAGCTTTACGGAAACTGTTCTTAAGACCGAAAGACGAGGAGAGATTGCCAGATGGCGACCAGCGGCGGGCCTGGGCAGGGTCATTTGAACCTGCTTGCCGCTCTGGCGGCACATCCTGAAAGGCATCACGTCTTTCAGGCGCTTCGCGTGATCGAGGCGCATTACGCCGACGCGCCGCGTCTGGGTGAATCCCGCCGTCCGCACGAAGACAAGGTACGACTGGGTCAGGACGTGTCGCTGGCCTTTCCGCCCACCACGCTGACCCGGTTCGAACCGGCAACGGACGGCGCACCCGGTAAGCTGAGCAATCTGTTTTTTGGCTATTTCGGCCCGCAAGGGCCTTTACCGCTGCATCTGACGGAATTCGCTCGCGACCGGTTGCGCAACCACCGAGATCCGACCTTTGTCGCCTTTGCCGACATGCTGACGCATCGAATGATGAGTTTGCTTTATCGGGCATGGTCGGCAGCTGAACCAGCCCCCAGTTTTGACCGTGGGGATGATCCCTTCGAACAACGCGTTGCCGCTTTGGCCGGGTTCAAGGGAGACGGGTTCGATGACCGGGACGAAATGCCTGACATGTTGCGCCGGTTTTTCGCCGGACATCTGGGATCAGGAACCAAGACCGTCGAAGGGCTTATTGCGATTCTGTCTGATTACTTCGGCGTCGAGGCTCATGTGCAGCAATTCGTCGGCAGCTGGCTTGAACTTGAACCCGACGATACATGGCAGTTGGGTGGACCCGCGCGTTTGGGGCAGTCCACAAGTATTGGCAACCGGGTCTGGTCGCGCTCTGCCAAGTTTCGCATCCGACTGGGGCCGGTCTCTTTCGAGGATTACAAGCGCCTTCTGCCCGGAGGTTTGTCGCAAAAACGGCTCGAGTCCATTCTTCGCACCTATGTCGGTGATACACTGGATTGGGAGGTCAATCTGGTGTTGGCCGGTGACGAAGTCCCACGTGCCTCGCTAGGCGGTACGACGCAGCTGGGCCACACAAGCTGGATCAGAACCCGCGACGACCCGGATGAAATGTGTCCGGATGTCGACGATCTGATCCTCTACCCCGGATACATGAACCAAGAATTTGAGGCCGCTGAACCGGTCCACAACGAGAGGTAATGAAGATGACGGAAATCAGCCGCGTGTCGCTGTTCGGCAAGCTGAACAAGCTGGGGTATCAAGCGATCGAAGGGGCCACTGTGTTCTGCAAGATGCGGGGTAACCCTTATGTCGAAATCCAGCACTGGCTGCACCAGATCCTGAACGGTCAGGACAGCGATATTCACCGCATCATCCAGCATTACGATCTGGACCCCGGCAAGATCGCGTCCGAACTGACCCGTTCACTGGACATGCTGCCGCGTGGGGCGTCCTCGATCTCGGACCTGTCCGACCATCTGATGGACGCGATGGAGCGCGGCTGGGTCTGGGGCTCGCTTCTGTATTCCGACAGCAAGGTGCGCACCGGCTATCTTATCCTTGGGATGCTGAAGACGCCTGCGTTGCGCAACATTCTGGCCAGCATGTCGCCGGAACTGGCGAAAATCGGCGCTGATGATCTGGCGGACAGCTTTGGTGAGGCCACCGATGGCTCGCCCGAAGACACGCTGGGCGCGCAGGATGGCTCGAATGTGGGTGGCGGGGCCGAGCCCGGCGAGGCCAGCGGCGCGATGGCCCCCGGTGCCATGGGCAAGGGTGAAGCGCTGGAGCAGTTCTGCACCGACCTGACCGAACAGGCCCGCAACGGTGAGATTGATCCCATCGTAGGGCGTGACGAAGAAATTCGTCAGATCGTCGATGTGCTGATGCGCCGTCGTCAGAACAACCCGATCCTGACGGGTGAGGCCGGGGTGGGCAAGACCGCCGTGGTCGAAGGGTTCGCTCTGCGGATTGCGCGTGGCGACGTGCCGCCTGCTTTGAAAGATGTGCGCCTGCTGGTGCTGGATGTGGGCCTGTTGCAGGCCGGGGCCTCCATGAAAGGCGAGTTTGAAAACCGACTGCGTCAGGTGATTGACGAGGTTCAGGCCAGCCCGACGCCGATCGTGATGTTTGTCGATGAAACCCACACTCTTGTGGGCGCAGGTGGCGCTGCCGGAACCGGTGACGCGGCCAACCTGCTGAAACCGGCGCTTGCACGGGGCACGTTGCGCACCATCGGTGCGACCACATGGGCCGAGTACAAAAAATACATCGAAAAAGACCCGGCTCTGACCCGGCGATTCCAAGTTGTGCACGTCGAAGAGCCCGATATCCCCAAGGCGGTTCTGATGATGCGCGGCATTGCCTCAATGCTGGAAAAACACCACCGCGTGCAGGTTTTGGATGAGGGGATCGAAGCGGCGGTCACTCTGTCCGCCCGCTATATCCCCGCGCGGCAATTGCCTGACAAGTCGGTCAGCCTACTGGACACGGCTTGCGCGCGGGTCGCGGTGTCTCAGCACGCGGTGCCGGCCGAGGTGGATGACAGCCAACGGCGGATTGAGGCCCTGACCACCGAGTTGGAGATCATCGAACGGGATGAAACCGCTGGATATGACGTGGCCGACCGGCGTGAGGCGGTGAATGCCGCGAAAGAGGCGGAAGAGACGCGACTGGCCGAACTCAACGGGCGTTGGGAGGCTGAGAAGAAAGTGGTCGAGGAAATCCTCGACCTGCGGGCCAAGCTGCGTGCAGGCGGGCAGGAGGTCGAAGGCACCGGCACCGCCGAGGGCGAAGCCGCGACCGAAGAAGCGCCGGATGCACAACCCATCGACCGCGATGCGCTGCTGGCGGAACTCAAGTCTAAGAACACCGAGTTGGAAGACCTGCAGGGCGACAGCCCCCTGATCCTGCCCATCGTTGATCACCAGGCAGTGGCGAGTGTTGTTGGCGATTGGACCGGCATCCCCGTGGGTCGCATGGTCAAGGATGAGATTGAAACGATCCTGAACCTTGAAACCCGTCTGGCCCAGCGTGTCATCGGTCAGGACCACGCGATGAAGATGATCGCTAAGCGGGTGCAGACCAGCCGCGCGGGGCTCGACAACCCCAACAAGCCCATCGGTGTCTTTATGCTCGCAGGTACCTCGGGCGTCGGTAAAACCGAAACCGCGCTGGCACTGGCCGAGGTGCTTTACGGCGGTGAACAGAACGTCATCACCATCAACATGTCCGAGTATCAAGAGGCCCATACGGTCAGCAGCCTGAAAGGCGCGCCTCCTGGCTATGTCGGCTATGGCGAGGGTGGCGTTCTGACTGAAGCGGTGCGGCGCAAGCCCTATTCCGTTGTGCTGTTGGACGAGGTCGAAAAGGCCCATCCAGATGTGCACGAGATCTTCTTTCAGGTCTTCGATAAGGGCGTGATGGAGGATGGCGAAGGCCGCGTGATCGACTTCAAGAACACGCTGATCCTGCTGACCTCGAACGTTGGCACCGAAATGATCATGGATATGTGCGCCGATCCCGACCTGATGCCCGAACCCGAAGGCATGGCCAAGGCGCTGCGCGATCCGCTGCTCAAAGTGTTCCCGCCCGCGCTGCTGGGGCGTCTGGTGACGATCCCCTATTACCCGCTCAGCCCCGATATGCTGGGCGAGATCACCAAGCTGCAACTGGGCCGCATTAAGAAACGCGTGCAAGAGGCGCACGGTGTGCCGTTCGAGTACACGGATGCGGTGGTCGAAGAGATCGTCAACCGCTGTCAGGAGCTGGACAGCGGCGGGCGTATGATCGACGCGATTGTGACCAACACGATGCTGCCTGATATCTCGGCTGAGTTCCTGAAAAGAATGATGGAAGGCCAAGAAGTTAGCAAGGTCGTGATCAATGTCACAGACGGCGACTTCACTTATGGATTTGACTGAGCGAGACCGCGCTTTTGACGGATCACAACCAATAGAATTTCGCCAGTGGAGGACCCCCTAGATGGCAAAGACAACAGTCACCAAACATAAGTTTTACGTCGTCGATCTGATCCGATCGAAGCCAAAGCTGGAATACATCGAAATCCCGAAATACCGGGTTGATGTCGAGTTTGAAATCTCGAAATCGGGCAAGCTCAAGAAACCGGCGCCTGTGCCTTCGACGGCGTTGAAACGCCTTGAGGATGCCGGCCGCGCGGTGCTGGACGACTACGAAAAGACAATCACGCAAGAGGCCATCAAGCTCGACAAGAAGGTCGGGGAATTGATGAAGACCCCTGGGAAAAAGTCCCAGGCCGAAGCTGAAAAGTTGATCCAGGGTGTCAACCAGTCAATCAAGAACGCCATGGCGTCAGCCGAAGGGGCCGCCAAGGTCGCCATCGAAAAAAAGCTGAAGGACGAAGCCAACAAAGACAAGCTGCTGAAAGAGGCGCGCATCAAGACGACCGTCAAAGTCAGTATGGGCGTCGTCAAGATCAGCGGTGCGGTCGCACGTCTGGTCGCGTCGTCGGGCGCGGATGCCATGGCTTACAAGACCATTGCGAAACAGGTCTATTCGTTGGGCAAAGAGCTTCAGCAACAGCTTAAAGGCGAAGAGAAGCTGCGTAAGGATCTGTACAAAGCGATCCAGAACTACATGAAACTGCGCGAAAGCGTCATCATGCAGGCTGCACAGCGTCAGGGGATCACGGATACCTCGGGGATCTCGGTGAAAAAGCCGTTGGAGGCGATCAAGAAATTCACCGCCAAGGCCGTTGCGATGGGCGAAGAGGTCACCAAAGGGAAAGACCCCAAAACCATCGCTAAGAACATGCTTGATTTTGCGGCCAAGGCGGTCAAGGGCAAAGCCGAGGCTGCCAAGACGGCGCGCGAGAAGTACCGTGAACACACCACCAAGACGCGCCATAAGGTGGATGATCTGGGCGCTGCGGCTGACAAGCTGATGAAATCGGCCAGAAGCTCGAAAACCCTCAAAGAGGGGATCAAGCTGGGCGCCGAATGTATGACCGTCAAACGATCCGCGAGCGAGTTGTCCAAAAAATTGGAAGATCGCGAGAACTTCCTGAATGAAATGAATGCGCTGATGGAAGGCAATGGTTTGAAAGTGGATGACACGGCGATCATCGACAAGATCAAGGCCTTGGACAAGAAGACCATAGCCACAGAAGCCAAAGCCATGTTCACGAACATCAAGACGGTGAAGGGCATGATCGACAATATCATTGATGCTGTAGGATGATCGACATCTAAAAAGGCCGAGCGCATCACACGAGCGCTCGGCACCAGCAAGACGACAGGAGGCAAGGGTGGAAAACGGTATCGAGAAGAGCGAAACGCTCCGCGAAACCGTGCGCGCGTTCGTCGAACGCAAGGCGGTAACCAATACTATTCTGGGTGTGATTATTTTCAACGCAATCACGTTGGGGCTGTCCACCTCACCTTCGGTTCAAGACAATATTGGCCATGTCCTTCGGGTTATCGACACTGTTGTGCTGGGAATTTTCGTGGCGGAATTGCTGCTCAAATTCTACGCGTACCGTCTGAGCTTCTTTAATAACGCCTGGAATATTTTCGATCTTGTGGTTGTAACACTTGGCCTGCTGCCCAACCGTGATGGGTTGTCGGCGCTTCGGGGGTTGCGTGTTATTCGCGCGATGCGATTGCTGTCAGTCATTCCGCAGATGCGGTCGGTGGTGCAGGCGTTGCTGGACGCGCTGCCGGGGATGGGCGCGGTGATCATCATGATCTCGATCGTGTTCTATGTCTTTGCCGTCATGGCCACGCTGATGTACGGCCCAGATTTCCCCGATTGGTTCGGTACGCTGGGCCGGTCGCTTTACACGCTGTTCCAGGTCATGACGCTGGAAAGCTGGTCGATGGGCATCGTACGTCCGGTGATGGACGTACATCCGACGGCCTGGATATTCTTTGTCCCCTTCATCGTCATAACGGCTTTTTCGGTATTGAACTTGTTCATTGGTCTTCTGGTCAACACGATGCAGTCGGCGGTTGAAGACGAGTCAGTGGAAGAGTTTTCGCACCTTCGGGACCTTGTTCGCAGTGAAACGGATATCGTGGACGAACACGTGATGGAGCTTATGGTCGAGGTCAAAGCCCTACGCCGCGAGGTCGCGGAATTGAAAGGACAAGGCAATGGCTGACAACTCGCAGAAGTTCATTGCGCGTAACCGGGCGCCGCGCGTTCAGATCGAATATGACGTGGAATTGTACGGGGCCGAAAAAAAGGTCCAACTTCCGTTTGTGATGGGCGTGCTCAGCGACCTGTCCGGCAAATCCAAGGCCGAGACCCCGTCGATTTCCGACCGCAAGTTTCTTGAGATTGACGTCGACAATTTCGATGACCGCATGAAGGCGATGGCCCCGCGCGTAGAATTCGCGGTGCCGAACACGCTGACCGGCGAAGGCAGTCTTTCGGTTGATCTGACATTCGAGAAAATGGACGATTTCAACCCGGCCCAGATCGCCGCCAAGATCGAACCATTGCAGAAGCTGCTGGATGCACGAACGCAGTTGGCTACTCTTATGGCGTATATGGATGGCAAGGCAGGTGCAGAGGCGCTGATCGAGAAGATCTTGGCAGATCCTGCGTTGTTGGCAACGTTGGCCAGCAGTCAGGTTGATCAGCAAGATACACAGACAACACTCGATACCCTGCGCGAAATGGCGCCAGAGGAAGCTCCTGATGATCGCAAGGTCGCCGATGCTTTGGCCTCTCTGCCCGACGCTGAAATTGAAGAGTCCACAGATGACACGTCAGATGTCTTGTCAAATCTTTCCGCAGCTGCGCCCAAAGGCGCACCGGAAGACAGGTCTTTGGATGACGCCCTAGCTTCTTTGCCCGACGCTGTCGGAACTGACGATCCGCAGGATGAGTTTGCGGATATGCTTTCAGATTTGGCGGAATCCGCTCCTGACGACGCGCAACAGGACCGGTCAGTCGAAGACGCCTTGTCTTCGGTTCCTGAGGTGACACATGAAGACGCCGAGGATGATACCACAGGTGTTTTGTCTGATCTGGCGGATCGCGCACCGGAAGAAGTTACAGAACGTGATGCTCTCGAGGACGCATTATCGTCGTTGCCTGAGGTCGAAGTCGCGGATGCCGATGACAGTGACGATATTCTGTCGGAGTTGGCCGATGCAGTTCCAGATGACGATCCGGAAGACACCAGCCTAGATGATTTGCTGGGCGATCTGGCCGACATGGCTCCTGATGAGGATGCGTCTGACGAAAGCTCTGCGGCAGAGGCTTTGGCGTCGTTGCCTGAGGTCGAAGTCGCTGATGCCGATGACAGTGACGATATTCTGTCGGAGTTGGCCGATGCAGTTCCAGATGACGATCCGGAAGACACTAGCCTAGATGATTTGCTGGGCGATCTGGCCGACATGGCTCCTGACGAGGACACGTCCGACGAAAGCTCTGCGGCAGAGGCTCTGGCGTCATTGCCCGATGTGGCTGAGTTTGACGATGCGGACTCTGATCTTGATGACCTTTTGGCCGATCTTGCCGAGACTCCCTCTGAGCAGGTTGACGCAAGTGATGACACCGATGACGTCTTGGCGTCCCTTCCTGACATTGACGAGGATGAGGACGCAGACAGTTTAGATGACGTTCTCGGCGATCTTGCCGACGCTGCCCCGGATGAGGACGCCGAGGATGACGATGATCTTGACGCGCTGCTGAACGATTTGGCTGAAACCGCTACTGAGCCGGACAGCTCGGACGACAAAGACCTGGATGATCTTCTGGGCGATTTGGCGGATGAGGACACGGAAAGCGACGGCGATGCGAAAGAGCCCGACTTGGATGACCTCGATTTGGACAGCTTGTTGGCAGAAGACGAGACTGAAACCGAGGAAAGCAGCGAAGTTGACCTGGATGATCTAGATCTGGACGACCTGTTGGGGGATTTGGAAGACGTATCCGACGCCGAAGAACAGGGCGATGCCGATTTGGATGACGCATCCGTTTCCCAAGAGGTCAAGACGGATGGCGAACCGGTGCTGGCCTTTGGCCGCATGAGCGCCGACCGGCCCGAACGTGAGCAGTTGAAACGCAGCCGGTTCCGCATTGCCATCTTCGGTGATTTCTCGGGCCGTGCGGCACGGGGGCAGATGGAAACTGGCGATGCGCTGGCTGCGCGTGCGCCTATCCTGCTGGACGCCGATACGGTCGAAGATGTGATCTCAGGCTTTGCCACCACGCTGGTTCTGCCGATCGGCAAGGACGGCGCGGGGATCGAGGTCAAGCTGACCGAACTGGACGATCTGCACCCCGACGAGCTGTATGAAAAGGTCGCGCTGTTTGAAGGGCTGTCGGGCCTGAAAGGTCAGCTTGGCGCCGGGGCCACCGCTGATCACGCGGCGAAACAATTGACCGCCTGGGGCGAGGAATTCGGGCAGGCCGTGGTGCCGCCGCGCAAAACGTCCGGTGGCAATACCGTGCGGGCCGACCTGAAACTCAGCGATTTTCAGAAGCTGATCGGAGATGCGAGCGGAGAGCTGGCGCAGCCTTCTCCGGTGGATGATCTACTGAAACGGGTGGTCGGGCCGCATATTCGCAAACTGCCCAGCCCGGACGTTGCCGCGATGAAAACAGCGGTGGATGAGGCGCTGAGTACGGCGATGCGCATGGTTCTGCACCATCCCGAATTCCAGTCGGTCGAGGCGCAGTGGCGCAGTCTGGACCTGATCGCGCGCAGCGTTGAGGATGACGATACGCTGGACGTGATCCTTTATGATGTATCCGCCGAGGAGATTGCGGCTGATCTGGCGTCGGAAGAGGACCTGGCCCAGACCGGTTTGGTCCGTCTTTTGACCGAGGAACCCTTGGACGAGGAAAACGGGCGCGGCGGCTATTCCGCCCTGATCGGGCTTTATACGTTCGAGGAAACCCCGCCCCATGCCGAGTTGCTGGGACGTATTGGCCGGGTCGCCGCCCATGTGGATGCACCTTTCATCAGCGCGATCACCCCCGCCTATCTGGACATCCAGAAAGAGGATCGCCATCCGCTGGTGGTCAAAGCCTGGGAAACGTTCCGCGCCATGCCCGAGGCCGGGCATGTCGGGCTTGCCTCACCCCGCTTTATGCTAAGACGGCCCTATGGGGCCAAATCCGAGCCAATATATGAGTTCGACTTTGAGGAATTCACCGAAACCGAAGGTCTGCGCGGGATGCTATGGGCCAATCCGGCGGTGTTGGTGACAATCCTGTTGGCGCGGTCCTTTAAGCAAAATGGCAAGGCGATGAATCTGGGGTCCGTCATGAGCCTTGGTGGGGTGCCCTATCATTTCGTCAACGACCGATACGGTGACCAGGTGGCGCTGCCCTGTACCGAACGCAACCTGACAATGGAAAAGCACGAACATTCGGTTCAGCGGGGCTATATGCCGGTGCTGTCCGTCAAGGGACGGGATGAGATCCGTCTGGGGTCCTTCAACTCGGTCGCAGGGCACGAGATTCTGGGGCCGTGGTCTGGCGTTCCGGCCCCAGCACCGTCGCCCGATATCCCTGACGAACCTGCGGCCGACGAGACTGAGGCCGCAGAAACGCCCGACGAGGACGATTTTGATCTGGATGATCTGGACCTGGATGAGGACGCAGGTTCCGATGACTCGGACGATTTGGATGATTTCCTTGCTTCATTCGATGATGAAACGGATGAAGACGAGGATGATGACGAAATGGACCCGGAACTGGCCGCACTATTGGCTGATCTGTAACGGCGTATCCAACGCGATTTGGAAGGATTAGGAAATGTCTGACAGTCTGCAAAGCAAGGAATGGCCGCTTCGGATCACGGGCAGTTACAAATATAAGGAAGACGAGCTTGTCATTCGTCGCGCGATCATCAGCGAGAAGATGGGTGAGCTGACTGAGATCCAGGTCGAGATGCTGTCGCCCGACAAGACCATCAAGCTGGAAGAGCTGCTGGGTAAAATTCTGACGATTCACATGGCCTCGGGCGAGGGGAAAGAACGCAAGTTCACGGGTACGATTGTGCGCGTTGAACGGCTGGCGCTGCGGGACGGGTTCGTACATCTGCTGGCCGAGCTGCGCCCGTGGTTCTGGATGCTGCAACAGACCACCAACAGCCGCATCTTCCAGAACATGACGGTCGACAAGATCATCGAGGACGTTTTCAAAGCGCACGGGTTCTCGGATTTCCAGAAGAAGCTGAGCGGAACCTATGAACAGAGGGAATATTGCGTACAGTACCGGGAAACCGATTTCGACTTTGTGTCACGCCTGATGCAGGAAGAGGGCATATATTACTTCTTCGACTATGCGAAGGCGGACAACAAATATGAAACGTTGGTCCTGTGTGACGGGCTGTCGGGGCACACGCCGCTGACCGGAAAGTCGGACCTGTTTTATCGGGCGGGCGACGATTATGAACAGCGCCTGCCCGACAGCGTGACCGAATGGGCCAGCGCGCAGCAAATCGTTCCCGGTGTCGTTGCTTTAGGCGATTTCAATTTTGAGACACCCAGTGCCAAAATGGCCTCGGTGTCGAAAACCATTCTTTCGCCCGATCACAAGCACAACAAGTACGAGCTGTATGACACGCCCGGTCATTATATTGACGCCAACAAGGGCAAGCCCCGCGCGCAGGTTCGGATGGAGGCTGAAGAAACCGAATATGACCGCCGCCGGGGCCGTGCCTCGGTCCGGGCGATGGAGGTGGGCAAGACCTTCACCCTGAAGGAACATCCCGACAAAGATCAGAACCAGGAATATCTGGTCACGGCGGCTACCTTTTATCTACAGACGACCGAAGGCTACGGCTTTGTAAAGAACTCCAAAGACCTGGATACAGGCGCGTTGGAATTCCCCGAAGACAATAGCGAAATGTATATGGTTGAATTCGACGTTCAGCCCAAAAAGGTTCAATACCGTAACGCCCGCACTACGCCGTGGCCCGAGATTGCAGGGCTTCACACGGCCATCGTCACAGGCCCGTCTGGCAAGGAAATCCACACCGATAAATATGGCCGGATCAAAGTGCAGTTCCACTGGGATCGTGAAGGTAAAAAGGACGAAAAAACCTCGTGCTGGGTACGTGTTGTCACCCCGTGGTCCGGTAAGAACTGGGGCATGATCCACATCCCGCGTATTGGGCAGGAGGTCGTCATCCAGTTCGAAGAGGGCAACCCCGACAGACCCATCTGCACTGGTATGTTGTACAACGCCGAAACCATGCCGCCCTATGATCTGCCGGCAAACCAGACGCAGTCCGGGATCAAGACCCGGTCGTCTGAACAGGGCAAGCCCGACACGTTCAACGAGCTGATGTTCGAGGACAAGAAGGATGCGGAACTGGTGCGTCTTCAGGCGCAGAAGGATCACGAAAAGCTGGTAAAGAATAAATCCACCATCACCATCGGTTATGACAAGCTGGACAAGGGCGGCAATGGCGGCGACGGCTGCCTAAGCCAGGTGGTTAAGAAAGACGTGGATGAGACGATCAAGGAAGGTGATCACACGTTCACGATCGAAAAGGGTAATCAGGACGTTTTCATCAAGACCAACCAGACGGAAACGGTTGAAGGGAAATCCACCCGAACTGTCACAGGCAACAACACCGAGACGATCAAACAAGGCAACAAGACAACGACCGTGAAAATGGGGAACATTCAGGTCGACGCAAAGATGGGGAAAATCACTATAACCGCAATGCAGTCGATCGAGCTTAAGGTCGGGACCTCTTCGATCAAGTTGGACCCGACCAGCATCACTGTCAAAAGCACGATGATCAACGTTCAGGCGAACGCCAAGCTTGACGCAAAAAGCCCACTGACGACGGTCAGCGGCGATGCTATGCTGACCCTTAAGGGTGGCGTGACGATGATTAACTAAGGGGCGAACGGATGAGCGAACGATTTGCCAATTTGACCAAGACACCCCAGATGCCTGCCGCCCGGATGCTGGCGGATGCCAATGCGCGGCTGGGCACCAAGCTGGATGCACCGGCCAGTGCGCCTCTGGAGGTTGTTCTGGCCGAGCTTGAAGAAAAAGGCGCGCCGATTGACATGTTACGACTGCTGGGCGTGGCTCTGCCGCCGCGTGAACGGGTTTGGTGGTCCTGTCTGGCGGCGCGCGACTATATAGGCGAGGCGCCGGATCACAACACGCCGTCTCTGGCGGCGTCCGAGGCTTGGGTGTTTCGCCCGACGCCGGAAAACCGCGAAAAGGCCGAACAGACGATAGACTTGGCCGAACCGGATGATGAGACGATAAATTGCGCCATGTGCGCGCTTTATGCCGATGGGACACTGGGTACAGGTGATCTTGCCGGGATGCCCGCTCCGCTTGGCGCGGCCGAGGCGCTGGCCTTTGCGATGAATGTTACCGCGATGGGGTATCATGAGGGCGACTTCGACGCCTACGTGCAATTGCTGATCGACCGTGGTCTTGATATCGCCCGTGGCGGGAACGGCAAGCTGGAGACGAAGGAGTAGATATGGGATTTCCTCAGGCCCGCGTTGCGGATCTCCACACCTGCACCTTTCTTGCCCCACCGCCTGCGCCGCCCGCACCGGTGCCCGCGCCGATGCCGATCCTGCCGCCATGTTGCCCGACAGTGTTGGTCGGCAAAATGCCTGCCGCGCGAATATTCGACATGGCCACACCCGCCTTTCCGCATCCGATCATCAAAGGCTCAGCCACGGTGCTGATTGGCAAGATGCCAGCAGCGCGGGTGATGGACACATGCGCCTGTGGTGGGCCCATCGTCAAAGGTGAATTTACCGTGTTGGTCGGAGGATGAAGACAGAAGTATGACGGTCACGCTCAAATTCCAATCCACCGGCATCGTGCCGGGCGACGGGCGTCCTGTGTCGATGCAGGGGGGGTCGCTAACCGTAGGGCGCGGTCCGGCCAATGATCTTGTTTTGCCCGACCCCGAGCGAACGCTCAGCAAGAACCATTTCGTGATCGAGGATCACAATGGCAACGTGGTGATCGTGGACCTGTCGACCAACGGGACCTTTCTGAACTATTCCAAGATTGCATTGGGCCGGACGCCGACACCGCTGAACAATGGCGACGTTCTGACGGCGGGCGGTTACGAGATGGTGGTCGAGATCGGCGCCGATTTACCCTCGTTCGAAGAGATGATCCCGCAGCCGATGCAGCAGGGCAACGTCTCGCCCGGACAGTCGCAAAACGCGCCGGACCCGCTGGATTTGCTGGACACGTCCTCGCCGGGAGGGGATTTTCTGGACGACCTGCTGGGTGGCGAAGCCCCTAAAGGACCGGGCCAGATCGCAACGCCTGATCCCATGGACGAGCTGCTGCCACCGCTCGGCGATGACGACCCGTTCTTTGCCAAACCTGCCGATGCGCATCAGGGCATGGGGGCGAGCGACCCGATGCACAACCCCTCGGCCACGGATGCGTTTTCTGCACCCACCAGTGGCGGCGGCGCGAACCTGATCCCCGACGATTGGGATGACGATTTCCTGTCGCCGCAAGAGCCGTCTTCTTCGGACCCGTTTGCTGCGCCACCGCCGGAACCGGCTGCGCCGCCTGCCAAGCCAACACCGGGCGGGCAGGCTGCCCCGCCTCCGCCGCCGGAACCTGTGGCACCTGCGCCAGAACCTGCGAATGAGCCCACTGTGGTCGAAACCCCTGCGCCTGCTGCGGCAAGTGGCGATCAATCCGCCGCCCGCGCGCTGCTTGAGGCGCTTGAGGTGGACGATCTGCGCATCGATGACGCTGATCTGCCCGCCACGATGGGTCGGATGGGGCGCGTGTTACGGGCAATGATCACAGGGCTGCGCGAAATTCTGATGACGCGTACCTCGATCAAGTCTGAATTCCGCATTGATCAGACGATGATCAGCGCAGGCGGAAACAACCCACTGAAATTCTCGATCAGCGCCGAACAGGCGATCGAGGCGTTGGTGAAACCGCGGGTCAAAGGCTACCTCGCCTCCGAGGAGGCGACCGCCGAGGCGTTGAACGACATCAAGGCCCATGAGGTCGCCATGGTCACAGGGATGGAGGCCGCGCTCAAAGGCGTGTTGTCGCGGCTCGACCCCGAGGTGCTGGCCGGGAAAATCGAAGGTTCCGGAAAACTTGGGTCACTTTTCAAGGGTAAGAAGGCCCAATATTGGGAAGTGTATGAAAAGATGTATGCGGAAATTTCGGATCAGGCCGAGAATGATTTTCACGATCTCTTCAGCCGGGAATTCGCGCGTGCGTATAAGGAACAGCTGGAAAAGCTGAAGTAACGCCCCATCGGGCGCAATAAAAAGGGAGGGCAGCCATTGTCCTGGGACAGCAAGGTGCTTTGGACCGAAGGGTTGTTTTTGCAGCCCCACCATTTCCAGCAGGCCGACCGGTATACCGAGGCGCTGGTGGCCGGGCTTGCGCGCCGGGTGACACCCTATGCCTGGGGGCTGAGTGCGCTTGAGCTGGATGACGAGGTGCTCAAGGTCGGGCAGATAGCGCTGAAATCCTGCTCGGGGCTGACGCCGGACGGGCAGGTGTTTCGCGTACCGCAAGCCGAAGACCATCCGCCCGCTTTGGAAGTGCCCGAAACGATCAAGGATTGCGTTGTTTACCTGACCGTGCCGCAGCGGCGACAAGGCGCGTCTGAGGTAGATCTGAGCGGCGCGGAACAATCCGTCAGCCGCCTGCGTCCCGCCGAACAGGAAATCACCGACGTGATGAGCCAGCAGAAAAAGCCGGTGACGCTGGGCGTTGGCAAGCTGCGCCTGCAATTTGCGCTGGCGGTGGACGATCTGGCCGACAAGCTGGCCATTCCGATTGCCCGCATCATCGAAGTGCGCCCCGACAAAGAGATTGTTCTGGATCGCGGCTTTGTCCCTTCGGTTCTGGATGTGCGCGCAGCCCCGGCATTGGCGGGGTTCATGAACGAGCTTGAGGGGATGCTGTCGCACCGGATGCAGGCATTGGCCGGGCGGCTGTCTGAGGGCGGACCCGCCAAGGGTGCTGCCGAGATTTCGGATTTCCTGCTGTTGATGGTGATCAACCGCAACCTGCCGCTGGTGCGCCATTTCGCCAATATCGAAAACGTGCACCCCGAACACGCCTACCGCGTTTGCGCTGCACTGGCTGGCGAGTTGGCCACTTTCATGAGTGCCGAGAAAGAGGCCGTGCAATTCCCCGCCTACCAGCACGACAACCTGACCGAAAGTTTCGCTCCGGTGATCCGGGTGCTGCGGCAGTATCTCAGCTCGGTGCTGGAGCAAACGGCGATCTCGATCCCGCTGGAGCCGCGCAAATACGGCATTAGCGTCGGTGTGATTGCTGATCGCAAGTTGATCGGCTCGGCCGGATTTGTGCTGGCGGTTAATGCCGATATCCCCGCCGAAGACGTTCGGAGGCACTTTGCGGGTCAGGCCAAAACCGGCCCGGTTGAGGAAATCCGCCAATTGGTGAACTCGGCCCTGCCGGGCATCACCCTGCGCCCGCTGCCGGTTGCGCCGCGCCAGATTCCGTACCATTCGGGCGTGGTCTATTTCGAACTGGACGCCGCCAGCCCGTATTGGAGCAAGATGACCACTTCTGGCGGGATCGCGGTGCATGTGTCGGGGCAATATCCCGGCTTGCAGATGGAATTGTGGGCGATCCGCAATCAGTAGCCGTCCGGGCAGCTGGTTGGTACGAAACAAATTGATGGGGCTGCCTGCGTGGACCACTGGACCATGCGGGCGCTGTGAGGAAGCAGGTAGATCATGTCCGACAACGATCCTTTTGCCGAACCGGACGATACAGACAAGACGGTCATCCGCCCCAATCCGGGTGGACGACGTCAGGCCGGGACCATGCCGCAACAACCCGCCGCGCCTCAGCAACCGGCGGGCTACCCCGAGCCGATGGAAGCGCCTCAGCCGCAGCCCGGTGCGGGAGCGGACGGATATGGCGTGCCTCCGGCGCAGGCCCCACAGTCGCGCCCACCACAAGGCGGTGGGGAACAGGTGGCCGCAACCGGAATGAACCGGCTGAACGCCTGCGCCGCGCCTTTGTTTTCGCTGATCAGCCGCATTCGCAACCGCGCCCAGCACATGGACCCGGACAAGCTGCGCCAAAGCGTGGTGGCCGAGGTGCGCAGCTTTGAAAATGCAGCTCTACAAGCGGGCATTCCGGCGCAGTCGGTCAAGGTGGCTCGCTATGCGCTATGTGCGACGCTGGATGATGTGGTGCTGAACACGCCGTGGGGCGGCCAGTCCAGTTGGGCCACGCAATCTCTGGTCGGGACATTCCACCGCGAGACGGTGGGCGGGGATCGGTTCTACGACCTTCTGGCGCGGCTGGAACAGGAGCCTGCGAACAATATCGAGCTGCTGGAATTCGTCTACATGTGCCTGTCGCTGGGCTTTGAAGGCCGCTTGCGGGTCGAACAAGGCGGACCGGACAAGCATTTGCAAATCCGGCAGGGTCTGGCGCGGGTCATCCGGGCGCAACGTGGTCCCGTTGAGCATGATCTGGCCCCGCATTGGGAAGGCGTGGACAAGCCTTACCGTGCGCTCAGCATGTGGAAACCGGTCTGGATCGCGCTTGGCGTTACGGCGCTTTTGCTGGTGATTGAATTCAGTGGCCTGTCTTACGTTTTGTCGAACAAGACGGAAAATCTTGTGGGCCAGATGTCGGTGATTGACGCGGGCCCCGTGACCGAATTGCAGCGCCGCGCGCCTCCGCCACCGCCGCCACCTCCGCAACAGCAACCTCAGATCGCGAAGGTCGTCGAATTCCTTCAGCCCGAGATTGACGAGGGGCTGGTCGAGGTTTTTGAGAAAGGCAATACGCTGGTCATCCGCATCAAGGGGTCGGGCATGTTCGGGTCAGGCTCGGACAGTCTGCAAGACAAATTCCAAGAGCCGGTGCGCCGGGTTGCCGTGGCGCTCAACGCCGAGCCGGGCACGGTGATCGTGACCGGGCATTCGGACAATGTACCAATCCGGTCAGCGCGCTTTCCATCCAACCTCGCCTTGTCGCTGGCGCGCGCAAAATCGGTGATGAATAAGATGTCGCCCGAATTGAACGACCCCGATCGCCTCAGCGCTGAGGGCCGCGCCGACAGTGACCCGATTGCCGACAATTCCACCCGTGAAGGCCGTGCCACCAACCGCCGGATCGAAGTCCTGTTGGTGCAGGAGGATACTCAATGACCGCCCGTAGAATCCTGAGATTCATCTTCATGTCGATCTACACCGTGCTGTTTTTTACGGCGACGGCGTTGTCCTTGTGCCTTTATTTTTTCGGACCACTTATTGGTTCGGATGAATGGCGTCCTTTGGATGGGATGACGGCACGGTTTATCTGGTGCGGTGTGATTTATGCGTTTTTCCTGATCATTGCGCTAACCATCTTCTTTGTTCGTCGTCGTCGCGAAAAGAAGCTGACCGAAGAAATCACCGAAGCCGTCAGCGACGGCGGCGACATGATCGACAGCGAAATCTCGGAGCTGCGCGGCAAGTTGAAAACCGCGATGGCCGCACTGCGCAAATCCAAAAACGGACGGCGGCATCTGAATGAGCTGCCGTGGTACGTGATGATCGGCCCGCCGGGCGCGGGTAAGACCACAGCCATTGTGAATTCCGGCCTGAACTTTCCGCTGGCCGATGAGATTGGTAAAACCGCGATTGGCGGTGTGGGCGGCACGCGCAACTGCGATTGGTGGTTTACTGAAAACGCCGTTCTGATCGATACGGCCGGACGATACACGACGCAGGAAAGCGACGCTCAGGTCGATAACGCGGCGTGGATTGGGTTCCTTGGGCTGCTCAAGAAATACCGCAAGCGCCAGCCGATTAACGGGGCGATGATCGCGATTTCGTTGTCGGATCTATCTTTGCAGGACGAAATCACCCAGAAAGAACACGCAAAAGCCGTGCGCCGTCGTCTGGAAGAGCTGCGCGAAAAACTGGGCGTGCGCTTTCCGGTCTATATCCTGTTCACCAAGGCCGACCTGATCGCTGGGTTTGCCGAGTTCTATGACAATCTGGGCAAGGAAGACCGCGAACAGGTCTGGGGTTTTACCTTGCCATTGGACAAGTCCCGGTCTGAACAATCCCCCGTTGCGGCCTTTGACGAGGAATTCGCGTTGCTGCTGGGCCGTCTGAATGCCCAATCGCTGGAGCGGATGCAGACCGAGACCGACCCCCAGCGCCGCGCTTTGGTTGCGGGCTTCCCGATGCAGGTGGCCTCATTCCGCAAGGTGGCGCATGAATTCCTGACCGAGGTGTTTCAGGACAGCCGCTATCAGCACCGTCACATGTTGCGTGGGGTCTATTTCACATCCGGCACGCAAGAGGGCACCCCCATTGACCGACTGATGTTGGGCATGGCGCGTACCTTCGGGATCGGACGTCAGGCGATTGGTTCGGGTCAGGGCTCGGGCCGGTCGTATTTCCTGACCCGCCTGTTCGATCAGGTGATCTTCCGCGAGGCCGGTCTGGTCAGCGCCGATGACAAGGTCGAGCGGCGGTACAAGATCACCAAATGGGCCTCGGTCGCGGCGACGGTCATCGCCGCGGTTGCAGTGGGTGCCCTGTTGGTGCGCAGCTTCTCGGGTAATTCCGAGCTGATTGCCGAGGCGCAAGAGGGCGTATCCGCCTATCAGGCTGCAGCGGCGACGCTGCCACCCAGCCCGGTGGGCGATACCGATCTGGTGCCGGTGGTGCAGGCGCTGAACACACTGCGCGATCTGCCCGCGAACCCGACCCTGTCCGACCCGGACCCTGAAACGCGCCTGACCTATGGCCTGTATCAAGGCGACGTGATCGGCACGCAGGCGGCGCAGACCTATCGCGCGGCGCTGAACCAGCGCCTTCTGCCGCGCCTGTTGCTGCGTCTCGAAGAACAGATGAGCGCCAATATCAACAACCCCGACGTGCTGTACGAGGCGCTGAAGGTTTATCTGATGTTGGGTCTGCAAGGGCCGATGAACCAGAACCTTGTCAAGGAATGGATGAATATCGACTGGACGGTGTCTTTCCCCGGCCCCTCGCGCGAGGAATTCCGCGCTGATCTGAACGACCATCTTGAGGCATTGCTGAGTCAGCCGATGCAGGCTGTGGCGCTGAACGGGCCCATGGTCGAGCAGATACAGGGCCTGCTGTCCGAACTGCCACTGGCGCAGCGCGTGTATAACGGCATCATCTCAAGCGCTTCGGCCACGGCGCTGCCCGAGTGGCGGATTACTGAGGTCGGCGGCCCTGCGGTGGCGCGCGTTTTGGTGCGGTCTTCAGGTAAGCCATTGAATGACGGGATTGAGGGGATCTTTACCTATCGCGGTTTCAATGACGTATTCGTCGGCGAAGCTGTTGGCGTAGCCAAACGGGTGCAAAAGGAAAGCTGGGTTCTGGGCCCGCGCGGCGAGGCGGAACAGACCGAATTGGCGCTGGCCGCACTGAGCCGCGATGTTCTGGACCTGTATTACAACGACTATATCGCGCGCTATGACGCGATGCTGGGCGATATCGACATCGTACCGATGGAAAGCCTCAGCCACGCTGTCGAAGTGACCAATGTGCTGTCTGGGCCGACCTCGCCGATCGTCAACATCCTGAATTCGATCTCGGACGAGACGAAGCTGACGGAAAGCCGATCGGTCCTGCCAAATTCGGATGCTCTTGGTGAAGGGTTGTCCGATGCGGCCAGCCTCGAGTTGCAATCGGCGACCTCGGTCCAGACGCAAATTCTGCTGGAGGCACTGGCCAAATCCAGCGGCGCGACCGCATCGCAGCCGGTGCAAGAGCCGGGTCAATACGTCGAGGATCGGTTTGCCTGGCTGCATCAGCTTGTTGATCGGCCCGAGGGGCAGCCCTCGCAATTGGATCAGTTGATGGGGTCGTTGACGGGTGTCTATCAGGAACTGAACAAGATGTCGTTCAGTGGCACTTCGGGTGGTGAATCCGGGCAGGCGTTGCAGCAATTCCAACAGGAAGCGGCGCGCATTCCCGGCCCAATGGAACGCTGGGCGGTACAGATCATCGACGGATCGTCGGGGATCACGTCTGACAGCACGCGAGCCTCGCTGAATGCGCGCTGGCAGGCCAATGTGTTGCCCTTCTGCGAGCAGGTCGTCACTGACCGCTATCCTTTCAGCCGTAGGTCAGGCGCGGATGTGGCGATGGGCGATTTCAGCCGGTTGTTTGGGCCGCAAGGTCTGATCGACACGTTCTTTACGGACAACCTCGCCAAACACGTGGACATGCGCACGCGCCCGTGGAGTTGGAAAAGCAGCGTAAACGAGGCCGATCTCGGCATTAGTCAGGCCGTTCTGACCCAATTCCAGAACGCCGCCGAAATCCGTGAGGCTTTCTTTGCCGCGGGCCCACAACCGCAGATTCAGTTCCAGATCATGCCCGAGGCGCTGGACCCCAAGGCAAAGGGCGTCACGCTTGAAATTGACGGACAATCGCTGGAATTCCGCCATCGCGGCGGGCTGCCTTCGCCGATGGCGGTCACGTGGCCGGGGCAGGTTGGATTGGCGCGGGTAACGTTCCAGCCCGATAAGCGCAACATCGAAAGTGTGTTGTCCAAGGACGGGCCATGGGCGTGGTTTCGCCTTCTGGACGCGGCAGAGGTGCGGCGGACCAATGTGTCGGACCGCAAGAAGGTGATCTTCAATGTCGGCGGCCGCATTGCGATCTTCCAGTTGCAATCTGGCTCGGTCATCAACCCCTTTGCTCTTCCGGCGCTGCAAAAGTTCAGCTGCCCTAAATCGTTCTGATGCAGCGCAGCGGATTTGGTGCGTTTGGTAAAATGCCGTCGGTCGGGGATTTCTTCCGACTGGGGGTGACGCAGGACTTCGTCCAGCCGTGGGACACGTGGATACAGCACAGCATGTTGGCTACGTCTGAGGCTTTGGGCGCGTCATGGGACGCCCACTACATGTCAGCTCCGATCTGGCGGTTCTGTCTGGCACCAGGGCTGGCGGGGCAGCAAAAGATGCTTGGTGTACTGATGCCCTCGGTCGACCGGGTGGGACGACGGTTCCCGCTGACCCTGGTCGCTGGGGTGTCCAACGAAGGCTCGGCCATTCTGACCCATTTCCGCGCGGATGCCGTGTACCGCCAGCTCGAAGATTTGGCCCTGGCCGCGCTTGAGGACGACATGACCCGCGACAAGCTGGCCGAGGGGCTGGAGGCGCTGCCCGTTCCCTTGCAGGAACCCACATCCCCGGTCCGGGCCGAGGGCAAAACGCTGGTTTTGACACGGGGCGAGGTCTCGGACAGCCTGTTGCCCGACCTCGCGGCGGGGTTGGTCGCGCATCGCTATCGGTCTCCGACAATCTGGAGTACGGACATCGGCGGCGTCCCTCGGATGATGGTCTGCGAAGGTTTACCGCAAGGATCAAACATGCAAGGTTTGTTTAATCTTCACGCTGCAGTCTGGACCGAGGCAAGGCCACTATGAATTCAAGTCACCGCGTTCGGTACAGCGCCCGCAGCCATGTCGGCCTCAAGCGCAAGCTCAATGAAGATGCCGTTTTGGCCCTGCCCGAGGAAAGCCTTTGGATGGTCGCGGACGGTATGGGCGGCCACGAAGGGGGCGATTACGCCAGCCGTCTTGTCGCTGACATGGTCGCGGCAATCCCGCCGGGACTGCCACCAGCGGATCGACTGGTGAAGTTGCGGGATGTGTTACAGCAAGCGCATTCGGCAATCCGTCAAGAGGCTGAGACCCGTGGCGGTAAAACCATGGGCACGACCGTTGCCTGTATGATGCTGGCCAACGGCCATTTCGTCGGTTTGTGGGCGGGCGACAGCCGCATCTATTTGCTGCGTGACAACCGGATTCAAATGCTGACCACCGATCACTCGGTTGTGGCCGATCTGGTGTTGGCGGGCCAAATGAGCTGGGATGAAGCGGAACAGCATCCCCAATCAAATGCGATCAATCGCGCGGTCGGGGTCGGGGATGTGCTGGAGCTGGACAAGATCCGGGGCGAGGTTCAGCCGGGCGACCGGTTCCTGATCTGCTCGGACGGGCTGAGCAAATACGCGACCTTCCCGATGCTGGAAAAGGCGCTGTCCGAGATGCCGATTGAAACCGTCGCCGATCAGTTGATCCAGATCGCGCTGGATGGGGGCGGGGCTGACAATATCTCGGTGATCGTGGTCGATATTCCCTAAGCCCCGCGCTACTGCGCGAGGGTGGTCAGGATACGGCTGTCCAGCGACAAAATCTGCGTTTCCACATTGCGATCCTGTTCGCGCAACGCCTCGGCATATCCGGCAGCGGATTCCGTGGTGGGGCGCAGTGTGTCGAACAGTTGATTGTCGGTATGCAGCACGATTACCTTGCTTTTGCCCAAGGTGCTGTCATCAACCTGAAAGGCAATGCCGCCGTTTTCCTGACTTTCGGGGATGGAATACGCCACACGAACCGACACTGGCCCACTTTCTCCATCCCGCAGCGCGGCAATCCCGTTTTCTTGACGTGTCACATTTGGCAGTAAGTGGAACACGTTACCAGACACATCGAGAACCGAGACAGACAGGAACCCGTCCTGCACACCTTGCGGTAGGTCGACGTCAATCACCGGGTTCTGTCCTACGACAAAATCTCCGGTTGGGTTCGGGGCGTCGTTTTGTTCACCGTTGAAAAACGCGATAGAGATGTCGCTGGCCGGAGCACTGGGAAGGTAGTTCTCGATCAGGCATAATGTCGGGTTCAACACGTTCACACCGTCCAGATCAATCGGCCGCTCACCGACCAGTGCGGTCAAAGCGGTATTCAGCCCAACCAAACTGTCCTGAGACGCCAGAGTGCCACTGACCTGAACAGGGGTCTCAGGGCCGTACCCGGCGGTGGGGGCATTTTCCAGTTTTAGCGCGCCGCAATCCGCCAGACTGGCCAGGATCGGTCGAATATCGGCGGCGGGCAGGAACAGTGGCTCAAGCTCCAGTTCGACAGTGCCTTGCAGCCCGGCGGGCAAGCCTGCCGAGTAAAGCTGTTCCAGCTTGTCATGCAGCGCCTGATCCGTGGTTTGTCCGGTCAATTGAGCATCGTTTCCGTTCACGACCAGCCGCCATTCATCCAGCTCCATCACTGTTTCGATGACGTCATTGACCGCAGCGCCCCAGCTTTCCGAGATTTCCCCGGACGCCAACGTCAGATCAACCGTCCCACCCTGATCGGTGATCTCGCGTGTCATCGTGTCCCGTGTGTCTTCCGAAGGAACAAAACCGACGGCGCGTGGCGGCAGGCCCTCGCGCTTGTCCGCCACCAAAGTATAGGGTGCGGCTACGGGATATTGGGGCCCTGTAAAGCTGTCGAATGCGCCGCTGAAATAGGCACCTGCACCACCGCCGACAATGACCAGCGCGCCAAGGGCGGCAACCAGCTTGGTGCGCGATTTCTCGGGCGTTTCGACCGGAGGTGCTGCGGGTGCTGCGACGGCCGGGGCAGGCTGCGCAGGGGCCGCAGGTTTGCTTTTGGGTACGATTATAGTTGCGTCGTCATCGGTCTCGGCAGGGGGGGATTCCGCCTGTCCCGACCGGGTCGAGGACAAAGCCCTCAATACTTCGCTGGCCGATTGATACCGGTCATCGGGGTCCGGCGCGGTCATCTTATCCAGCACGGTTTTCAGCGGCTCGGGCACATCTGCAGTGTCCAGTGGTTGTTTTTTACTTTCCACAACCTCCAGCAAGTTACGCCCGGAATTGGCCTTTTCGCCCCGGAAGTTCGCCAGCAGCAGCGCGCCCAGCGAGTAGATATCAGTGCGCCGATCAGTCTTGCCCGACAGCTGCTCGGGCGCGGCATAGGCGTATTTGCCCGCGAACTCTCCACCCACGATGGTTTCGGCACCGGGGTTGGTGTCCTTGGCGATGCCAAAATCGATGATCACCGCCTGCGCAGGATCACCGTCACGCAGGATGATGTTGTCCGGGCTCAGGTCACGGTGGACGATGTTGCGCGCATGCGCCGCCTCGAGCCCCTCGCAGACGCGTTTGCAGATGGTCAGAATATCGTCCGCCGACATGGGGCCATCGGCCAGTTTCCGGTCCAGCCCCGGCCCGTCGACATAGTCCATCACCAGATAGACATGTCCGTCGGCAGTACGGTTGTTTTCGGAATAGCGCACCACCGCGTCATGGCGGATGTCGCGGATCTCTTCCTCACGGGTCAACAGAACGAGGTAATCGTCGTTGCTGGAAAATTCAGCCTTCAGCACCTTGAGCGCTGCCAGACGCCCCGATATCTCGGAGCGCGCACGATAAACGTCAGAGGTACCACCCCGCCCAAGGATTGCCTCGATCCGATATGTATTGTTCACCAGATCGCCCGGCTGAAACAGGTCGCCTGCGCGGGATTCAGTCATGCTGCCCTCGAAATTGTGTTTTATGAGGAGACTAAATCAGCCGAGCGCCTGAAATTCAACGCGGCGGTTTTCGTCGGCGCGCGGATCGTCCTTGTTCAGAGGTTCGGCTTCACCCACGCCCAGTACTTCCAGTCGCCCTTCGGCGATACCGCAATCGCTGACCAGAAAGCGTTTGACTTCTTTCGCGCGCAGCAGAGACAGATTTTGGTTGTAGTCCGCAGATCCTGCGCTGTCAGTGTGGCCGATGATCTGAAAGACGTTAACGTCGACGTTTTTCATCGCTTGGCACAAGGAGGACAGCTTGGGTTTTTGATCATCGCGCAAGGCGGCCGAGGCGAAGTCGAACCGAACCTGGATATTAACCTGATCTTCCGAGGCCACCGGTTGGTATTCGGCCGGGGCGGCAGCAACTGTGGTTTCCACAGCTTCGTCGGTTGCTTCAGTCGCGGATGTTGAAGGTACGATCACCAAGCCACGCGTTTTTTGCTTGTTGAATGCATCGGTGATTTCGTCGGCTGTTAGTTCATTGGATTGGGCCAAAGCGAATTGTGTCGTGCAAACGAGGGCCACGGCCGAAGCCCCAAAAAATTTAAGTCGAGAAAAAGTAATCATTACCGGAGTCCTTCCCTGTTTGGGACAAAGAGTACCCGTGCCTCAGGTGTGCGACAATGAAGAAAGTCACATTTGTGATTAAGAAATAAAGCCGAGCACGTGACATCTTGCGCGGCGACTTTTAGATTTGGGCGCAATTGAATTGAGATACAGGTAAACACATCAGATGCGCATAGTTCCGGCAGTAATTCTTGGGGTTTCGATTATGTTGGCCCCTGTTATCTGGTATGTTTTCCCACTGATCGTTCCAATGGAAAGTGATTTTGAGGGGCCGGCAATCGATTCAGGCGCGCGGATCGAAATCGAAATGCTGAGCCAGCAAGTTGAAGATATGCGCAACGAGATTGAGAGGCTGTCGCTCGAGATATCGCGATCCCAAAGCGACGGTTCGGCCGTGTTGCAAGGCGCAGACGGGGCGGACGACTATGGATATGACAGCACCAGCCCAAACGAGATCATTGATGCTTACGCTCAGGTTGTCCTTATCGCCAACCGCAACGACGTTAATCAAGAACTCAAACTGGCGAGTTCGTCGTTTCTGAAAGAGAAATTCGGGCTGCCGCGCGAAGACTTAACAGATAATTGTCAGTCCATGACCAACCCGCGGTTAGAGGAAAACCTTGTATTAGAAGAAGTCGGCCCGGTTCGGGTACGCATGTTGAAACCGGCAATAGACTCTCTGCGCGTTGTTTTCGAAAACATCCGTCGCACGGACCCCGACCTCTATGCACGTATCAATACGGCCGGGTCCCTGTGTGTGCGGCGGATTCGTGGCGCGACCTCATCCGCATCGGCCCATGCCTATGGCCTGGCTGTTGACTTGAATATCGACGGGGTGTTGGACACGCTGGGCGATGGCAAAACCCAGCTGGGCCTGACTATTCTGGCCGACTTCTTCCGGCAGGAGGGCTGGGTATGGGGTGCGGCCTGGGGTCGAGAAGACTCGATGCATTTCGAGGTTAGCCGCAACAAGATCGAAGAATGGTTGGAGCAGGGACTTTTGTAAAATCGTCGAATGACACGACGCTCTGTGAACTAGGACACGGACAGTCTCGGAACCAATCGTGATATGGATAACCTCAATCCAGACTGGTATCCTGTATTGGGAAATACAATCTTGCTTTGGCCTGCGGGCTGGGCTTTTCTAGGTTCTGTTTTAAGGTTTCACTAAGGGTTACGAATGCCAAAGACTCTACCTCAGGCGATCATGCGGATTCCGCGTCTCAGCATGATATTTGCTCTTGCAACCGGTGGCAGTCTTGTCCTTTCGGACGCGGTGCTGGCCCAAAGCGCGTCGAATTTGGCACCGTCAACATTTCAGCCGCAAAATCAACGCAATACGGGCCCTGTTACTGTCGCCAGAGACCCTGGCGCGCCGGTTCCCGAAGGTGCGGACAGATTGTTTGTGACAGTCGGGCGCGTGGATATTGAAGGCGCTCTGCCGCAAATGGAGGCTGCCAATGCCGCCTTTATTGAACGACTGACGGGAAAGCGTGTTGCTGCCTCTGAAATTTTTGCGGCCACAAATCGCCTTGAAAGCGCGTATAGCAATGCCGGTTTTGTTCTGAGTCGGGTCGTTCTGCCGCAGCAAACTTTGCGAGATGGTGGAACGTTGCGGATCGTTGTAGTCGACGGGTTCGTCGAGCGTATTGACGCAACAAAAGTTCCGGAAGAGGTCCGGGACCGCGTGGTCAAGATTACCCAGCCGTTAATCGGCAAGCGTGGCATCAAACTGCAGCAGATCGAGCGCGCCTTGCTGCTTGCAGGTGATACGTTCGGAGTTCGCTTGGCGTCGACCTTGTCGGCAGGTGACAGCAATGGCGGCACCGTTCTGACCTTGGATGGAGAGTTCAAGGAATTTACCGGTTCATACGGGTTCGACAATACTTTGTCCGATGATCTCGGCCCGGTGAATTTGAACCTTGGGCTTGAGTTCAACGGCCTGCTGGATCTGGGTGAGACATTCTATTTTAACCTGGGTGGGTCTCCGACGCGGTTTTTCTCGGGTGACCCTGAGTATCGGATTTTGGCTGCAGGTGCGGTATTCCCGATCGGGTATGATGGCTTTACGATTAACGCTGAGGTGACCTCTAGCGAAGCGCGTCCCGACACGGATTTTTTACCTAACGAAAGCGAGTTCGAAAGGTTTTCGCTGCGGCTCTATTATCCGTGGATTAGATCTAAGAAAGTTAATCTTTCGTCGCAACTGATCCTGGATCGTATCAGCGATACGCAGAACCTGTTGGTCGGTCCCTTTGAAATTCCGGTCTTTGACGACGATATCAGCGTGCTGCGCGCCACTTTGGATGCCACACGCGCCTATGATAATGGTGGCTTCCTGCGCGGGAGTATTGTGCTTTCAAGGGGTTTGGACATCCTCGGCGCACGGACCTCAGTCGGCCCCGGAGAAACTCCATTCTCGCGCCAGGACGCTGAACCGGAATTTACGAAACTCGTTCTGTCCGGCCAGTATCAGCGTCCTCTGAATGCCAACTGGTCGTTGGCTTTGAACGGCCGAATTCAAACCAGCTTCGGGGACGCTCTGGTGACGTCCGAGCAATTCAGTATCGCAAGCACCAGCGAATTGTCGACCTTTGATGCGGGTTCGTTGCGTGGCGATGACGGATGGGTCGTGCGGTCCGAAGTGGGTCGATCGCAGCGGGTCGAAGTGGCTGGGTTGCCGCTGATCCTGAAGCCTTATGTATTTGGTGCTTACGGCGAATTGGGAATAGAACAACCTACGGTTTTTGAGCAAAGCACGACTACGGCCTACGCCTATGGGATCGGTGCTGATTTGATTGCAATTGAAGACTCGACCTACAAGTCGGGTTCGTTACGAGTTGAATATGGGAGAGGTGAACGCGATGACCTGGGGGCAGACGAAAACCGCTTCAGTATTGTTGCAAGCCGCAGATTTTAGCGCTCGCGCCACATTGATCCGCGGCGCAATTTTGACAGCCACGGCAACGCTATGGGGCACGACAGCTCTGGCACAAACGCTGCCTAATGGCGGAACCGTAGCGGCGGGAACTGTTACGATTGCGCAACCCAGCGGCAACCAGCTGGACATTACGCAGGGGTCGGGCGCAGCCGTAGTGAATTGGAACGGGTTTTCGATCGGGTCTGGCTCGACAGTTAATTTCTTCCAGCCCGGGCAAGAAAGCGTGATTTTGAACCGGGTGACGGGGGATACTACCAGCGCAATTCTTGGCCAGTTGAATGCTAATGGTCAGGTGTTTCTGGTTAACCCTAACGGTATTTTTATTGGCCCCAACGGCGCAGTCAATGCGGGTGGCTTTGTGGCCTCGACCCTTGATGTAACGGATGAAGATTTCCTTAACGGGCGCTATCGCTTTGCCGGAAATGGAAGTTCAGCCGCAGTGGAAAACGCGGGAACAATCTCGATTGTTCCGGGCGGGTATGCAGCGCTAATTGGTGGGCAAGTTTCCAATTCGGGCTTGATCCGTGTGCCTCTTGGCAAGGTGGGGCTTGGTGCGGGTGAACAAGTAACACTGGATATTTCCGGCGATGGCTTTTTGCAGGTCGCTGTTCCTTCGGATAGCGATGACGCCATGATGGAGGCGTTGATTACCAATTCAGGGCGGATCGAAGCCAATGGCGGTTCCGTTCACCTCAAAGCGGCCAGTGCTCGGAATGCGGCGCGACAGGTCATCAACATGTCTGGCGTGATCGAGGCTCAATCGGTTGGCGGAGTATCCGGAGCTGTCGTTTTGGGTGGCAGCGGCGGCGGCGTTCGGGTCAGTGGCACGATCGATACGTCGGCTCAGGCAACACTTGTCGAAACGTCGCTTCGGCCAAAGGTGCGTACTCAGAACGGTGGGTCTATAACCATAACTGGTGAGGCGATCACGCTGGCAGGGGCCACGCTGACATCCGACGGGACGGGTGGTGGAGATGGTGGAACCATTCTGGTCGGTGGCGATTTTCAGGGCGGTGGTACGCTTCCGACGGCGCAGACAACCTTAGTAGATGCGAGCACCAGTATCTCAGCAGACGGCGGAGACGAAGGTAATGGCGGTCGCGTTATTATCTGGTCCGATGACCTGACCGAGTTCCATGGCCAGATATCAGCCCGTGGCGGGGATACTGCGGGCGATGGCGGCTTTGTCGAGGTCTCGGGGCAGATCGATCTGGTCTATCGCGGTTTTACCGACCTGCGCGCTCCGAATGGGGAAACCGGAGATCTGTTGATCGATCCGGTGAACATAACGATTCCGGGCACGTTTACCGAAGCGGGTCTGGAAGCCCAGCTTGAATCTGCGGATGTGTTTCTGACTACGTCTTTGACCGGCACAGATGACGGCAATATCACGATCAACGCTGATATCGACTGGATGGCGGCAAATACGTTGTTCCTGATCGCGGATAACATGATCACGATCAACGGTGCGATCAACGCGGTCAACGGTGGGTTGTTGCTGAATGCAATGGGGGCGGTCGACGGAGTAGGCCGGATCACCACCGGCCCTGGCGGCAGCATAAGTGTGGCCACGTTCAACTTGGTTGCAGGGTTCTGGGATCAGGTTTCGGCAACGCTGCCCAGCTTTTTCGCGGGCGATTTCATTGTCTCGCCAAACGCCACATTCCTGCGCGCCACAGGCGGCAACGGGTCGGGCGCGAACCCGTTCCAGTTAACCGATATTTATGGTTTGCAGGGTCTCAACGGCTCTAGCCAATCCTTTGCGCTGGTCAACGACATAGATGCCTCGCCCACGTCCAGCTGGTCATTTGGTTTTGTCCCCGCAGATTTTTCAGGCACGCTTGAAGGTAACAGGTTTTCGATCAACAACCTGTTCATAGACAACGACTTTACCTTCGGCGGCCTTTTCGGCACTCTGGATGGTACCGTGCGTAACCTGAGTATCAGGAATGCGGATATTACCGCTCAGGGTGGTGGCATACTTGCCGGTGAAAACCTTGGGACAATCTCGGGCGTTAGTGTGTCGGGCAGCTTCACCGGCAGTGACGACGTGACCGGCGGGCTGGTTGGCATTAACGATGGCGGTACAATCAGTGACAGTTTTTCGACTGCCAGTGTGACGGTTGATCCGATCGAGGCTGATTTCGTTTTGGTCGGTGGTTTGGTTGGAGAGAATTCTGGGGTCATTCAGCGTTCGTTCAGTAGTGGTTCGGTGTCCGGACTTGGCTTTGGCGAGTTTATCATGGGCGGATTGGTCGGCGAGAACTTCGGTTCGATCGTTGACTCGTATTCCAACTCGGACGTCCGGGGGGTAAGCCAGTTTTCCAGCCCGATGGATACCGTAGCCGTCGGTGGTCTGGTCGGAATAAACAACAGTGGTTCGGTCACACGCAGCTATTCGAACGGCAGTGTGGATTTTTCCGGCAGCGATACTCCGATGTTGGGCGGATTGATCGGTAGTAATTCCGGGACTGTCACCGCATCTTTCTGGGACACGCAGAGTTCTGGGCAGAATACCAGCGCCGGCGGCACGGGACTGTCCACGTTCCAACTGAACGACACAGTGACGTTCTTCAACCTTGCTTCGGCACAAGGCTGGGACTTTGAAAACACCTGGGCTCCGGGATCGGGTGAGACAGGTCCGGCAAATTACACGACCTCGCCGGTTGTGTTTGCTATTCCCGACAATATCGCGGTTGTTGAGGGCGAACAGCCGCCCAATGCGACGACGGGCACGATTTTCGGTGGGCCTTCCGTTTACCTGTTTGGTCCCCCATCTGATTCTTTGGATACGTCCACAGTATTTGAGGGGTTGAACTTCATCGAAAACGACGATGGCACCACGACATTTACGCTGTCGACCTCGTTTTTGCTCAGCTCAGCCGAAATAGGATATCAAGTTGTGTCTTTGCCCGGTTCGGTTGTGACAGTAGTGGAGCCGATACCCGTTCCGCCCACACCCGAGGTAGAAGTTACTCCGACCGTTGATACCACTATAACCGGCGGCGGCGGAGGTGGTGGCACTGCTGTGACAACAGTCGCCGAGGCTGAAGCAACACTTGGGACTGTTGAAAACGTATCCGAGGAATTCGGAGGCGAGATCGCATCCTGCGCCAGCAGTGGTGAGAATGTCAGTGAGTACCTGGCCTGCCTTGCCGAAGCGATGGATGACTACGCGTCCGAACTTGACGGTATCGTGAAGGGTTTGCCACCGGGGCTCGAATCCGTCGGTGACATCATTCGCGGCGCCAGCGCGGGTATCCGCGAGGCAGGTGACGAAGCCAATCGCCGCCTGTCGCTGGCCACTACCGCAGAAGAGCGCAACGCCATCCGCCGCGAGGCGGTACAGCAGGCGCGGCGGCAAATCCGTCAGGCCCAGCGTGAGATCCGCAAGGCCATCACATTGATTAGAGCAACCGATCCCGAGCTTGCCATCGTTCAGAACCAGCAGGTAGAAACGATTGTGGCAGCGGTCGGTCAGGCGGATATCGGACTGACCCGCGCCATCGGCCTTTGATACGTCGGAGAGTAGACCATTGGCTCTGAAACGTTGCTTCGCAGCGCTTATCCTGATGCTGTTCAGCGCGACTATGGCGCTGGCGGACAAACGGGTTGCGCTGATTATCGGCAATTCCGACTACGTGTCGGTCAGCCCGCTGGACAACCCGATCAACGATGCCTCGGATCTGGCCATCGCGCTGGAAGGGCTGGGGTTCGAGGTGTTTCTGGGCACTGACCTGACACGGGACGAGATGCTGTCGCTGGCAGAGTCCTATGGCACGACTGCTGCAGATTCTGATGTATCGCTGCTGTTTTATGCCGGGCACGGGTTTCAGGTGAACGGACGCAACTATTTGGTCCCTGTCGATGCGCAGATCACCAAACCTGAAGATATCCCTGAACAGACCATCCAGATGGAGGAGTTCGTCAACCGAATGGAACGCTCGGACGGCATCCGTCTGGTGTTTCTGGATGCCTGCCGCGACAACCCGTTCGAAGGAACGGGTTTGGAGGTCGGCGGCGAGGGGTTGGCACGAGTCGGCAGTGCGGCGGACTTCATGTTTGCCTATGCCACCCAGCCCGACAACGTGGCCTATGACGGCACCGGCCGGAACAGCTTTTTCACCGAGGCGCTGCTGAGCCATATCTATACGCCGGGTCAGGACATTTCGGACCTGATGATCTCGGTGCGCAAAGACGTGCTGGCCTCGACAGGGGGACGGCAGATTCCGTGGGACAACTCGTCCCTGACGCGGCAGTTCCGGTTCGACAACAGCCCCGTGACTGCGTCCGAGGAGACGCTGCTGTGGCAGGTGGCAGCGAATGCGCAGGATGCGTCCCTGATGCAGCTCTATATGGATCGCTACCCGCAGGGCGCGCATGTGAATGAGGTCGTGGCCTTTTTAGACAGGGCCGGGCAGGGGCAGACACTGACCCGCGCGGTCACGGTTGAGGACGCAGACGAACAGGCCGAACGTCTTTGGAAACTGGCACAGCGCAGCCGGATGCGCCCGCTGCTGGAGTTCTACCTTGAGCAATATCCCGAGGGCGCACATGCGGCACAGGCGCAGCGTCTGATCGCGTCCATCCCGCGTCCCGAGGACAGCACCCCCGGAGGCATTTGTGAACGGCTGGCAACCCACCCGCGCGATCGCACGGCCAGCATCCCCGGCGTGCCCTTCAGCCGTCTTCAGGAAAACGCCCTGACCGCCATTCAGGCGTGCAGTGCTGCAGCGGCGCAGACGCCGGACCTGTCCCACTACGTGGCCCTGTTGGCGCGGGCTACGATTGCGGCAGGGGATGTGGACCGGGCGGTGACGCTTTACAAGCAGGCAGCCGAGGCGGGGGACCTGCGGGCGATGGTTTCGCTGGCACAGCTACATGAGGGCGGCACAGGCGTGCCGCAGGATCAAGCCAAGGCACTTTCGCTGTACGAACAAGCCGCCCAAGGTGGCAGTTTTGATGCGATGATCAACCTGGCCGTAACTCTGTTCGAAGGGCAGATCGTCCCCAAGGACGAAGCGCGCGCAATCGCGCTGTTGCAACAGGCAGCGGACGGAGGGTCAGCCAAGGCCACCTTCAATTTGGGCGTTCTGGCGCAGGATGGAATTACAGGCTCGGCGGATCAGGCGCTTGGCTATTTCCAGCGCGCCGCACGTGAAGGCGAATATCAAGGTTATCTGGCGGCGGCGATCTTGCTGGACGAAGGGCGCGGCGTGCCCCGCGATCCGCTTGAGGCCGCGCGCATGTTACTGCGTGGTGCGGCTGAGGATGACGGGGCGATCGTGAACCAACTGTCGCTGGCCTCGGACCAGTGGACGCGCGAGACGGTGATGGAAGTGCAAAAGCTGCTGCAAAAGGCCGGGTACTACAACAGCACCATCGACGGTGTGCCGGGGCCGAATTTCATCTCGGCCCTGCAACAATGGCGCAGCGGTGGGTTCGATCCGATCATTCTGGCCGCGAACTGACCCTAATTAACCGGCACAAATTCGATCCGGCGGTTACGGCGTTTGCCCTCAGCCGTGTCGTTCGAGGTCACGGGGCGGCTTTCGCCATAGCCCACGGTTACAAGACGTTCCGGCGCAATCCCCTGATCGACCAGATAGGCGTTCACCGCCTGCGCCCGCCGTTCGCTGAGCACACGATTGGCGGTGTCTGAGCCATCGCTGTCAGTATGACCGCCGATCTCGATTGTCAGTTCTGGGCAGCGGTTCACGATGTCATGCAGGTTCGTCAGCAGTGGGATAGAGTCTTCGGACAAGCGCGCGCTGCCCGATGTGAAATAGATGTTTCCGGTGCGGGACAGGATCTCCATCCGACCTTCACAGGCTTCGCGGTCCAGATCGCCTTTGGTCTCAAGCGCCGCAGCGCCGGGGGTGGCCGAGGCCGCGACCAGTTGCGGGGGCGTGCCCGCCTTCGCGCGGTCGAACACGAAGCCAAAGCTGACAAAACCGAAGGGCAGGATATCAACGCCCGCGGCCTCTTGCAGCTTGCCGCGACCTTCTTCCAAGTTGAAATCGGGCAGGGCGATGGCAATCGGTGTGGTGTTGGCCACGGCCACGCGGTCGTTGTCGACCAGAGTGATCGCAACCTGCGCAACGCCGTCCTTGGTCACACCGTGTAGCGACAGAGAATAGGGAAGGTCGATAATCTTGTGCCGCGCCTGATGCAGGTCGACCAGCTTTTCGGGGGGAAGCTGGGCGGTGATGATGGCCTCGGGGTATTTGAAGGTTTCAAAGAACAAAAAGCGCATCCGCACGTTGCGCAGGTCGATCTTGGTATCCACGCTGTCCATCTGCACCCGAATTTCGGCCGCGCCTTGGGGACTGATCACGCCCGACAGGCTGGCAAACCCGCTGTTTTCCGCGACCGAGCTTTTCTTGACCGAAAGAAACTGCAACTCGGACGCGGCACCATCCAGCGCCCAGCCGTGTTCAAACGGATCGGCGCTTTGCGCCCATGTCGCGTTGGCCAGCAGCAAGCTGGCTATGGCAAAAAAGCTTCGCATCAGGTTTGAACGCGGCATGTGTGACCCTCTTCCTATGCTTGATCGCCGATCCGGGATATGTCAGGCGATGGCCACAATAAAGTCAAACGATAGATTTAGATATATTCAGGTTGGCATGATGCTACGGCGTCACGGGTGTGATAAAAGAACGGCGACAAAGGATCCGATGTGTTTCGCATTTTCTACCCTCTGATTGCGATGATTTCGCTGGTATGGACCAGCCTCGCCTGGGCCGAGCCGCGCATTGCGCTGGTGATCGGAAATTCGGCCTATGGTTCAGTGTCGCCGCTGGACAATCCGGTCAATGACGCGACGCTGATTTCCGGCAAGCTTTCAGAGCTTGGGTTCGAGGTTCGTAACCTGACCGACAGTTCCCAGATCGAGATGAAGCGCGCCATTGCCCAGTTTGGCCGCGATCTGCGGCAGGGGGGCGAGAATGCAGTGGGCCTGTTCTATTACGCCGGTCATGGCGTGCAATCGTTCGGGTCAAACTACCTGCTGCCGGTTGATATCTCGCTGAGCGACCCCGCTGATCTGGACCTGATGGCGGTCGAGGCGCGCTCGGTCCTGCACCAGATGGCCTCGGCACATAACAAGACCAATATCGTCATTCTGGACGCCTGCCGGAACAACCCGTTCGAGAACCTCGCCGATATGGATGACAACGGTCTGGCAGAGATGAAGGCCCCCACGGGCACGTTTCTTGCCTATGCCACTGACCCTGGCGGCGTCGCGCTGGACGGGGAGAAGGGCAACAGCCCCTTCACGCTGAGTCTGGCGAGCCATATCGAAACACCGGGGATGGCCATCGAACAATTGTTCAAGAAAGTCCGCGTGGATGTGCTGGAACAGACCCGAGGGCTACAAACGCCGTGGGATACTTCGTCGCTGACGCAGGATTTCGCGTTCTCACCGCAGATTCAAACGCCCATCGTCCAGACCCAAAGCGAAGAGGAGCTTTGGCAGGAGGCAACCACTTCGCGTGATCCGGTTCAGATCATGCTGTTTATGCGCGCCTATCCAGACAGCGCTTATGCTGCCGAAGCAAGCGATCTTTTGCAGACCGTTCTAGCCGAATCCTTTGGAACCGCGCCGCAACCCAAAGTGCCAGAGCAAACGGTGATTGAGGCAAATGAAACCGAACGCCTGATGTACGAACTGGCGTTGGCTGACGACACTGTGCATGCATATGAGGTCTATCTGCAAAGTTTCCCTGAAGGGGCGTTCTCGGGTAAAGCAGCCGAACGTTTGGCTGCCTTGAAATACGGTGAGGAAACCGTGACCCGTAAGACCGAGGCAGATCGTGAGTTGTCAGAAACAGGACCGCCGGGCAACACCCCGATGACGCTCGATTCAGTATTGGATTTCGGCAATGACCATGTGCGCGGGCAAACGATTAACCAACTGGTGGCAGGCGCGCCACTGTTCCCTCCGATCGAAGGTTTGCCGGATGAGTTGTGGAAAGACCAGTCCTGTTCGAATTGCCACCAGTGGACGCCCGAGGACCTGTGCAATCAGGCCCAGACCTATGTCAACCGCCCCGAGGCCGGGAATGTCGCCAAGCAACACCCCTTTGGCGGCGGTTTGAAAGTCAACCTGCGCCGTTGGGCATTGGGCGGATGTCAGGGCTAAATGTTTAACCCGACAGTTTAGCTAAATCGGCGCTGAGTGCGCGCGCGTCCGAGATGCTTTTTTGCAGGGCCGCCAGTCTGGCTTCCGGCGTAACCCCCCCAGGCGTGTCGTTCAAAACACGGTCGATGCGAGCCGCCGTTGCTGCGTCGCCTCCACCAGTCGCGTCGCGTTTTTGTAGAATTTTGAGCTTGAGCTTGGCCAGTTCAGATTCCGACGATCGAATTTGCGCAACAAGCGCATCATTTCGTGCCTGCGCCGTGGCCACATCCCCTTCGGCTGCGGTGATACGATCGTCGTAGGCACCGGTAGTAATTCCAGAAACACCGGCGAAGAACCCACCGTCTGCAGGATCAGTCGTGGTTTGGCACGCGGTAAGAAACAGGCAGGCTAGGGCGGCAGAGCGGATCATTCGTGTACCCTTCACAACGACGACGCCAGATCACTGGCGATCCCGCGCATCTGAGTGATCTGGTTCGACAAAGCCGTAAGATCCGCATCTATTGGTGAAGTTGCCTGTCCGCGGTCAATTGTAAGAGAGCGGGCCTCGGTGAATTCGGCCTGTCGTTTGGCGGCGCCGTCAATGGCCAGTTCCATCTGGGTCAAGTTTCCGTTGGCCTCGGCCAATTCTCTTTCGATCTGCGATGGGTCGGCCGTGCCTGCGGTGATGCTTGCGTTCAGTGAATCCAGTTCGGCTTTCTGTGCAGCCAGAACCTGGTTCATAACGGTTAGTGTCGTCTGCATTTCAGTTGTGTTGCGATCCAGGTCTTTCTTGATCTGTCGCAAACGCGCCTCGCGCCCTGCATAGCTGCGCTGGACGAAGGCGACGTAAGTCCCTGCTAAAGCCCCGGCGCCAAAACCGACCGAGATGCCTGTGCCCACATCATCACTACCACCCAGGCCAAAGCCGATCCCTCCGCCTGCCGCGCCTCCGGCGACTGCGCCCTGCAGGATTGTTTTTTGCATGGCTGCGGCCTGTTTGACCAAATCAGCCTCGGCTTGTGTCATGCCCGAGGGGGTGGTTGCTGGTGCCGACGTCTGAGTGCTGTCGCCACAGGCCGCCAGGACTAAGGAGGCAACAACAAGGCTTGCACCTATTCGGGAGGGATAAGATCGGCCAGCCATTGGTAACTTCCTTTTCTGCTATCATCTGCTTGCGATACATGCCGCAGGAACAAGCTCGCGTCCTGCGTCAGTTGCGCATTGGCAAAATCGAGATCACGTGACCCTGATGCGGCATTGACAATCGAAGCATCAATGTCGGGCGGGAAAAAAATAATAGCGCGGGCCAGTACCTCATCATAATAACTGCGGCTCTGGTCCAGACGGCGCAGGATAATCCCGCGCGACCGGTAGATGTCGTAGATATCACTGCGTGCCTGTTGCAAAACAGGCAATGCGTCTGCATTTGAACGGGCGATGTCTTCGATTTGCTCCAAAGCATCCTCGGCAATAGTGAGCGTGCGCTCGACGCTACGAAGGGCTATTATGTCGGTGCGCAGCCTTTGCATCGTTGTGACCGCCAGATACACCGAAACCTGAGCCGCGTCTTCAAATAGCCGCTCCGGCGTGGCTGTTTCCGCAGCTGGCAAACCCCTCCTATAGCTGTCCAGTGCAGGTCCAAGGTCAGGTGACTGCGGTTCTTTGAGATGCCCCAATGCCATCAAGGCGGTCGCAAGCTTCTGAGGATCGGCCTGTGTGAATGTGGCACTGACCGATGTCAACGGAGTCGCCGCCGGCGTTTCAAGGGATGCCAGCTGTTCACGGGCAAATGAGGCAAACAACCCATCGGGATAGGTTTTCAGGTAAGTTTTGAATTCTCGGCTGTCCGAACTGGAGGAAATACGTCTCCAATGTTCCAGATCGGCAGTGATTTCGTCTTTGGGCGAACTGTTGGGCAGGCCTGGAGCAAAGCTGTGTTCGTCCAGCACAGATTCCTCGACCCAAGGGATCTGGCGCCCATCGGTTTCCAAAACCACTTGCTGGCGGACACGACCCAACATCAGTCGAACGTCCAGGTCCGGCGTCGCAATATGGTCCAGTAGCCCATTGGTGAAAACGCTGTTCTTTCCTTGCCCGTCATACGCCACGTTTCCTGGGTCTGTCGCGTAGGCTATCAACAAACCCGCTCCGCCACGCATTCTGACAAGGCCATGTTCGACGAGGCCCTTATCGGAAAACGGATTGTTACGGCAGGCATCCAAAAGCAGGACGCCGACATCGGGCCCGGCCTTGGTCATAACGTCTCGCACTCGGTCCAAGGTGATCGAACTGCGTTTCAGTGCCTGCAGGCTATTTCCGTTGAAATCGGTACCAATCAGGTAATTTGCCCCGCCGATCTGTACCCCATGCCCGGCATAGAAGAACACGGCCATCTTAGCGTCTTTTGAGATAGCACCAAACTTGTCTACTGCCTCTTGCATGGCTCGTGCGTTTTGGTTTGTGGTTTGAATGACCGTGAAACCAAGTTCTTGCAACGTGTTGCCCAAAGCTTCGACATCGTTGCCGGGATTGCGCAGTGACATCTCCTGCGTGGCATAGTCCGAATTGCCAATCAATAGTGCGACGCGATCGGCTGCGTAGGATTGCGCCGCACTCAAAACCAAACACAGTAGAATGATGGGTATTCCGATGGTCATGCGGGTCTGGCTCATGATTTCACGATAGCCCAACAGATGAACAGATAACAATCTGATTTGGGACGCTCAGTCACCGGGGTTTGGCTAGGCGTTTTTGTCCGGGCAGTGTTTGTTGAGAGCAGCCGAGAGAGTTCGCTAAAAGCCGTGCGTCAATAATATGCGCGCGTCCTGTTGCATCATTTTATTGGCCAGCATTCAGGGCTGTAGCGGCAGGCTTGTTAAACATAGACTAGGTCGACTTGTACAGACATTGACCCTGCGGAAATGTTACGTTTTCCGTTAGTAGTGTTGGGAACCACTATCCAGTCCTTAGTCGGTTTCTGGAGCGAGGGCATCGTAGATTTTCTGACCTTCTTCAGATTGAAAAAAACCCTTGCGACCCAAAAGCCAATATCCACTGGAGGAGGTAGCCTCGTACTGGGAAAGTTGAACAAGACTGCCGGCGTTCAGGTGGCCTTGTAAAACGCCGTGCCATCCCAGTGCGACCCCTGATCCTGCCAGCGCCAGATGTAGCGCCATACCATGATCGTTTACGATGATCCGGTTGTCCAAGAAGTTCCAGTTCTCGGAACTGGCCCCAAGCCAGGATTGCCAGTCTAACCAGCGGTGCTCAGTGTCTTCCAGTTCGATGAGGGGAACGCCTCCGGTTTCAACCCGGTCCTTCAATTTAAGAATCTGTCGTGCGACGCTGGGCGACGCGACCGGGAAAACACGTTCCTGGATCAACAGGCGGGATTCGAACCCGGGCCAGTGTCCGTCCCCGAAGGCAATCCAGCAATTTGCCTCTTCTCGAAACAAGTCAGCATCCGTTACTAGCGTTACGACTTTGGTGCGCACGTTCAGGTGTTTGGACAGTGCCGGTAGGCGGGGTGACACCCAATGTGCGCCTACGCCGGCATATGTTGCGATCGTCCAGACCTGCTTTTGATCGGCACGTCGAATCCGGGCAGATGTCTCGCGGATTCCATCAAAAGCTCGTGAAACCGAGTGAAACAAATCATGAGCTGGCGGTGTGGGCTCAAGCCTGCCGTTTTTTCGCAGGAAAAGACGAGTCCCCAAATCTTCTTCTAACTGTTTGATTTGATAGCTTATTGCTGGCTGCTGGACGTTCAGGGCATCGGCGGCCCTAGTAAAGTTACCCAGAATGTAGACTTCTTCGAAGGCGCGCAGGCCTTTGAGTGTCGGTGTGCGTCGTGACATTGAAAAATTCGATACCCCTCAAAAATTTTTCCATATTTTACAGAATCCGCATTCTAATTAAACAACGCGGACCAGAAATTAGTCAGACAGAAAAAGACACAATGCGCCAGAAGTGATCCGGATTGGTTTCCAAAAAGTTAACTACGTCTTCTTGTGGCGTTTGATGGCTTGACGGGTACCTGTTTCGGCGTTGAGAGTGCCATTGAGCTTTCTTCCTGAACGTTCTGAGCCGCCAACAGTTGGCGGCAAACTAAAAAACTTATCTGGTCGTTTGGGAGGAAAGGCCATGCAGCACAACTTTGACGCATTGGCGCAAAATGCGGCGAACTTTGTACCGCTTTCACCGCTTTCGTTTTTGTCGCGGGCAAGCTCGGTCCATCGAGACCGTGTCGCGGTTATCTATGGGGATGTTCGCCGCAATTGGAGCGATATAGCCTCTCGGGCGCGTGCTGTTGCAAGCGGCCTGAAGGCGTTGGGTTTGTCCAAGGGAGACACGATTTCGATCCTGAGCCCGAACATCCCGGAATTGTTCGAGCTTCATTTCGCCATCCCGCTGATGGGCGCGGTTCTCAACACGCTCAATACACGGTTGGAAGCCGAAACGATCGCTTACATTCTGGATCATGCCGATACCAAACTGGTGATTGTTGATCGTGAGTTCGTTCCCCTCCTGTCGCAGGCTTTCGAGCGGCTTGGCCGCACGATTCCAGTGGTCGAGATCAACGATGTGAACGCGCCAAGGTCCGACACGTTGGGTGGCAGAAACTACGAAGATCTCGCCGCGGCCCCTGTCGATCCTGATCTGTCGGTCTCGCCAGCCAGTGAATGGGATGCGATCGCTCTCAATTACACGTCAGGCACATCGGGGCGCCCGAAGGGCGTCGTGTATCACCACCGTGGTGCGTATCTGATGGCTTTGGGTACTGTCGCCGCTTGGGAAATGCCGCACTATCCGATCTATCTGTCTGTGGTCCCGATGTTCCATTGTAATGGTTGGGGCCATCCGTGGATGATGGCTATTCTGGGCGGAACCAAGGTTTTCACGCGGACGCCCGCAGCAGACAAAGTTCTGGACGCGATCCGGACCCATGGTGTCACCCATTTGGGAGCAGCGCCTATCGTACTTCAGATGATCGCTGAGCACGAAGATACCGATGCCGCGCCGTTTGATCCGGCAATTCGTGTCCTTACCGCTGGTGCGCCGCCGCCACCTTCTGTCTTGGAAAAGACCAAGGCGATGGGTCTGGACGTCATGCAGGTTTACGGCCTGACCGAAACATATGGTCATATATCGCAGTGCTTGTGGCAGGATGAATGGGATCACAAACACCCCGAGGAGCAAGCCCAGTTGCAAGCCCAGCAGGGTATCGCTTTCCCAATGGTCGAAGATGTGACGGTTCTGGATAGCGAGACCGGGCAAGAAGTTCCGCGCGACGGCGAAACGCAAGGCGAGATTGCCATTCGGGGCAACACGGTGATGAAGGGGTATTACAAAGATCCCGAAGCCACGGCCAAGGCGTTCAAGGATGGATGGTTCTGGTCTGGTGATGCCGCCGTTGTTCAACCGGACGGCTATATCCAAATCCGCGACCGGTTGAAGGATGTGATTATCTCGGGGGGCGAGAACATCTCGTCGGTCGAGGTTGAGGCCGTGTTATTCCGCCACCCGGCAGTTCAAGCAGCGGCGGTTGTTGCCAAGGCTGACCCGAAATGGGGGGAAGTGCCATGTGCATTTGTTGAACTGCGCCCGGGTCACGAGGCTGACGAAGCGGAAATCATCAGCTTTTGTCGCGCAAATCTGGCTGGGTTCAAGACCCCAAAATCGGTGATCTTCGCTGAGTTGCCCAAGACATCGACCGGAAAGATCCAGAAATTCCAGCTGCGGGAAACCGCCAATGCCGCAAAGGAGTAGATGGATACAGTCACACCAGCAGCACGTTTGCGCGATCAACGCTCTGAGACGCGAAAAACGGGTTTAGGGTGAGAGACACTCGAACACAAAACACCGCTCGATACAGAAGACGGAGACCTAGGTGCCGGGCGGATCGTGCTTTATGACCACCTAATTTAAGTGCGAGCTTTACGAAATCACGGAGGAGAAACATAAATGGCAAAAGAACCACCACTGATGGAGTTGCCCATCGAAGTCAGCGAAGGCGGCTTTTACGATGGCTTCAGCAAAGACGTCACCATCGCGTCAAAAATCCTGGTCGGTGCGCTGATCTTCTGGGCGATTGCCTTCCCAGAGAATGCATCGAGTGTTTTGGGCGCAATGAACAGCTTCCTGCTGTCGAACTTTGCGGCCTGGTACACGTGGGTCGTGGCGTTCTTCATCATCGTCTGTGTGGTGCTGGCGCTGATCCCGTCGACTGGCCGTCTGAAAATGGGCCTGCCCGGTGACAAACCTGAGTTTTCAAGCTTTTCCTGGTTCTCGATGATGTTCGGGGCGGGGATTGGCATCGGAATGCTGACGTTTGCAACCGCAGAGCCTATGTACCACTTTGCCAATAACCCCGAGGTTATTCAGGGTCTGGCAGAAGGGTCGTCGGCTGACAACGTTCGTAATGCCTATAAGTGGTCGTTCCTGCATTGGGGCTTCTCGGCTTGGGCGTGCTATGCGTTGGTTGGCTTGTCGCTGGGGTATTTCTCGTACCGCCGCAACCTGCCGCTGACCATCCGCTCGGGTCTGGCACCGCTGTTCGGCAGTGCGCTGTCGGGTAAGCTGGGTCACGCGATCGACATCGTTGCAGTTGTTGCCACCATTCTGGGCGTCGCGCAGACGCTGGGCTTTGGCGTTGAACAGTTCGTCGCCGGTCTGCACCGGATTGGAGTTGGCGACTGGCTGCTGAACGAAGATGGCAAAGCCACTACCGCTGCCATCGTTGTTGCTCTGCTGGTCATCATGGGTGCGTCCACCTTGTCTGCTCTGTCGGGCGTCGGCAAAGGCATCAAATGGCTGTCGAACATCAACATGGGCCTCAGCTTCTTCCTGCTGGCGTTCTTCTTGATCTTCGGCTCGGCTTTGTTCGGTCTGCAAGCACTGTTTGTCGGCTTGTTCGACTATATCGTGGCGCTGCCGGGTATGCTGTTCAACGTCTGGAAAGCTGATGGTACCGAAACCGGCGATGCGCTGGCCAGCTGGCAGGGCGGATGGTCCGTCTTCTACTGGGCCTGGTGGATCGCATTTGCACCATTCGTGGGTGTGTTCCTGGCGCGTATCTCGCGCGGGCGGACCGTTCGTGAATACGTACTGGGTGCGATCATCATCCCCTCGATGATGTGTTTCGTCTGGTTCACCATCGTTGGTGGCACCGCCATTGACCTGACCCTGAACGGCACCGCTGGTGACGCGATTTCGGGTGCCGGTCAGCAGGCACAGCTGTTTGCGATGCTGGACGTGATCCTGTCGTCTGGCTTTGCTTGGGTAATGGCGGTCATTGTTGTGATCCTGCTGCTGACCTATCTGGTCACTTCGGCAGACTCGGCTGTTCTGATCGTGAACACCATCAACTCGGGTGGTGACGAAGGCCCCAAAGGCCGTCCGCACATCATCTTCTGGGGCGCTGCCCTGGCGCTGGTTGTGGGTGCCTTGTTGATCATCGGTGGGCTGGGCGCAATCCAGACCGCGATGGTAATCGGAGCGCTGCCGTTCAGCCTGGTGATGGCGCTGATGGGTGTTGCCTTGATCAAAGGTATCATCCGAGACAGCCGTCGTGAAAAGCTGGGTGTGAACAGCGTTCACGTCGCTGAACCGGCCGAGTAAGGTCAAAAAAATCGGGGCGGGTGTGTAAAAACGCCCGCCCTTTTTTTGTGCCCGGCCTTTCGTGGGCCACAGAATTCGTTAGAAGTTTGATCCAGACAAAAAGCCATAGGATAGACGATGCTGACCCTCGACCAACTGAGTGAACTGAAGAATCTGGTCGTTGAGCGACACGAAGATGGCGTCTGGATTGTGCGATTGAACCGCCCGAACAAACGCAACGCGTTGGATATTGCCACGATTGATGAACTGGTTGACCTGTTCAGCAGCGCGCCTCGACTTGGCGCCGCGGCGATTGTCCTGACGGGTGAAGGCGATCACTTTTGCGCTGGCCTCGATCTGGTCGAGCACCATCAGGCCGATCGCAGCCCTGCTGATTTCATGCATGTCTGCCTGCGTTGGCATGAAGCGTTCAATAAAATGGAATATGGCGGTGTTCCCGTGATCGCCGCCCTTACTGGCGCTGTTGTGGGCGGCGGATTGGAACTGGCCAGTGCGGCGCATATCCGTGTCGCCGACGCCAGCACCTATTTCGCTCTACCCGAGGGTCAGCGTGGGCTGTTCACCGGCGGTGGGGCCACTATTCGGGTCGCTGATCTTGTTGGCAAGGCCCGCATGGTCGACATGATGCTGACAGGTCGCGTGTATCAGGGGCAGGAGGCAGTTGAAATCGGCCTCGCGCAATACCGTGTCGAGGGGTCCAGCTTTGACAAAGCGTTGGATCTTGCGCGCCGCGCGGCTGAGAACCTGCCGTTGACCAACTTTGCCATCTGCTCTGCCATCAGCCACATGCAGAACATGTCTCCTTTGGACGCGGCCTATGCCGAATCGGTCGTTGCCGGTGTGGTGAATACTCAGACTGATGCCCGCGCGCGACTTGAGGCGTTTGCCAACAAGACGGCCGCTCGAATTCGACCCAACAGTTAGTCCATCGAATGTCAGCTTTGGGCGTCGAGGGAGTCGTAACTTGCTCGGTTTTCCGAAAAATAATTTATTAAAAACAGTTTATTAGGCGTTTCGTTTCGAGGAAATATTAACTCTGCTTATATCACTTGGTATGATTAGTCATTGGATTTGTTTTGTTTGGATTTGGCAGATTGAGGTCAACCCAAGGAGGAGGCATCCATGACGACGACTGCAATTGGCCACTATATCAATGGCGAGGTTTATGGTGGTGCGCGCACCAACACTCAGGACGTGTTCAACCCGGCGACGGGGGCTCTGACGGGGCAGGTTGATCTGGCCTCGGTTGGGGATGTGGACAAGGCGGTTGCGGCGGCGAAGGCTGCGTTTCCGGCCTGGTCGAACATGCCTCCGATCCGCCGCGCGCGGTTGATGAACAAGTTCCTGAACCTGCTGAACGAGCACAAGGACGAGCTGGCCCGCGCCATCACCGCCGAGCATGGCAAGGTCTTCACCGACGCCCGCGGCGAGGTTGAGCGCGGCATTGATATCGTCGAGTTCGCCTGCGGCATCCCGCAGCTGCTCAAGGGCGATTTCACCGATCAGGTGTCGACCGGCATCGACAACTGGACCCTGCGCCAGCCGCTGGGCGTGGTGGCGGGCGTGACCCCGTTCAACTTCCCGGTCATGGTGCCGATGTGGATGTTCCCGGTCGCCATCGCTGCAGGCAACACCTTTGTCCTGAAGCCCTCGCCGACCGACCCGACACCGTCGCTGATGTATGCCGAACTGATGAAAGAGGCCGGCTTCCCCGATGGCGTCTTCAACGTGGTGCAGGGCGACAAGGTGGCCGTGGACGCGCTGCTGGAGCACCCCGACGTGCAGGCGATTTCCTTCGTCGGCTCGACCCCGATTGCGAATTACATCTACGAGACCGGCGCCCGTCACGGCAAGCGCGTGCAGGCGCTGGGTGGGGCCAAGAACCACATGCTGGTGATGCCCGATGCCGATCTGGACAAAGCCGTCGACGCGCTGATGGGCGCGGCCTATGGCTCGGCCGGCGAGCGCTGCATGGCGATCTCGGTGGCCACGCTGGTGGGCGACGTGGCCGACAAGATCGTGCCGATGATCGCGGAACGTCTGGCCTCGCTGAAGGTCAAGAACGGGGTCGAGATGGACGCCGAAATGGGCCCGATCGTCACCAAAGCCGCGCATGAGCGGATCACCGGCTACATCGCCAAAGGTGTCGAAGAAGGCGCTGATCTGGTGGTCGATGGCCGTGGCTACACGGTTGAAGGTCACGAGGATGGCTATTGGATGGGCGGCACGCTGTTCGACAATGTCACCAAGGACATGACCATCTACAAAGAGGAAATCTTTGGCCCGGTTCTGTCCTGTATCCGCGTCGACAGCTTTGCCGAAGGTGTGCAACTGATCAACGACCACGAGTTCGGCAACGGCGTCAGCATCTTCACCCGCGACGGCAACGCCGCGCGCGAGTTCGGGCGTCAGATTCAGGTGGGCATGGTCGGTGTGAACGTGCCGATCCCGGTGCCGATGGCCTGGCACGGTTTTGGCGGCTGGAAGAAGAGCTTGTTCGGCGACACCCACGCTTACGGCGAAGAGGGCGTCCGCTTCTACACCAAGCAGAAGTCGATCATGCAGCGCTGGCCCGAAAGCATCTCAAAAGGCGCTGAGTTCACTATGCCCGTCGCGCGCTGAGATCGGAGCACTGACCATGGAAACCTTTGACTATATCGTCGTGGGGGCCGGCACTGCCGGCTGCCTGCTGGCCAATCGTCTCAGCAAGGACCCGTCGAAACGTGTCCTGCTGCTGGAAGCTGGTAAGAAAGACAATTACCCGTGGATTCACATCCCCGTCGGGTATCTGTACTGCATTGGCAACCCCCGCACCGACTGGTTGTACCAGACCGAGCCCGACAAGGGCCTGAACGGTCGAACGCTGCGCTATCCACGTGGCAAGACGCTGGGAGGCTGTTCGTCGATCAACGGCATGATCTACATGCGGGGTCAAGCGCGTGACTTTGACAATTGGGCAAAGTTGAGCGGTGAAGAGGACTGGAGCTGGCAGAACTCTCTGCCCGACTTCAAGGCACATGAGAACCACTACAAGCTGGATGGCGGGGCGGACCCGGCGACCGGCGACAACAGCCGCTTTTCCGACCTGCATGGTCATGGCGGCGAGTGGCGCGTCGAAAAGCAGCGCCTGCAATGGGACGTGCTGGATTCCTTTGCCAAGGCCGCAAATGAGGCGGGCATTGAATCGACCGACGATTTCAACTCGGGCGACAATGCCGGGGTCGGTTACTTTGACGTCAACCAGAAGTCGGGCTGGCGCTGGAATACCTCGAAAGGGTTCCTGCGTCCGGCAAAAGACCGTCAGAACCTGACTATCTGGACCGAAGCGCAGGTCGAACGCCTGACCTTCGACACCACAGATGACGGCGCGACCCGCTGTTCCGGTGCGATTGTGCGCCGTTCTGGCCAGCCGGTGACCGTCAAGGCGCAGGCCGAGGTCATTCTGTCCGCCGGGGCCATCAACTCGCCGCAGATTCTGCAGCTGTCAGGCATCGGGGATGGTGAATTCCTGAAATCGCAGGGTATCGACGTGGTGTTGGATGCGCCCGCCGTGGGTGAGAACCTGCAGGATCACCTGCAGATCCGCGCCGTGTTCAAAGTGGACGGGGCCAAGACTCTGAACACGCTGGCCAACAGCCTGGTGGGCAAGGCCAAGATCGGCCTGCAATACGCGCTGCAGCGCTCGGGCCCGATGAGCATGTCGCCCAGCCAGCTGGGTGCTTTCACCCGGTCGGACCCCAGCCGCACCCACGCCAATCTGGAATATCACGTCCAGCCATTGAGCCTTGAGGCCTTTGGCGAAGACCTGCATGAATTCCCGGCGATTACGGTCAGTGTGTGCAACCTGAACCCCACCAGCCGTGGCCATGTGCGCATCCGGTCAGGCAAATATACCGACGCGCCGATGATCGCGCCGAACTATCTGGACACCGAGGATGACCGCAAGGTCGCCGCCGACAGCCTGCGTCAGGTGCGTGAAATCATGGCGAAACCGGCCATGAAGCGCTATAACCCGCAGGAATGGAAACCGGGCACCCAGTACCAGTCCGATGAGGAACTGGCCAAGCTGGCAGGCGATATCGCCAACACGATCTTCCATCCCGTCGGCACCGCCAAGATGGGCAGCGCGGATGATCCGACGGCGGTGGTTGACCCTCAGCTCAAGGTCAAGGGGATCAAGGGATTGCGCGTGGTCGATGCCTCGATCATGCCCGAGATCACCAGCGGCAACACCAACGCTCCGACTCTGATGATCGCGGAAAAGGCAGCGCGGTGGATTCAGGCGGGCCGGTAAAGCCGCACCCAGAAACATCTGGCCTCGGGTTCATGGGCGGACCCGGGGCTTTTCACGTCATATCGGACTGCGGGTCCGACATTTTGCAGGGATAATGCACATGACACGTCACACGTCCACGGAGCTGCCGCTTGCCGGTGTCAAGGTGATCGATTTTGGTCAATATATTGCCGGTCCGGCCGTCGCCATGGTGCTGGCCGATTTCGGCGCGACCGTGATCCGGGTGGAAATCCCCGGCGGTCCGTTGTGGGAGAGCCCGGCCAACGCGACGCTGAACCGCAACAAACAGATTGTGACGCTGGACCTGAAAACCGACGAAGGTATGGAGCAGGTCCGTCAGTTGATCGCCGAAGCTGATGTTCTGGTCGAGAGCTTCCGCCCCGGCGCCATGACCCGCATGGGTCTGGATTTTGCCGAGATGCGCAAAGCCCGCCCGGAACTGATCACCCTGTCGATCCCCGGTTTTGCCTCGAATGACGAGCTGCGCCGCGAATGGCGGGCCTATGAAAGCGTCATCGCTGCGTCCTCGGGCGTGTTCACCGATATGGGCCTGAACCGGGTGCTGATGGGGATCAACCCGTCCTTTTCGCCCCTGCCGCTGGCCTCGGCCTATGGCACAATGCTGGCCGCGTCTTCGGTCGTTCTGGCGCTGCAATCGCGAGAGCGTACCGGGTACGGCGACCAGATCGAGGTGCCGCTGGCCTCGGCCGTGATGGAAGGGCTCAGCTACAACTCGATCAAGATCGATGACTATCCCGACCGCTACAAGACCCAGCGCGAGCTTGAGATCGAGCGCCGCCGGATCGAAGGTCTGCCGATGAATGTCAGCTATGAAGACCTGCAGGAATTGCTGGACCCGTTTTATCGGTCCTACAAGTGTAAGGACGGGCGGATGTTCTATGTGGTCTGCCCCAGCCACAAGGACCACGCCAAGCGCTGCCTCAAGAAACTGGGCATCTACGATGAGCTGGTCGAGGAAGGGCTGACCGAGGAAGAAGACACTTACCTGCCCATGTCCGAGTGGAAGAATGACGTGTCGCTGGGCGTCTATCCCCTGCCCAAGGAATGGGCCGACAAGATCGCCGAGCGGATGAAAGAGGTGTTCCTGACCCGCACCTCAAAGGAATGGGAGCGGATTTTCGGCCGCGGCAAATTCCCCGGTGCCCCGCAGCGGTGGCTGCAGGAGTGGATTCACGATGACCACGCCGAAACCGCCGGTCTGATGGTCGAGGTCGAAGACCCCGAGTTTGGCACCATGATCCAGCCCGGCCCGATGGTCTGGCTGGAGGAAAGCGGCGAAGAAATGCTCGAACCGCGCGGCCGGGAATGGGTGGATTTCGACACGGCTCTGGCCTCGCTGCACGCGCATGAAACCGTGGTGCCCGACCCGGTGCCGGAAGAAGAGAAAACCGGCTGGCTGGACGGCGTCCGCATTCTGGACCTGTGCAACGTGATTGCCGGGCCGCATTCGGTGTCCTATCTGGCCCGGTTCGGGGCCGAGGTGATCAAGCTGGACCCGGCCAAGCCGTTTTATGACTGCTGGAACACGGTGATCTTCAGCATGACGCACGGATCGGGCAAACGCTCGGTTCTGGCGGATATGAAATCGCCCGAAGGTCGCAAGATTTTTGAGAAACTGGTGAAATCCGTCGATGTCATCGTCTGGAACGCAACCGACGCGCAGGTGCAGTCGATGGGTCTGGACCGTGAAAACCTGGCCAAACTGAACCCCGATGCGATCTTCTGCAAGATGGATTGCTTTGGCGGCGTCCGCCGGGGCCCGCGGTCGAACTATCTGGGCTATGACGATCTGGTGCAGGCCACCACGGGCATCATGCTGCGCTTTGGCGGCTCGATGGAGACGCCCGAGGAACACGCGCATGTGGGCACGATCGACGTCATGTGCGGCTTTGGCGGCTCGCTTGGTGTGGCGACGGCGCTGTATCAAAAGCTGAAAACCGGTCAGGTCGGGCGTCCGCGCACCTCGCTGGCGGCACTCTCCGGTCTGGCTCAGATCCCCTATTGCTATGACCATGAACGCCGGGGGCTGTTTGATGAACCGGCGGGACGTGAGTTTAACGGCTATGACGCGCTGACCCGCTTCTACTATACCTCGTCCGACCGTTTCATCCTGCTGAGCGCCTATGAGCACGATGTGCCCCGTCTGGCCTCGGTCGAGGGTCTGGAAGGATTTGATGAGGTCGCCCCCGAAGATCGCGACGCCTTTCTGGCCAACGCCTTCTATCAGGCCCGCGCCAGCGACTGGGCCGAACGTCTGCAGGCGGCGGATGTGGGCGGAACCATCTGCGAAAACATCGAGTCGCTGCGCTATTACAACGCGCGGCCTGCGGATGGCACGCCGGGGATCGACCGGGGCAGCTATTCCTTCTCGGTGCGCGAAGATCACCCCAGCGGTCACACGGTCACGCAGCTGGACCCCTTTGCCATCCGTCCTGTGCGCGGAACGGTTTATGCTCTGGACCCGGCTGAGAAATTCGGCACGTCCACGCGGGCGGTTCTGCAGGAGCTGGGCTATGACGACGCGGCCATTGACGGAATGTTAAACGATGGCACGATCAGTGAAAGCTGGAGCAGGGAATACCTGCCCAGTTAACAAAATGACCTAAGCGGCACCTTGATCCCGAGGTGCTGCTTAGGTTCGCGCGCCGATGTTCGGTTATTCCTTAGCGTCACAAATTTCTTGGGTTGACCGGCGATCGTCTGTCGAACGAAAGCCATAACCCAAACCATGGATGCTGGAGGTTCCGAGTATGTCGGGGACTGCTCTTGTTTTTGGAGGAACCGGACTTGTCGGCAGAGCGCTTGTCGACTTGCTAATACGTGACGAACGCTGGGAACGCGTTGTTTGTGTCGATCGCAAGCCAATTAGGTACGAAGGACATAAGGTTGTCCAGGTTCTGGCGGACAAGGGTTCTATCGAAGCGGTCGCCACGAACCTTTGCGCGGACACAGTGTTTTGTTGCCTTGGAACAACTCAGAAAGTGGCCGGGAGTCGTGAGGCATTCCGCGAGATCGACCATGACTATGTCCTGCAATGCGCCCGAATTGCGTATCGAAAGGGGGCCACGCGGTTTCTTTTAGTATCTTCAATGGGAGCAAGGATCGGGTCTATCAGTTACTATGCACATGTCAAAGGCGAGACAGAACGTGACCTCGCCAGGATTGGGTATCCTGCTGTCGATATACTTAGACCGTCTTTGTTGCTGGGTGATCGCTTGGACCATCGGTTCAAAGAAAAATGGGCCGGTCGCATTATGCCTCACTTTAATTTTCTTCTATGTGGTCCACTCAAAAAATATCGACCTATCAAGGCCAGCCAGGTCGCGCGGGCAATGGGCACAATCGCCCATACCGCCGCGAACGGAGTCACCGTGTACACCAGTGACAAGCTAGAAAGTATCTGAGGCCTGTGTCAGCTCGCAGCCATTTTCAACATCTGCCGCGTGTTTAACAGCGCCGCGTCGAAGGCGTCTTGCTCACGTGAGATTTTGACCATGATGCTCGCGCCGACCCAAAGAGCGTACAGATTGGCGGCGGCATCTTCACTGGACGATGGAGGGCGCAGCGAACCGTCTTCTCTTCCAGTTTCGATTACATTTGCAAGGCGCGAGATAATACCGTCAGTTCCTTGCTTTAACGCATGACGCATGGTCTCTGAGAAGTCTGAAACCTCTGCTCCCAATTTGACGGCCAGGCATCTGCCCTGACAGTCGTTAAACCTCTGGTGTTCGCGCCAATTGGCAAAATACAGCATGAGTTTTTCGCCCGGCGTGAGCCCTTGCATGCCAAACATCTCGTCCATTTCGGCATGATAGGCATCAAAGTAATCGTCTAATACGGCGGCACCGAATGCGTCCTTAGACGCAAAGAAATGATAGAATGACCCCTTGGGAACGCCAGCTGACTTCAGGATTTCGGCAAGCCCTACGGCGCTGAAACCTTTTTGGCCGATCAAGGTCTGGCCCGCTGTAACGATATTAGACCGTGTGTTCATGTGTTTACTTCAGGCGAATTTGATTTCACTAGTCGAACAGTCTAATAACAATCTTCTCTGTTCGCAATGTCTCAGTTGGCCACAAAATATTCTATGCCAGTATGGTGGGAGTCAAAAAGTAATGACTAGACGACCGGTCTAATAAAGTATAGTGGAAGTGCTCACCGACCTTACCCTGCGGCGACTCACTCCTCTCGTTGCTGCAAGCCAGGGAAGGGCGGACACACATATAAGCAACATTTATGGATCATAATCATGAAAATCCTGATGGTTCTCACTTCGCATGACAAACTCGGAGATACCGGGATGAAAACCGGGTTTTGGCTCGAAGAGCTGGCGGCTCCGTATTACGTTTTCAAAAACGCAGGAGCTCAGATCACACTGGCGTCTCCCAAGGGCGGAGTGCCGCCTCTTGACCCCAAAAGCGCAGATGAAGGTTTCCAGACAGATGCCACACGGGCATTTGAGGCAGATGCAGAGGCAATGGCTCAATTGGCGACGACTAAAAAGCTGGCGGACGTCAATGCAGAAGACTATGATGCGCTCTTCTATCCCGGCGGCCACGGTCCGTTGTGGGATCTTGCCGAAGACGCGAAGTCGATTGCCCTGATCGAAGCGTTCCATGGTGCTGGTAAACCTGTGTCGTTGGTTTGCCATGCCCCCGGCGTCTTGAAAAACGTCAAAGGCCCTGATGGCCAGCCGCTGGTCGCGGGCAAGACTGTGACGGGCTTCACAAACTCTGAAGAAGCTGCTGTGGAATTGACTGAAATCGTACCCTTTTTAGTTGAAGATATGCTCAAGGAAAACGGTGCTGAATTTTCTTCCGGAGAGGATTGGATGCCGCATGTCGTCGAAGATGGGTTGTTAATCACTGGCCAAAATCCTGCGTCATCGGAAGATGCGGCAGCAATTTTGTTGGCTGCTGTAAGCTAACCATTTCTTCAGGGCCGCCTTCGGACGGCCCTGATACTTTTGTTCCGTCTGACTGTTTCTTAAGTCATTCTATGACGCCCGGACTTTCGCCAGATTGCGACCTGTTCACCAATCTCGTTTTCGTCAGTTGCATGGGTTCGTCGGTTCACTTAGAGTACAGCGTAAGTGTATTTTCAGAATTGTATTTTATCCAAGTCGCAGTAATCGATAGAAACTGCGTTGTAAAAACTCAGAGCCGCCTTTCGCAGCGCCCTTCAGTGAGGAGAAACACATGCCCTCGACGATCATTTTGAACACTGAAAATGGTACCTTGAACGGGGACGCCACGGGCGCAGGTGATGATCTGGATTTGCTGGATGGTTCTGTTGAAGAACCTGGTGGTGATCCGTCTATTGGATCCGCCTTTTACAATCAGCAGATTTCCTTGAACGAAGATTTTACGTTCACATTGAATGCTACCTTAACGGGTGCAGATGGGTTTGCTGTTGTGCTTCACAACGACGCTGACGGTGTGAACGCATTGGGTGGGGTTGGTCGGCAAATCGGTACTGGGGGAATTGACGATGGTATTGGGATCGAATTTGACACGTTTTTAAATGACGCCGTAACCGGAGGTGACGAAACTTCGGATAACCATAGCCATATCGTCGACACAGACGGAAACATTTTTCAATCCTCCAGTGATATTTCGGCGCCGAACAATGCGCTGCCTGTCGATCTGAATGATGGGAATGAACACTCATACGTTATCAGCTGGGATGCCAGTTCGCGAACAATGACATGGTCAATTGACGGGACACAGGTCGGTTCACGAACATTCACTGAGGCGGAGCTAGACAGCTTTCTGACTGACGACCGTTCGGTTTTTATCGGGCTGACTTCGGGTAATTTTCTTGATGGCGATACTCAGATTTCGGATGCGACGCTCACGGCTACTTTTGTCTGCATTCAAGGCGACGCGATGATTGCGACGGACCAAGGCCAGATAGCGATAAAGGACCTCTCAGTGGGGGATCGGGTCCTGACCGACTCGGGTGAATACGAAGCGATCCGGTGGATAGGTTCACGTGTCGTGAAACTGGAAGAGCTTTTGGCCAATCCCAAGCTTTTGCCGGTCCGCATCCGAGCTGGTGCTCTTGGGCGAGCCTTGCCCGTAAAAGACCTTTTGGTATCGCGACAGCATCGGATGAAGGTCTCATCGAAGATTGCACAGCGGGTAACTGAGAGTCAGGATGTCTTGATTCCGGCGTTCCGACTGACAGAATTGCCCGGTATCGAAGTGGCCGACGACGTAAAAGAGGTCAGCTATTTCCATATCCTTTGCGATCGGCATGAGGTGATATTTGCCGAAAGCGCACCGACCGAGACGATGTTGCCGGGCGCCCAAGCAATGCTTTCACTGACCGCTGCTCAACGTGAGGAAATCTTGACGATCTTTCCGGAACTGTCCCTCGAGATTGGTCATTGGCAGCCAGCGTTTCCTATTCCGTCGGCTCAGCATCAAAAGCGCATTGTTGAGCGGCATGGTAGGAACGAAAAACCTATTTTGACGTTCTGATACCTAAGGATATTGGCGGTCCGTCGGTGCGATCTGATTGTCTTGCCAGTGTCTCAGGCCGGAACTGTGCAAAGATGCGACCAATCGGCTATTAAACGAAAACAGTCGAGGTGTGGTACGCCGTGTACCGAGGTCGCTGAAAGCACGGATGCCCTATTTCCCACAATCGTCTGGTGTAGGTCTTAGTTGTGAATTTGTCCCGAGCGGACAACAATCTGTCCTGCCGAACTCTTAACGAGTTACGACGTTTGCCCAATATTTACGAGGCCAAACTCAATAAATGATCTCGGCAGTGCTAACGGAGGACGAAGCTCATGTCTGTTCAAAACGTCGTTGAAATCGAACCGGTCGGACCTGCTCTTTCTGGGGTGCTTGGCAAGCTGCAGGCGGCTTACCGTGCTGATCCTGCACCAAGCTACGAGCAGCGGGTAGACCGACTGAGCCGGCTGCACGCCGGTTTGATGGAATTCAAAGACAAGATCATCGACGCGGTCGATCAGGACTTCGACGGCCGCGCCCATGCCGAGACGATGCTGGCTGAAATCCTGCCAATTCTGGAAGGCATCAGATATTACCGCAAGAACCTGCGCAAGCTGATGGGTCAGTCCAAGCGCCATCTGCCGTTGATGCTGATGGGGGCGCATGCCAAGGTCCACTATCAACCGTTAGGAGTGGTTGGCATCGTGGTGCCGTGGAATTTCCCCGTATTCCTCGGACTCTCGCCGCTGGTGGGTGCGCTGGCCGCGGGCAACCGGGCGATGATCAAGACGTCGGAATTTGCGCCTAATACCGCTGACACACTGACCGAGATGATCTCTAAGCATTTCACCGATGAAGAGGTCGTGGTGATCAATGGCGATGTCAGCGTTGCCACGGAATTTACCAAGCTGCCTTTCGACCATTTGGTCTTTACCGGCTCGACCCCAGTTGGGCGCATCGTAATGCGCGCCGCAGCCGAGAACTTGACGCCGGTTACTCTGGAGTTGGGGGGCAAGTCTCCGGTCATCATTCATGATGAGTTTGAAATCGAGGAAGCCGCCAAGCGGGTCGTGTTTGGCAAGGGTTTGAACGCGGGTCAGATCTGTGTGGCCCCCGACTATGTGATGGTCCCGCGTGGCAAGGTTGACGCCTTTGTTGCAGCGTTCGTCAAAGCGTTTTCGCGCCGTTATCCGACGCTTGCGGCGAACAATGACTATACCTCGATCATCACCGAGCGCCAGCGCGACCGGCTGTTAGAGAATATCGAGGACGCCAAGGCCAAAGGGGCCACAGTCACAGCGATCAACCCGTCGAATGACAACTTTGAAGGTACGCGAAAACTGCCGATGCATCTGGTTACAGACGTGACGGAAGACATGCGTGTGATGCAGGAAGAGATATTTGGTCCGATCCTGCCGGTCATTTCATATGACACGTTGGACGACGCGATTGCCTATGTGAATGACCGTGATCGCCCGCTGGCGCTGTACTACTTCGATTGGGACAAAGCCCGCGGCGAGAAGATTCTGAACGAAACCCACTCGGGCGGTGTCTGCATCAACGAGGTTGTCACCCATGTGGCCGTTGATGACATGCCCTTTGGCGGCGTTGGTCCGTCGGGGATGGGGCATTACCACGGCAAGGAAGGGTTCCTGAACTTCTCGAAAGCCAAGGGCGTTGTGCGTAAGGGTAAGCTGGACGGTAACCAGTTTGTCGGCGCGCCGTGGGACAACAAGATGTTCAAACTGCTGGTCAATTTCCAGCTGCGCCGCTTCAAAAAGCCCTAACCGCGGCCTTCCAACCCTGCGATATGTTCTGACCCCTATCAAAGGCGTTTAGGGGCGCGGTCAGGCTGTGCTCTGAGCGCTGTCACAGGGTGCGGCAACCAAAAGACATAGCGGTGGCACTAAGCCGCCGCCTGACAAAAACACCGTGTTTTGGAGGAGCACAGACTATGGCTGTATTCAGTGATCAACCCGTTCGAACCCTTGAGGATATCAAACGGCTGGAAACCGATCTGACCCTGGATCAACGCCTACCCGAACGCAGTATTCTTGAGGTGTTCGAGGCCAGCGCCGCCGCCTATCCCGACAAGACCGCCCTGACCATGCTGATGACCGGTGCCGAAGACGAACAGGCGCGGCGGGTCACCTATGGTCAGTTGCTGGGGCTGATCCGGGGCGCGGCCAATATGTTTGCCGATCTTGGCGGCCCCGCGCCCGGCGTTGCCTATATGCTGCCCTCGCTGATCGAGACCTACGTGACCCTCTGGGGCGCCGAAACCGCCGGTTACGCGGTTCCGATCAACTTTTTGCTGCAGGTCGAGAGCATCGTTGACCTGCTGCGTGCCTCCGAGGCGAAAATTCTTGTGACGCTCGGGCCGCATCCGCAACTGGATATCTGGGAAAAGTCGCTGGAAATCCGGGACCAGATCCCCGGCCTGATCCTGGTGCGCATCGCGCCTCCGGGGACGCCGCCGGTCGATGGTGTGGTGGATTTCGCTGAAGCCATCCAGGGCCAACCCATGGATCACCTGACCTTTGGCGCAGCGCGTTCGGGCGATGATGTGGCGGCCTATTTCCATACGGGCGGCACGACGGGCGTGCCCAAGCTGGTGGCTCATACCCATCGCGGGCAACTGGTGGCGGCCTTTGGCGGCGCAACCATGTGCGGATACCGCCCCGACGACGTGTTGACCGCAACATTGCCGCTGTTCCATGTGGCCGGAACAATTGCCGCCGGGCTCAGCGCGTTCATGTGCGGTGTCGAACTGGTGGTGATGTCGCCGGGCGGGCTGCGTACGCCGACGATTGTGTCCGGGTTCTGGCGTCTGGTGGAACAGCATAAGGTCACGCTGGTTGGCGGTGTTCCGACCGCGCTGGGTGCGGTTCTGCAGGTTCCGGCCGACGGGTATGACCTCAGCCGCGTGCGGGCCGGTCTGACTGGGGCGGCCTTGCTGCCCCCTGCGGTCGGAGCGCATTTCCGCGAGGTGACAGGTGCGACCTTGTTTGAACTTCTGGGCATGACCGAGGCTTCGGGGCTGGTCAGTATTGATCCGCTGTCGGGCACCGGGGCCGTCAGTTCGGTCGGCTGGCCGCTGCCTTATTCTCAGGTGGATATCCTGCGCCTGACAGCAGAGGGCGCGTTGGGCGATACCTGCGACGTGGGTGAGATCGGCGTGATCGCCATCAAAGGCGCGCATGTCTCGCCCGGCTATCGCGACGCGAGCCAGAATGCGGGCGTGTTTGAGGGCGGATACCTGAACTCGGGCGATCTGGGATACAAGGACGCGGACGGGCGGATTTACATTGCGGGCCGGTCCAAGGATCTGATTATCCGCAGCGGTCACAACATCGATCCGGCCATGATCGAAAATGTCCTGACCGACCACCCCGCCGTGGCCATCGCCGCCGCCGTGGGCAAACCCGACGCCTATGCCGGAGAGCTGCCGGTATGTTTCGTGCAGCTGATCGACGGGGCCGAGGTTACGATGGACGAGCTGCAGGAACACGCCCACGCGCATATTGACGAGCGCCCGGCTTGGCCCAAGCAGATCTACATCGTGGATGAGGTTCCGCTGACCACGGTGGGCAAAATCTACAAGCCCACCCTGCGCCTTGAGGCGGCGAAACGCGCCGTGGCCGAACTGGTCCGCTATGAACACAATCTGCCCGAGGCGCAGATTGCCGTCACCGATGGTGGCGCGCGCGGGATGCATGTGACGGTGACGCTGCCCGAGCAGAACCGCGCGGATATCCCAAAGGTTCAGGATGCCCTGGCCGAATATCTGTTCTCGGCGACGGTCGAAATCGGATAACCCAAACCAGCCGGGGAAAGGCGTCGTACGGCGCCTTCCCCATGCCAGCACCCAACCTGTTCCAAATCACAACGCAAACGGAATTCCCCAACACCCAAGTCGATACCCCTCTCGACGTAACGTTCAACTTTCAGGCGCTTTTATCGCGGGACGCCACGTGTTTTCTCGCACTCAAACCAAAACAAGCGCCAGAATCATCACGGAGGCTGCGGCCATGAAAACCGAAATCACCGAACTCTTTGGTATCGAACGCCCGATCCTGCAGGGCGGTATGCATTATGTGGGCTTTGCCGAACTGGCTGCTGCTGTCTCGAATGCGGGCGGGCTTGGCACGATCACTGGGCTGACCCAGAAAACACCCGCCGATCTGGCCAATGAGATCGCGCGCTGCAAGGACATGACCGACAAGCCCATCGCGGTGAATGTGACCTTTTTGCCCACCGTTAATGCGCCGGACTATCCGGCCATCATCAAGACGATCATCGAAGGTGGCGTCACCGTGGTTGAAACCGCCGGGCGCAACCCGTCGCAGGTGATGCCGTATCTCAAGGATGCCGGGATCAAGGTGATCCACAAATGCACCTCGGTCCGTCATGCGCTGAAAGCGCAGGAAATCGGCTGCGATGCCGTCTCGGTTGACGGGTTCGAATGCGGCGGCCATCCGGGTGAGGATGACGTGCCCAACATGATCCTGCTGCCCCGCGCTGCAGATGAGCTGGAAATCCCCTTTGTTGCATCCGGCGGTCAGGCCGATGGCCGCTCGCTGGTGGCCTCGCTGGCGATGGGCGCGTCGGGTATCAATCTGGGCACTCGCTTTGTGGCCACTAAAGAAGCTCCCGTGCACCAGAACGTCAAAGATGCCATCGTCGCCGCGACCGAGCTGGACACACGCCTGGTCATGCGTCCGCTGCGCAACACGGAACGGGTTCTGACCAACCCGGCGGTCGAACGTATTCTGGCCACTGAAAAGGCAAAGGGCGATGCCATCCAATTCGAGGACATCATTGATGAAGTGGCTGGTGTCTACCCGCGTGTCATGCAGGACGGGGACATGGATATTGGCGCCTGGTCCTGTGGCATGGTTGTGGGCCTGATCAATGACATCCCATCCTGTCAGGAGCTGCTGGATCGGATTATGTCCGAGGCTGATCAAATCATCGCCAATCGCCTCGCCGGGTATAACAACGCCTAATAGACCGGGCATAAGAAACCAACCAGCGGTAGGAGCGCAGAATGACCGACGAAAACGCAACCCAGCCAGGTGTAATCACGGAAAAGCTGGGATCAGCCCTTCGTGTGACCATGTCGAATCCGGGCAAGAAAAACGCGATCGACCGTGCGATGTATCTTGGCTTGGCCGACGCGCTGACCAACGCGGCGAACGACCCGGACATCCGGGTGGTCTGGCTGCGGGGCGCGGATGGGGATTTTACCAGCGGCAACATGGTGAGCGATTTCCACAATTCTGCGTCCGGCGATCATCCTCCGGTCGTCGCTTTTCTGGAAGCGCTGATTAAGTTTCCCAAGCCGATCGTTGCTCAGGTCGAGGGTGTCGCCATCGGTGTCGGGACCACCATGTTGATGCATTGTGACCTGATCTACGTGGCCGAAGAAACTCTGTTTCGTATGCCCTTCGTCAACCTTGGGTTGGTGCCCGAAGCTGGTTCCAGCTATATCGTGCCGCGATTGATGGGGCAGGCTAAAGCTGCCGAGTTGCTTTTGCTGGGCCGGATGTTCTCGGCGCAGGAAGCGTTGGAAACAGGACTGGTTAGCCGGGTCGTCAGCCCGGAAGATCTGGAAACAACCGTGGCCGCGGCTGTTGCTGAACTCGGCGAGCTGCCACCCAATGCGGTTATGAAAACCAAAGCACTGTTGCGTCGCCCTCTGACTGGCGACCTTTGGAGCCGGGTGACGGAAGAGTTGGTAGACTTCGGAGAAGCGCTGCAAAACGATGAATTCAGCGAAGCTTTCTCGGCGTTCGTAGAAAAGCGCAAACCGGTCTTCAAATAAGCCAAGCGTTGCCGGGGAGCGGGCGACGTATCCCGCGCGATTCGGGCGTGTGCGGCCGCATGGGTATCTTTATCTGTGGCTGCACATGTCGTCGCGCAATCGTGAAGATGCAGCGGTCAGCTCCAAGTCGAGTCAAGGGCGTCGAAGGCCGCTTCGACATTCGGGTCCTTTTTCTTGGCGGACAATGTCACAAACCGCAGACAGGTTTCGATTCTCACGCGATCTGAAACGGCCAGCCCTCGGTTTTGCATTTCTTCCAGTGCAATGGATTCTCGGCACAGGCTGAGGCCAATGCCGGACCGAACCATTGCCAGCATCGAAGGCTCCTGATCGACAAGGCAAACCGGTTCGGGTTGGGTGTCGAGGTCACCATAAATTCTGGTAAGCAGCCGTTGATGTACGGAATTCTGGGGCGTCCCAATCCATGGCATTGTGGCCAATTCGGACCAATCTTTTCCCTGAATACGGTTTCGCCATCCAGCGGGCGCGATGACGCGATAAGTGAACTTGGTCAGTTCTCGCTGATAAAAAAGCGAGCCGGTCTGGTCTTCGGTCTTGGGCTCAAATTCTTCCAATTCCCCAAGAAAAAAGCCGACATCCAGCTGATCGTTGATCAGCCGATTGATCACATCTCCGCTTATCCCGTGAACCAGTTTGGTCTGCAGATCAGGGTACCCATCTACCAAGGCAGCCAGGAACGTACCCAAGCGAATGAAATCGGGATCGACGATTGTACCCAGACGCAAGGACCCGCGTACATTGCCATTGATCCGCCGCGCAGTCTGGCCAAATTCCGATATCGCATTCTGAACCTTCTCGGCCTTGGCCACAAGCGCTTCACCGTCGCGTGTCAGTTCAACCCCCTTGGAGGTTCGGTGAAACAATTCCAACCCGGTGTCTTCGGCCAGTCTTTTAAGCTGGAGGCTGACGGCTGGCTGGGTCAGGTGCAGGCGCTTTGCCGCGCGCGAGATGTTGCCTTCCTGCGCAACGGCGACGAAGGCGTTCAAAATGCGGATGTCGGTAATTGGTCTCATATTAACTCTGCTTATATCACTTGGTATGATTAGTCATTGGATTTGTTTTGTTTGGATTTGGCAGATTGAGGTCAACCCAAGGAGGAGGCATCCATGACGACGACTGCAATTGGCCACTATATCAATGGCGAGGTTTATGGTGGTGCGCGCACCAACACTCAGGACGTGTTCAACCCGGCGACGGGGGCTCTGACGGGGCAGGTTGATCTGGCCTCGGTTGGGGATGTGGACAAGGCGGTTGCGGCGGCGAAGGCTGCGTTTCCGGCCTGGTCGAACATGCCTCCGATCCGCCGCGCGCGGTTGATGAACAAGTTCCTGAACCTGCTGAACGAGCACAAGGACGAGCTGGCCCGCGCCATCACCGCCGAGCATGGCAAGGTCTTCACCGACGCCCGCGGCGAGGTTGAGCGCGGCATTGATATCGTCGAGTTCGCCTGCGGCATCCCGCAGCTGCTCAAGGGCGATTTCACCGATCAGGTGTCGACCGGCATCGACAACTGGACCCTGCGCCAGCCGCTGGGCGTGGTGGCGGGCGTGACCCCGTTCAACTTCCCGGTCATGGTGCCGATGTGGATGTTCCCGGTCGCCATCGCTGCAGGCAACACCTTTGTCCTGAAGCCCTCGCCGACCGACCCGACACCGTCGCTGATGTATGCCGAACTGATGAAAGAGGCCGGCTTCCCCGATGGCGTCTTCAACGTGGTGCAGGGCGACAAGGTGGCCGTGGACGCGCTGCTGGAGCACCCCGACGTGCAGGCGATTTCCTTCGTCGGCTCGACCCCGATTGCGAATTACATCTACGAGACCGGCGCCCGTCACGGCAAGCGCGTGCAGGCGCTGGGTGGGGCCAAGAACCACATGCTGGTGATGCCCGATGCCGATCTGGACAAAGCCGTCGACGCGCTGATGGGCGCGGCCTATGGCTCGGCCGGCGAGCGCTGCATGGCGATCTCGGTGGCCACGCTGGTGGGCGACGTGGCCGACAAGATCGTGCCGATGATCGCGGAACGTCTGGCCTCGCTGAAGGTCAAGAACGGGGTCGAGATGGACGCCGAGATGGGCCCGATCGTCACCAAGGCCGCGCATGAACGGATCACCGGCTACATCGCCAAAGGTGTCGAAGAAGGCGCTGATCTGGTGGTCGATGGCCGTGGCTACACGGTTGAAGGTCACGAGGATGGCTATTGGATGGGCGGCAGCCTGTTCGACAATGTCACCAAGGACATGACCATCTACAAAGAGGAAATCTTTGGCCCGGTTCTGTCCTGTATCCGCGTCGACAGCTTTGCCGAGGGCGTGCAGCTGATCAACGACCACGAGTTCGGCAACGGTGTGAGCATCTTCACCCGCGACGGCAACGCCGCGCGCGAGTTCGGGCGTCAGATTCAGGTGGGCATGGTCGGTGTGAACGTGCCGATCCCGGTGCCGATGGCCTGGCACGGCTTTGGCGGCTGGAAGAAGAGCCTGTTCGGCGACACCCACGCTTACGGCGAAGAGGGCGTCCGCTTCTACACCAAGCAGAAGTCGATCATGCAGCGCTGGCCTGAAAGCATCTCAAAAGGCGCTGAGTTCACAATGCCCGTCGCGCGCTGATTGTCTGGTTGGGAGGAGGAACCATGCAAAAACCCGAAGACGAAAAACTGGAAGGCGGTCCCCTGTCGGGGATCACCGTTCTTGACTTCTCGCGCGTACTGGCAGGGCCGTATTGCACCATGGTGCTGGCCGATCTGGGCGCGCGGGTGATCAAGGTTGAAAAGTTCGGGACAGGCGACGACACGCGCGCCTTCCCCCCCTTTATCGACGCTGAAAGCGCCTATTTCATGTGCTTCAACCGGGGCAAGGAAAGCATCGTTCTGGATGTGAAATCACCCCGTGACCGTGAATTGCTGGAGCGCCTGCTGGACACATCCGATGTTCTGGTCGAAAACTTCCGCCCCGGCGTGATGGATCGCCTCGGCTATGGCGCGGAACGGCTGGCCAAGACGCATCCGCATCTGATCTATGCCTCGATCTCGGGCTTTGGCCATTCCGGTCCGATGACCGATCTGCCCGGCTATGACATGGTTGTGCAGGCCATGGGCGGCGTCATGAGCCTGACCGGCTGGCCCGGCGAACGCCCGGCGCGCGTCGGCACCAGCTTTGGCGATCTGGGCGCGGCCCTGTTCGGTGTGATCGGCATCCTGTCGGCGCTGTATAAACGCACCAAGAACGCACAGGGCGAGCGGGTCGATATCGGCATGCTGGACTGTCAGGCCGCGCTGATGGAAACCGCGCTGGCGCGGTATGATGTCGAAGGCGTCGTGCCGACGCGCACCGGCGACTGCCACCCCTCGCTGGCCCCGTTCGAGACGTTTCAGGCCAAGGATGAACGCTTTGTCATCGCCGCCGGGAACGACCAGTTGTTCCTGCTGATGGCCGATGCGCTGAACGCGCCCGATCTGGCGATGGACCCGGATTTTGCGTCCAACGACCTGCGGGTGCGCAACCGTCCCAAAATGGTTGAGGCGATCGAAGCCGTTACCACCAAAATGCCGATGGAACACTGGCTGGACGCGCTGAACGAGGCCGGTGTGCCCTGCGGCCCGGTCAACACCATCGACAAGCTGCTGGACCATCCGCAACTGCTGTCGCGCAACATGATCGTGCAGGTCGAGGGCAAGGGCAAAAAGCCGTTCCGCACCGCTGGCAATCCGATCAAGCTGTCGGCCTACAAGGATATGGACCCTGACCAGGCGCAGGTCGCGCCGGGGCTGAACCAGCACCGCGAAGCAATTCTGGCCGAAAAGATGGCGGATTTCGAATCCTACGATCAGAACCGCTCGGCCAAGGTCAAGCACAGCGATGAAGCGCCCGCCGAGGGCACCAACTGGACCGATTTTGGTCTCAAGAACTGAATCAGATTCCGGGAGAAAACTCATGACGACCAACAAGACCAAGGCCAAAGCCGCCGACACTGCCAAAAAAGCCGCACCCGCAGCCAAATCCGATCGCATCGCGCTGGAGGAGATCATTGTCGAGCGTCGCGAAAGTGTTGGCCTGATCACGCTGAACCGGCCCAAAAGCCTGAACGCACTGAACCTGCAACTGGCCGCCGAGGTGATGCAAACCCTCAAGGAATTCGACGCCGATGACCGCATCGGTGCCGTGGTCATCACCGGCAGCCCCCGCGCCTTTGCTGCGGGTGCCGATATCGAGGAAATGGCCGAAAAGCACCTGGTGGACCTGCTGGCAAATGACATCTTTGCCGACTGGGATCAGATGCGGTTCATCAAGAAACCGGTGATTGCAGCGGTCAGCGGCTTTGCGCTGGGTGGCGGGTTTGAACTGGCGCTGATGTGCGATTTCATCATCGCCAGCGAAGACGCGCAATTTGGTCTGCCAGAGATCAAACTGGGCATTCTGCCGGGTATTGGGGGTTCTCAGCGCCTGACCAAATCGATTGGCAAAGCCTTTGCGATGGACCTGATCCTGACCGGGCGGACAATTGGCGCGGCCGAAGCCAAGGAATCGGGCATCGTCGCCCGCGTGGTTCCTACCGAAGATCTGCTGCAAACTGCACTGGAGGCTGCACATCAGATCGCCGGTCTGAACGCCCCTGCCGTGGCAATGGCCAAAGAAGCAGTGAACAACGCGCTTGAGACAGGGCTGACCCCGGGTGTGCTGCATGAACGCCGCCTGTTCCAGGCCGCGTTCGCGACCGATGGCCAAAAAGAAGGCATGGCGGCGTTTATCGCCAAGCGGGCACCCGTATTCCGCAACCGCTGAGGCATGGCGAAACAAGCCATGTCATTGGTCAATGTTGAAAAACAAGGGCGTTCAGGCATCATCTGCCTGAACCGCCCCGAGGCGATGAACGCCCTGAATCTTGAGATGATCCGCCAGATAGACGCGGCCCTGGACCAGTTCCAGGACGATCCAGCCGTGTTCTGCGTGGTTCTGACATCCTCCAGCGACCGGGCCTTTTGTGCCGGGGGCGACATGCGCCGGGTGCGCGAGCTGGTTCTCGCCGACCAGCTGGACGAAGCCGAGCAGTTCTTTCGGGAGGAGTACGCCCTGATCGAACGGATCGCCGGGTTTTCTAAACCTTATATCTCGGTGATTGATGGGATTTGCATGGGCGGCGGAATGGGCTTGTCGGTGCACGGAGCTTACCGTATCGCGACAGAGCGTGCGCTGTTTGCCATGCCGGAAACCGCAATCGGGTTCGTTCCCGATGTGGGCGGCAGCTATTTCCTGTCACGTATGCCGCATCATTGCGGTGTCTGGATGGGCCTGACCGGGGCCTCGGTTCGTGGGTTTGATGCGCACGGTCTTGGGATTTCGACCCATATGACGGGGACAGAATCCCTGCCTGCACTGATGAAGGCCTTGTGTCATTCAGATCACTCGATCGACGATATCCTAACTGATTTGTGCGTCACGAACGTAAACCAACCAAGTATATTGATGTTGTCCGATACGACCGGCTGTTTCAGTCCCCTTTCACTAAGCACCATTGCCGAATGCCTTCAAAAACGCCCCAGTAAACGCAAAGAGGCGGCTCTTAGGGCTCTGCGAAAGGCGTCTCCGCGTAGCTTGCTGGAATCCCTGAACCTGTTGCGCAATGGAAAACACCTGACTTTATCCGAATGTCTGGAACAGGAATTCGAAGCTATGCGGATGGCCATACGCCACCCCGATCTTATAGAAGGTGTCCGGGCAGTGCTGGTGGACAAGGATCACAGCCCGAACTGGCATTCGCGCAGTAACTAATATTAAGGGCGCTGACCTTCCGGCAACAGGAAGGACTGCGATGACGCAAGGCTCAGAAGATTTAAACTGCGTGATCGCGGCGGACGGTTTGGCCAAATGTGATTTGGCTAATCGCTCTTCGAAAAACCCTCAGAACAAGGTGTACTGCTCAAGGGTGGGCAAGAATACCTGTATCTGGACGTAAATCCTCGTCGGTTATTTGTGTTACATGAGTAGTCCCCCGACCGATTGTGGCGTCAGGGCCCGGGGCAGGATGGGTTGATCGCGCTCGCGCTGAACGAACCGCAGTACGGTTGGGACGATGTGCACCGAGCCGGCTACTTGTCGGATATGAAACACGGCGCGTGATTGAGTTCATGGGCTGTGACTATCCTGCGCATGGACCCGTGGCATTGTCTGTAGGTACAATGAAACCGGAGCCTAAGAACAGCCGGAATGAGTGATGCTGCAAGTCTCAAACCTGATAAATTCCCATACCGAGTGGCTGACCGACCGCGTGATCCACTATGCGCATAAAAGGGACTATACTCAGTTCTCATCCACCCTGCGTGAAGCTTGGAGGATTTCGGTCATCGGGCTAAGCGAACCTCTGGTCGATTTGATTGAAACCGCTCATTCTAAAACGCTGCCTCATGAAGCTATGCTGGATCACGCTTCTGAGTTTGGGGTGCAGCAGGGGCTCAAACATCGGGCGCGTGGAATAAACATAGTGGACTTCGTCGGGCTGATGAAGCTGTACCGAAACGCCTATCTGGATTTGGTGGTCGAAAAATCCAACCCGGACAATCAGCGCGAGGAGCTGCGCAACCTGATTTTGGAACTTTTTGATGCTATGGAGACCGGTCTGATCAAGACGTGGCAAGCGACGAACAGTTCTGATCGGCTAGAAGAACTTCAGACGCTTAACCGATCGTTGAGTAACGAAAAGAACAAATACCTGACCGTGTTCGAGAGTATAGCTGAGCCCGCGATCTTGCTGGACAGCGAGAACAAACCCACACATGTCAATGTCGCGGCCAATCGTCTTCTATTGGGTCAGATGCAATCCGGTGCTGGATACTACACCGAAATTCAGTCGGTGGCTTTGTCGCAGATCGTTGCGAAATTGTTGAGCGCCCGTGGTCCGTCGCTGGAGCCTGTTGTGCTTGATACCCCACACGGCGCCCGCTCTTTCGATGTTGCTATCCAGGAAATGCTTGATGTCAGTGAGAAATTTGCAGGGCGCGTTATTATTCTGCAAGACATCACAGACTACCTGAAAGCCATAGATGCCGCTCGCGAGGCCGACCGCGCCAAGACCGTGTTTCTGAATACGATCAGCCATGAAATCCGAACTCCGATCAACAGTATTCTGGGCTTGACCCGCCTGTTGGAAGAAGACTTGGCTCCGGCTACCAACGACAAGCTACTCAGTATCCGGGCGTCGGGTACGGTTCTGGCCTCACTGATTGAAAATGTGCTGGGTCTGTCCAAGGCGGAAAACGGCGCATTGCAACGCGTGGATCAGGATTTCGACCTTGATGAACTTTGCAGTTCTATTGCGCAGATTGTTTGGGTGCATCAGCCTTCGGAGCAGTCACAGTTCAAGCTGCGGATCGCTCCCGAAGTATCGCGGCATTTGAACGGTGATATGCACAAGTTGCGGCAGGTTTTGTTGAACCTGTTGTCCAATGCGCGCAAATACGCGGGCGAGGGCGAGGTGGTTCTCAATGTCACGGCTGAGGGCTGCGGAGCACCTGATAGAACACGCCTGATGTTCAAAATTGTAGATTCCGGTCCCGGAGTTCCGGAAAGCGCCGTATCCGATCTTTTTGAGCCGTTTACGCAAATCGCGCAGGGCGACAAATTGGGGCTGAATACGGGGACAGGGTTGGGGCTGGCGATCAGCCACCGATTGGTGAGTTTTCTGGGCGGACGGTTGGAATATTTGCCGAATCCCACGGGCGGCAGTATCTTTACATTTGCGATTGAAATGCGGGTGCTAACGGGAAAGACCCCCAGCCAACCCAGTGGCCGTAAGGTTCTTGTTGTCGAAGACGACCCGCTGAATGCCACTGTGATAGAGGGCTATCTGAGCGAGCTAGGAAATCACGTGGTTACAGCCAGCAGTTTCGCTCAGGCCAGAGACGTTCTGAAGAATCCAAATTTTGATGTTGTAATCACCGACTTTCAATTGGGCTCGCATACGGGGCTGGATGTGGCGCAGCATGTCAAGTCTGTCGGTGCGAATTACGGCCATAGCATTCCAGTAATTGTCGCAACAGCAGCTTTGCCGCAAGATGGGCTGAATATGTTGCGTAAATCGGGTATCAGCCGTTTTCTGGAGAAACCATTTACCAAGGCTGAACTTGGATCTGCTCTATCCGGCGCTATTGCTGCTGATGATACGCAATCGGAAACTGCCTCGATTCAAAACCCGATTGCAGATGCAAATCTAAGGCAAATCTTTGCCGATCTTGGTGTGCAAAGGGGGTGCGCGGTTGCGGACAGGTTCTTTGAAAGCTGTCCCGATTTGGTTTCCAAATTGAATGCTGCATTGATTGCGGGTGACCACTCGGGCATAGCCGAATTAACCCACCAATTGACCGGAGCTGCAGGATTTGTTGGTGCCATTCGGTTGGTTGCATTGGCGAAAGAGCTGAACCAACGCAGCAAAAATACCGACGATGCAACGTCCATCAAGCAAAAGCTGCATGAGGTCGAGACCGAAAGTCTGCGCGCAACCAAGGCGTTGCATGAGCTGGTGCAGGAATTGTCGAACGCCCCGAAAGCAGGGGCCTGACTGAATTATGGGTTTTGCGTCAGTCGTGCGCTGTCCTTCGCATGATGCTGCAGATAGGTGCGGATCAGGAACTGATCGTCTTTCGGCAAGCCGGTTCGGGGCCCCATCACCTTAAGGTGGCTGGACCACTGGTTCGCGGTGTAGTGATCGGGAATGCGGCGTTGATGACAGGCGGTGCAGCGCTTGGCGAACAGTGGCTCGGCGCGCGCCCAGATCTGGTTCAGATCGGATTGCAGCGCGGGGTCGTGTAGCCACCCGCGCAACTCGGTCCGGGTCCATGTCAGCCCGGTTTCCGGATCCTCCTGCGTGTCGGTCAGGATCAGATCGCCCACTGCCGATTTTGGCACCGTGGCCGACAGCACACGAATGCCGGGGGCTGCATAGATCACGCGTTCAGCCCCGGACTGGGTCCAGCCGGTGATACGGACCTGTACCCAATCGTCCTGACGGCTCAGAACCTGTAGCGGTGTCGCAACAAAGACCCGGCCGGGCTTGCCATCGGTTGAAGGGGTTAGGTGGATGGCGCCCATCTGATCCAGATACTGCAGATCGGGGTCGGCTTGTGCGACTTCGGTCAAACCAAGAGCCGCGCAAAGAATAAGGAGTCGGTACAGACTAAACATTTCGGCACCTGAAGGGAAAAAGGCGCGCGCCCGAAAGCGCGCGCCAGTAGGGAGGTTAGGATCAGCCCTCTGCCGGGGCGGTAAAGACGTTCACCTCGGGCAGTTCGCCGGTGTATTTCTCGACTTCTGCCATGCCGGTGTGACCGCAGTTACCCTGCGCCAGGCTGGATGTACCGCGACCAACAGTCAGACAGTTGACGTCGCCATATGCGTCCAGCGAGCCCAGCTCACCGCCATTGACCGGATCGTACCAGCCGCCTTCGAAGATGCGGATCACGCTGGGGCGGATATCGTCCGAGACGATGGCCCCCACCAGAACCTGACCGCGATCGTTGAAGACGCGCACGATATCCCCATCCGCGATGCCACGGGCGGCGGCGTCCTGCGTGTTGATCATGCAGGGCTCACGTCCGCCAACCACGTATTTCTCGCGGGTGACCGTGCCGCACAGCTGCGAGTGCAGACGGAATTGCGGGTGGGCCGAGTCAATGTGCAGTGGGTAAGGCGCGTTGCCACCAAGACGCTCTTCGGGTTCGTACCATGTCGGGTGCGGACCACAGTCGTCATAGCCCATCTTCTCGATATTGCGTGAGAAGATCTCGATCTTACCGGTCGGCGTGCCCAGCGGCTCCAGCAGCGGATCGTCGCGGTAATCAGCATAGCGGACGAACTGCTTGGCGCTTTCGGGGATGTCGAAGACCACCACACCAGCGTCCCAGAACTCGTCAAAGCTGGGAACGTCAATGCCTTTGCCCGGACCCTGTTTGGCGGCGTCTTCGTAGAAGCTCTGGATCCAGCCCATCTCGTCCTTGCCTTCGGTAAAGGCGTCACCAGCACCCAGACGGGTGGCAATCTCGGTGAAGATGTCAAAGTCGGTGCGGGATTCGAACACCGGATCGACGATCTTCTTCATGCCCAGGATCGCCTTGAGCGAGTAGTCCCCGATATGCTCGATATCGTTGCGCTCGTAGGATGTGGTGGCGGGCAGAACGATGTCGGCAAAGCGCGCGGTTGCGGTCCACTGGAAGTCCTGCACAACAACCGTTTCCAGTTTCTGCCAGGCTTCGACCATACGGTTCCGGTCCTGCTGGTGCGAGAACGGGTTGCCGCCGGTCCAGTAGACCATCTTCACTTCGGGGAAGGTGGTGCGGGTGCCGTTAAAGTCGAACTCTTCGCCCGGACGTTCCAGCATCTCGACAATCCGGCTGACCGGGATCGAGGCTGCGCCGGCCTGTGTCAGCCATGCTGCGCCTTCGACCGCTGCGCCGCCATCCGAGATACCCGGCAGAACAACCGAGTCCGCCGACGGTGCGCCACCGTTGGCATAGTGGTAGCTGAGGCCAAAGCCGCCCCCCGGCAGACCAATCTGACCCAGCATCGAGGCCAGAGTGACCAGCATCCAGTGCGACTGTTCGCCGTGGTGCTGACGCTGGATCGACCAGCCCGAACCCAGCATGGTGCGGTTGCTGGCGAACAGGGCAGCCAGTTCCTTGATCTGCTCGGCAGGGACTTCGCAGATTTCCGCAGCCCATTCCGGTGTCTTGGCAACGCCGTCGCTTTCGCCGGTCAGATAGGGCAGGAAGTCTTCAAAGCCTGCGGTGTATTCGTCCAGGAAGTCAGCGTCATGCAGGCCCTGCGCATACAGCTCATGCGCGATACCCAGCATCATGGCGACGTCGGTATGCGGGCGGATCGGAATCCACTCGGCATCGAAGAACTTGGCTGTTTCCGTGCGGATCGGGTCGATGACGATGACCTTCTTGCCGGTTTTGCGGAACTCTTCGTAGTAGGGATAGGTGTCGTGGTCGGCCACGGTCCAGCCGATCTGGTTGGTTTTGACCGGGTCGGCGGCCCAGAAGACCAGCACGTCGGTGCTTTCGATCAGCACAGGCCAGACGGTTTGCTGTTCGTACACTTCCAGCGTGCCCATCACGTGCGGCATGATGATCTGGCTGGCGCCGGTCGAATAGTCGCCCGAGCTGTTTACGAACTTGCCTTCCAGACCGACGTTCAGCGCACGGCGCAGCAGGTTCTGACAGTTATGCAGCTTGCCCGAGCTTTTCCAGCCATACGAACCCGCATAAACGCCGGTCGGACCATACGTGTCGCTGACGCGTTTGAGTTCATTGGTGACCAGTTCCAGCGCCTGATCCCAGCTGACGCGCACGAATTCTTCGTTGCCGCGGCCTTCGGGGTTCGCACCTGCGCCACCTTCCAGATAGGCCTTGCGGACCATCGGGTATTTGATGCGCGAAGGCGAATAAACGCTGTCCATGACACCTTCGAGCATTTCACTGGGATGGGGGTCTTGTTCCCAGGGGCGGATTTTGGTCCAGACGCCGTCTTCAACGGTGCCGTAGAACGCTCCCCAGTGCGAGCCCGACAGGACTTCACCCGAGGTCGCGGCATGGGCCGCACCTGCACGCAACAATGCCGGAGCAAACGCGCTGAAGACACCCAGCGATGTGGCCCCTTTCAGCAGACTGCGACGTGACAGTTTGGTGGATGTATTAATGGACATTCTTCCCTCCATTACTTCGTCAAACGGGTCGAAAGGACTGGCCTTTCGGGTTTCTGATGCGGCCCCCCGTCTTGGGTGTAGGGGATCGCTGTGTGGTGTGGCTGATCCGACCTTCAGGTCGGGTCACGCTGCGGTTTGGGCCGCCTGTGCGTCGTCCCGACCAAGCGCCAGAGCGGCGCGGGCGGTTTCCGCGATCAGGGCGGGGTCGCGCTGCTGCTCACAGCGATGCGCGAATTGGGGCAGCCAGGTCAGGACGTATCGGTCCAGGAACTCTGACGGTGTCAGTGGCAGGTCGTCCTCCTGATCGGCGCGGTCCAGCAACTCGGCCATGACCTGAAGCTGAACGCCCAGATGGTCAGGGGGTTCCTTCAGATCGGTGGGCAGACGCATGTCCATCTCTTGCAGAAGGGCGGCCATGTCGCGGGCGGGTTCTTGAAACAGCCGCCCGCTGTCACTGAGGTAGATCGAGGCATAAGGCAGAGCCCCGTGCTTGCCGCCCATGTCGAAGATCCGGCTGTAGGCGCGGACGATCCGATCATGCAGTGCGTCCAGGTCTTGTCCTTCGGCCATCTCGTCAGTGATCCACTGCACCAGAGGCTTCAGCGCGGGATAGGTGGCGCATTCTGCCAGGAACCTCAGACCATCGTCGCTGCGATAAGCCAGTAGTTCGGGCCGGGTCGGGGGGCACAGCAGAAGCTGTGCCAACCACCGATAGGCTGCGCTGCGGGGCAGGGGTTCGGAACGATCAGCCATGGCTACCCGCTCCGCCTGTGTCCTTGGCGTTCAGCTGGAGGTATTTCTGAAGAATACGGTATTCTTCCTTGTCCAGCGTGATGAACCGTTTCATTGCTTTCAAAGAGCCAATCCACTGGTTCGCCAACGAGTGTCCCGGATCAGGTTTCGAGTGGCAGGTGCCGCAGCTGGCGGAATACATCTCGGATGTATATGTCCACAGCTGGTCCACGTCCGAGATCAGATCCTTGTCAGCCACCCAGCCGTCCAGGCTGACCTTGTGCCAGACCAGATCGGTGTCCGGGTCGGTTTCGGTGCCATGGTTCTGAACCAGGTCAATCTTGGCCTTTTTCACCGTCGCCTCAAAGATCCGCTGACCGCGCAGAGCATAGACAACCTGTCCGACGCCATCCTGCTGCCAACCTTCAACCTGGATGTTAACCGCCCCCTTGCTGCGATCTTTCACATGCATATGGGTTGCAGCCAGAACCTGACCGATGACGTTTTCACCTGCGGCCGCATCCGCAGCGGTTTCATAGAGCGGTACAGTTTTGATCGGGTACAGATCGTCACCGGATGCGCCATGGGCAGCTTCGGCTGTCAGGTCTTCGAATTTCTTCTTATACCCTTGCGACAGGTCGGGCAGTTTGTGCGCGATGCCTTTGTGACAGTCGATACAGGTGTCACCCCGTTCGAACCCGGCCTGCATCAGCTCGGCCGCTTTGGGGCTTTGCAGTTTGAAGTCCATATGCTCGACCGCGTGACAGTTGCGGCATTCCAGCGAATCGTTGGCCTCCATCGTGGCCCAGACGCTTTGCGCCATTTCGGCCCGGTGGGCTTCGAATTTTTCAGGTGTGTCGATAACGCCCGTTACAAAATGGCCGTAAAGCTCCTGCGATGCCTGAATTTTGCGGATCACCTTGGGGAACCACTTTTTCGGCACATGGCAGTCAGAACAGACCGCACCCACGCCGGATGCGTTCATAAAGTGAGGGGATTCCTTGTATTCCTTGTATACATTGTCCCGCATTTCGTGACACGAAATGCAGAACTCCATTTCGTTTGTGGCTTCCATCGCGGTGTTGAAACCGCCCCAGAAAATGACCCCGGCAATAAAGCCGCCGATCATGATGAAGCCAAAAGACAGGGCACCTGCAGGGCCCCAGAATTTTCGCCAGATTCGTCCAATCATCTGTTTCGCCTCCGATTATGCGGTCAGCATAGGCGGGGGCTGTAAACACGGTTTTTTTGGTCTTTGAACGGTTGGTAAAAGTATGTAAACGTCATGTAAACGCGCGGAGCCAAACAACATGCAAGCCAAGCAAATCCTGATCGTCGAGGACGATCCGACCAGCCTTGAGGCGATGGCAGGATATTATGAAGTCGAAGGCTACCGGGTCGTCCGTGCCCACGACAGCGACGAAATGGAGCGCGAACTTAAGCGGCATGTGATTGATCTGGTTGTCCTGGATATTCGCCTGCCCGGAAAGGACGGGCTGACCCTTTTGCGTGAATTGCGGGCAGAATCGGATGTACCCGTAATTGTCGCCAGTGCGCGCGGCGAGGACGTGGACAGGATCGTCGCGTTGGAGATTGGTGCTGATGACTATTTGCACAAGCCCGTCAACCTGCGCGAATTGTTGGTGCGGACAAAGAACATACTGCACAGGGTCGCAATGCCTGCTGTTCCTCATTCGGAACAGGATGAGGTGCTCGAGTTCAATGGGCTTACTCTTGATCGCGGCGCACGCACGTTGACAGCAGCAAATGGAGAAGACGTTCACCTTACGCGCGGCGAGTTTGAACTGCTTAGCTATCTCGCCCAACGCCCCAAACGCGTGCTGCAACGAGATCAGTTGCTGGACTGTCTATCAGGTCGCGACTGGCAACCCTTTGATCGCACCGTAGATGTGATCATTGGACGGCTGCGGAACAAAATTGAAGAGAATTCAAAAGCGCCCGAAATTCTGGTGACCGTTCACGGGGTAGGTTACGTGTTCATGGGGGCTTAGCCCTTAACCTACCGTTAAACGCGAAAAGGCGCCCGTTTGGGCGCCTTTTTGTGTTTTATGTGCTTTGGATCAGTCGATCATGGGCAGGAGCTTGTCCAGCGACTGCTTGGCGTCGCCATAGAACATGCGGGTGTTTTCCTTGAAGAACAGC
>NZ_JAGHRL010000008.1:0-209484 GCF_017743815.1 Ruegeria sp. R8_1 | reverse complement strand
GCGGTGGTGGAACCGCCGCCGCCGGTTCCGCCACCGCCGCCGCCGGTTCCACCACCGCCGCCACCGCCGCCACCGGTTCCGCCACCGCCGCCTGGATTAGTTGGGCCACCGCCTGGGTTCGTTGGGCCGCTGCCTGGGTTCGACGGGCCACCGCCTGGGTTTGTTGGTCCACCGCCACCGGTACCACCGCCGACAGTTGGTCCCTCACCAGGATTTGCGTCGCCATCACCGGATCTTTGATTGTTTGAAATGCTGGCGGTGGGAATATCAGTCAACACGGCTGCGAAAGCCGGGCAACTTTCCAACGTTCTGGCCAAGATGTCATCAAAATCAGGCCTGCGTTGCAGGTACCTCAACATCCTGGATTCAACGACCTCACACGCACAGAGCGTTTCCGTATCAACGGACTGGCGAGCTGTTTTAATTGTGCACCGCTCGGCAGCCGTAGCTGCCGTTGCCGACACAATTGGAATAGTTGCTGACACAAAAACAATAGATAATAAACGACTTTTAACGCGCATGATTACGCCCCCTGGTACTCTTTAACCTGTGCTACCTGAGCACACTGTTGCCACATTTTAAACATAAATAGATCAACCCCTCGCCGTATTTTCAAGATGTGTGACAACAAGAAAACGAGAAAAAACTCCCGTTATAGTGGAACGATGTTGAAAAACAAAAGAAAAGCCCGCCGGAGTGGCGGGCCTTGTTTTTGTTAATTTTACATTAATGTACGCAAAAATGTCACTAATGGGGCAATGTTTCCAATCAGTGAACTATTTCACTGAAAGGTTTACGCAGATTTTGCCATGCGCTTGCGTTCGTGCGGGTCCAAAAAGCGTTTGCGTAACCGGATGGCGTTAGGCGTCACCTCAACCAGTTCGTCATCGTCGATATAGGCGATGGCTTCCTCAAGTGAGAATTGAACATGAGGTGTCAGGCGGACCGCATCATCCGATCCGCTGGCACGTACGTTGGTCAGTTTTTTGCCCTTGAGTGGGTTCACTTCCAGATCATTGTCCCGTGAATGCTCTCCGATGACCATGCCTTGATAGACATCCGTCTGCGGACCCACAAACATGCGGCCACGCTCTTCAAGGTTCCAGAGGGCGTAGGCGACGGCCTGTCCGTTCTCCATCGAGATCAATACACCTGCGCGGCGGCCGGGAATCGGGCCTTTGTGTGCCGCCCAGCCGTGGAACACGCGGTTCAGAACTCCGGTTCCGCGCGTGTCGGTCAGGAACTCTCCGTGATAGCCGATCAGTCCGCGCGAAGGCACATGCGCGATGATGCGGGTCTTTCCTGCACCGGCGGGGCGCATTTCGACGAGCTCGCCTTTGCGCGCGCCTGTGATCTTTTCGATCACGGCACCGGAGTATTCATCGTCAACGTCAATCGTGACTTCTTCAATGGGCTCCAGACGCTGGCCGTCTTCCTCGCGGAACAGAACCTGCGGGCGAGAGATGCTGAGCTCGAACCCCTCGCGTCGCATGTTCTCGATCAGAACACCCATCTGCAATTCGCCGCGGCCTGCGACCTCGAAGGCTTCGCCGCCGGGAGTGTCGGTGATGCGGATGGCGACGTTCGATTCAGCCTCTTTCATCAGGCGGTCACGGATCACGCGGGACTGGACCTTTTTGCCGTCACGACCGGCCAGAGGCGAATCGTTGATGCCAAAGGTCACGGTGATGGTCGGCGGGTCGATGGGCTGGGCGGGCAGGGCTTCTTCAACCTGCGGCGCGACCAGCGAGTCGGCCACGGTGGCTTTGCTCATGCCAGCGATGGTGACGATGTCACCGGCTTCGGCCACGTCGATGGGCTGTTGTGCCAAGCCACGGAAGGCCAGAATTTTCGAGGCGCGGAAGTTCTCGATCAGGGTCCCGTCGCGCGACAGGGCCTTGAGACTGTCGCCTGCTTTCAGCGTACCGCTTTCCACACGGCCTGTCAGGATACGACCGATGAACGGGTCGCTTCCCAGCGTGGTGGCCAGCATGCGGAACGGCTCGTCTTTCTTTTCGGCTTGTTTGGGTGCCGGGACGTGATCCACGACCAGATCAAACAGCGCGGTCAGGTCCTTGCGAGGGCCGTCCAGTTCCATATCTGCCCAACCAGACCGGCCCGAGGCATACATGGCCGGGAAGTCCAGCTGATCGTCATCAGCGCCGAGGTTGGCGAACAGGTCAAAGCACTCATCCAACGCGCGGTCGGGCTCGGCATCGGGTTTGTCGACCTTGTTCAGAACCACGATCGGGCGCAGGCCCAGCGCCAGCGCTTTCGAGGTCACAAACTTGGTCTGGGGCATCGGGCCTTCGGCGGCATCGACCAGCAGGACCACACCGTCCACCATCGACAGGATGCGCTCAACCTCGCCACCGAAATCGGCGTGGCCGGGGGTGTCAACGATGTTGATACGGGTGCCTTTCCACTCGACCGAAGTCGCTTTGGCAAGGATGGTGATCCCGCGCTCGCGCTCCAGATCGTTGCTGTCCATGGCGCGTTCCGCCACAGCCTGATTTTCCCGGAACGCGCCGGATTGTTTAAGCAGCTCATCCACCAAGGTCGTTTTGCCGTGGTCCACGTGAGCGATGATTGCGATATTGCGCAGGTCCATGAGGTCAGCCTTTGAACGGGAAGTTGCCGCGCGCATAACGCGACGCGGCAAAATATGCCAGCCCTAACCGCCCGTCAGTGACCGGTAGTGTTGGAAAACAGGTGAATAACCAGAATTCCAGATAAAATCATGACCAAACCTATCACTGCGGGCCAGTCCAGCCTTTGCCCAAAAACGATGAAACCGATCACAGCAATCAGCACAATGCCCAAGCCCGACCAGATGGCATAAACGATCCCAACTGGCATGAACTTTAGAGTCAAGCCAAGCAGATAGAACGCGATTGCGTAGCCAACTACGACCAATACAGAGGGCCAGAGCCGCGTGAATTGCTGACTGGCTTGCAACGCAGTTGTGCCAATCGTTTCTGCGACCACTGCAAAAAGCAGGAAAAGATAGGCTTTAGGCAAAATAAGTCTCGGATTGAGTGTTGTTGAGCTCGTTGAACACAGATTTCAGGCATCTGGCAAGCCGTTTCGCTTTCTCCTGTCCACAAGTGAGTTGAGGTCAGGATAACCATACTGTTATTACACGAGCTTTTTGAGATACTGTCCGACCAGTTATCAGTGTTTTTTTAATCAGTAAGCTATGACGAATTTTGCTAAATCTGTCATCGTCGTATCGGCGATTATTGTGGCGCTTGGGTGGCTAGCTGGCGGGGGGTCCGCTGAGAGAAGCGCAGCCAAAGGTGTTGAGCGGGTAAACGGTTCTCAGGTTTGAGCGTCTGCTGGTACTTGGGGGGGAAAGAGGCGACGTGCCTCTTTCTCTTTTACCGTTCAGGTGCTCAACTTTTCCGAGAAATAGGTCTTGAGCTGTGGTGCCAGCCAATTCCATAGTTGCGGTGCGCCACGGGTAATCGGGGTGCCAACGCGCATGTTGATCTGCGCGAATGTCACGTCGTAGTCGACCCATGATCCGCCGCCGGTCGCAAGGTTGCCAACGGGTGTTTGAAAGCGGTCGACGGCTTTTGCAAATTTGGCATCGTTGGTGTCGGCGGCTTCAAACTCATGCCATAGGGCGAGGCATTCGGTTCGTTGCGGGTGCGGTAGCAACCCAAATAAACGGTTGGCAGCCGCTTGTTCCTCGGCTGCTTGGGCCTCGTGATCGACTTGACCGTGAATTGGATAGTCCCCGGCGTCGATTTCCACAATATCATGCAGCAGCAACATCCTTAGTACACGGTCAATGTCGACGTCAGAGTCGGCGCTGTCTTCCAGAACCCATGCGTACAACATGATGTGCCACGAATGCTCGGCCGAGTTTTCAAACCGTTCACCAGATAATAGCCTGGATGCGCGATAGACGGATTTCAGTTGATCGCATTCGGCAAGGAACGGCAGCCTATCAGAAAACTCTGAACGCGGGGCAGGTTGGCCGTCGAACAAAGCGTAAGCGGCCTTGAAGGCGTCAGGAAGAGCGGTCTCGAGATAGGCCGCGCGTCCTCCGTTCAGATTGTCGCGGACGACCGCCAGATGCTCTGGTTTGGGTTCCGGAGCGTTCAGGACCTGAAACAGAGGTTGGCAGCGATCAAGGCATTTTGCGAATTTCGCATCGGGCGTAGAATCCGCTTCGAACTCCTGCCAAAGCATCAGAAAAGCGTCGGATTGGTCGCTGGGCAACATCCCGAACAGTTCCCGAGCGGCGTTCTGTTCAGCGCGCTCAACCGCATTCCAGTCGGTTTTCAGGTGAATGGGGTGGTCACCGACGATGATCTCGACCAGATCATGCAGCAAAAGCATCCGAATGACCCGGTCAATCCGAACAGTGGCGTCGGCAAGGGGGGCCATTACCAGTGCCCACAGCGCCAGATGCCAACTGTGTTCCGCCGAGTTTTCTTGCCGGGATTGATCCGGCAGCGTGTTCGCGCGTTCGACCGATTTCAGCTGGTCCGCGCGTTTCAGGAACTCTATCTGCGCGGACAGCCGATCCATCATTTCTTTTCTATCGCCTTAACTTTCTTGCGATGTTCCGCAAGGCGCTGGATCACGAATTGGCGGGCTTGACGCTCGGACAGGCGCACTCGAATTTCGGTCAGAAATGCCTCTTCCAGCGACTGAGAGGATGCCCCCAGCAGCTCGCCAACTTCGACATAAAAGCGATCCTCGCCGGTTTCATCCATCACCTTCAACGTGTCTTCGGCCAGTCTGCCGGCAAGTGTGGAGACCGTATCCGACATCAGCGTGTGTTCTCGGTCAGGCGGCGCTTCACGTAGTCACTGACATCTGTGATCAACGTGTCCATGTGGCGATCCTGGAAGAAGTGATCAGCGCCTTCCACTTCATTATGAGTGATTGTGATGCCTTTTTGCTCGTGCAGCTTGTTGACCAAGGCAGTGGTGTCTGCGGGCGGGGCCACGCGGTCCGACGACCCATTGATGATCAAGCCCGAGGACGGGCAGGGCGCGAGGAACGAGAAATCATACATGTTCGCCGGAGGAGACACACTGATAAAGCCAGTGATCTCGGGACGGCGCATCAGCAGTTGCATCCCGATCCAAGCCCCGAATGAAAACCCTGCGACCCAGCAGTGTTTCGAGTTGTTGTTCATCGATTGCAGGTAATCCAGTGCGGATGCCGCATCGCTCAGCTCACCCACGCCCTGATCGTACTCACCCTGGCTGCGACCCACGCCACGGAAGTTGAACCGCAGAACGGTGAAGCCCATGTTGTAGAACGCGTAGTGCAGGTTGTAGACCACCTTGTTGTTCATCGTCCCGCCGAATTGTGGATGCGGGTGAAGCACGATCGCGATCGGTGCGTCTTTTTCCTTTTGCGGGTGGTAGCGGCCTTCCAGGCGGCCTTCTGGTCCGGGAAAAATCACCTCGGGCATGTGTGCGATGGTCCTGTCTTTTTCTTCTGGGTGCCCGGAAATACTTGACGATAATCGTCGGACACCTTAGAACGGTTCTAATTGTGATACTGGGCGCATGAGCGCTGCTTGTCGGAGATACGCACTGGCAGCGGCGGCGTCAATGATTTCGCGCGTAAACTGCCATGAGGGAATGCAAATGAAGCTGTCGACCAAGGGTCGTTATGCGATGGTGGCTCTTGCCGATATCGCCCTTCAGCCCTCGGACGGGCTGGTGACACTCAGCGAGATTTCAGCACGGCAAGACATTTCTCTGCCTTACCTCGAGCAGTTATTCGTCAAGCTACGCAGGGCCGAGCTTGTGTCTTCGGTTCGGGGACCGGGCGGGGGTTATCGCCTTGCCCGCCCAGCGTCCGAAATTCGCGTTGTTGAGATCCTGGCCGCCGTAGATGAAACAGTCGATGCTTTGCAAAAGGGCGCTGGCGCAACCGGAGCTTTGTCCGGCAGCCGGGCGCAATCCCTAACCAATCGTCTATGGGAGGGCCTGAGCGCCCATGTGTATGTGTTCTTGCATCAAACGCGCCTTTCGGACGTGATCAAGAATGACCTCGCACCTTGTCCGGCCGTTCCCAGCCTTTTTGCAGTTGTGGACGAATAGGATGGCATTTGCTGAAAACGAACTTCTGCGCTTTGAAAAGGTGAATCCGTGAGTCGTATTTACCTGGATCACAATGCCACCACACCTCTGCGTCCAGAGGCGCGCGAGGCGATGATCTCCGCCATGGAGATTTGCGGCAATCCGTCCTCGGTCCACGCTGAAGGACGCGCAGCCAAGGCGCTGGTCGAGCGCGCAAGAGCACAGATTGCGGCTGCCTTTGGGGCCGAAGGGGCTGATATCGTGTTTACTTCGGGTTCGACCGAAGGGGCTGCGCTGACACTAGAGGGTCGGGGCCTGCATGGGGCTGCAATCGAACATGATGCGGTCCGTGCGTGGACAGAGGAAGATTTGAACGTGTCGAAAGAAGGTATGGTTGCGGTTTCAGCGCCGGACCAATCGACGCTGCAATACGCGAATTCCGAGACGGGGATCGTTCAATCATTGCCAGCAGGGTTGGCGGTGACCGATGCGACTCAGGCGTTTGGAAAATTACCGATCGCGTTCAACTGGCTGGACACGCAGATGGCGCTGGTCTCGGCGCACAAACTTGGTGGTCCAAAGGGTATCGGCGCGGTTGTGATGAAGCGCGGCACGGATTTGCCTGCCCGGATCAAGGGTGGCGGTCAGGAAATGGGCCGTCGCTCCGGGACGGAAAATGTTATTGGAATCGCAGGGTTCGGGGCCGCAGCTGAAGCGGCAGCGCTCGATCTGGCCAATGGCGTTTGGGAGCAGGTTAAAGAATTTAGAAATATTCTAGAAAAGGCCCTTGAGGCCGGTTCTAAATCTACTATTTTTGTCGGGAAAGATCAGGAACGCCTGCCGAACACCCTGTGTTTTGCCACCCCCGGTTGGAAAGGTGAGACGCAGGTCATGCAAATGGATTTGGCTGGATTTGCGATCAGCGCAGGTTCGGCCTGTTCCAGCGGCAAGGTGCGCGCAAGTGCGGTGCTGACCGCGATGGGATTTGACGAGGTCACAGCTGCCAGCGCAATTCGCGTCTCGCTGGGGCCTTCGACAACGGAAGAAGATGTGCTGCGTTTCGCTGAAACGTGGCTTGAAAAAGAGAAAAAGCATCGCGCGCGGGCCGCGTGATCAGACGGAGGGTGTCTTATGGCCGCTTTGGACCAGACCCAGGTAAAAGAGGGTGTCGATCAGGAAACCGTGGATGCGGTACGCGAGGTCGGAACCTATAAATACGGCTGGGAAACCGATATCGAGATGGAATACGCGCCCAAGGGCGTGAACCCTGATATCGTCCGCCTGATCTCGGAAAAGAACGAAGAGCCAGAGTGGATGACCGAATGGCGTCTGGCCGCGTTCGAGCGCTGGACTCAGATGGATGAGCCGAACTGGGCGATGGTCAGCTATCCCAAGATCGACTTTCAGGACCAGTATTACTATGCCCGTCCCAAGTCGATGGAGGAAAAGCCCAAGTCCTTGGATGAGGTCGACCCCAAGCTGCTGGCGACTTACGAAAAGCTCGGTATCCCGCTGAAAGAACAGATGATTTTGGCGGGCGTCGAGGGTGCTGAGGATGCCCCGGCAGAGGGTCGCAAGGTTGCCGTGGACGCGGTTTTTGACTCGGTTTCTGTCGGAACCACGTTTCAGGAAGAACTGAAGAAAGCGGGTGTGATCTTCTGCTCGATCTCTGAGGCGATCCGCGAACATCCCGAATTGGTCAAGAAGTATCTGGGGTCGGTGGTTCCGGTCTCGGACAACTTTTATGCCACGCTGAACTCGGCCGTGTTCTCGGATGGCTCGTTCGTTTACATCCCGCCGGGCGTGCGCTGCCCGATGGAACTGAGCACCTATTTCCGTATCAACGCGGAAAACACGGGCCAATTTGAACGCACGCTGATCATTGCCGACAAGGGCTCGTACGTGTCCTATCTGGAAGGCTGTACCGCACCCCAGCGCGATACCGCACAGCTGCACGCGGCTGTGGTCGAGATCATCATCGAAGAAGACGCTGAGGTGAAATACTCGACCGTTCAGAACTGGTTCCCCGGGGATGAGAATGGCAAGGGCGGCATCTATAACTTCGTGACCAAACGCGCCGATTGCCGGGGTGACCGGTCCAAGGTGATGTGGACGCAGGTCGAGACCGGTTCGGCTGTAACCTGGAAATACCCGTCCTGCATCCTGCGGGGCGAGGAAAGCCAGGGCGAGTTCTATTCGATCGCGATTGCCAACAACTATCAGCAGGCCGATACCGGCACGAAGATGGTGCATCTGGGCAAGAACACCAAGTCGCGGATCGTATCGAAAGGGATCAGTGCGGGTAAGGCGCAGAACACCTATCGCGGACTTGTTTCCATGCACCCCAAGGCAAAGGACAGCCGTAACTATACGCAATGCGACAGCTTGCTGATCGGCGACAAATGCGGGGCGCATACGGTGCCGTATATTGAGGTCAAGAACAACTCCTCCCGCGTTGAGCATGAGGCGACGACGTCCAAGGTGGATGACGATCAGCTGTTCTACTGCCGTCAGCGCGGCATGGACGAGGAAGAGGCCGTGGCGCTGGTTGTCAACGGGTTCTGCAAGGACGTGCTGCAGGCGCTGCCGATGGAATTTGCCATGGAAGCACAACAGCTTGTTGCGATCAGCCTTGAGGGTTCGGTCGGCTAAAGCCGTATCATTTCGAAATTTACAAAATATCGGGGCCGCGCGGTCCCTTGCGCTACGCAAAAGGGTAAAAAATGCTGGAAATCAAAAACCTGCACGTGAAACTTGAGGAAGAAGAAAAGCAAATCCTCAAAGGTGTCGATCTGACCGTCGAGGCTGGCAAGGTGCACGCGATCATGGGGCCGAATGGCTCGGGTAAGTCGACGCTCAGCTATGTGCTTTCGGGGCGCGACGGGTATGAAGTGACCGATGGGTCGGCGACTCTGGACGGCGAAGACCTGTTGGAGATGGAACCGGAAGAGCGCGCCGCAGCGGGTGTTTTCCTGGCTTTCCAATACCCGGTCGAAATTCCAGGCGTGGGCAACATGACCTTCCTGCGCACCGCCGTGAATGCCCAGCGCAAGGCGCGCGGCGAGGATGAACTGTCGGCGGCTGACTTCCTGAAAGAAGTCCGCGCCAAGGCCAAGTCGCTGAAGATCGACGCAGACATGCTGAAACGTCCGGTCAATGTTGGCTTCTCTGGCGGTGAGAAAAAGCGCAACGAGATCCTGCAAATGGCCATGCTCGAGCCCAAGATGTGCATCTTGGACGAAACCGACTCGGGTCTGGACGTCGACGCGATGAAGCTGGTGGCCGAGGGTGTGAACGCGCTGCGCGACGAAGGACGTGGGTTTTTGGTGATCACGCACTATCAGCGTCTGTTGGATCACATCAAACCGGACGTTGTGCACATCATGGCGGACGGCAAGATCGTCAAAACCGGTGGCCCCGATCTGGCGCTTGAGGTTGAAAACAACGGTTACGCCGACATTCTGGCCGAGGTGAACTGATGGCTCTGCCCGAAGTGAAACAAACCGCTACCGAGGCGCGGCTGGCCAATCTGGTCATGCCAGACGCCGGTTGCACCCGTGCCGCGCGCGAAGACGCGCTGGCTCGTGTGTTGGAAATGGGTCTGCCCGGTCGCCGGGACGAGTACTGGAAATACACCCGCCCGGATACGCTGGTCGCGCCCGAGGCCCCTCGGGCCGCGCTGTTCGACCCGGATGAGGCGATGCTGTTCGCTGATCTGGACCGTTTGAAAATCGTGTTCGTCGATGGCGTATTCAGCCCTGAGGAATCCGATGATCTGACGCTGGAAGGTGTCACCATCGACCGGATCGAGGACATTTGCTTCAAGGATATTCACTGGGCGAAAGAGCTGTACGGCGTGCTTGAAGCGCGTGGTCAATCGCCTGTGCAACGTCCTCTGGCGGCGTTGAATACGGCCTTCGCGGCGGATGGGATCGCGATCCATGTCTCGGGCAAACCGTCCAAGCCGATCAGCTTTATCTATCGCCATGCCTCTGAAACCTCGGACGCGATGCTGCACCATATCATCCGCGTCGAAAGCGGTGCCGAGGTGACGATCCTTGAAAACGGCCCGGCTGCTTCGCGGTTCAACAAATGCATGGAGATCGACATTGCCGATGGTGGGGTGTTGCACCACGTGCGGGCGCAAGGCCGCGATCATGAACGTCGCGCGGCGACCCATATGTTCACGCGGCTTGGGCAGGAATCGGTTTACAAATCCTTCACGCTGACCGTGAATGGCGTGCTGACGCGCAACGAACAGGTGGTTGAACTGACCGGTGACGATGCGGTGGCCCATGTTGCCGGTGCCTGCGTTGGTGACGGGGACTTCCACCACGACGACACGGTGTTCATCACCCATGACGCCGTGAATTGCGAAAGCCGTCAGGTGTTCAAGAAGGTGCTGCGCAACGGCGCGACCGGCGTGTTCCAAGGCAAGATCCTGGTAAAGGAAGGCGCGCAGAAGACGGATGGCTATCAGATCAGCCAGTCTCTGCTTCTGGACGATGACAGCCAGTTCCTCGCCAAGCCCGAGCTTGAAATCTATGCGGATGACGTGGCGTGTTCGCACGGCTCGACCTCAGGTGCGATTGATGAAACAGCGTTGTTCTATCTGCGCTCGCGCGGGGTTCCGACCAAAGAGGCGACCAACATGCTGACGCTGGCATTTCTGGCCGAGGCCGTGGACGAGATCGAGGACGAAGCCCTGTCGCAGGCCATTGTCGATCGCCTTGAAGGCTGGATGTCGCGGCACAGCTGATGCCGGTAACGTCGGATATAGTGGCCACGTATCGGGGGCCGGGGCGTGTTGTGCGCCGGCTTCTTGAACTGGGACAGCGCGAAGATCGGGCTTTGGTCTTTGTGATGGCGTTTTGTGTGGTGGCGTTCATCGCACAACTGCCCAGTTTGTCCCGCCGTGCGCATCTTGAAGGTCTTGAGTTGAACATGCTTATGGGCGGTGCGCTTTTGGGCACTGTTATCATCCTGCCGCTGTTTTTCTACGCATTGGCCTTTGTGACATTTGGCGCGGCACGGCTGGTCGGAGGCAAAGGATCGGCCTATGGCGCCCGGGTGGCGCTGTTCTGGGCGCTTTTGTCGTCGACACCTTTGGTGTTGCTGAATGGCCTTGTGGCAGGCTTTATCGGGCCGGGTCCGGCATTGACGGGTGTTGGATTGATCTGGTTTGTGGTCTTTCTGTGGTTCTGGTTCTCGGGTCTCAGACAGGCGCAAAGGGTGTCGCAATGACAGTTCAGTCCGTACTAAACCTAGCTGTTCTAACAGTGACCAAACCTTCTGATGCCGCGCGGCGATTGCTGGCTTTGCAGCCGGGACGCGAGGTTCTTTGGTTGGCATTTTTCCTGGCTATCGTGATGAACAGCTTGGGCCAGGTTGGTATCCAGCAGCTTGTCCCGGTGCCGCCAGGTGAAATCGCCTTACCACCCGAGCCTATTGTGCTGGGTTTGCTGAGGTCGGCCGGGGCAATGATGTTCAGTATCGTTGCGTTTCTTGTGATCGGACGCTTTCTTGGCGGGGTGGCTACGTTCAACGACTTCATGATCCTGATGGTCTGGTTGCAGTTCCTTCAGGTTGCAGCGCTGGTCTTAACGTTGGTGGTTTCGTTGGTGTTACCCTTCTTGCTGGTGATGTTTGTGGTGGCGACTTTGATAATCAGCCTTTACGTCACACTGCATTTCATCAATGAAGCGCATAAGTTCGGTTCGATCTTAAAATCCTTTGGGGTCATCGTGTTGTCTGCACTGGTTGCAGTCCCATTTGTCCTCGTGTTGGTGCCCAGCGGCCCTGTCTAGGGAAGAAAATACCATGTATGACGTACATAAAATCCGTGCGGACTTTCCGATCCTGTCCCGAGAGGTGAACGGAAAGCCACTGACATATCTGGATAACGGAGCATCGGCACAGAAGCCGCAGGTTGTGATTGATGCAGTCACACGCGCTTATGCCGAGGAGTATTCCAACGTTCACCGTGGCCTGCACTATCTGTCCAATCTGGCGACCGAGAAATACGAATCCGTGCGCGGCACCATTGCGCGCTTTCTGGGCGCGGCGGATGAGGATGAGATCGTTCTGAACTCGGGCACGACCGAGGGCATCAATCTGGTCGCTTATGGTTGGGCGATGCCGCGCCTGGAGGCCGGGGATGAGATCGTGCTTTCCGTGATGGAACACCACGCCAACATCGTCCCTTGGCATTTTCTTCGCGAGCGGCAAGGCGTCGTTTTAAAATGGGTTGATGTGGATTCTGACGGAGGGTTGGACCCTCAGGCGGTCATAGACGCCATTGGCCCCAAGACCAAGCTGGTCGCCGTCACTCAGTGTTCCAATGTTTTGGGCACTATTGTTGATGTAAAGGCGATCACCCAAGGCGCACACGCCAAAGGTGTCCCGGTTCTGGTTGATGGTAGCCAGGGTTCAGTACACTTGCCGGTCAATGTTCAGGACATCGGTTGCGACTTTTACGCGATCACCGGGCACAAGCTTTATGGCCCATCCGGGTCTGGTGCGATCTACATCAAGTCCGAACGTATGGCTGAGATGCGTCCGTTTATCGGGGGCGGCGACATGATCAAAGAGGTCAGCAAGGATCAGGTGATCTACAATGATCCCCCGATGAAGTTCGAGGCCGGAACGCCGGGGATTGTGCAAACCATCGGGCTGGGCGTGGCGCTGGACTACATGATGGAGTTGGGGATGGAGAACATCGCCTCCCACGAAGCAGGTATTCGTGATTACGCGATGGAGCGGCTGACGGGGCTCAACTGGTTGCAGGTTCAGGGCACCCGTGCTGACAAGGCCGCCATTTTCAGCTTTACGCTGGACGGGGCAGGGCATGCGCATGATGTTTCCACCATTTTGGACAAGAAAGGCGTCGCGGTGCGCGCTGGTCATCATTGCGCCGGTCCGTTGATGGATTTCTACGGCGTCACTGCCACCTGCCGGGCGAGCTTTGGCCTTTATAACACCAAAGATGAGGTCGACACATTGATCGACGCGCTGGAATTGGCGCATGATCTGTTTGCGTGAAACCTGACTGATCCGGGCAGATTTGCAGTTGCACCCGGATCGGAACAAGGTTAGCTAACAGCCAAGGCACCTGTAGCTCAGCTGGATAGAGCGCTGCCCTCCGAAGGCAGAGGCCAGAGGTTCGAATCCTCTCAGGTGCGCCATTATTTCGCTAAAACCGCATTAAAAAGACTGGATGTTTCTATTTAGGGCAATCCCGATTGCCATGAGTTTTTTGGAAAACTGCGGGCATTTTGGAAAAGCTATTGCTTGGCCTTCAACAGAGGATCATAGGAATTTTGAGGCTCGGCTTTCGTTGCCGAGTTGGAAACACCAGCCACATGTGGTCACTATTTGAAAAGGGCCCGCATGAGCGGGCCCTTTGTTGGTTTACATCTATTGGTGTTTCACTCTTCGTAGACGATCTTCCATGCGCCGTCCTCTACAACGCTCACATAGACCGAGTCTGCGCCCTGGTGATCATCGGGGCCGTAGGTGATATGGTTGCCTACCAGCTCGTCCTGATAGTCCAGAGATTCCATTGCGGCGATAAAGCTCTCATGAGTCAGGTCCGGGCCAGCGGCCTCAAGCGCCTTGACCATCATTTCGGCGGCCGAATAGCCCAGCATGGAAAAGCCAACCGGGTCTTCGCCGGTCGCAGCTTTGTATTCTTCGATGAAGGCGGCCGGGGCAGGCTCATCCGCGCGCGCCCATAGATCTTGCCAGGACGCGGCCGCATAGAACCCGTCTGTCACACCACCAGGTACCTGCGCCACAACGGTCAGAAAGCTGGCGGACGTTCCGAGGAATTTCATATCGGCCAAGCCCATCTTCTTGGCCGTTCCAACCACGGTGATCGCCTGCCTTACGCCCAGCGCCATGGTGACGATATTGCATCCTTCTTCCTTGAGCTTGCTCAAAGATCCAACGAAATCCGTTTCATCCGGCTTATGCGTTGTTTCCGCCGCAAAGGCGATCCCGGCCTCTTCGGCACCGGCTTTGCTGCCTTCCAGAATTTCCTCACCGAAATCGGTTGGCAGATACATGGTGCAGACCTTTTGCCCTCCGAATTGCTCGGCCAGGTATTTCACGCCCACGCGGCTTTGGTCGAAATAGGTCGAGAAGGACGTGAATTTGTTGTCCATCGGTTCCTGAAGCATCTGCCGCGCTGCGGTTAAGGGTGCAACATTGGGAATGCCTTTAGGGTCCAACAACTTGAACCCAGCAACGTTCATGGGTGTGCCTAGCGATTGCAGCATCGCAAACACTTTGTCGCGGTTCAGCAGCTTGTTATAGCCCTGCATCGCACGCGGCATCTGGTACCCGTTATCCTCGACCACAAAGCGGATTTTGCGACCATGCACGCCGCCTTCGGCATTCACGCGGTCAAACACCACATTCGCGCCCTTGGTTGCGGGAACACCCACAGCGGCGAAAATACCGCTCAGGTCGTTGACCGAACCGATGACGATTTCATCGTCGCTCACACCCTGCGTCTCGGCATTTGCGATTGTCGCCGCAGCCGTCAAAGCGGTGGCGGCCGCCAGTCGTTTGATCACGTTCCTCATATTTTTCCTCCCTTTGGGTAGACCCTTATCTATTTGTACATGTCTTCAATCAGATGCGCGTGTTTCTTCTCAACAAAGCTGCGTTTGAGCTTCATCGTGGCGGTCAGTTCTTCGTCATCAGCGGTCAGCAGCACGTTGATCAGGCGGAAGTCCTTGATCTGCTCGACCCGCGCGAATTCCTTGTTGACGGTGTCCACCTCGGCCCGGATCTGATCCAGCACCTCGGGCGCGGCGCAGAGTGAGGCAAAGTTCGAAAACGGCACCTTGCGGTCCTGCGCGAATTTTTCGACGTTTTCCTGATCGATCATGATCAGCGCCGTCAGATATTTGCGCGCATCGCCGATAATCACCGCGTCCGAGATATAGTGGCTGAACTTCAGGCGGCTTTCAATTTCGGCCGGGGTGATGTTCTTGCCGCCCGCCGTGATGATGATGTCCTTAAGGCGGCCGGTTATGGTCACAAACCCGTCGGCGTCAATCTTGCCCATATCACCGGTGCGCAGCCAGCCATCGGCGGTGAAGGTCTCGGCGGTTTTGGCATTGTTTCGCCAGTAACCCTGAAAGATGTTCAGACCCTTGATCTGGATTTCCCCGTCATCCGAGATGCGCACGTCATTGCCCGGCACCGCACGGCCGATGGTGCCGACCTTGTTATCCTCGGTGGTGTTCAGCGTCGCCAAACCCGAGGTTTCGGTCATCCCGAACCCTTCGACCAGAGGCACACCAATGGCCCAGTACCATTTCAGCAGATCGGCCGAGATGGGCGCGGCCCCGCTGCCCCCGCGCCGCAGCCTGTCCATCCCCAGCATCCGTCGCAGATTGCGCAGGACCAACCGATCCCACAGCCAGAATTGGGCGGCCACGCCAGCGGGCACCGGTTTGCCGGCCAGCAGGTATTCGGCCCGTGCAAACCCGGCTTTCAGCGCCATGCCAAAGGCGGCGCGGCCTGTGGGGGTGGCCTCTTGCGTCAGGATTTTGACCTGCGAATAGATCTTTTCCCAAACGCGTGGCACGGCGGTGAATGTGCTGGGCGATACCTCTTGCAGGTTGGCAAAGACGGTTTCGGGGCTTTCGGCGAAATTCACCACGCATTTCGCGGCCAGCGGGAAATAGACCGACACGTCGCGTTCAAGGATGTGGCACAGCGGCAGGAAACACAGCTGCTCATCGGTTTCGAATGTGGGCAGGGAGTGCGCCCCGGCCTCGATGGCGGCCAGAATGTTCTCATGGCTCAGCATCGCGCCTTTGGGCGCTCCGGTTGTGCCCGAGGTGTAAACCAGCAAGGCCGTATCCTGCGGCGAGGCAAGCGCGATCTCGGCGTCGAACCGGGTGGGGTCTTCGGCCTCGGCCTGCCGCCCGATCTCGTATAGGTCGGCAACCATCATGCAGCGGTCGTGGTTCAGATCGTGCAGGCCCTCATCCTCAAGGATGATGACGTTCAGCAGACTGGGAAGCTCGGCCTCGACCTCGAAAAACTTGTCCAGCTGTTCCTCGTTCTCGACGATCAAAAACCGGCTATCGCTGTCATTCACAAGGTATTTCAACTGCTTGGCGGAATCCGTGGTATAGACGCCAGAGGCGATCCCGCCGACGCATTGAATGCCCATATCGAACCACGCCCACTCCTTGCGGTCCTCGGAGAGGATCGAGACAACCTCGCCCCGTTGCAGCCCCAGCTTGCGCAGGGCCAGCCCGATCCACTTGGCGTGTTGCCAGTAATCGGCCCAGGAATAGGACTTCCAGATGCCGAAATCCTTCTCACGATGCGCGGTGCGGTCGCCCAGATCGGCGCAGCGTTTCTGGAACAGGTGACACAGTGTCGTGCATTCATCCACCAATACCGGGCGCTGGCCGGGGGTGGCGTTGAACTGGATGCCGTTGATCTTGGTCTGAGGGGGCAGGGTGCTGATATTCATGCCGGTCACCTCCACGTCTTTTTGCGTTTCCAGCGGCGGTTCTCCCGCGCGCCTTCTTCCTGCACGCCCAGATAGAAGTTCTGGATGTCCTCGGATTGCATCAACACATCCGCCGCGCCGTCCATGACGATGCGCCCGACCTCCATCACATAGCCATGATGGGCCAGTTCCAGCGCCGCATTGGCATTCTGTTCGACCAGCATCATGGTCATGTTCTGCTCGTCATTGAGGCGTTTGAGGATGCCGAAAATCTCCTGCACCAGCAGCGGCGACAGACCCAGCGAGGGTTCGTCCAGCAGCATGATTTTGGGGTTCGCCATCAGCCCGCGTCCGATGGCCAGCATCTGTTGCTGTCCGCCTGACAGGGTTCCGGCCTCTTGATTACGACGTTCCTTCAGGATCGGAAAGTACGAGAACACCAGCTCGCGGTCATGGTCGATCTGCCCCTTGTCGGTCGCCGTATAGGCGCCGAGGCTGAGGTTTTCGTCCACGGTCATCAAGGGGAACACCTCGCGCCCTTCGGGGACATGGACGATGCCTTTTTGCACGACCTTATGCGGCTCGGACCCCTGAATTTCGTCGCCGTCAAAGGTGATCTTGCCCTTTTCGGGGTCCATCACGCCGGACACGGTTTTCATCAGCGTCGTCTTGCCCGCGCCGTTCGCGCCCAGGATCGAGACGATCTGCCCCGGATGCACGTCCAGCGACACGCCGCGAATGGCCATGATCGGGCCATAGAAGCTTTCGACATTGCGGATGGTCAGGATCGGCGCGCTCATGAGGCTTTCCCCAGATAGGCTTCGACCACCGCCGGGTGGGACTGCACCTGCGCCGGAGTCCCCAGCGCCAGCATCGCACCATCGGCCATCGCCAGCACCCGGTCGGACACGCCCGAGACCAGCCCCATGTCATGTTCCACCATCAGCACCGTGATCCCCATTTGCCGCCGGATGTCGTCGATCCACCAGCGCATATCCGTGGTTTCTTCGACCGACAGGCCCGAGGCCGGTTCGTCCAGCAACAGCAACTTGGGATCGGTGGCCAGCGCGCGGGCGACCTCGACCACTTTGCGCACACCGTAGGGCAGGCCCGAGATCATCTTGTCGCGATAAGCCTGCAGGTCAAGGAAATCGATGATCTCTTCAACCTTCTCGCGGTTTTCCAGCTCTTGCCGCCGGGCTGAGGGCAGGAACAGAACCTCGGACAACAGGTTGGTCTTGCGATGGCGGTGCCGCCCGACCAGCAGGTTCTGCAACACGGTGGCATGTTCAAACAGTTCGATATTCTGGAACGTCCGCGCCACGCCATAGGCCGCCACGCCCGAGGGTTTGACCTGCAGCAGATCATGCCCGTCAAAGCGGATGGACCCGTCAAACGGGTCGTAGAAGCGTGAGATCAGGTTGAACACGGTCGATTTGCCCGCACCATTGGGGCCGACGATGGCGAACACCTCACCTTCCTCGACCGAAAAGGACAGGTCATTCACCGCCGTGAGGCCGCCGAATTTCAGGGTGACGTTTTCGAACGCGAGCAGGCTCATCTCAGGCGCTCCGTCTTGAGGTAGGATTTCTGACGTTTGAACATGTCCTTGCGGTAGAAGGGGAAGAGTTCAAACCATGTTCGGATTTTCAGCCAGCGGCCATACATGCCCATAGGCTCAAACAGGATGAACCCGATCAGGATCATGCCGAAAATGCCGAACTCCAGCCCCGGAATGGCGACGGTACTGCCGCCAAACAAGGCACCCACATATTCCTTTGAGATCGACAGGAATTGCGGCAGGAACCCGATTACGATGGCACCAAGAAACGCGCCATGGATCGAGCCCAGCCCGCCGATCACGATCATCATCAGCAGCTGGATCGAGATCAGGACGCTGAATGTCTCATTGTTGAACGCGCCCGCATACATGCCCATCAACGCGCCCGCCCAACCGGTGACGGCGCAGGACAGCGCGAATGAAATCATCTTGGTGCGCGCGATGTCGACGCCCATCGCCTGTGCCGAAACCTCGGAATCGCGCACGGCGATGAAGCTGCGCCCCAAAGGCGCGCGCAGCAGGTTGATATAGCCCAGCGTCACCAGAACCGCGACCGCCAGCACCAGCCAGAAAAACGGGACGGGGGTGCCCCAGCGGTCGATCGTCAGGCCGAAGATATCGACTCCGCCGATGAACTTGCCACCAACACCGCCGGTGATTGGTTCGGCCAGAACGATGACGTCATCCATCAGGATCGACAGCGCCATGGTGAAAATCGCCAGATAAATGCCGTGCAGACGCAGGGCAGGGATGGCGACGGTTACTCCAGCGATGCCGGTCAGGATACCGGCCACCGGAAAGGCGATCAGAAAGGGCACACCCGCCTCAAGCAGGATGACATTGGCATAGCAGCCAAAGGCCAGAAACGCCGCGTGGCCCAGACTGACTTGCCCCGTGTGGCCGGTCAGAACCATCAGGCCCAAACCGGCGATAGCCCAGATCAGGACGTTGGTCAGCTCACCCAGATAGAAATCGTCCAGCCACCACGGGGCGGCCGCCACCACCGCCAGCAGGATCAGGTAGAGGACCAGCTGATAGCCGTCCTTCCATGGCCGGATGTCCTGCATGTAGTTGGTTTTGAATACAATCCGCATCTGCCTAGACCTTCTTGACCCGTACCTGGCTGAACAGCCCGTTGGGGCGGAAGATCAGCACCGCCAGCAAAAGCGCATAGGGTGCGATCTGGCTGTATCCGGCCGCGATATAGCGGCTGGCAAAGGGCTCAATAACGCCGACGATCAACCCTCCGGCCAGCGCGCCGGGCAGGCTGCCGAACCCGCCGATCACGGCTGCGGCAAATGCCTTGATCCCCAGCAAGCCCGTAGTCGGATCGACCGAGCCTTTGGCGGCAAACAGGATACCCGCGATCCCGGCGACCACGCCCGCCAGCCCCCAGATAAAGCCCTGTACACGCTTGACGGGAACACCCATATAGTAAGCGGCCAACTGGTTCTGCGAGGCGCCCTGCATCGCCAGTCCCAGCTTGGTTCGGCTGAAAAAAACATACAGTCCCCATGTCAGCAGGATGGTGACGATGATGACGGCCACATCCTCCATCCCCAGCACCAGCCCGCCGAACCGCACCTCTTTCCCGGCCAGCGGGTTTTGCAATGTCTGTGGCTCGTGCCCCCAGATCAGCCCGGCCACAAACCGGATCACAAAGCCCAGAGCGATGGTCAGGATCACCACGGCCGTCTGGCTTTCACCGAACAGCCGCCGGATGATCAGCCGGTCCACCAGATATCCCAGTGCCCCCATGATCCCCAATGAGATCGGCAGCGCCAGCCAGAAGGGCAGCCCCATATATTCGGTATTGGTCAGCCCGATGGTGACAAAGGCCCCCAGCATCATGAAATCGCCTTGCGCGAAATTCACCGCTTCGGTCGCCTTGTAGATCAGAACAAAACCGAGCGCGATCAGGCCGTAGACACAACCATTCGCCAGCCCGCTGATCAGCAGCTGTGCGTTATCCAAATTCACCTCCCAATGCCGGTTTGTCCGGCTTTTTGGCGCGTCGGACCATCCTCCTTGGTCCGACGCGTTGTTCTACTATGGCGTGATGATCACCTTTCCGTCACCCTTTTTTAGAGCATTAGCCAGATTTTTAATCACATCCTTCAATGCAACCCTCTGGGAAACGTCGGTTTTCCAGCGCCCATCTGCGAACCGCGCCTGTACCTCGGCTACCACGCGCATCTGATCGGCGGGTGGGGTGGTGGTCATCCACTGCGTCAGCCAGAATCCCTCGATCTGCTTGCCCATAAAGATCAGTTGACCCATCTGTGTCAGCTTGGGCAGATCCGAGCTGAGCTTGCCATAACACACCCAGCGCGCACCGTTGGGCATGGCGCAAAAGACCTGTTCAGATATCTGGTCGGCCACGGCATCCAGAAACACGCGGGGTTTGAGATCGCGGCTGAGCGCGGCTAGTTTCTGGGGCATCTCGGGGTCCGAGGTCACCAGAACCTCCTGTGCGCCCAGCTCTTTCAAGGGTGTAATCGCATTGTCGCGGCGGACAAGCGCGATGGGCTTCAACCCCAGATCCCGGCCCAGACTGCACATCAGTTTGCCCAACTGGCTGGTCGCGGCGGAAACGATAAAGGCATCTCCTGCATTTCGCGCGATATCCACCATCGCCATTGCGGTCATGGGGTTCACGATCTGCGCCGAGCCGTCCTCGTCCGAGATGTCGGGGCGCAGTGGTATACACATCATCGCTGGTGTCGTGATGTACTCGGCCCATGCCCCCGCCTGCGCGGCCACAAAAGCCACGCGCTGTCCTTGCAGGGCTTCAGCCCCTGCTCCGGTTGCAACTACGTCGCCGCAGCCCTCGAACCCGGCGGCTGTGCCTTGAACGCGGGGCTGGCCGTATTCACCCTTGATGAAGTGAATATCCGACGGATTAACAGAAGCCGCGCGCAATTTAATAAGAACCTCTCCGGGACCCGGCACAGGAACTTGCATCTCGGCTGCTGCCAGCCAGTCAGCGGCGTCATCAATGGTTGGACCGGTAGCCGTTTCGGAATAGCCATCATGTGTTTGAACAACCGCATACATGGTCGAGGGAAGGGAGGTCATGATCTATCCTGTATTTGTATAGGGCTGCCCCTTGTACTCGGCAGATTGCATCGAAAAGGGGCGGCACCAAGTTTGAGTAGCCAAGCAAACGGTTATCGAAACGTCAACTTTGCTGCTTGGTGACGTTACAGGAGGTCTGCCTGAAACCGTGATTTACAAGCAAACTCTGCGCCTTCGGCGGTCGTGATCACTGTTGGGCAAGAAGTGCCCTCAGTTCCTCGAGCTTGGCGGCAAACACTTCGGGAGAAGCCTTGATTTCATCCAGAATGGCTATCGCGCGAGTTTTCAGATCATTGGCCAGTGCGCTGTCCTTCACCGATGCGACCATTTTGTCATAGTCAAAGTTCTGAACGGCCAGCGTGCCGTCCTCGATCCAGCTGTTCAAAAGATCCTGACCTTGACTGGCCAAGGCGGCGACATCTTCGGATGCCTGATTTGCCAAGTCGGTCGCGGATTGCTCGACCTGGTCGGACGCGTTTGCAGCCTGTTCTGCAACGGATTCAATAGCGTCGCTGACCGCATCACCTGCGTCCTGAGCCGCGGATTGCAACTGTTCGGCCGGCGTGGGCTCGGGTTGTGTGAGATAATAGTAGATACCGGCGCCAATACCGGCAACGAGAACGCCGAGAACAAGAGTACGTGACATAGTAGTCTCCTGATTTATGAATAAGAATGAGATGTGAAAACGCTAAGAGGAATTTAAGGGGAAAACCTTAAGCACAGCAGCAATTTAGAAAAATGAGCCATGCTACGCCCATTGCTTGTCAGCGCATGGCAAGAAAGTGCCGCAAATTTGCCTCGCGTCCAAGTCATTGTACGAAGCATGGCGGACAGATGGCGGCTCGAACCGTGTTGGGACTTGCACACATGACGGTTTTCCAGTCCCTTTTCGAAATCAAATCAGACGTTCTTGCATCAAAAAAACGGTTTTAGTGGCGGTAAACTAGGCAAGTTGGGCCTAGGAAACTGCGTCACGCTATTTTCTAAAGTCCGTAGTGGCGAAGGCTTAATGCACTGGAAACCAAATTGCTTGAAACTTTTATTGACAATATCTTTCCGTAAAATAATTTTAGTAACTAAAATAAAATATGGGTGGTTTGAAAATGTATCTCGGTCTGGACTTGGGAACATCCGGTCTTAGGGGAATTCTTGTCAATGACGCGGGTATCGTTGAAGGTAGTGCCGAGTCTAGAATTCTCACGTCTTGCCCAAAGCCTGGTTGGTCCGAACAGTCGCCTTCTGACTGGATAGAGGCTTGCAAAGCAGTTGTCCTTCAGCTTCGCGAAGCACACGGAACGTCGTTTTCCGCGCTGCGTGGCATTGGTTTGAGCGGACACATGCATGGTGCGACCCTTCTGGATGCCAATGGCAACGTGTTGCGGCCGTGCATTCTTTGGAACGACACGAGGGCTTCGAGAGAAGCAGAGATTCTTGATCAATCACCCGGTATGCGTGCCAGTTCAGGCAATATCGTTTTTCCGGGTTTTACAGCGCCCAAGTTGGAATGGGTTCGTGCAAATGAACCTGACCTGTTCGTCAAAATTGCCAAAGTCCTGCTACCGAAAGACTACTTGCGGCTCTGGCTGACAGGAGATTACGTCAGCGACATGTCTGACAGTGCGGGGACTTCATGGCTGGATGTAGGTGCACGGCGATGGTCGGAAACTGCCCTGGAACAAAGCCACATGAACATCGAACAAATGCCCCGATTGGTCGAAGGCAGTGATCCGGGCGGAGAGTTGCGGTCCGAGTTGCGGCAAGAATGGGGGGTGTCCGGACAAGTCGTGATTGCTGGCGGAGCAGGGGACAATGCCGCTGCTGCCTGTGGGATAGGCAGTATCAACGACGGAACTGGCTTTTTGTCTCTCGGAACCTCGGGTGTGCTGCTGGTGTCCAGGGACAAGTATGCTCCAGCGCCAGAAACAGCTGTTCACTGTTTTTGTCATTCTGTCCCTGACAGGTGGATTCAGATGGGTGTTATCCTGTCTGCGACAAATAGTTTGAACTGGCTCTCCCGCAACCTTGGCCAGCCCGTTGGCGACTTGGTTGCTGCGCTGCCTGCTAATCTGGATGGCCCATCAGAGATCACGTTTCTGCCGTATCTTTCAGGTGAGCGGACGCCGCACAATGACAGTGCAATCCGTGGTGCGTTTCTGGGTGTGGATATTTCCTCGGAGGCGACCGATTTGACGCGGGCAGTCCTGGAAGGCGTCGCCTTCGCAATGCGGGACTGTCTGGAGGCCCTCAAGAGTACCGGAACAAAACCAACGAGCCTTTTGGCTGTTGGCGGCGGTGCGCGATCTGATTATTGGTTGAAAAGTCTGGCCACTGTGCTCAATACGCCCCTAGACTTGCCGCAGGGCAGTGAGTTCGGAGCCGCCATCGGCGCCGCCCGTCTGGCAATTTGCTCGGTCACTGGTGCACTCCCGGGCACAATAATGACGCCTCCCAAAATCGACAGGGTCATCGAACCCCGTCAGGACTTGGTCGATGCTTTCGAAAACGAGTACCAACGCTACCGGCAATATTATTCGGCTATAGCACCTATTGCCAAACGATGAACACAAGACGGGATATACCCCCTCAGATCGACAGGGTCGTTCTGAGTGATGGCGATATGCGAGTGTCGCTGCTCAGCTACGGAGCTATAACTCAAGGCTGGTGGTACAAGGGTTTGCCAATGATCCTCGGATACGAGAACCCGCAGGACTATGTCGCCGACAAAAATTATCTGGGCGCAATCGTGGGGCGTGTCGCCAATCGGATCGGACAAGCGCATTTTGACATGGGAAATGTTCGTTATGAGCTTGACGCGAACGACGGTCAAAATTCCTTGCATGGTGGGCGGGCAGGGCTATCGCAACAGAATTGGGCTCTTGAGAGGATAACAGTAAACGAGGCCATATTGCGCCTCACCTCCCCAGAGGGTTCCGGCGGGTTTCCAGGAGAAGTCAAATTTGAAGTGCGGGTAAGGCTGAACCACCCGCGTTTGACCTATTCGATTTCGGCGCACCCGGATCGGCCGACACCCATAAGTATAGCGCAGCACAACTACTACTGCCTGGGTGGAGCGGCGGGCATTTCCGAGCATTGTCTGCGGCTGACCTCAAGCCGCTATCTTCAAGTTGACAATCGGGGAATTCCCTCTGGCAAATTTGAGGATGCAAGTGAGGGCGAGATGCAATTCGCTGTGCCGAAAGCGATCAGTGCCGCTTTGACGGATTTGGACAACTATTTCGTTTTTGACTGCAAACGAGATAATGAGTTTCCGGTCGCTGACCTTACTGCACCCAACGGCTTGAAGTTGTCTGTCTGGTCAGATCAGGCAGGGGCGCAGGTTTACTCTGGCGCTCACCTGACGAAACCCTTTCACAAAAGCGCCGGTGTGTGCATCGAGCCGTCAGGTTATCCCAATGCGCCTAACATCCCCGAATTCCCGTCGATCATTTGCACGCCCGAAACCCCTTACGAGCAGACCTTGATTTTGGAAATTTCCGAGGGTGACACATGAGGATTGCTGCACCCGTTATTGCTTTCGGCGTGGTGATTGCGTCGATCACGACCGCAACGTCTCAGAACCTCGGTCCGAACCCAGAATTTGTTGAATCTGATCTGGCAAGTATCCAGCTGGGACGGCTGCTTTTCTATGACCCGATCTTGTCCGGAAACCGGAACATCAGCTGTGCAACTTGTCACCACCCCAAGCTTGGCACGTCCGATGGGCTCTCGCTTGGGATCGGCGAAGGGGGTGCGGGTTTGGGGGCAGGGCGCAAAATTGACACGGACAACCCGCCGGAGCAACGCATTCCGCGCAATTCGCCGGGGCTTTGGAATCTTGGTGCAACCGAATTCACAACCTTCTTTCATGATGGGCGCCTTGAAACTGATCCGACACGCGAGAATGGTATCAGGACACCGCTGGGCACGCATATGCGGTCAGGTTTCAATTCTGCTTTGGCAGCTCAGGCAATGTTTCCGGTGCTTTCGCCCGATGAGATGGCAGGCCACTATTCCGAGAATGATGTCAGTCAGGCTGTACGTCTAGGGATGCTTACTCAGGAAGGGGGGGCGTGGGATCTGATTGCGGCTCGCGTCGCGGCCATCCCAGAGTATGAACACCGTTTTTCCTTAATCGCTTCTGGGGACGCGATAACGTTCTCGGCTATTGCGAATGTAATTGCCGATTTCATTGCGTTCGAATGGCGCGCCGACAACAGCCCGTTTGACCTTGCGATGCGGGGGGAAGCAGCGTTGCCCGAAGAGGCACAGCGCGGCATGCAGTTGTTTTACGGGAAAGCAGGGTGCAGTACCTGTCATTCGGGCTGGTTCCAAACAGACCATAAATTTCACTCGATTGCGCTGCCGCAGATCGGACCGGGAAAAGCGGCGCGGTTTGAAAGCCATACCCGAGATGATGGACGCCTGCGCGTGACCGGTGACGCAGAGGACGCGTTTGCGTTTCGCACGCCCTCGTTGCGCAATGTAACGCTGACGGCCCCATATGGGCACAATGGCGCTTATGCACGGCTTGAAGATATCGTGCGCCATCATCTCCACCCAGAGGCTTCACTGCGGTCATACACGTTGGAAATGGCGAAACTACCCTATTTTCCTGGCGCGCAGGATCAGCGGTCATTGTCGAACCCAGAGAATTTGGATGCGATTGCCAGAAGCAGCGATCTGCCGAGGATTAGTTTGACGGATCAGGAAATCAGCGCAGTTCTGAGCTTTCTGGGCAGTCTGGAAGATCCCGCAGAGCGCCTTGGAGTTCCGGATCATGTTCCAAGTGGACTGCCAGTCGATCAATGATCAGCGCTCAATGCGAATGATCTGGTTCGCTTGATATTCCTTCCATGCTCCTTTTTCACCATCTGGCCAAATTACGCGAACTTCTATTGCTTCCGCATCCCCCAGCCCAAAATGATGCAGCCCTGCAATGCCGCTTGCGTGCCCTCCACCGATTGTGATTTCTCGGGTTTCCATACCTGACGCGGTCTTGGCCTCGATAAAGCTACCGACCGCGAAGCGATTTGACTTGTTTTGAGAAATGTCCAGCATCACCCAATTCTCGGTGTTAGGCTGGTTTTGGTAGACCTCCAGTTCCGAGCCTCGGTTAACCACCACCAGATCCAGCCAACCGTCATTATTGAGATCAGCCAAAGCCGCACCGCGAGACTTGGCCATAGAGGCAATGCCAGCCTCGACTGAAGCTTCTAGAAATTGACCATTTTCCTTTTGTAAAAGCAGGTTGTTGGGGTCATCCAAAGCCGCATCTGGCATCTGCTCGACATTTCCCTTGGCGACGAAGATATCGTCCAGACCGTCGTTGTTGACGTCCCCAAATTGTGCATGCCATCCGGTCGATGGGCGGCCGTCGCCTCCGGTATGCGGCCTGTGAGCGGTCGTGCCTTTGCCGAAGGTGGCGTCTCGCCAGGTCGGACCACCGGCTTTGGGATCGAAAATCTGTAACTTCTGATCGCCCATCGACGTCAGGTAAACTTCGGGAAAGCCATCCCCTGTCAAATCCCGCGAAGCGATGCCCATGCCCCAGATCGAATATGGCAACCATCCGTCTTCTTTAGAATAAGGGCGTGGTGTTTCCTCCATTGCCCATAACTGCTCTTGGCCGCCGCGCACATAATAATGGCGATCGTTACTGACGCGCAGATCCGCTTGCCCGGTGCGCGACCAGTCAGAAAACAGAATGGACAGCGCGCAATAGCCTGGCTCAAGATGTTCCGGTGGCTGGTAGCTGTCACCAGTTGGCCGGAATAGGACTGTGGGTCCGCAAGTTTCAAATGGGCCGTCGGGATTGCGACGATCAACATAGGTTCCGAAGGCCAGTGTTGGCAGGGTCTGATTGGCTTCCCATGTGGCAGAGAACCCGGTTGTCCAATGATCTTCCGACTGGAAGCCAAGGGTGCTGAAGCGGCGGAACTTGCAATCAGGCTCACCCTTCAAAAGCAAATCGGGGCCCACGCGCAAAACGGCCAGATCCAGAATTCCATCACTGTCGACATCCAGCGGGTAAGCCCCAGTTACGCCAGTTATGGCAAGTGGCTTGGGGGTGTCGGCGCGAAACGATAACCCTTCGCGCGATGTGTTTCTGAACAGTTTGGATGTGTTGGTCCCGCCCGCGGCAAAGAGTTCGGGCAGCCCATCGCCGTCGCAATCGAAAACGGCGACCCCGCCGCCCACAAAATGTTCCCAGCCGCCGTCATAGATATGCGTACCTATGTCAATCTTTTGGAACTGAGGAGCGCGACTTTCTGCACTGGCCGCAGTTGCAAAAGCGAGCAGGATAAAAAGCTCAGGGCGCATTTGTTGCTAGCTCTTTTACCTTAAGGATCGAGACCTGCTCAATCCCGTATGCCGCAGCACCCTTAGCCCACATAAGATCGCCCCAGTGATGCGCTTTTATTTCCGGCAAGAGGGTGTCGACATTCACGACGCCACTGCGGATTCGGGCCATTACCTCGTCCGAATACAGGTGTTCCAAGTCCATTTGAGCCCCGGACAGGATAATGCATTCAGGGTCAAACAGGTTGATCAGGTTGGATATCCCCAGACCAAACATCTGGCCCGCGCGGGCCAGAACGGACTTCGCCCTTTCGTCTCCGGATCGCGCGTTTTTGTGGATCTCTGTAACTGTTTCCGTTCCAGTGCCTTGATCGGCAACGGTTGCTTCCCGGATCAATGCATAGTCGCCGACATAGGCTTCAAGGCACCCTCGCTGGCCGCATTGGCAAAGCGCGCCGTCCAGTTGAACTTTGGTGTGGCCAAACTCTGCTCCGCAGCCTCTTTCCCCGCGATACAGCTTGCCGTCCAGCACAATTCCAAGCCCTACACCGTGTTCGATCGTCACAACCAAAAAGTTCTTAAGGCCCTTGCCTAAACCGAAAAGTTGCTCTGCCTTTGCCACCAGGTTGGCATCGTTTTCTATAAAGGCAGGGCAGGGCAATTCTGTTTCCAGAAACTGGCTGAAGTCGACGTTTCTCTCGGTAAGGGATGAGGACCAGTGTACAAAGTTCCGTTCAGCGTCTACCAGACCGGCAATCCCGATTGACACTCCGGACAGGGAGTTCAGGGTCGCGTTGATCTGGGCACAGGCTAGATCTAAGGCCGTGCGAATGGTTGCTACGAATGCGCCTGGCGTCATCCGGACGTCATCCAGCGGATATTTGTATGACGTAACCTCGTTTCCTTCGAAATCTGCAAGGATGACCGAGATCATGTGGCGCGCGACTTTAAGGCCCGCGATAAGATAAGATCCGCCATCCAACTGAAGTAAAACTCTGGGTCGCCCCCTTTTGGCAGACTTGGATTGGTGTTCGGTTTCGATCTCTTTGATCAATCCTGCCGAAATGAGATCGGCTGTCGCTGCAGTAACTGTCGCCGGGCTGGTTTGCAAAGCGCTGGCGATATCTATCCGGGAAATCGAGCCTTCTGTCCGGATGTGTTCCAGCACCCGAAGTCGGGTGATGTTCCGCTGGTCCGCGGCATTTTGAGAAGCTTTGCTTTTCAGCATCTTGGTCTCGCGAATCTGGTTCTTGCCTCAGTCTATTTGGATTCCGTCCGCCCTAACAGAGTAAATATTTTACCGACTGAATTAAATATGGTATTCAATTTTGTGAGAGCCGCGAATCGAAACACGATGGCTCGGCAAATGGGAGGAAAACATGAAAAGAATTCTCAGCTTCTCTGCTGTGGCCACGCTGTTGGCTTCGACCGCATTCGCAGAGCCAGTGGTCGGTGTGAGTTGGTCGAACTTTCAGGAAGAACGCTGGAAGACGGACGAAGCGGCCATCAAGTCTGCGCTTGAAGCAGGCGGCGCCGAGTATATTTCGGCAGACGCGCAATCGTCTTCCGCAAAGCAGTTGTCAGATATTGAAAGTCTGATTGCGCAAGGCGTGGACGCGCTTATCATTTTGGCGCAGGACGCGCAGGCAATCGGACCGGCTGTTCAAGCTGCGGCGGACGAAGGTATCCCGGTCATTGCCTATGACCGCCTGATTGAAGACGACCGTGCATTCTATCTGACGTTCGACAACGTGGAAGTCGGCAGAATGCAGGCCCGCGCTGTTTTCGAAGCCATGCCCAAGGGTAATTACGTGATGATCAAGGGCTCTCCTACTGATCCGAACGCTGATTTTCTAAGGGGTGGTCAGCAAGAAATCATCGGGGCTGCCGTTGACAGTGGCGACATCGTCATCGTTGGTGAGGCCTACACGGACGGCTGGTTGCCCGCGAACGCACAGCGAAATATGGAACAAATCCTGACCGCCAATGAAAACAATGTGGATGCAGTCGTGGCATCAAATGATGGTACTGCAGGTGGCGTTGTGGCAGCTTTGACTGCGCAGGGCATGGAAGGCATCCCGGTGTCCGGTCAGGACGGAGATCATGCAGCATTGAACCGTGTCGCGCTGGGAACTCAGACCGTTTCGGTTTGGAAAGATGCCCGCGAACTTGGTAAGGCAGCAGGTGAAATCGCAGTCGCGCTGAGTGGGGGAACAAGCCCCGCTGACGTCGAGGGCGCGGCCAGTTGGACGTCGCCTGGCGGTACCCAGATGAACTCGGTCTTCCTTGCACCTGTACCGATCACGAAGGACAACCTGTCTGTTGTTGTGGACGCCGGATGGATCCCATTGGAGGATTTGTGCCAGGGTGTCGAAAACGGACCTGCCCCTTGTAACTAAACTTCAAAGTCCCTGGCCCTGTCTGGGCCGGGGACCATTGCTGAATATGAAAGATCGGAAATGACCGAAACTTCGTCTCAGCCGATACCGGAAAAAGCAAAACCCAGCCTGTTCCAACAGTTGGAACTGGATATGCGGCTTTTGGGAATGATCGGCGCGTTTGTCATCCTGTGCATAGGGTTCAACATCTTTACGGATGGACGGTTCCTTACGCCTCGGAACCTGTTCAATCTGTCAATTCAGACGGTTTCGGTGGCCATAATGGCGTGCGGGATGGTGTTCATCATTGTCACGCGACACATCGACTTATCCGTTGGAGCGCTGCTTGCAACGACGTCAGCCGTGATGGCTATGACGCAAACCGAGCTTTTGCCGCAGGTACTTGGGATGGGATTGAACAACCCTGCAACCTGGGCGATCACCATTGTCGTCGGGCTGTTTGTCGGCACGCTGATTGGTGCGTTTCATGGCTGGATGGTTGGGTATCTGACGATACCAGCCTTCATCGTTACGCTTGGCGGGTTTCTGGTTTGGCGAAACGTGGCGTGGTATTTGACCAGCGGCCAGACGATTGGCCCTCTGGATAGTACGTTCCTGATGTTTGGCGGGACGAACGGAACATTAGGCACGACGACAAGCTGGCTGTTCGGCTTGTTTGCAACCGCAATTGCGATCTGGGCTTTGTGGAGCAGTCGTCGCGCAAAGGCGGCACATGGTTTCCCTGTCAAACCCGCCTGGGCAGAGGCCACTCTGGCCGGGATAATCGCAATTGCCATCCTTGGGTACGTATACATCGTAAACAGCTACGCCATTCCGACGCGTCGGTTGCAACGTATGTTCGAAGCGCGCGGCGAGACAATGCCAGAGGGGCTGGTCGTCGGATACGGCATACCGATTTCTGTCCTCATATTAATCATCATAGCCGTAACCCTGACAATTGTGGCGCGGAAAACCCGGTTTGGACGCTACATCTTTGCCACCGGTGGAAACCCGGATGCGGCAGAGCTTTCCGGCATCAATACGCGGCTGCTGACCGTAAAGATTTTTGCACTGATGGGTTTCCTATGCGCCGTTTCTGCGGTGGTTGCTTCTGCGCGCCTCGCGAACCATTCAAACGACATTGGCACGCTGGATGAACTACGGGTTATTGCTGCCGCTGTAATTGGTGGGACCGCGTTGTCCGGTGGCATCGGGACGATCTACGGCGCCATCCTTGGTGCATTGATAATGCAAGCGCTCCAATCTGGTATGGCCATGGTTGGCGTAGACGCGCCGTTTCAGAATATTGTGGTCGGCAGCGTTCTTGTGTTGGCCGTCTATATTGACATCGTCTACCGCAAGCGATTGGGGGCCAAGTGATGCAAGATCAAGGCACGCAGAAAACACCCTCTAACAATGAGCGCGGCTCTGGCGCAGCGCCGTTGGTCGAAATGCGAGACATTTCGATCTCGTTCGGTGGGATCAAGGCTGTCGACCACGTGTCGGTCGATCTCTATCCGGGTGAAGTGGTCGGTCTGCTTGGGCATAACGGGGCTGGAAAATCGACATTGATCAAGGTTCTGTCCGGCGCATATCAAATGGATCACGGCGAGATTCTGATCGATGGCAAGCCAGTCGAGATTGGCAATCCCCGTGACGCCCGGGCGAACAATATTGAGACCATCTACCAGACGCTTGCTCTGGCCGACAATCTGGACGCGACATCGAACCTTTTCCTGGGACGCGAGATGACGACGCCATTGGGGTTGGTCAACGACGCCGCCATGGAGGCCGAATGCCGAAAGATCATGGCGCAGCTCAATCCGAACTTTCAGAAGTTCAATGACCCTGTCTCTGCACTGTCGGGTGGTCAAAGACAGTCGGTGGCGATTGCCCGGGCTGTCTATTTCAACGCTCGTATTCTGATTATGGACGAGCCGACAGCGGCGCTGGGGCCGCATGAGACACGAATGGTGGCCGACCTGATCCATCAGTTGAAGGCGCAAGGTATCGGCATCTTCCTGATTGATCACGACGTGCATGCTGTAATGGAGCTATGCGATCGCGCTTCGGTCATGAAGAACGGAAAATTGGTTGGGACTGTCGATATTGCAGACGTTACAGACGACGATTTGTTGTCGATGATCATTCTCGGCAAGCAGCCAGGACAAAAAGCAGAATAGGGGGCAGATATGCCAAGCGGATTTTTTGAAGGGATCGAAGAGATCCGGTTTGAAGGCGCAGACAGCGACAACGCCATGGCCTTCCGCCACTACAATCCCGACGAAGTTGTCATGGGAAAACGCCTGGAAGACCATCTGCGGTTCGCGGTTGCCTGGTGGCACTCCTTCGCGTGGGAGGGCGGAGACCCCTTTGGCGGACCTACATTCGAACGCCCGTGGCATCCTCAGGACGACATGGGACGGGCCCGATTAAAGGCGGACATTGCTTTTGAAATGTTCGAGCTGCTGGGTCAGCCCTTTTTCTGCTGGCACGACGCTGACATTCGGCCCGAGCAGGGCAATTTTGCCGATAACTTGAAAGCTCTGGAAGAAATCACCGATTACATCGGTGAAAAAATGCAAACGTCCAGCACCAAGCTCCTTTGGGGTACCGCCAACATGTTTAGTCACCGTCGGTGGATGTCAGGCGCAAGCACCAACCCCGATCCGGATGTTTTTGCTTTTGCGGCAGCAACGGTAAAGTCGTGCCTGGATGCGACCCACAAGCTTGGTGGCGAAAACTATGTTCTGTGGGGCGGGCGTGAAGGCTATGAAACTCTGCTAAACACGGACCTGAATACTGAACTGGACCATATGGGCCGGTTCTTGAACATGGTGGTAGAGTACAAACACAAAATCGGCTTCAAGGGCACCATCCTTGTAGAGCCCAAACCTCAGGAGCCGTCCAAGCACCAATACGACTACGACGCCGCGACCTGTATTGGATTCCTCAGGAAATACGGTTTGGAAAGCGAAGTGAAATTGAACCTTGAGCAGGGGCACGCGATCCTCGCCGGGCATAGTTTCGAGCATGAAATAGCAGTTGCCGCCGCCGAGGGGATGCTGGGTTCGATTGATATGAACCGAAACGACTATCAGTCGGGGTGGGACACAGATCAATTTCCTAACAACACGCCAGAGGTTGCTTTGGCATATTACTACATTCTGAAAGCCGGAGGTTTTACAACTGGGGGCACCAACTTTGACGCTAAAGTACGTCGCCAGTCGCTTGATGCAAAAGATCTTGTTGCAGCACACATCGGCGGAATGGACATCTGTGCAAGAGGCTTGAAAGCCGCGGCTGCTATGATTGAAGATGGCGGTCTGGAGGATGCGCTGTCTGAACGGTATTCCGGTTGGAACGCTCCGGAAGCGGCGTCTATGCTGAACAGTAGTCTCGAGGACATCTCTGCGCGAGTTTTACAGGACAATATCAACCCGGAACCACGATCTGGGCGTCAGGAAATTCTGGAAAACTATGTGAACAGGTTTGTTTGACCGAGGCAAAATATCAGTTGAAGTATTGTCAAAAGAACTTGGAGTGAACTGAGCAGAGGCTTTCGTAGTCATCATGCCTGACTAAGTGGTTGCAATCAGATCACTTTGAGCCGGAAGGATCACGTGCCGTTATAGTGCGCTTAATTGGATCAGTGCCAAGGGCCAGCCTAACGCAGGACGGAGGTTAAAAAGCTGCATTGGACGGTGCAGAAGGCCAGTACCCGCCAACCTCAGAAATAGCTTATTGGTCAACGCAACAGGTCGCACAGGTTTTACTATTCGTTTTCGTCCAGACGCAGCGACCTGTTGGCTTAATGCGTCGGAAATACGCTTGTTTTACAAAGTAGGCGGCGGGACCAAGGTGCAATAGTTGCCTCGCGCCCATTCCGGCAGTCAAGAAATGCAGGTCGGTAAGGGCAATGCCCTCGCTGTTCATGGTTGAGCCGACTGAGCGCGCTTAGGTGCCACGGTCGATACGCGACCATACCTCAGTCTTGGCTGAGTTTTGGCATCTTTCTTAATTGATTTAGCCTGACGTGTTCCTGCGGAATTTCAGCAAGGGTGCTTAACATAGAGCGCTGTTTCCTGCCTTGCCTCACACTTGTGGAAATCGCCCGGGTGCAAGCTGATGGCGACAATGAGTCCGTTGAAGTCGACATAAACCGTAAAATTCAAAAGCTATCCTGCGGACGCAGGGTATTTTTGGGTTGTCTGACTAAGTGTGAGAATAGAGCAAAGTCGAGGTGGTGGGCTTCAAAAGGAATAAGGCTGGCGTTACCAAAGTTCAAAAAAGGCTATTAGTGTAGGGGCTTTGATCCAAACTATCGCAACAACGGAAATCAAATCACACCCCGAAATGCGTTGTTTTCTGCTTTTTGCGCCGGGATAATGGCGGAGAGACAGGGATTCGAACCCTGGGTGGGCTTGCACCCACAACGGTTTTCGAGACCGCCCCGTTCGACCACTCCGGCACCTCTCCGCGGGGGTCTGTGAGGGGGGGATTTAGTGAGGAACGGGCAGGGGTGCAAGCAGAAAATTCCCGAAATTCACTAAGAAGGGATTTTCCATTGCCTGACGGCGTAAAACACCTAGGCTCTGTGGTATGACATATATCTATCGCACCGCCTTTCTGCCCTTTTGTATGTTGGTCGCAACGCTATTCGCCCTTCCGGTTTCATCGCTCGCTGCCGAGCGGGACAGGATCGAGGCATTTTTGGCAACCACCGGCTTTGACGTCGCGTTGGAAAGTATCGCGCTGGCCTCTGCATCAGCGCCGGAAATGCTGGGGATTGACCCGGACGGATTCGGTTCGGATTGGGCGCGGCTGACCGAAGATGTGTTTGACGTCCAAGAGATGCATGAAACCGCCGTTTCAATTCTAGAGCAGACACTTAGTGATGACGCTCTGAATCATGCAGTTGAGTTTTATGCGTCCGATCTGGGTCAAAGACTGGTCGAGGCCGAAAACGCGTCGCATCTGATTGAAGATGAAGACGCCAAGCAGCTCGAGGGTCAGCAGATCGTGTCAGACCTGATCCGTGAGGGCTCGATGCGGGTGGAAGAGCTGAAGCGGATGAACGCAGCCGTTGATTCCAGTGGAACAGCCCTGCGTGCCATTCAAGAAATCCAGCTGCGGTTCCTTCTGGCAGCAAGCGCTTCGGGTGTTATTGACCTACAGATGGGAGCAGACGACCTAAGGCTGTTGATGCGCCAGAACGAAGCTGGGATGCGTCAGTCGCTGCAATTGTCTGCTCTGGCGGGCGCGGCTTATACGTACCAGGATTTCTCGGATGCGGATATCATCGCGTACTCAGACGCGCTTGAGGAACCCCTGATGCAGGAGGTTTATGAACTTCTGAACGCCATTCAGTATGAAATCATGGCCATGAAATTCGAAGATCTTGCAGCACGTATGGCGGATCTGCATCCGGCTCAGGATATCTGATGCGAGTTGGGGTCCTTTTCTTGGTGATCACGCTGTGGGCGACAATCGGGTCGGCCTCGGAAAAAGTGGATCGTCTGATGGATGCCATACGCCTTGAACAGGTAATCGACATTCTTCGAAGTGAAGGGCGCGAACAGGCCAAGGAGTTAAACGAAACGCTTCTGGGCAATTCCGGTGGGTCATATTTTTCGGCGCAACTGGACGTCATTTACGATGCGGAATGGATGCACGATCAGATCAGCGATGTTTTCCAAGAGGCGCTGACTGAAGGTCAACTGGATCGCGCAATCGTTTTCTATGAAAGTGACCTTGGCCAGACGCTTGTTTCCCTTGAGAATTCGGCGCGCGAGGCGATTGGCGACGAGACCATCCTAGAGATGGCCAAGGACAGCTTTTTGACGGGCAATCACGATGTGTCTCTTTACCGCCTAATTGACGAATACATCGAGGTTAACGATCTGATTGCCAAAAACGTCCACAGCGCCATCAGTGCAGATTTCCAATTCTTTCGAGGGCTGAACGAGGATGTCGGCGCGGATGATCAGGAAATATTGGCCCAACTGCTAACCGAAAAGGACGCCATCACTCAAGATACGGAAACATGGCTTTATTCGTTTTTGCTGATGGCCTATCAGCCGTTAGAAGATGGGCAGATGCGCGAAAACATCGCCTTTTCGCGCACTGAGACGGGGCGCGCCGTGAACAAAGCCTTTTTTGACAGCTTTGACCAAATGTATGACGACATCTATTACCGACTTGGGCAGGCGGTTTCACATGCGTTGACGGCTTCGGATCTGTAAGCGGGCTTTTGCTGTTGACTTTCACGAGCATTCCGGAAATAAGCGCGCATCCCGGCCGGTTCCTCCGCGCCGGGTCTCGTTATTATTGACCCATCGGGACTATCCCACGGGTCGTCACACAGCCCGAAAAGGGCGCGCTGTTCGAGGTGGCGAAAGCCAGCAACACCCGCAAGGGGACCACAGAACGCGGGTTTGAAAAGGAAAGACGCATGTTTGCGGTCCTCAAGACTGGCGGCAAGCAGTACAAGGTTCAGGCGGGCGATGTGCTCCGCGTTGAAAAGCTGGCTGCCGACGCAGGTGAAAAAGTTCAATTCAACGATGTTCTGATGCTGGGCGGCGACGCTCCGGTTGTTGGTGCACCTTTCGTTGAAGGCGCAGGCGTTCAGGCCGAAGTGATCGAACAGATCAAAGGTGACAAGGTCATCAAATTCGTCAAGCGCCGTCGTAAGCACAGCTCGAAGCGTACCGTTGGCCACCGTCAGAAGCTGACTCTGGTCAAAATCACCGACATCCTGTCGTCGGGCGCTGACAAGTCGGGCATCAAAGCAGCTACCGGTTCGGCACCGGCTGGCGACGCGGCACCTGCTGCAAAGCCTGCCAAGAAAGCTGAAGCCAAGGCAGAAGCACCCGCTGCAGCTGCTGCTGCTGACGATCTGACCAAGCTGAACGGTGTCGGCCCCGCTGCTGCCAAAAAGCTGGCTGACGCAGGTATCGAGAGCTTTGCCGCTCTGGCCGCCTTGTCGGACGAGCAGATTGCTGCTATCGACACCATCAAAGTGAAGCCCGAATGGGTTGAGCAAGCCAAAGAGCTGGCTCAAGGCTAAGGAGAGAGAGAATGGCACATAAAAAAGCTGGCGGTTCCTCCCGTAACGGTCGCGACTCAGCTGGTCGCCGCCTTGGCGTGAAGCTGTATGGTGGCCAGGCAGCCATCGCAGGCAACATCATCGTGCGTCAGCGCGGCACCAAGTTCTGGCCGGGCGAAGGCGTAGGCATGGGCAAAGATCACACCATCTTTGCAACTGTTGATGGCGCCGTGAAGTTCCACAAGGGACTCAAGAACCGCACCTTTATTTCGGTCCTGCCAGTGGCGGAGGCCGCAGAGTAAGCCGAAACCCTAAAGGTTTAGAAATAAATGGGGGACCGGCAGAAAATGCCGGTCCCCTTTCTCGTTTTTAACACAGTTTTGACCTATGAGCCCGATGACACACGCAGCAAGCACAATACCGCCCCTGTTTCAGGGACGCATTGCCCATGCGGTTGAAGATCGTCTGGGCCGCAAATATCTGATGTGGACGTTAATTGGTTTCACTGTTGCGTCCGCAATTTACGTGTTGTTCGGAGGAGGACCGCACTCATGAAGTTTGAGACAATAATAAACCAGCCGGTGATCGAAACCGAGCGGTTCGATCTACGCCCCTTGCGTCGTTCGGATATGGGTCTCATTGAACACTATGCAGGCGATGAACGTGTGGCGCGGATGACCACGGCTATTCCACATCCATTACCGCCGGGTTCGACCGAAGCCTTTGTAACCCGCGCCATGTCCGAGGAGCGGGACGAAGACGTTTGGGCCTTGGATGCCACCAAAGACGACGGACCAGAGCTGATTGGCCTGATTTCGTTGACTCGGCTTGACCGCAACCAGTCCGAAGTTGGGTATTGGGTCGCGCCGATCTACTGGAACACCGGTGTGGCATCGCTGGCGGTTGAAGCGTTGGTCAATGCAAATCCGTTGGAGAACGCCAATATGTTCGCCAGCGTGTTTCAGGACAATCCGGCCTCGGCCCGGGTATTGACCCATTGCGGGTTTGAATATCTTGGCGATGCCGAAAACTATTCGGTTGCGCGCGATGCGAATGTGCCCACTTGGACATATACAAAGAAACTCTGACTTGTGGCCGATGGGGCCTTTGCAGTAGGGGACAGCTATGAAATTTCTCGATCTTGCAAAGGTCTACATCCGGTCCGGAGCCGGAGGTGGCGGCTGCGTCAGCTTTCGGCGCGAAAAATACATCGAATATGGCGGCCCTGACGGCGGGGACGGCGGCAAAGGCGGCTCGGTCTGGGTTGAGGTTGTGGACAGCCTGAACACCCTGATCGACTTCCGCTATCAGCAGCATTTCTTTGCAAAAAACGGTCAGCCCGGTCGTGGGCAGCAGCGTACCGGCAAGGATGGTGATGACATCGTCTTGCACGTGCCTGTTGGGACCGAGATTCTGGACGAGGACGAAGAAACCGTCATCTGCGATCTGACCGAGGTTGGGCAGCGCGTGCTGCTGGCCAAGGGTGGCAATGGCGGTTTTGGCAACTTGCATTTCAAATCGGCCACCAACCAGGCTCCGCGCCGGGCCAATCCGGGGCAGGCGGGGATCGACCGCACCATTTGGCTGCGGCTGAAGCTGATCGCCGATGTGGGTCTGCTGGGCATGCCCAATGCGGGCAAATCGACCTTTCTAGCCGCTACCTCGAACGCACGGCCAAAGATTGCGGATTATCCGTTTACCACGCTGCACCCCAATCTGGGCGTTGTGGGCGTGGATAACGTGGAATTCGTTGTCGCCGACATTCCCGGCCTGATCGAAGGCGCGCATGAGGGCCGCGGCATTGGCGACCGTTTTCTGGGCCATGTCGAACGTTGCGCCGTGTTGCTGCATCTGGTCGATGGCACCTCGGAAACCGTGGCCGAGGATTACCGCACCATCATTCACGAGCTAGAGGCTTACGGTGGTGAGTTGGCCGAGAAACCCCGGATCACCGTGCTGAACAAGGTCGACGCGCTGGATGGCGAGGAACGCGAATTGGCCAAGGCCGAGTTGGAAGAGGCCGTGGGCGGCCCCGTCATGACCATGTCCGGCGTCGCGCATCTGGGCGTGACCGAGGTGCTGCGCGCCTTACGTTCGGAAATCGACGACAACCGCCTCCGCCACAAACCCACCGAGGAGGTCGCGCCTTGGCAACCCTGACCTCGGCGAAACGTCTGGTTGTGAAGATCGGGTCTGCCTTGCTGGTAGATCGGGATACGGGGTTGTTGCGGTCGGATTGGCTGAAATCGCTGGCGCAGGACGTGGCGTGGCTCAAGGGGCAGGAGACGGATGTTATTCTGGTGTCCTCCGGCTCAATTGCTCTGGGGCGCGGGGTTCTGGGCCTGCCGATGGCGGCTTTGCCTCTGGAACAGTCTCAGGCGGCGGCGGCGGTGGGTCAAATCCGCTTGGCCCGCGCCTATGAAGAGGTTCTGGCCCCGCATAACATCACCACCGCGCAGGTTCTGGTCACGCTTGAAGACAGCGCCGATCGCCGTCGTTACCTGAACTCACGCGCGACGCTTGAGACGCTGCTTGGCTTGGGCGTCGTCCCGATTGTCAATGAAAACGATACAGTAGCCACGGATGAGATCCGATATGGCGACAATGATCGTCTGGCTGCTCAGATCGCTGTCACCGTAGGCGCAGACCAGTTGATCCTGCTGTCCGACGTGGATGGGTTCTATACCGGGAACCCGACTGAGGACAGCTCGGCGACCCGCTATGATGTGATCGAACAGATCACCCCCGAGATTGAGGAAATGGCCGGTGACGCCGGTTCGGGCCTTTCCAAGGGTGGGATGAAGACCAAATTGCTGGCGGCCAAGATGGCGACAGCTGCAGGGTGCGACATGGCGATTACTGAAGGATCGACCTTAAACCCGCTGAAAATGCTTGAAAATGGCGCGAACTGCACGTGGTTCACGGCGACCGTCGATCCGCACGCGGCGCGCAAACGTTGGATATCAGCCATGAAACCCCGTGGTGAGATCGTGGTGGATGCCGGCGCGGCCCAGGCGCTTGGCAATGGCAAAAGCCTGCTGCCTGCGGGTATTGTCGAAGTGACCGGCGATTTCGGGCGCGGCGATCCGGTGGCGATCATTGACCCGCAGGCGCGGCGATTGGCCCAAGGTCTCAGCCGCTATACCGCGCAAGAGGCCGACGCGATCAAGGGGCGCAAATCAACCGAGATCGAGGCGACGCTGGGCTATCCTGGCCGCGCCGTGTTGATCCACCGGGACGATCTGGCGCTGTAGGAAAAGAAAGGCACGTAAGATGAAGGATTTCGACAGCATTCCCGCCCTGATGGCCGATCTGGGGACGCGCGCCAAGGCGGCCTCGGCCGAGCTGGGTTTTGCCAGTGCCGAGCGGAAACACGCAGCCCTGATTGCTGCCGCCGATGCGGTCTGGGCGCGACGCTCCGAGATCATTGAGGCCAACGCGAAAGACCTGGAGTTCGGGCGCGACAAGGGCCTGAGCCCGGCGATGATGGACCGTCTGATGCTGGACGAAGCCCGTATTCAGGGCATGGTCGATGGGTTGCGCACTGTTGCCGATCAGGCTGATCCGGTGGGTGAGGTTCTGACCGAATGGGACATGCCGTCAGGCCTGCATATCCAGCGGGTGCGGACGCCTCTGGGCGTGATCGGCGTCATTTATGAAAGCCGCCCAAATGTAACGGCGGATGCAGGTGCGCTTTGCTTGAAATCGGGCAATGCGGTGATCCTGCGGGGTGGCTCGGAAAGCTTCCATTCCTCAAGCGCGATCCATGCCTGTCTGGTAGAGGGTCTGAAGGCTGCCAACCTGCCCGAAGACGCCATCCAGTTGGTGCCCACACGCGACCGAGCAGCCGTTCAGGAATTGCTGACGATGACCGACTATGTCGACGTGATCGTCCCGCGCGGTGGCAAGGGTCTGGTGGGCCTTGTCCAGCGTGAGGCGCGAGTGCCCGTGTTCGCGCATCTGGAAGGCATCGTGCATATTTATATCGACAAAGCTGCCGACCCCGCCAAAACACTCGAAGTCGTTCTGAACGCCAAAACCCGTCGGACAGGGATTTGTGGAGCAGCCGAATGCCTGCTGATCCATCAGGACGTTGCTGAAACTTTGGGCCGGGATGTCATCCAAGCTTTGTTGAGTTCAGGTGTCGAAGTCCATGCCGAGAGTGGTTTGGAGGTGAAGGGAACGATTGCAGCGTCGGCCGACGATTGGGGAAAAGAGTTTCTCGACAGTATCATCGCCGCCAAACCTGTTGCCGATATTGACGCGGCTATTGCGCATATCCGGCAGTACGGCTCTGACCATACAGATTGTATCATGACCGAAGATGCAGAGGCCGCTGCGCGGTTCTTCGAACGTCTCGACAGTGCAATTCTGATGCACAACGCCTCGACGCAATTTGCCGATGGTGGAGAGTTTGGCATGGGGGCCGAGATCGGTATCGCCACCGGCAAGATGCATGCCCGCGGACCTGTGGGCGCTGCTCAGTTGACCAGTTTCCAGTATCTGGTCCGCGGAAACGGGACTATTCGGACCTAAAACCGTATCTCAACGCGGGTTGAGGTTGTATCCACCGCAACCCGCCGGCCCATAGAAGTCGCGGTATCGGGGAGCAGGGCGAACTGAACGTGGGCAGGCGTGACCTTGTTGGCAAACCGCCCGCGGGGCAGGTTATTCCATAAGTCGTTGTCGATGTTCAATTTGTCCGCGATACCCGTGACGGACCAGCGGTCCCCATCGTTGCGAATGGAGACTTCACCACCGAACGGCATTGCGCTTTCACAGCACATCAATGCCAGAAACGCCAATTTGACCTGATTGCGCGGCACGGCTTCGGTGAGGTTCCAGTTCACCCGCAAACGTCCGGCTCGTTCTACATCTTTCAGCAAATCGCTGACTTCAGTCCGCCCCAAGGGTTGATCCCCAGCGGACCCAAAGGCCACGCGAAAGAACCTGATCCGCGCGCCAGCGCTGCCGACACTGCCCGAGATCAGTTCCATCTCGGGGCCTTGGGTGCCGCCTACCATTTCCAGCAGTTCAAGCCCGTTGGTGATCGCGCCAATAGGGCTGATCAGGTCGTGACAGATGCGCGAGCCGATCAGCTCGGCCAGGTTGACGTCTGTAGCGCTCATGCGTACCTCCTGCTGTATCTGCCGCCGGACCCGGAGCCCAGTCATGTCAGACCTCAATGCCATTCTTGCACCGGGCATGTTTGTCCGCCACCCCGATTTCCCCGATTGGGGCATTGGACAGGTGCAGTCCAATATCGGTGGCAAAATCACCGTGAACTTCCGCGAGCAGGGGAAAGTGGTGATTGACGGATCGCGCATCGCCCTGATGCCCGTCTTTGATCCGTGAAACTGGTTTAGGAAAGGTTAACGCGCGGTCGGTTGCGCGCTTGGTTGCCATTCCCCCGATACCTGCGGTATCAGCCCTGAAACCACAGGGACGTTCTGATGTCGGGTACAGGCCCATCCTTCACCGTCAAACTCGCCGAGACCGAGGCCGAACTGCGCGCCGCGCAGCGGCTGCGCTATGACGTCTTCGTGCGCGAACTGGGCGGTGGCGGAGAGATGGTGGACCACGACGCAGGGCTGGAACAGGATCGGTTTGATCCGTATTTCGACCATATGCTCGCCATCGACGACCAGACGGGTGAAACTGTGGGCGTTTACAGACTGTTACCGGGTGAACGTGCGGCAGATCTGGGGCAGTTTTATTCCGAAGACGAATATGATGTCAGCGTTCTGAAAGACAGCGGTCGCAAGCTGTTGGAATTGGGGCGATCCTGTCTCCACCCTGACTATCGCGGCGGCACGGCAATGTATCATCTGTGGAACGGTCTGGCCGCCTATGTGAACGCGCGCCAGATTGAAGTTCTTTTCGGCGTCGCTAGCTTTCATGGCACTGATGTTCAGGCATTGGCGCAGCCTCTGTCCATGTTGCATCACAACCACCTCGCGCCGCCGGATCTGCGGGTTCGATCTCAGCCCGAGGTGTTCCAGTCGATGGATCTGGTGAGCGTGGATGCGCTAGACCGCCGTGCCGCCATGGTGCAGGTTCCGGCGCTGATCAAGGCCTATCTTCGGCTGGGCGGGTTCGTGGGCGAGGGCGCGTTCATCGACCATGCCTTCAACACCACCGATGTCTGCCTGATCCTCGATACCGCGCGCATGAACGAGCGCCAACGGCGCATCTATACCGGAGCATAACCCTTGAGCGACGCATCCTGGCACAGCGAAGACGCGCCCGATCCCATTGAACTGGGCCTAATCGGCTGGATTCTGGTCATTCTGCGAGGTCTGCCTTTGGCGGTATTGGTCTTTGGCGGGCTGATTATTCTGCTGACCCTCCGCCTGATCGAGAGACCGATTTACGGCGTCCACCGCCCAATCACGCCCTTCATCACACAGTTTGTCTGTCGCAACGCGTTTCGCATTCTGGGAATGGGATTCCGCAGTTCCGGAGAGTTGATGACCCAACGCGGGGCAGTGGTGGCCAATCACTCCTCGTGGTTGGATATTTTCGCGCTGAACGCCCGCAAAAGGGTCTATTTCGTCTCAAAAGCCGAAGTGGCGAAATGGCCCGGTATCGGCTGGCTTGCCCGCGCGACGGGCACGGTTTTCATCGAACGCAACCGCAAAAAGGCACGCGAGCAGACCCTGTTGTTCCAGGAACGCCTGTCCGCCGGTCATAAACTGGTGTTTTTCCCCGAGGGCACCTCGACTGACGGAATTCGGGTTTTACCCTTCAAAACAACACTCTTTGCAGCGTTCTTTACCGATGAATTGCGCGATTTTATGTATGTGCAGCCGGTTTCTGTGATCTATCATGCGCCCTTAGGTCAACCCAACAGGTTCTATGGTTGGTGGGGAGATATGGATTTCGGCCCACATCTGCTGAAAACGCTAGGGGCCCGTCGGCAAGGCTGGGTCGAGTTGATCTATCACACACCCGCCAAGGTCAGCGATTTTGAAAACCGCAAAGCGTTGGCTGCTCATTGTGAGGAAGCCGTGCGCCATGCGCATACACTGGCGCGGTAAACATAGACGCATGTCAAAATCGCCGGAAAAAGTCAGCTTATCCTTGTGAAACGGAAATTTTATCCTTGAAGGGTCGGATTTCGCCGCAAATAGTGCGTTTATCCTTGCAAGGCGGGCATTTTATCCTTGTAGCCCGAACGATGCTCCCGTATACGCGCGCCATTCAAACCCGCAGGCGGGGTTTGGGCCTTTTGTAGGGAGACATCCTCATCAGGCCCGCCGGTTGGAGCATCCGCTTCTTTCACCCCCGCCAAGGCGTAAACCGGAAAAGGAAAATAGCATGGCTCTTCCCGAGTTCACCATGCGTCAGCTGTTGGAAGCTGGCGTTCACTTTGGTCACCAGACACAGCGTTGGAATCCCCGCATGGGCCCGTTCATCTACGGCTCGCGCAATGGCATCCACATCATGGACCTGACCCAGACCGTTCCGATGCTGGATCAGGCGCTGCAGGCCGTTCGTGACACTGTCGCAAAAGGTGGCCGCGTTCTGTTCGTTGGCACCAAGCGTCAGGCTGCTCAGCCGATCGCGGATGCGGCTGAAAAGTCGGCTCAGTACTACATGAACCACCGCTGGCTGGGCGGCACGCTGACCAACTGGAAAACCGTTTCCCAGTCGATCAACCGTCTGAACCAGATCGACGAAGCCATGGAGTCGGGCGCCGAAGGCCTGACCAAGAAAGAGCGTCTGGGCATGGAGCGTGACCAGTCCAAGCTGCAAGCGTCGCTGGGCGGTATCCGCGAGATGGGCGGCGTTCCTGACCTGCTGTTCGTCATCGACGTCAAAAAAGAAGCACTGGCCATCGCAGAAGCCAACAAGCTGGGTATCCCGGTTGTGGCTGTTGTGGATACCAACTGCTCGCCCGACGGCGTAGACTACATCATCCCCGGCAACGACGACGCAGCGCGCGCCATCGCTTTGTACTGTGACCTGGCCGCACGCGCGGCTCTGGACGGCATGACCGCTCAGATGGGTGCTGCTGGCGTAGACCTGGGTGCATTCGAAGAAGCACCGGTTGAAGAAGTAGTCGCCGAAGAAGCCCCCGCGGAAGCAGAAACACCTGCCGAAGCGTAAGCTGCCCGTCACGTAAATGACATATGGGGCAGGGTAGACCTGCCCCAATTCCGTTTGATTTGAGGAGAGCCGAAAAATGGCAATCACAGCAGCAATGGTTAAAGAACTGCGCGACAGCACAGGCGCAGGCATGATGGACGCGAAAAAAGCGCTGACCGAAACCGGCGGCAACATGGACGAGGCCGTTGACTGGCTGCGTACCAAGGGTCTGGCCAAGGCGGCCAAGAAATCCGGTCGTACTGCCGCCGAAGGTCTGGTTGCTGTTCACGTCAACGGTGGCAACGGTGTTGCGGTCGAAGTGAACTCGGAAACCGACTTTGTTGCGAAAAACGCTGAGTTCCAGGAAATGGTCGGCAAGATCGCTTACGCAGCCGAAGGCGTAGCAGATGTTGACGCTCTGCTGGCGGCTGACCTGGGTGGCAAATCCGTAGCCGACACCCTGACCGACAAGATCGCGACCATTGGTGAGAACATGTCGGTGCGCCGCATGGCGAAACTGTCGGGCGACACTGTTGTGTCCTACGTTCACAACGCAGCCACCAACGGCATGGGCAAAATCGGCGTTTTGGTCGCTCTGACCGGTGGTGACGAAGCGATCGGCAAGCAGGTTGCGATGCACATCGCGGCTGTGAACCCGGCGGCTCTGTCCGAGGCAGACATGGACCCGGCGGTCGTCGAGAAAGAAAAGCAGGTACAGATGGACATCGCCCGCGAATCCGGCAAGCCGGAGCAGGTGATCGAGAAGATGATCGAAGGCCGCATGAAGAAATTCGTCGCGGAATCGACCCTGCTGAACCAGCAGTTCGTTGTGAACCCCGACCTGACCGTTGAAGCAGCGGCCAAAGAAGCAGGCGCAACCATCACAGGCTTCATCCGTCTGGAAGTTGGCGAAGGCATCGTGGTCGAAAAAGAAGACTTCGCAGCCGAAGTTGCCAAAGCCGCGCAAGGCTAAGATGTTTGGCCGAACCCTTACGTGGGGTTCGGCACCTTATCGGAAGAACCGGTCACGGACAGCGTGGCCGGTTTTTTCGTTTGGATAATAAAAAAGACGCCGCAGCGCCTGAAACTCAAGGATAGGGTTGGGGGGCCCCGCATGATGGGGATGGTCGAGGCCCCCCAGTGTTTCCGGCAAAGGTACGTGGACGAATAGACGCCCCTGTGCCAGAGCGGTTGGAGAGCCCTGAAATTACAAAGATCCAACCAAATGTTCCCAGGCTAAAGCCACCACTCACGGAACGATATCATTTTGCAACCTTGGGCCTGGATTCGGAAAGTCATGATTTCCTTACCTAAGGTAAATTGATGCAAATTAGCGTCAAATTCTTGGTGTTATGCCTCTATTTTGAACATCTGATTTTGCAATGACGCCTTCAGCACGGCCTGAGCGGTGGTTTCAACCGACAGCGATTCTCGGGCTAGCCTCAAATGCTTTTCGACTGTCGCCGCGGTTAAGCCCATCAACAGGGCGATATCTTGCGTGGTCTTGCCATCCCCAACCCATTCTAGCGCTTCACGTTGGCGATTGGTCAACGCTCGATTCGGAGCATTGTAGGGCAGCGTAAGAATTTTCAAATGCGCCACGTTATTCATGAGAAGAATGTCATCGCCATGTTCAGCCCAGATCGCATCGACTTCTTGTTGGGACCGGCCGCCAGAGGCAGAAAGCGAGATCGCACCTTTTGATCTAAAGGAAACCGAGTTGAAGCTGACCGTATAGCCGGCAACGACCCCCAACGACCGATTGAACTCGACCACTTTCCGTTCTTGCGGCGATAGGGTGCCATCCAAAAGCATGTCCTGCGTCATTTGCCAGCTTGCAGCGCCTTCGTTCTCAAGCGCCCATTTCAACATAGGGGCGTTGAAATAAAGCCCATCTCGCAGGAACCCATCCAAGTAGTCCTTGCCATGGTTCGTCAGGATCGTGAAGTCCTCGGGGTCACCCAGGGAAGTTTCCGTTTTGTAGCGCGTAAAGCCGTATAGCAGGCGATCAAACCCATATCCGGCCATCTGACGACAATGGGCATCCCAAAGCTCCTCAAGCGATTTGACATAGCTGAGAAAGTGCAAATAGGCGTCCAGCTTCATGCGCCAACCTCGCCGTCCAGATAGCCCGCCAGTGCGTCCAGTGCCAATACGTAGCTTCGCGTTCCAAAGCCGCAAATCTGACCCAACGCAACCTTTGAGATATAGGATTGGTGTCGGAATGGCTCTCGCGCATGGATGTTTGACAGATGAACCTCAACCACCGGCAGGTCGACAGAAGAAATCGCGTCCATCAGAGCAATAGAAGTATGCGTATAAGCTCCAGCGTTTAGAATAATCCCGTTCTGGACACCTTTCGCCGCATGGATCGCGTCGATCAATTCGCCCTCATGGTTTGACTGCAAGGTCGAAACGTCAATTCCTATTTTTTTTCCATGGTTAAAGCACAATTCCTCAACCATTTTTAAAGTGGTGTTACCATAAACCTCGGGCTGGCGCGTCCCCAGCAAATTCAAGTTTGGGCCGTTCAAAATCAGAGCTTTGTGCATCGTCTCACTGTTCCCATTTATGAGTTTCTTAAACACGAAGGCGTGCCCGAGTCTACTGCCCGCGCACTTATCGCGCGAGCAGGTGTGTTTCTAAACAACGTAGACCGCCTCTGATGTGGAAGTTTCAGGGCATCGACACCACGACTTTACCCAGCACGGACCGATCTGCCAGCTTCACCAGCGCGTCTTGGGCTTGGTCCAATGGGAAAGTGGCGCTGATTTGTGGTTTGATCTTGCCTTCGCCATACAAGCTGAACAAATCGTTTATGTTTTGCGTGTGACCCGCTGGATCCCGGAACACGGATGCCCCCCAGAAAACACCGACAATTTGGCACCCTTTAAGAAGCGGCAGGTTGAGGGGTATGTTGGGAATTCCGGCGGGAAACCCGACTACAAGGTATCGACCATTCCAAGCCATACTGCGCAGTGCAGGTTCGGCATAGTCGCCTCCGACCGCGTCATAGACCACGTCCACACCCAAGGGTCCGGCCATTGCCTTGATTTCACCCGAAAAGGCTTTCTGCGCATCGCGGTCCATCTGTTGGTCGTAGACAATCACCTCATCTGCGCCAATCTTACGGCAGAATTCGGCTTTTTCTTGCGAAGATACAGCCGCAATCACCCGCGCACCCTGTGCCTTTGACAGTTCAATCGCAGCTGTCCCAACGCCGCCCGCTGCGCCCAGGACCAAAACAGTTTCGTCTGCCCGCAGGTGCGCCCTGTCTTTCAAGGCATGGTAAGAGGTGCCGTAGGTAAATATGAAACAAGCGGCATCCTCGAACGGCATCGATTGCGGGAACTTAACCGCTGTCGACGCCTTGATCGTCATATGAGTTGCGAATCCCCCATGGCCTGTCAAAGCAAGAACACGGTCCCCGACCTCAAAACCTGCGACATCCTCACCAATGGCCAGAATTTCACCTGCGATTTCGCCACCGGGTGCAAAGGGTCTGGGGGGCTTGATCTGGTACAGGTCTCGGATCATCAGAGTGTCGGGATAATTGACCCCAGCGGCCTTAACACCAATCAGCAACTCGCCTTTTCCCGGTTCCGGATCGGGCAGGGTGGTAAGTTCCAAAGTTTCCGGTCCACCCGGGGCGACGCTGAGTAAAGCTTGCATGTTGGCCCTATTGTCCTTGTTATCGATTCAGGAGGAAGTTTGGCGCAGCAGCGGGTGTTGTCAAGAAACCGACGGGGTGCAACCCTCGGTCGATCAGCCGTATGCGATTGCGCCAAATCAATGATCGAGGAGCACACTATGACGCCCGAAACCTTATTTTCCTTGCATGGAAAGACAGCATTTGTGACCGGGGGCGCCACCGGAATTGGACGCATGGCTGCTGAGGCATTGGTTCGCGCCGGTGCGCGGGTTCTGATTGCGTCGCGCAAGGCTGACGCGTGTGAAGCCGTCGCCGCGGAACTAAACGCTCTGGACGCGCCGGGAACCGCCGAAGGGTTCGGTGGGGACGTTGGGACAAAGGAGGGCATCGAAGCGTTGGTGTCCGAGGTTCAAAAGCGGACGGACCGACTTGATATCCTTATGAATAATGCCGGTGTGTCTTGGGGTGCGCCGATGGGACAGTTTCCCTATGAGGCATGGGACAAAGTCATGTCGGTCAACGTTGCGGGTATCTTTGATCTGACCCAAAAACTTCTGCCAATTTTGATGAAGTCCGGAACCCCCGAGGACCCGGCCCGCGTGGTCAATGTGGGCTCGGTGATGGGTGAGGTGCCAATGGGCGATGGCGCATACAGCTATTCGGCCTCGAAAGCGGCTGTATTGCATCTGACCAAGATCATGGCAAAGGAACTGTCTCCGTATCACGTGACCGTCAACGCGCTGGCTCCTGGTCCTTTTGTGTCGCGGATGACCGCCTTTGCAACGGCCGACACAGATACGCGGGACAGGGTGGGTAAATCGGTTCCACTTGGCCGCGTCGGCAGCGAAGACGATATCGCAGGATGCATGCTGTTCCTGTGCGGCCGGGGAGGGAGTTATGTAACGGGCGCGGTCATTCCTGTCTCTGGTGGAATCAATGTTGTGACCGCCGGAAACATTTTCGCCGAAGCGCTTTAAGATCGCATTGGAGGGAGCTGAAATGGCGAGTAGTTCGACATTGGATCTTGATGCCGTTGATCGGTATCTCAGCGCACATTTGGAAGGGTATCAAGGCCCGCTGCAAGCCACCAAGTTCGATGTCGGGCAATCCAATCCCACCTTCGAATTGCGAACGCCTGCGAAGACTTACGTACTGCGCCGTAAACCGCCCGGTACGTTGCTGAAATCCGCGCATGCTGTCGACCGCGAGTATCGTGTTCAACGCGCGTTGGCAAACACCAACGTCCCTGTTCCCGCGATGTACCTGCTGTGCGAAGACGACGGCGTTATTGGTTCAGAATTCTACGTGATGGAACGTCTTCAAGGGCGCGGCTTTCTCGAGCCCACCATGGACGGCGAAAGCAATGAGACCCGAACAGGGGTTTTCGCCGAAATGAACCGTGTGCTGGCCGAATTGCATATGGTCGATATCGACGCGGTCGGTCTGTCTGACTACGGGCCTCCTGGAAACTACTTTGAACGGCAGATAGCGCGGTGGACCAAGCAGTACCGAGCCTCGGAAACCGAGCGGATCGATGAGATGGACAGGCTGATTGCCTCTCTTGAAACGTCGTTGCCTGCGGATGACGGGCAACGGACATTGGTTCATGGCGACTACAGGATCGACAACATGTTGTTCGAGCGTGACGGAACGCGTTGTATAGGTGTTCTTGATTGGGAACTATCGACAATCGGACATCCTTACGCAGACCTGGCCGCTGTCATCATGCAGTGGCAAATGCCGCCCGGAAAAGAAGGTCGCGGATTGGCCGGATTAGATCGAGAAAGCCTTGGTATCCCTTCGGACCATCTGTTTATCGCAGAGTACTGTGAGCGCCGAGGGCTTCCGGCCATCGACAATTTTGGGTTTTACCTTGCTTTCAACTTCTTCCGCATGGCCGGTATTTTGCAGGGTGTTTACAAACGTGCTCTTGACGGTAATGCGTCTGATCCGAAACGTGCTATGAAATTAGGGTCTTATGTTCCGATGTTCGCGCAATATGGATTGATGGCGATGAAGGGATCCTAACGATTTTCAAATGCTGGCCCTATCCAAGCTCCAGCTCGAGGTTCCCCAAACTGTTCTTGCCGAAAAACATCTCGGGCCCGCTGAAGAGGGTCGGCACCCCGAACACTCCGCGCCTGACAGCAGCTTTGGTTTGATCCTTCAGTTGCTGTTTCACATCCGGACTGCTGATGGCTTCGCGTAGTTTGCGGACAGGCAAGTCGTTCTCTTGCAGGATTTCGGTTAGCACATTGATCTCATCAACTTTTTGCCCATGCACCCAAATTGCATCAAAAACAGATTTTATGTATCTGTCTTCCCATGATTTTCCAGAGGCATAGATCGCGCCGCGCATGGCGAATTTTGTATTGACTGGAAAATGTGGACTCATGTGAAAGCTCAGGCCGCGGCGTCTGGCAAAACGATGCAGGTCATGCGTCAGATATGCTGTTTTTTGTCTGTTTTCGGAATAGGCTTGAAACGGGCCCTGATTGTTGGTGGCCTTGAATATTGTGCTTAGCAAAACCGGGACGTTAGTCACTGAAACATCGTGGCGGTTCGCCAGTTCAGGAAGAACCTTGTGTGCCAGATAGGCATTTGGACTGCAAAAGTCGTAAACGAATTCTATGGTTTGTGTCACTTTTCTCACTCCCGATCGGTAATCGTTGAAAAAGCACTCACCACAAAAACGAATCTGTTGTGTGACGAGCTTACCATCTCGCCGCAGTATTCAGCCCAGTCTAAATCGGTTTGCTTGAATTCCTCTGTTCATTTTGGGCGTCCTTGCGCAGTGTAAGGCACGTGTATTTCAGGAGACTGTGCCCCTATGATTTGTCCGCCTGGTTTTGACGCCGATCGATTGGATCGTATCCGGATCTGGATGCAGCGCTACGTGGATGACCGGAAATATGCCGGCAGCTCATTTCTCTTGCGCCAAGGGCAAGACGAGGTTCTGTTCCATGCTGCCGGACACCGCAGCAAAGAACAAAACCTGCCATTCGAAAGAGATACGATCGCTCGCATTTATTCGATGACAAAACCCATTACATCGGTCGCTATTATGATGTTGGTTGAACAAGGGGTGATCCACTTAGATGCGCAAGTGTCAGACTTTATTCCCGAATTTCGGAATGTTCAGGCGCTGATCCCCGGTGCCGAACGTCTGGATCAAACCGAGGATACGCAACCCCCGACACTGCACCATCTTTTGACCCATACCAGCGGTCTCAGCTATCCGTTCAACCCTGGTGTCCTTCCCGCAGCAATGAACGAGATGGACCTGATATTTTCAGCCGACCAAGGCCTCCTTAAGGACCGGGTACGTGAATTGGCGACGCTACCGCTCGCGTTTCAGCCGGGCTCCCGCTGGGAATATTCAGTCGGGATAGACGTTTTGGGCCGCGTCGTCGAAATCGTATCTGGCCAACCGCTGGACAAGTTCTTCCAAGCTCAGATATTCGACCCGTTGGGAATGACCGAGACGGGCTTCAGGGTTCCCAAAGGGGCAGGGGACAGGTTTGCGTCGCTCTACACACCGCTATCCGGCGACGCCATGGCGCTGAACGCGGCCAAAGAAAGCACGGATACTCTGAGACTGGTTGACGAACCGGGCGCATCGCCGTTTGAACGAACAACCACATTCTCGGGCGGAGGAGGTCTGGTCGGAACGATTGACGATTACGCAAAATTTGCGGACATGCTCAGAAACCGAGGCAGCCTGAATGGGCAGCGTCTGCTGGGGCCAAAAACTGTAGACTTCATGATGGTCAATCACTTACCGGGTGACATTGAGTCGATGGGCCCACAGAGTTTCGCCGAACAGCCGATGGAGGGAACCGGGTTCGGTCTGGGTGGAGCAGTTGTTATGAACCCCGGCCGCACACGCACTCCGGGCTCGGTCGGAGATTTCAGTTGGGGTGGTATGGCCTCGACGTTCTTCTGGTTGGATCGGGTCAATGACCTCACTGCCGTGTTCTTTACTCAGCTTTCGCCATCCAGCTCTTATCCGTCACGCGCTGAGCTCAAGGCGCTTGTCCTAGGGGCAATGATTGATTGATCGGAACAGCGCTGATACCTGTCTCACACGACCCAATCGGAGAGCTGTCATGACCGAAGCCGAACGCGTTCTGCTGGACCTGTTGAATGTCGAAAGGCTGGAGGTTGACTTGTATCGCGGCACCGGTTCCGGCGGTGAAACGCCTAAACGGATCTTTGGCGGACAGGTCGTATCGCAGGCCCTTGCCGCAGCGTACAGGACCGTCGATGATCGGCTATGTCATTCCCTTCATGCTTATTTCATAAGGCCGGGTGATCCAAGCATTCCCGTGGTTTATCAGGTGGATCGCGCCCGAGATGGAGGTTCGTTCACAACCCGCCGCGTGGTTGCCATACAGCATGGCAAACAGATTCTGAACATGTCTGCGTCGTTCCATATCGTCGATGAAGGCTGGGATCACCACCACCCAATGCCCACGATGGAGGCGCCTGAAAATTATCCAGCGCGCACCGATCTGAGGAACAAGTATGTCGATCTTGTTCCTGAAAAACTGCAGGGTGAGTTATTGCGAGAGCGTCCGATCGAAGTTCGTGAGGCAAGCCATTTAAATCCTTTTGCGCCGGAAAAGTCTGACGATCGAAATCAGATATGGTTTCGAATGAATGCCGCAGCACAAGCCGATGCAATCACGCAACAACTCCTTCTGACTTATGCGTCGGATATGTATCTGATGAGCTCGGGGATGCGCCCCCATGGCTTAAGCTGGTTCACCGGCGAAGTGAATGGTGCGAGCCTCGACCACGCGCTTTGGTTCCATGCACCTGTTCATTTTGAAAACTGGCATCTCTATGCGATGGATTCGCCTTGGACCGGGCGAGGGCGCAACTTCAACCGCGGATCAATCTATTCTCAAGATGGCACACTGGTCGCTTCGGTTGCGCAAGAAGGTTTGATGCGCAAAGCCAAGAAGACAGTTTAGTTATTCTCGAAAAACACTTGGTTTAACTTCCGCATTCCGCCAAGCCAGCGCTCATAGTCTCCGGCTTTGTGTCGGATGTATTCCAACACCTGAGGATGCGGAAGGATCAGAAATTGCTCGGCCTCTATGCCTTTGACGCACGCATCAGCAACGTCCTCCGGCTCAAGCATACCATCGATTGAGGCAACCGAGGTCTCATGACCTTTGGTCATATCGGATCGGACGGCCTGAGGGCATAAGACAGACACGCGCAATCCTTTGTGACCATATGTCAAAGATAGCCATTCCGCGAAACCAACGGCGGCGTGTTTGGTGACGCCATATGGTGCCGCGCCGGGTTGGTTCAAAAGCCCGGCCGCAGACGCGGTCGTAAGGATGTAGCCGCCGCCACGCGCCACCATGCGCGGTACCAGATGACGCGCGGTCCAAACGTGCGACATGACATTGATTTTCCAGATCCTGTCCCAGTCTTCGTCGGGGACATCCAGACCTCCTAACGTCAAAATACCGGCATTTGCGCAGAAAAGATCAATGGGCCCAATGTCTTCTTCGACGGTATTGATTAAGTCTTTGACGTTGCCTTCACTGGATACGTCGCAGTGAAATGCGTGGCCACCAATCTCATTTGCAATCTCCGTAGCGCCGGCGTGATTGAGATCCGAGCAAACAACCGTCGCACCTTCGGTAGCAAATCGACGGGCGAGACCTTCGCCAATCCCACCGGCTGCACCTGTTATAACGACGGTTTTGTCATTCAGTTTCATGAATCACTCCAGAGCCACGGGTTCAATTCGTGATCCTATGGTATTGGTAAAGAATGAAAAGTTGCATTTCATTCCACGCCCTTAGTTACCATAATACCAATTACGCGACATTTAGTAGAAGGCTTGCAAGCCCGTTTGTGCGCGCCCTAGGATCAACGCGTGGACGTCATGGGTGCCTTCATAAGTGTTTACGGTTTCGAGATTCACCATATGCCGGATCACTTGGAATTCGAGCGATATTCCGTTGCCGCCATGCATGTCCCGCGCCATCCGCGCGATGTCCAAAGCTTTACCGCAGTTGTTGCGCTTGACGAGCGAGATCATTTCAGGCGCAGCTTCGGCTTGGTCCATAAGACGCCCGACCCGCAGGCTGCCTTGAAGCCCAAGTGCAATTTCAGTTTGCATATCGGCCAGTTTACGCTGGAACAATTGTGTCTGGGCCAAAGGTTTGTCGAATTGCTTGCGATCCAACCCATATTGACGCGCGGCGTGCCAGCAGCATTCAGCAGCCCCCATAACTCCCCAGCTGATGCCATAGCGTGCGCGGTTCAAGCAACCAAACGGACCTTTTAGGCCCTGAACATGCGGCAACAGTGCAGTCTCGTCCACCTCAACGCCGTCCAGAACGATTTCTCCGGTGATCGAGGCGCGTAGACTTAGTTTGTTCTGTATCTTCGGCGCGCTCAGACCCTTCAGCCCCTTGTCGAGGACAAATCCACGGATTTTCCCATTATGGGCGTCTGACTTGGCCCAGATGACGAAAACATCTGCAATGGGCGCGTTCGATATCCACATTTTGCTGCCGGTCAAACGGTAGCCACCATCAATTTTCTCGGCGCGGGTCTTCATACCGGCCGGATCCGAACCCGCATCAGGCTCAGTCAGGCCAAAACAGCCGATCCATTCGCCGCTGGCCAGTTTCGGAAGGTATTTGCGGCGCTGCTCTTCGCTGCCATAGGCATAGATCGGGTACATAACCAGCGAGCTTTGGACCGACATCATGGAACGATAACCCGAGTCGACACGCTCGACCTCGCGCGCGACAAGGCCGTATGAGACGTACCCGCCCCCTAGCCCGCCGTATTCCTCGGGGATCGTCGTTCCCAGCAGGCCCATCTGGCCCATTTCGCGGAAGATTTCAGGGTCCGTTTCTTCATTCTGAAACGCCTCAGTGACGCGTGGTTGCAGCTTTTCCTGTGCGTAAGCCCGCGCGCTGGCCTCGATCATGCGTTCATCTTCTGTAAGCTGATCTGTCAGCCGGAACGGATCGTCCCAGGCAAACCGGCCCATGTCCGGAGCATCCTTGGCGCGCAGGGTCGGTTTGGTATCGGGGGCATTCATGGTCCATCTCCGCTCTGTCAGGTTTGACGCAACCTAGCTTTACCGACAGGTAAAAGACAGAAAGAGTTTGGCAATACCTTATGAGAAAAACTCATAAGGTAACATGCGCCCTACCCCAACGCGTAACCTGCGCCACGGACAGTTCTGACCGGGTCTGCACCGCCATGCTGGGTCAAAGCCTTTCGCAGGCGACCGATATGCACGTCTACGGTGCGTGTATCGACATAGATGTCGCGTCCCCACACCCGGTCGAGCAGTTGTTCGCGGCTCCAGACACGGCCGGGTTTTTCCATGAACGTGCTCAGTAGCCGGAACTCGGTTGGGCCAAGTTTCAGCGGCTTGCTATTGCGACTGACTTTATGCGTTTCCGAGTCCAGGATGATATCGTCAAACTCTAGCCGTATACCAACGGTCGCCGGGCGCACACGGCGTAATTGCGTGCGCACACGGGCCATCAGTTCGACCACCGAGTACGGCTTGACCACATAGTCATCCGCACCGGTTTCCAGACCACGAACCTTGTCGACCTCTTCTGTGCGGGCCGACAACATGATGATCGGAATTGACCGTGTGTCGGGGCGCGATTTGAGGCGGCGGCAGACTTCGATCCCGCTCAGGTTGGGCATCATCCAGTCCAACACAATGATATCCGGGCTGTCTTCATCCACCAGCAGCATGGCTTCGTCACCGCTGGCGGCCTTGGAGACGCGGAACCCTTCAGCCTCGAGGTTATAGGCCAGCACTTCACGCTGTGCCGGTTCATCCTCAACGACCAGAACTGTAGGCTGATCTGCAGACATGGATCAGATCTCCTGCGGGATTTGGGACGTCGTGTCCGCCTTTGGGCGGGCCTCGGTTGGGCGTTCGCCGGTCACCAGATAGACAACCTGTTCCGCAATCGCGGTGACATGGTCACCCATGCGTTCGATGTTCTTTGCGATGAAATGCAGGTGCATACAGGACGAGATGTTGCGCGGGTCTTCGGCCATGAAGGTCAGAAATTCCCGGAACAACCCGTTATACATCTGGTCCACTTCTTCGTCGCGGTTAATGACGTCGGTCGCCAGTTCCGCGTCGCGCTGGATATAAGCGTCCAAAGCGTCGCGCAGCATCCGCTCAACCTCGCGCGCCATGCGGCGCAGGGCGGCGGCGCTGCCGTTGATCTCGCCCGCATTGACCAGAACCGTCGTCCGTTTGGCGATATTCTTGGAATAATCACCGATGCGTTCAAGGTTACCGGACACTTTCAAGACAGAAAGGACCAGGCGCAAGTCGCTCGCGGTCGGCGCCCGCAGCGCGATCAGACGCGCGGTTTCTTCGTCGATCAACTCTTCCAACGCGTCGATGGCCTTGTCGCCCTGCCGGACTTCTTGCGCCAATTCTTCGTCTCGGGTCTCCAGTGATCTCGCGGCGCTCATGATGGCGGCCTCGACCAGCCCGCCCATCTTCATGATATGGGCCTGAATCGCTTCGAGATCGCGGTCGAATGCGGATGCAATATGTTGTTCGGTCATGGTTTGATACCTGTCCTCAGCCGATCCGGCCGGTGATATAGCTTTCGGTGCGGGGATCTTCGGGGTTGGTGAATATCTGGCCCGTCTCGCCGAACTCGACGAGGTTGCCGAGGTGGAAGAATGCGGTTTTCTGACTGACCCGCGCGGCTTGCTGCATCGAGTGGGTCACGATCACCACCGAATAGCGCGAACGCAGTTCGTCGATCAGTTCCTCGACCTGCGCGGTTGCGATCGGGTCCAGTGCCGAGCACGGCTCGTCCATCAGCAGAACCTCAGGCTCGGTCGCGACGGCACGGGCAATACATAGGCGCTGCTGCTGACCGCCGGATAGGCCGGTGCCCGGTGCATCCAGACGATCCTTGACCTCATCCCAGATCGCACCGCGACGCAGGGATTTCTCAACGATCTCATCCAGTTCCGCCTTGTTCTTGGCAAGGCCATGGATGCGGGGGCCGTAGGCCACGTTGTCATAGATCGACTTGGGGAACGGGTTGGGTTTTTGGAACACCATGCCAACCTTGGCGCGCAGCTGCACCGGGTCAACGCGCTTGTCATAGATATCCTCGCCATCCAGCAGGATATCGCCTTCGACCCGACAGATGTCGATCGTGTCATTCATCCGGTTCAGGCAGCGCAGGAAGGTGGACTTGCCGCAGCCCGACGGGCCGATGAATGCGGTCACGGTCTTGTCTTCGATCTGAACATCCACGTCCTTGATGGCGTGGGTGTCGCCGTAATAGACCTGAACCTTGTTCGCGGCGATCTTGATTGCTTTGGAGTCCACGGCTCTCTCCACTCGTGTCATGTCGTTCATAATAAGCCCCTTACCAGCGGCGTTCAAAGCGGCGGCGCAGGATGACCGCGATGGTGTTCATTGTCACAAGGAAGATCAACAGGATGATGATGCCCCCCCATGCGCGTTCGTAAAAGGCCGGGTCGGCGCGTTTGGACCACTCGTAAATCTGCGCCGGCATAGCCGAGTTCGGAGACAGGAAACCCGCCACCAACCCATCGGGCGGGTTCGAGGCGATAAAGCCCACCATCCCGATCAGCAGCAGCGGCGCGGTTTCGCCAAGCGCCTGCGCCAGACCGATAATGGTGCCGGTCAGAATCCCGGGCGCGGCCAGCGGCAGAACATGGTGGAACACCGCCTGCATTTTCGAGGCCCCTACCCCCAGCGCAGCATCGCGGATCGACGGTGGAACCGCCTTGAGCGACGCGCGGGTCGAGATGATGATCGTCGGCAGCGTCATCAGCGTCAGCACCAGACCACCCACCAGCGGAGCAGATGTCGGCAGGTGCATATAGTTGATAAAGACGGCCAGACCAAGAATACCGAACACGATGGACGGTACAGCAGCCAGGTTCGAGATGTTCACCTCGATGATATCCGTCAGCCGGTTCTGCGGCGCAAACTCCTCAAGATAGATCGAGGCGGCCACGCCAATCGGCAGCGCCAGCGCCAGCACCACAAACATCATGAAGAGCGAACCCAGCATCGACACACCGATCCCTGCAGCCTCGGGCCGTTGGTCGGACGCGTCCGAGCCAAAGATGAAATCCGGGTTGAACGCCTTATACAGCACGCCCGCATCCCGCAGTTGATCCACGAAATCCAGCTGCGCCACCGTGATGCTTTTGTCATTGGCGATGGACTCGCGGGTCACGCGGCCCTTCATGTAGCCATCGACGCGGCTGTTGACCAGAAAGCGGAAGCTGACGGTTTTGCCGATCTCATCAGGGTTGGCGATCACATAATCGCGCAGCTCGGCCTGTGCAGCCTTGGACAGAATCTTGCCCATCGCCTTGGGTTTAAGCTCGGTCTGGATGCCCAGTTCCTGCACTTCAGCCTCGATGGCCGAGGCGATCAGCGGCGCATACCCAAAGGTCGAGACCTTTTTGATATCCTCGATATTGCGGTTGCCCTTCTTGTCCAGCTTGTCTTCTTTCAGCTCGACATTCAGCTCAAGAAAAGACTGCTGGAACGCTCCAGTGCCTGCTGTCACAATGTTTGTGACCAGCACGATCAGCATCAACAGGCCGATCCCGATGGCGGCAATGCCATACATCTTGAACCGGGATTCAGCCGCATTGCGCTTTTTGGTACGGGCATCCTTTTCGAACAGCGATCCGTGTTTGGAAGGTGCCGCAGGTGCTGCGCTGGGGGTTTGGGAAATATCGGTCATTCGTACTGCTCCCGGTATTTGCGCACGATATAGAGGGCGAAGATGTTCAGCCCCAGCGTGATGATGAACAGGGTCAGACCCAGCGCGAAGGCTACCAGCGTTTCGGGGCTGGCAAAGTCTGTATCGCCGGTCAACTGGCTGACGATCCGGGTTGTGATGGTGGTCATCGCCTCAAACGGGTTACCCGAGAACTTGGCGATTGCACCGGCGGCCATCACCACGATCATCGTCTCACCGATGGCACGGCTGGCGGCCAGCAGGATCGCACCCACGATCCCCGGCAGTGCGGCCGGCAGAACCACCTGACGGACGGTTTCGGAATGCGTCGCGCCAAGGCCCAACGAGCCGTCGCGCATCGACTGAGGTACAGCGTTGATGATGTCATCGGACAGCGACGACACGAACGGGATCAGCATGATGCCCATCACCAGACCCGCCGTCAGCACCGCGTTGGAACTGGCCATCCAGCCCACTCCGAATGCACCGCCTTCGCCGAACATTGACACGAGCGCGGGGCCAACCGTCAGCAGGGCAAACAGACCGTAAACGATGGTTGGGATACCGGCGAGGATCTCAAGCAACGGCTTGGCGATCGAGCGGGTCGCGCCCGATGCATATTCGGACAGGTAGATCGCTGCGAACAGGCCGATTGGCACCGCCACTAGAAGCGCAATCAATGAGATATAAAGCGTGCCCCACAACAGCGGTAGGATTGATAGTTCCGAGCCCCCTCGGAAGTTCGGGGCCCAGGTACTGCCGAAGAAGAAATCCTTCCACGAATGCAGCTGGAAGAAGTTCATCGTCTCGAACAGCATCGACAGAACGATGCCCACGGTCGTCAGGATCGCGATAGACGCAGCCAGCAGCAGCAGCGCCAGAACGCCCTGTTCTACCACGTTACGCGCGCGGAATTCCTTGTGCGTACGGATATAGGCAAAGGCCGCCCCCAGCAGTGCGACCGCGAGCACGATCACCTGCATCGCCACCGAACCGGTTCCGGTCATGCTGCGATAGGTTTGTGCAGCAACCAGAATGGGTTGCGTGATGTCCTGCGTCAGCACCTGCCCTGCGTCTTTCAGCGTCTGGGTCAGCTGTGCGATGTCGGCATTTGCGTCTTGAGCCTGCGCCTGCGTCAAGGCACCGGCGGCCACTGCGCCCTCAAGACCATCCGCCACCCGGCGGACTTCGCTCATGATCAGGCCCCGGTCGGACCCTTCGGGGATCGCGCTATCGGGGATCATTCCTGTCACGGAGTTGTTCACAAAAACAGGTTGCGCCAGCAACCAGACAATCAGTACCCCGAAGGCAGGGACCAGCGCCGTCAGCGCGACATTGTAGCCATAGTAGGACGGCAGTGAGTGCAGATCACGCGCATCCCCTCCGGCACTTGCCAAAGCACGGGACCGGCCCGTGAAAAATCCGATCACTGCCAGTGCAAGCAGGATGATCAACAGCCAGGATAATGCCATGGGAACTCCGTGGGGATGGCAGTGGTGGAGTCAAAAAGAACCGGGGCGCGCGAAATGCCCCGGTTCTAGAGTGTTAAAGGCTTAGGAGCCGCCGCCCAGAACGGTTTCGTTCGCAACAGCTTCCTGAACTTTTACAAGCTCGGGATCCGAAACCAGACCGTATTCGGCCAGCGGGCCGTCGGGGCCAGCGATCTCGTCTGCGACGAAGAACTCAGCATACTCTTTCAGGCCAGGGATCACGCCGATATGGGCTTTCTTGACGTAGAAGAACAGCGGACGCGACACAGGGTATTCGCCGGTTGCAATCGACTCGGTCGAAGGCACGATGCCGGACATGGTCGCAACCTGCAGCTTGTCGGTATTGTTCTCGTAGAACGCCAGACCAAAGACGCCGATGCCGTCTTTGTTGCTGTCGATACGTGCCAGAGTTTCCGTGTAGTCGCCGTCAATGTCGACCGACACGCCGTCGGTGCGGATCGCGATGCACTGCTTTTCGGCTGCTTTCTTGTCGTCGCCGGCTGCTGCCTTGAATACTTCGAAATCGCCCAGGTGCTCACAACCTGCCAGGATAACCTTGTCTTCGAACACTTCACGGGTGCCGTGCTTGGTGCCCGGGATGAAGGTTGCGATCGGCTGCGCCGGGAAGTCCGGGTTCACGTCGGCCCAAGTCTTGTTGGGGTTGTCGACAACTTCACCGTCTACGACGATTTTCGCTGCCAGCGCTTTGTACCAGTCTTCCGGCGTGAACTCGAACGAGTTGCCGTTGATGTCGGATGCGAAAACGATGCCGTCATAACCGATCTGAACTTCGATGATGTCGGTTACGCCGTTTTCGGCGCAGGCTTTGATTTCTTTTTCACGGATGGCGCGCGATGCGTTAGCCACGTCGATGGTGTTTTCGCCAACACCTTCGCAGAAGCGCTTGAGGCCAGCCGAGGAACCGCCCGATTCAACAACCGGTGTCGGGAAGTCAAAGTTTTCACCGAAGGCTTCGGCAACGATCGAGGCGTAAGGCAGAACGGTCGAGGAACCGGCAACCTGAACTTGATCACGTGCAGCAGCAGTAGTGGCCGAAACGGCAGCAATCGCCAGAGCAGAAGCCGACAGTTTTACAAAGGACATCTCAGTCTCCTTGAGAAAGATAACAAATGATCACCCCCATGATGATCTTGGGCGAACCCCTAGAAGCCGCGCGTAAGCCTTTTGTGACAAGTTTGTAACGGTTTTATGACAACTGAATTTGTTTCCGCGTGACCCGGCGTAAACGTAAAGAAAGCATACAACCTGGTCAGACTTTCAGGGGCATCTCGAACTTGATGTCATCGGGGCAGAATGACTGTAAAAACAGAGCCTTTACCCAAGTCGCTTTCGACCCTAAGCCGCCCGCGATGGCGATTCACGATGTGTTTCACAATCGCCAGCCCCAGCCCTGTTCCACCAAGTTGCCGCGACCTGTGACTGTCCGCGCGATAGAATCGTTCTGTCAGGCGCGGCAGGTGAACAGGGTCGATGCCCGGCCCCTTGTCTATCACCTGAACCCGCACCGCAGGTCCCCGCATCGCCGTATCCCGGTCAGAGGCCGTTGCATGAACGTCCACACGTCCACCACTGCCGCCATACTTTATTCCGTTTTCAATCAGGTTGGTAAAAACCTGTCGCAATTGATCGCTGTCGCCAACTATCGAGACAGGTCCATGCGTTTCGCTGAGAACCAGCTCGACGCCCGCGTCCTCTGCTAGGGGGCGCAAGGAATTGATAATGGATTGCAACAGCCCGATCAGTTCCACCTGCTCTTTCGGGCGCACCCGTTCTTCACTTTCCACGCGGTTCAGTGAAAGTAAGTCGTCGACAAGACGGTTCATACGGCTGGCCTCGTCGGTCATGATCTGCAGAAACCTGTCCCGGGCGGCGACATCATCGCGTGCGGGTCCGCGTAGCGTTTCGATGAACCCCATCAAAGCCGTTAGCGGCGTGCGAAGCTCGTGGCTGACGTTGGCAACAAAGTCTCGTCGCATCTGGCTGGCCTGTTCCAGATGTGTCACGTCCTGAAACGTCGCCAGAACTGCCCCGCCCGAGACAGCCCCCACCCCGTTCATATACCGGCATTCAACTTCGAAGGTTGTATCCTGCGCCCCGTCATTCGCCAGATGTCGGGTTCTGGTGGTGCCTTTCGAACGCAAGCTCTGTTCCATCGCGTCGATGACCTGCGGTTGCCGCAGGATCGTCGCGAAGTGGCGCGTCTCGATGTTTTTGCCCAACATCGTCGTGGCGTCCGTGTTCGCAGCAATGATCCGCTCGGTCTGATCGACCAGCAAAGCAGGCATAGGAATGGCCGATACGAATTCGGCAAGAAGGTTTTCGGACATGGACGTCAACTCTTGCAGGCACTCAGACCGGTTTCATGGTGTCCCGGAATTTGCGCATATTGCTTTGGTAGTGCAACGCACTGAGCGTCAGTTTCTGCGCGGCCGCGTCATCCAACTGACGAATGACCTTACCCGGCGATCCCATGACTAACGAATTGTCGGGGATCTCCTTACCTTCAGTGATCAGGGCTCCGGCTCCGATCAGGCAATTCTTGCCGATTTTGGCCCCGTTCAGAACAATCGCCCCCATTCCGATCAAGGAGTTTTCGCCAATCGAACAGCCGTGCAGCATGACCTTGTGGCCAATCGTACAGTTCTTGCCAATGGTCAGCGGAAAACCCGGGTCGACATGCATGACGCAGTTTTCCTGAACGTTACTGCCCTCGCCTACACGGATTTCCTCGTGATCGGCACGCAATGTGCTGCAAAACCAAACCGAGGCCCCCTCTTCCAACACCACTTTCCCGATCAGATTTGCGTCAGGTGCGACCCACGTGTCCTGATGAAGCTGCGGTGCGTGATCCCCCAGGGCGTAGATGGTCATGATTGTTCCTCAAATTCATTTTGCAGGTTGCGAACGTGGTTCTGAAGGCTGGGTTGCTGGATGCGGCGCATCCGCTCGGCGCTGACGATGGTTTTCAGCTTTTCCTCAGTCGAGTCCAAATCATCATTTACCAATACGTAGTCGTAATAGCCCCAGTGGCTGATCTCATCCCAGCTTTTCAACATCCGTTTTGAAATCACGTCGTCGCTGTCCTGCCCGCGCGTCTCAAGTCGGCGGCGCAGTTCCGGGATCGAGGGCGGAAGAATGAATATTGAAAGCGCGTGCTTGCCCAAATCCGAGTTTCGGATCTGTACTTCGCCCTGCCAGTCTACGTCGAACAGAACATCCTTGCCGGATTCGATCGACTCACGCACCGGACCGGCGGGTGAGCCATAGAAATTCCCAAAAACATGCGCGTGTTCCAGCATTTGTCCGTCAGCAACCTGCTGTTTGAACGCATCCTCCGAAAGGAAATAATACTCGCGGCCGTGTTCCTCGCCCGGTCGTGGTGCGCGAGTGGTGGCCGATACCGAGAATTTCAGATCCGAATCCCATTGCATCAACCTTTTGGCCAGCGTCGATTTCCCTGCCCCTGAAGGCGAGGACAAAATGATGAGAAGGCCGCGTCGATCCGCCATTTGGGGCTCCTGTCGTTATTCCACGTTCTGCACTTGCTCGCGCATCTGATCTATTACGGCCTTCAACTCAAGCCCCACCGACGTCAGATCAGCGCTTTGCGCCTTAGAACACAATGTATTGGCCTCACGGTTGAACTCTTGCATCAGGAAATCCAGCTTGCGCCCGACCGCGACATCCTGCGCCAGCAGGTCCCGAGCTGCACTTACATGGGCCTTCAGGCGGTCGATCTCTTCGGTGATGTCGGCTTTGACGGCAAGTAACGCCAGTTCTTGCGCGACCCGGTCGGGGTCGACCCCCTGCGCGTTGTCCAGAACCCGCGACAGGTTTTCGCGCAGGGCCTCTGCCATTTTGTCTTTGCGCTGTTCGGCAAGATCTGCGGCCTGGTCGGTCAAACGGGCAACTTGGTCCAGCTGTCCACCTAAGACCTGAAACAGTGCCTGACCTTCGCTTTCCCGCATTTGGATGAAATCGCTCAGGACGTCCTGAAACTCAACCACCAGGTGCGCGACCAGAGGCGCTGGGTCGTCAACATCACTGCCTGCATCCAACATACCTTTGAGCGATAGCAAATCGGCCGCTGAAGATGGGGCAAGTGTCACATCACGCGCCGACGCCAATTGCTGAGTTCGCGCCAAAGCATCCAGCACCGCAGACATTGCGGTTTCGTTCAGCATCAGTTCAGGTGCGGTTTCGTCTTTAGATAACCGCAGAGAAAGGGTTACGTTTCCCCGGCTCAACGATTTTGACAGCTCTGCCCGTAAGGCGGCTTCAAGTCCGCTTAGCCAGTCCGGCATCCGCAATCGCAGATCAAGACCCTTGCCGTTGACGCTGCGCAGTTCCCACGTCCAGCTATGCGGGCCCAACGCGCCTTTACCCGATGCAAATGCGGTCATGGATCTGATCATGCCGGTTCCTTCTGTCTACGCCTGCGTTTGCCTGCCTGGCGCACCTAATGGCATTGGCCGCTTCAGAGCAAGAGTTTGCTGAGTTTGACGGCAAAGCCGACAAGTTAACCATTCATTAAAGAATTAGTCCAAAATTGACTCAACCCGTGTCAATTTGATCACCGTCAGGACTGGTCAGTCAATGATGCCCCAGGTATCTGGCATTTTATGAAAATCGTGGTCGATTGATGCTAGGGTGATGAAATGAAAACCTTTTTCGGGAACGGATCCGGGTCAAGTTTTGGAAAGATCGTCGCTATGGATCGATTCGACAGTGGGCGCAGCCTGTCGCCCATCCGGCAGGCCGAGGCATATTGGACAGCGCTGCTGACTGGCGACAGTGTTCCTATGCGCGCTCAAATCGACCCGCGCGGGCTTGAGAGCATACTGGAATATACCTTTATCCTTGAACGCATCGCGCCCGGCTTGGCGCGTTTCCGTCTGGCGGGCAGTCATCTGAACAAACTTGCGGGTATGGAGGTGCGCGGAATGCCTCTGACCGCGTTCTTCGAAGCCGAAGCGCGTGAACAGGTCACCGATACACTGGAACAGGTGTTTGGCGGCCCCACGATTGCCGAGCTGGGTCTGATGTCGACCGGAGCTTTGGGTCGTCTCCGGCTGGAGGCGCGGATGATACTCTTGCCGCTGAAAAGCGATCTGGGCGACATCAGCCGGGTGTTAGGCGTTATGGTCAGCGATGGTCCGACAGGCCCCACACCACGTCGGTTTGGCGTGCGCGATCGCAAGCTCCGCCCTGTGTCCGAAGTTCAGGCCCCCAGCAAGCGTCCAACGCCGGAGCCGGCAGGTTTTGCGGAAGACTCCGCGGAATTCAGCCGTCACGGCGCACATTTACGCTTGGTCGTTTCGCGCGACGACTAGCGGAGTTGGCGACTTCGGGAAACGATTTTAGACAATCTGACCAGCTTTCCTGCCACGCATCACCTCGCGTTCGGGCGCTCTGCCGGCACGTAACCGCGTGCGAGGATTGGGTGTGAGGTCAAGGTTAAGCAAATAAGGCGTCAAACAACAAAAGTCATTTGACGCCTTGCTATCATTCGTCCGGAATAAAGGGCCCGGTTAACCGGCTTCGCGCTTGGTCCGATTGCGCCGCAATGTCGTAAGTTCTTCCGCGACAAGGAATGCCAGTTCAAGCGACTGCGACGCATTCAGGCGTGGATCGCAAGCGGTATGGTAACGATCCGATAGATCCTCTTCCGTTACGGCGCGAATACCTCCGGTACATTCGGTGACGTCCAGACCAGTCATCTCGAAATGCACGCCACCGGGGATCGTGCCTTCGGCTTGGTGCACGCCAAAGAAGTCACGCACCTCGCGCAGGACCGAATCGAACGGACGGGTCTTGTATCCCGTGGCCGACTTGATCGTGTTGCCATGCATCGGGTCGCAGACCCAAGTGACCTGGGCGCCCTCTTCCTTGACCGCTTTGACCAGACGCGGCAGGTGTTCACTCGCTTTACCGGCACCGAAGCGCGCGATCAGGGTCAGGCGGCCCTCTTCATTTTCGGGGTTTAGTTTGGCCATCAAAACCTTGAGGTCTTCGGCGGTCGTGGTCGGACCGCATTTCAGACCGATCGGGTTCTGAACGCCCCGGCAGAATTCTACATGCGCGCCGTCGGGCTGACGGGTACGGTCGCCGATCCAGATCATGTGACCCGAGCCGGCCAGCCAGTTGCCGGATGTCGAATCCAGACGGGTCAGCGCCTCTTCGTATTCCAGCAGCAGCCCTTCGTGACTGGTGTAGAACTCGACAGTCGAGAATTCATGCGTGGTATCGGCATTGATCCCGGCAGCATCCATGAAGTCGATGGAATCCTGAATGCGGTCTGCGATTTCCGAGTATTTCTGAACGTCCTGATCGTCGGTAAAGCCCAGCGTCCAGGAATGGACGCGGCTCATATCGGCGAAACCACCGGTCGAAAATGCCCGTAACAGGTTCAACGTGGCCGCCGCCTGCGTGTAGGCTTGCAGCATTTTGGATGGATTCGGAATACGGGCTTCGGGCGTAAAGGCCAACTCGTTGATGATGTCGCCACGGTAGCTGGGCAGCTCCACGCCATCAATCACCTCGGTCGGCGCGCTGCGCGGTTTGGCGAATTGACCCGCCATACGACCCACTTTGACCACCGGCACCTTGGCGCCATAGGTCAGAACCATGGCCATCTGCAGCATTACTTTGAAGGTGTCACGGATCGCATCCGCGCTGAATTGTTCAAAGCTTTCAGCACAATCCCCGCCCTGCAGCAGGAAAGCCTCGCCGCGGCCAGCGGCACCCAGTTGCTGCTTAAGGCGTCGAGCCTCGCCCGCAAAAACCAGCGGGGGATACTGTGCAAGCTGGGCCTCGACCTTGGCCAGCGCGGCCGCGTCGGTATAGTCTGGCATCTGAACCCGGGGCTTGTTGCGCCAGTTCGATTTTTGCCACTCGGTCATAGCTTTGATCTCCGCTGAAGTATTCAGGTCGTCTCTATACAAAATGCATTGCAGAGTGACCATATCCGATTTGCGCCCCTTGACGACCTAAACAACCTTTGATCATGGTGGCTGTCACATCTGTCGCCGGACGCAACGTCATCAGGCGCCGAATCAAGGACACCTCGCCATGCAAGAGCAACGCCAAGTTGTCACGGTGCAAGACACTGAGGCCAACCCCCGGAATTTCGTATTTGTCCTGCTGGACAAGTTTTCGCTTTTGTCCTTCGCCTCGGCGTTGGACAGTTTGCGTATCGCGAACCGGATGGCTGACAAAGATCTGTATTCCTGGACCTTCGCGGGCGAAGGCGGCGAGACTGTCAAATGTTCGGCCGGGACCGAGTTTAAGTTGGACACCGACCTGAATGAGTTGCAACGCGATGACGTTGTGATCATTTGCGGTGGTGTCGACGTGCAGGCCGCGACGACCAAGAGGGTTCTGAACTGGGTGCGACGTGAAGCACGGCGTGGCCTCAAGATCGGGGGGTTGTGCACAGCTGCCTACACGCTGGCCAAGGCTGGTTTGCTGGACGGTAAACGCGCGACCATTCACTGGGAAAACGCAGACAGCTTTGTTGAAGAATTCGATGAGGTCGAGCTGACCAAGTCTGTTTTCCAAATTGACGGCAACCGGATGACAACGGCGGGCGGGACGTCGTCGATTGATCTGATGTTGAAGATTATTGCTGATGACTATGGTGAAGATCTTGCCAATGCCGTTGCCGATCAAATGATCTATTCCTCGATCCGTACCGATCAGGACACTCAGCGTCTGTCTACACCTACCCGGATCGGCGTTCGGCATCCAAAGCTTAGCCAAGTTATCCTGATGATGGAAAAGAACATCGAAGAGCCGATCTCACCCTCGATTCTGGCCAAAGACGTGGGTATGTCGACCCGTCAGTTGGAGCGCCTGTTCCGCCGCTATCTAAGCAGGTCGCCCAAGCGGTATTACATGGAGTTGCGCCTGCACAAGGCGCGCAACTTGCTGATGCAGACGGATATGAGTGTGATCAACGTGGCCCTGGCCTGTGGCTTTGCCTCACCCAGCCATTTCTCGAAGTGCTATCGTGCGCATTACAACACGACGCCGTACCGCGAACGCGGCGCCCAAGCCGGGCGGCTTTCCGTCTGACCGGGCTTACAGGGTATTGGCAAAGTAGTGTAGATGCGGCCTCAGCATAGGCTGATCCAGATAGGTGGTCGTCTCAATGGGTTCGGAAAGCTCTTCAAATCCCAATTTCGGATAGAGGTTCCGCATCTCGATATTCGGCGTAAGCGTGTCGGCCACCAGTCGCTTTAGTCCCATAGAGCGTGCCGCGTCCTCTCGCGCTTGAATCAAGGCTCGCCCTGCACCTGTTCCGCGTGCAGTTTCGGTCACGAACACCCGTTTCAATTCACCAGTTTCCTGATCCAGACGTTTCATCATGCCGCATCCTATGATCTGACCTGCGCGGTCTCTCGCCAGAACCAGGCACCCGTTCGGCGGTAGATAGTCATCCGACCGCGCCCAAAACTCTGCCAATGCGCTTTTCGGAGCAGCCGGGTCTATTTCAAACCCCATGGCGGTCATGCGTTGAACGATCAACGCATAGTACTGAGACAGGATTCCGTCCAGTTCCTCCTGATCGGGCAGGTCGTCACACATTTCTATCGAGAATTCGCGCAATGGACAGCACTCTGATATGACCCTGGCGCCCCAAACAAGCCTGGTTCAGGGTCAACAGTCAAGGATTGAGGCCAGCACACTATCTGTCGGGCGAAAGCCGGAAAACCGCTCCTTGTCCCACGGAAATGAACCAGATCGTTCCGTCCGGTACTTCGACGATATCCCGAACGCGTTCGGTTTCCGGCCCTTTGATCTGCTCGACTTCTTTCAAGGATGCACCTGTTAGTCGGGCAATATAGTCGAACTTGAGCGATCCAACGAAAATATCCCCTGCCCATTGCGGCCACAGTTTGCCCGAATAGACCAACAAGCCGGACGGAGCGATGGACGGATCCCAATAGTGACGCGGCTGCTCCATTCCGTCCTTGGCAGTACCTTCGCCAATAGATTGTCCAGAATAGTGTTTTCCGTATGAAATCACGGGCCATCCATAGTTTAAGCCGGGGCGGATCAGGTTCACTTCGTCGCCACCGCGTGCACCATGTTCCGATGTCCAAAGCCGGCCTTGGGCGTCCAGCCCCGCGCCTTGTGGATTTCGGTGCCCATAGGACCAAATCTCGGGCCGAATATCGGCTTGGCCCACGAACGGGTTATCCGCGGGGACAGAGCCATCGCGATTGATGCGGACCACCGTGCCAATATGGTTCGTCCTGTCTTGCGCCTGAGGACGATCACCGCGATCTCCGATTGTGACGAACAGTGTCCCGTCTGTCGCCTCGACCACGCGCGAGCCGAAATGGCGACCGCCTGAACCTCCGGGCAGGGCCTCAAAAATCACCCGCAGGTTCGTCAAGCGATCTCCACTTTCCGACAAACGCGCGACGGCAAGTGCAGTGCCAGCACCGCCCCGTTGTGATTTTGAAAATGTCAGGAAAATTTCACGGCTCTGGTCGAAATCCTTTGGTACCGTGACATCCAGCAACCCGCCCTGCCCGTCCGCAACCACTTTCGGAACGCCGCGCACAGGGTTTGCTTTTCCTTCTGCGACATACAGCAACTCACCATCCCGTTCGGTCACGAGAAATGCGCCGTTGGGCAGAATACCGATGGCCCATGGCGTATCCAGGTCCTCGACCATCGTGTCGACCTGAACATTCCCGGCGGATGTTTTCAGCGTATCCGCCAAAGCGGAACCCGTGCCGAACATAAAAACAAGAATCGCAAATACCCGAACCGTCATGTTTTTCACCTTGGAACCGCTGTGTCAGCACTAAGAAAACAAATAGGTTTCCTCTCGACAAAAACACGTTTTCGTTAGGACTTTTCTTTTCCGAACAGCTTGCCTAGGGTCGTGACCAGAACGAATACGTTCACAATAGGGAGTAACCATATGAAAAAGCTGCTTACTGCAACTGCAGCATCCGCTCTGCTGGCTGGTCCGGCTCTGGCGGAAGACATCTCGCTGGGCGTTCTGTTCGGCTTCACCGGCCCGATTGAATCGCTGGCCCCGGCCATGGGTTCTGGTGCCGAGATGGCGATGGCCGAAGTCACCGAGTCCGGCAAGCTGCTGGATGGCACCAAAGTCTCTGCCTCGCGCGCCGACACCGGTTGTATCGACAACGGTCTGGCCACCTCGAACGGTGAACGCATGATCGCGGATGGTGTTGCTGGCATCATTGGCGGCGATTGCTCGGGCGTGACCGGCGCGATCCTGCAGAACGTCGCGATCCCGAACGGAATGGTGATGATTTCGCCGTCGGCGACCTCACCCGGCCTGTCGACCATGGAAGACAACGGCCTGTTCTTCCGCACCGCCCCGTCGGATGCGCGTGAAGGTCAGGTGATGGCGGATATCCTGAATGACCGTGGCATCAGCTCGATCGCTCTGACCTACACCAACAACGACTATGGCAAGGGTCTGGCAGACGCGATCCAGTCCTCGTTCGAGGCGTCAGGTGGCGAAGTGACCATCGTTGCTGCGCACGAAGACGGCAAAGCCGACTACTCGGCCGAAGTGGGCGCGCTGGCCTCGGCCGGTGGCGACATTCTGGTTGTCGCGGGTTATCTTGACCAAGGTGGTCTGGGCATCATCCAGTCGGCGCTGGACAGCGGTGCCTTCGACACCTTCGGTCTGCCCGGCGGCATGATCGGTGACTCGCTGCCCAACAATGTTGGCCCCGACCTGAACGGCTCGTTCGGTCAGATCGCCGGTTCGGGTGGTGAAGGTGCCGAGAAGTACTTTGCCATGGCCGAAGCCGCAGGTTTCGACGGTTCCTCGCCTTATTCACCGGAAAGCTATGACGCGGCTGCGCTGTTCATGCTGGCGATGCAGGCTGCTGGGTCCACCAGCCCTGCCGATTACGGCGGCAAGATCATGGACGTTGCCAATGCTCCGGGTGAGAAAATCTATCCCGGTGAGCTGGCCAAGGGTCTGGAACTGCTAGCCGCTGGACAAGAGATCGACTATGTTGGCGCATCGGGCGTTGAGCTGATCGGCCCCGGTGAAAGCGCGGGCTCGTACCGCGAGATCGAAGTGACCGACGGCGAGAACAAGACCGTCAACTTCCGTTGATCCGGCGTTAACAGTCATAAAAACAAGCAGCCCGGGCCTTGTGTCCGGGCTGTTTCAATGACAAAAGCCCGCACCATTCGCACAGGGATGCGGCAACAACGCCGGAAAACGGCGGCTAGGGGATAAGATGATCGTCGTCGAAGACGTGCACAAGCATTTCGGCGGGTTTCATGCGGTGGACGGGGCATCGCTGGAAATCCAAAAGGGCTCGATCACCGGTCTGATCGGACCGAACGGGGCCGGAAAAACCACTCTGTTCAATGTGATCGCGGGCGTTCTGCCGCCGACCAGTGGGAAGGTCCACATGGATGGTGAAGATATCACCGGCCTGCCCCCGCATGAGCTGTTTCACAAGGGCCTGCTGCGCACTTTCCAGATCGCGCATGAGTTTTCCTCGATGTCGTGTCGCGAGAACCTGATGATGGTGCCGGGCGCACAATCGGGTGAATCGCTTTGGAACACATGGTTCGGACGCAAGCGCATTGCCGATGAGGAACGCGCGCTGAAGGCCAAGGCCGACGAGGTGCTGGAGTTTCTGACCATCGAACATCTGGCCGATCACAAGGCCGGTCAGGTCTCGGGCGGGCAGAAGAAGCTGCTGGAACTGGGCCGCACCATGATGGTGGACGCCAAGATCGTCTTTCTGGACGAGGTCGGCGCGGGCGTGAACCGCACCTTGCTGATGACCATCGCCGACACGATCCTGCGCCTGAACAAGGAACGCGGCTATACCTTCGTGGTCATCGAGCATGACATGGATTTCATCGGTAAAATCTGCGATCCGGTCATTTGTATGGCCGAGGGCAAGGTGCTGGCCGAAGGCACTCTGGATCAGATCAAGGCAAATGAGCACGTGATCGAAGCCTATCTGGGCACCGGCCTCAAGAACAAAGACAAGCTGGAGGCGGGCGCATGAGCGACAACCCCTACCAGGACGACAAGGGCAACAAAGACGCCTCGATCACCAACACACATGGCGTCGGCACCATGACCCCCGCCCATCGCACAAGCGGTGAGACGCATAAGGTCGAGGGCGGCCCCTTCCTGATCGGTGACACCATGACCGGCGGTTACGGCAAAGGGCCGGACATTCTGCACGACTGCACCATCGCCGTGGACAAAGGTGAGATTGCGGTGATCGTTGGCCCCAACGGCGCGGGAAAATCAACCGCGATGAAAGCCGTATTCGGGATGCTGGATGTGCGCTCGGGCGCGGTGCGGCTGGATGGTGAGGACATCACCAACCTCACCCCGCAGGATCGCGTGATGCGCGGCATGGGGTTTGTGCCGCAGACCTCGAACATCTTCACGTCGATGACGGTGGAAGAAAACCTTGAGATGGGCGCTTTCATCCGCCGCGACGATATTTCGGGAACGATGGAGCAGGTCTATGACCTCTTCCCCATCCTGCGCGACAAGCGCAACCAAGCGGCCGGAGAGCTGTCGGGCGGTCAACGCCAACAGGTCGCCGTGGGCCGCGCGCTGATGACCCAGCCCAAGGTGCTGATGCTGGACGAACCGACCGCTGGCGTCTCACCCATCGTGATGGATGAGCTGTTTGATCGGATCATTGAGGTGTCGCGCACCGGGCTGCCGATCCTGATGGTCGAACAGAACGCCAGGCAGGCGCTCGAAATCGCGGACAAGGGATATGTGCTGGTTCAGGGGCGGAACGCCTATACCGGCACGGGCAAGGAATTGCTGGCCGATCCCGAAGTACGCAAGAGTTTCTTGGGAGGGTGAGGATGAAATTTTTTCTCACAGTGCCGCTGGTTTGGTTGCTCCAAGCATCCGTTCTTTGGGCAGCTTGGGACCAATACGGATTCCCTGCAAATTGCAGCATGTACGCTGCGTGTGAAAAACAAGTATGCGTCCGGGCAAATTTGCCGCTTTCATCGTTGATTTTGAGTCGCGAGAACAACGACTATTTTCTGGAAGGAAATGAAGATCGACGTATCAAGTTGGGATACTTTGAAAATTACGCTCAGGCCGAAGCATACATCAAACAAAATCCTGAACCCGACTATTTTATGATTATCGTGCCCAACGATGAAATTGCTGACGCGTTTGGTATGAACCTAATCTCGATAAGTAACTGGGGTCACAATCCGTTTCTGTCCAATCAGGCGACAAAAATTGTTTGTAGCGCCATTCATGGAGGTTTGTACTAATGGACTTCCTCAACGCCCTTGTGGCGCTCTCCAACTTCGTTCTTGTTCCCGCAATCGCCTATGGCAGCCAGTTGGCGTTGGGCGCTTTGGGGGTGACGCTGATCTATGGAATCCTGCGGTTCTCGAACTTTGCCCATGGCGACACTATGGCCTTTGGCGCGATGATTGCGGTTCTGGTCACGTGGGGCCTGCAGGCCGCTGGGGTCAGTTTTGGGCCGCTTCCGACCGCTCTGCTGGCCCTGCCCTTTGCCATTCTGGGCTGTATCGTTCTGGTGCTGCTCACCGACCGGCTGGTTTACCGCTTTTACCGCGAACAAAAGGCCAAGCCGGTCATTCTGGTGATCGTGTCGATGGGCGTGATGTTCATCATGAACGGGATCGTGCGGTTCATCATCGGCCCGGATGACCAGCGCTTTTCGGATGGCGCACGGTTCATCATCTCGGCGCGGGATTTCAAGGCGATGACCGGCCTGCGTGAGGGGTTGGCGATCAAGACCTCTCAGGGCATTACCGTGATCGTGGCCGTTGTCACCGTGGTGCTGTTGTTCTGGTTCCTGAACAAAACCCGCACCGGCAAGTCGATGCGAGCCTATTCGGATAACGAGGATCTGGCCCTGTTGTCCGGCATCAACCCCGAGCGGGTGGTGATGATCACATGGATCATCGTTGCTGCGCTGGCGACGACAGCGGGTGTGCTGTACGGCCTAGACAAAAGCTTCAAACCCTTCGTCTATTTCCAGCTTCTGCTGCCGATTTTTGCCTCGGCCATCGTGGGTGGCTTGGGTAATCCACTGGGCGCCATCGCAGGCGGTTTCATCATCGCGTTTTCCGAAGTGACCATCACCTATGCGTGGAAAAAGGTGCTGACCTATCTGGCCCCCGAAAGCCTTGAGCCTTCTGGATTGGTCCAGTTCCTGTCCACCGATTACAAATTCGCCGTCAGCTTTGCCATCTTGCTGATTGTGCTTCTGTTTAAGCCCACGGGCCTGTTCAAGGGGAAAGCGGTATGACCGAGCCCGTCAAAAACACGCTGCTTTTTGTGGCCGTTGCCAGCCTGATCCTGCTGTCCGGTTTCACGCAAAGCTGGAACTCGGCCATATTGATCCTGAACATGGGGCTTATCTCGGCCATCATGGCGATCGGAGTAAACCTGCAATGGGGATTTGCCGGTCTGTTCAACGTCGGCGTCATGGGGTTTGTGGCCTTGGGCGGATTGGCAGTTGTTCTGGTCTCGACACCACCGACACCCGGTGCGTGGGTCGCAGGCGGGTATGGGGTCATACTGTCGCTTGTGCTGGGTGCCGCGACCGTGGTGGCAGCCGTCGTGACCGCTCGGAAATTACCAAAAGGTCGGGTTCAGACACTGACGATTGTGGCCATACTCATTGTAGGGTTTTTCATCTACCGCGCGGTATTTGACCCCAATGTCGCAGCGATCGAGGCGATCGACCCGGCCGTAGCGGGTAACATCGGCGGCTTGAACCTGCCGGTCCTGATCGCGTGGCCTGCTGGCGGTCTTCTGGCAGCCGGGGCAGCCTGGTTGATCGGAAAAACTGCACTGGGGTTGCGGTCCGACTATCTTGCTATTGCGACGTTGGGGATTGCCGAAATCGTCATCGCCATCATGAAAAACGAGGATTGGCTGGCCCGCGGCGTCAAGAATGTCTACGGCATTCCGCGCCCCGAACCTGTGGTGGGATATGAGGTCGAATTGCAAGCAGATCCCGGTTTCATCGCCCGCGCCGAATGGCTGGGTCTCGATCCCGTTACGGCCTCGACGCTTTCGGTAAAGCTGGGCTATTCGCTGCTGTTCACCATAGTGCTGCTGGTGCTGCTATGGATGGCGCAGATGGCGCTGAAAAGCCCATGGGGACGGATGATGCGTGCCATTCGCGACAATGAGGTCGCCGCCGAAGCGATGGGCAAGGACGTCACGCGCCGGCACCTGCAAATCTTTGTTCTGGGTTCGGCCATCTGTGGCATCGCAGGCGCAATGATGACCACGCTGGACGGGCAGCTGACACCGGGCACCTACAACCCGCTGCGTTTTACCTTCCTTGTATGGGTCATGGTGATCGTCGGCGGTTCGGGTAACAATTTCGGAGCGGTTTTGGGTGCGTTCTTGATCTGGTTCCTGTGGGTACAGGTGGAACCCATTGGTCTTTGGCTGATGAACCTGATCACGTCCGGAATGCCCGAAGGAAGTGCGCTGAAAGCCCACTTGATCGAAAGTGCCGCGCATATGCGCCTGTTCACTATGGGGCTGATATTGCTGATCGTTCTCAGGTTCAGCCCCCGTGGCCTCATTCCGGAAAAATGATCACTTCATCTTGAGAGGTACTACAATCACGCCCGGTTTCGGGCGTGTTTTCTTGATTTACCCGCCTCTCCCGTCTAGAGCACTTTACACACCATGCGGCCCCAGGAAAATTTCCGGTGTTTACCGGAATTTAGACAAACCGCTTGAGACTGCGACCAAACACTCACAATAAAGAGTTCACATGATTATGACACTAGCCAAACCAATCCTTTTTCTGACGCTGATCGCTGGGCTGACAGGGTGTGTTCCTAGCCCCGAAGACTTTGAAACCACCCCGGTGAAAATCCAGACGCCCGAAGGTGAAATCACCTGTCAGCTTTATCGCCAGGATCGCGTGAACTGGGACCGGGCCATTGATTTCCCCGCGACCAAGCTGACGGTTCCTCAGGCCGATGCCTATTGCAAGCAGGAAGGCCAGCGCCGCCTGAAAGGTTGACCCTTTGGCCGGGAAAGCAGCCTGTTTTCCCGGCTTTACCTGCTTTTGAATAAACCCCCAAGAATTCCGCGGACAATACGCCGGCCAGTGGTTCCTTTCAGCTCTTTGATGACAGCTTCACTCATGGCGGTCGCGAACGTGTCTTTCTTGCGCGATACTCGGGAAGACGAGCGTCCAACACGACTGCCTGAATATCTGCGGGCTGTTGCGAACTCTCGTTCGGCTACGGACTTGGTTTCGATCTCTTCCTCGGCCTGTTGAGCCGCCTGAGCAGCGGCATCGGCCCGTGACTGCAAAATCTCGAACGCCGACTTTCGGTCCTTCAAGTCACGGTATTTCTGTTGCATGGGCGAAGCACCAATGACCGCTTGCCGTTCGGCTGAGGTGATGGGTCCAAGGTGAGTCCCTGGCGGGCGGATCAGCGTGCGCTCTACAATTCCGGGCACACCCTTTTTTTGCAGCATCGAGGTGACAGCTTCGCCGACGCCGACTTCACGAATGGCTGCCTCGGTGTCGAAGGCGGGGTTTTCTCGATATGTCTCTGCGGCCAGACGCAGATTTTTCCGATCCCGTGCAGTGAACGCACGCAGCGCATGTTGAATGCGGTTTCCAAGCTGCCCAAGAATATCCTCGGGGATGTCAGCGGGGTTCTGCGAGATGAAATACACTCCCACACCTTTGGATCTGATCAGGCGTGCGACTTGTTCGACCTTGTCGACAAGGATCTTTGGCGCGTCTTCAAACAGCAGATGCGCTTCGTCGAAAAAGAACACCAGCTTAGGCTTTTCGGGGTCGCCTACCTCGGGCAGTTCCTCGAACAACTCGCTGAGCAGCCACAGAAGGAATGTCGCATAAAGGCGGGGCGACCCCATCAGCTTGTCCGACGCCAGAATGTTCACCATCCCCTGCCCCTGTGCGTCGGTGCGCATTAAATCCGCCAACTCGAGCGCTGGTTCTCCGAACAGGTTGGTCCCGCCCTGATTTTCAAGCACCAATAGGCGCCGTTGAATAGCTCCGATTGATGCCGTCGAGACATTTCCGAACCGAAGTGACAGATCGCTGCGGTTCTCGCCGATCCAAACCAGCAACGACTGCAGGTCCTTCAGGTCCAAAAGGGGCATTCCTTCATCGTCTGCCACTCGGAAAGCTATATTCAGGATGCCTTCCTGCGCCTCACTTAGATCCATTAGGCGGGACAAAAGCAGAGGGCCCATTTCGGTCACTGTTGTACGGACCGGGTGGCCCTGCTTGCCGAACAAATCCCAAAAGGTAACCGGGCAAGCGCCGTAGACATAATCCGTAAACCCAATACGCTCGGCGCGTTCCTGAAACGCCGGGTGGAGTTTCTGAGTTTCGCTTCCCGCCTTGGCCAACCCGGACAAGTCCCCTTTGACGTCGGATAGGAAAACGGGAACGCCGGCTTGCGAGAACCCCTCGGCCAAAATCTGCAATGTCACTGTTTTGCCAGTTCCTGTCGCTCCGGCGATCAGGCCGTGCCGGTTGGCGTATTTCAATGCTAGGGACTGCGGTTGCCCATAGTCCGCGCCACCACCGCCCAAGAAGATACTGTTTTCCATAGATTTTCAGCCTTGATTTGCACCGATCTGTCCTCACCATACAAATTTAACATTTGCCTGCGATAGTCTAATCGCTGCCTTCGCGTTTAAGCGCGTGGGCGGCAATCTTCCTCCCTGTCGACTGGCCGCGCCTTATGGCGCGGCTTTTTTGGACAAATCACGCTTTTGAGATTAAAATTTCAGGTTAGCAGTTGACCGTTGCGCTCGCCTTTCGTAACGTCTGCGCATAACTAAGTCGGCCAGTCCGACGGGGAGAAAATTCTATGAAAGGGAGCCGCTCCACCGGCTCCCTTTCTACATCTGGTGCTGGTTTCACGATATCGTATAAAGCGGCAAAAATCCGACCAGATTGTCGGCTTGGTCCACCTTAGCGACTGACACTGCCGATCAGGGATGGTAGATGAGAAAAAAAGATCAATCACCTGACCGAGGCATTCATGATCAAGAACACTCTATCTTATAGCTTGCTTGCGACCGCGCTCTGGTGCGGTGCTACTTTTGCACAGGAAGCCGCGCAAGACAGCGAAGCACCACAAACACAGGTCGGAAGCGATCTGGACCTGGGCGAAGCCGGCCCGCGCGTGGGCGAGCAATATGTGAAGGAACAATCCGGCGACTGGGATATCACTTGCCTGAAGACCGAAAACGGAGATGATCCCTGCTTGATGCGTCAGGTTCTGAACGGTCAAGAAGGGCAGCCCATTGCGGATATCACGGTCACCAAACTGCCCGAAGGTTCCGCCGCGATTGCCGGCGCAACCGTTCTTGTCCCTCTGGAAGTTCTTCTACAGGCGCAGATTGCGCTATCAATAGATGGTGCCCCTGGCCGCCGCTATAATTACCACCACTGCAACCCTGTGGGTTGTCTGGCGCAGCTAGGGTTCACGCAAGGCGATGTCGACGCGATGAAAGCCGGAAGCAAAGCCGTGCTCTCGCTGGTATCAGTAGTCGCGCCGACGCAGTTGTTGGAACTAGAGGTTTCTCTGTCCGGGTTCACTGCCGGATTTGATGGACTGCAAGCGCAGCAGAATTGATACCCGATGCAAAAAAGAGGCGGCTTTTCAGATTAGCCGCCTCGAATGTTCAGGGCCTTAGACCTGCTTCAATGCCAGCACAGCGTTCAGACCGCCGAATGCAAACGCATTGCTGAGCGCGACATCAACCTTGCATTCTCGCGCCTCGTTTGGGACTACGTCCAGTGCGCATTCAGGATCGGGTTCTTCGTACCCGATAGTCGGAGCAATGACGCCGTCGCGCAGCGCCATTACACATGCCAACAACTCAACCGCGCCGGTTCCGCCGATCAAATGGCCATGCATGGACTTGGTGGATGAGATCATCAGATCATCCGCATGTGGGCCGAACACATCCGCAACCGCCGCGCATTCTGTTTTGTCATTGGCCGCCGTTCCGGTGCCGTGGGCGTTGATATATCCCACCTGATCCGCATTGATACCCGCATCGGACAAAGCACCCGAAATCGCACGTGCAGCCCCTTGTTTACTGGGCATGACGATATCGGCCGCATCCGAGGTCATGGCAAAACCGACCACTTCGCACAGGATATCAGCGCCGCGTGCGCGAGCATGTTCGTATTCTTCAAAGACAAAGACGCCCGCGCCTTCGCCTTGGACCATTCCGTTGCGATTGGCACTAAAAGGACGGCAGGCATCTTTGGACATCACCCGCAGCCCTTCCCATGCCTTGACGCCGCCAAAGCACAGCATGGATTCCGCGCCACCGGTCAACATCGCCGGGGAAGCTCCGCTGCGGACCATCTGAAATGCCAACGCCATGGCATGGTTGGACGATGCACAGGCTGTCGATACGGTAAAGCTGGGCCCCTTGAGGTTATGCTCCATCGAAACATGGCTGGCTGCCGCGTTGTTCATCAACTTGGGCACGACGAATGGATGAACCCGGTTCTTACCATCCTCATAGACCGAGCGGTAATTGTCATCCCAAGTCGATACACCGCCCCCAGCGGTTCCCAGAACAACACCTGAACGCGCGGCCAAGTCGCCGTGGAACTCGATGCCAGACTGTTCGATCGCCTCTTTCGCAGCGGTCAGAGTGAACTGCGTGAACCGGTCATACAGGCTCATTTGTTGACGGTTAAAACGGCCCTCGGCCTCGAACCCGCGGACTTGACCGCCAATTTTGATGGCCAGCCGTTCGACATCACGAAACTCGAGGTCTGAAATGCCGCAACGCCCTTCGCGCATCGCCTCAAGCGTCGCGGGAACGGAATGGCCTAACGAGTTGATCGTTCCGGCCCCGGTAATAACAACGCGTTTCATGATCCTGTGTCAGACCTTTTCCGACACGAGTTTTTCAATGCCCGCAATGATTGCCGCCACGTTCGAGATATCAAAATCACTGGCCGACGGTTCGTTCGCATTGAACGGGACCGAGATGTCAAATTCTTCCTCGATGGCGAAAATGCTCTCGACCAGTCCAAGGCTGTCGATTCCCAGATCCTCGAGCGTACTATCGGGCGTCACATCCGAAGGTTCCAGCACGGCCTGCTCGGCGATGATGGCGATGACGCGGTCGGTGATGCTCATGTCGATCCTCTGATTATCACATTGAGGATGATTTAATCGCTCGGCGACTGTTTGAAAACAGCCTTTTTCAGCGCCTCGACGTCACGCGCCATACGCGGCAAACGCCTTTGAGCTTTGTATACGTCCGTATGAGTTTCCATCTTGATACCCGGATACCCCATGATCACACGGCCTGCTGGTACGTTGGACAAGATTTTTGTACCGCCGCCTGAGATCACCCCGTCACCGATAAATATGTTGTCGACAACGCCGGTCTGACCGCCCAGAACAACATTATTTCCGATCTCAACTGATCCAGATACGCCGGTCTGACCGCACAGAAGGCAATCGCGACCAACCCGCGTATTGTGGCCGACATGCACAAGGTTATCCAGTTTTGAACCATTGCCGATCCGGGTGTTCCGGATTGTGCCATTGTCCACGGTGCAATTCGCTCCGACTTCGACATCATCCCCAATCTCGACGGCACCAAGCGAGTGAATGCGCAGCCAGCTTTGCGCGCGCGCATCCCCCTTGTCACCCATAGTCTTGCGTACGTTTTCGACATCCGAGACCTCGGGGGTCACAAAGCTGAACCCGTCCCCGCCTATCCGTGCGCCCGGTTGCGCAATAAAACGGTCCCCAATGACAGCGCGGGCCCCTATGCTGACCATCTCGCGCAGCAAGGCGTTTTTGCCAAGAACAGCGTCCATACCAATGACGCAATGGCTGCCAATCACTGAACCATCACCGATCTTCACACGTGCTCCGATCACTGCAAGCGGGCCAACCGATACATCTTCACCCAGCTCTGCCGACGGGTCGACAACGGCTGAGGGGTGAATGCCCGGTTCAATCCCCTGCCCGCGATCCAACATCGCGGTAATACCAGCCATGGCCATACGAGGGCGTGGAACAAAGATCGCAGCGGACAATCCCAAAGCCTGCCAATCGGCCCCTTCCCACAACACCGCCGAACGGGCCGCTCCGCCACCAAGTGCCTCGGCATATTTGGGTGACATTGCCATTGCCAGATCATTCGGGCCCGCATCTGCGGGTTCGGCGGCGCGTTGGATCGTCAGCGATGTGTCGCCCTCGCAGGTCGCGCCCAAAGCGTCGGAAATCTGCTGGATGGTATAGTGCATGTCGGGTTCCCCGGATTAAGGATAACCCGGTGATTACCCCTGAACGTCCGGCAGGGCTACCCCTGCTTTTTGCAGAGCCTCCCAGATTTTTTGATCGCGGCTGTAAACGTCACGGCGATACTGCACATCCCCTTTGGGGCCGATATAGGCTGTCCGGTAAATCAAGTGAACCGGCACGTGCTGTTTGAGCGGAACGGTTGTTTCCTTACCGCTGGACAAAACACGTTGAAAGAACGCTTTGGGATCTTCTTCCTGCTTGGCCAGCAACGCATAGGCAAACTCGAACGGTTGGGCCAGCCGGATGCACCCATGCGAGAACGCGCGCGTTTCCCGGGCAAACAGGCTTTTCTGCGGCGTATCATGAAGGTAGATGTTGTACTGGTTGGGGAACATGAACTTCACCAACCCCAACGCATTGCTTTTGCTGGGGGGCTGACGCATCGCGAACGGGAAATTCCGTGCCGTGTATTGCGAAAAATCAACTGCTCCACGATCGACCTGACGACCACTGCGATCTGTAATATGGATATGATTAACTGCATTCGGGTTGGACTGCAGTTGTGGCAGATATTCCTTGGTGATGATCGAACGCGGCACATACCAGCTGGGGTTGATCACCATGTGCTCCATCTCATCCGAGAATTCCGGGCTCCGACGATCGTGAACATTTTTGCCAATAACAGCGCGGGTTTCGAAGGTTACCAGCCCATCATCCACAATTTTGGCGGAAAAATCCGCCTGGTTTACCAGGATGTGACGCTCTCCCCGCTCGCGGGGCAACCAGCGCTCTCGTTCAAGCGCAACATATACGGATTTAAGACGGTCTGACGCGCTGCGGTTCAACTCGGTGATCGTACCCTGCCCGGCAACCCCATCCGACGCGAGACCATGCGCGGTTTGGAAAGCCTTCACCGCTGCAAGTAGTTCTTTGTCAAACTTGGGGCTTGCCGACGGTTTCATATATCCCATCGTGATCAGCCGATTGCGCAGCTTGATGACATTTGGCCCGGTGTCACCGAATTCCAACTTGTCGATGGGCACCCCGGCCCCCCATCCGCCCTGATCAACCAATGTCTGCAGGGCTAGCTTTTGCTTCATCAATGCGCGGTATTGCGCAGTCTGCGGCGGTAAACCGTCTATATAGGACGCACCGCCAGCAATGACGCCGCGCAAGTGATCCTTGGTTGACCTTCTCTGGACTTTACGCACCAGACCGTCGTCAATTTCGGAAGGGCGCAACGCCCCCGAATACATGTCATTTGCATAGCGAACAAAAGCACGGGTCAACGAGATCTCGATTGCGCCGATCTCGCGCAGAGAACGAGCATTTTCCATTTTGGCCATCAGGCCCTGCGCGCCATATTTGTCTTCCGGCAACCCGTGTAAATGTACCGAAGTCAATGCCCGCATCAAATGCGCGCGGCGCGCTTGGTGTTCTTTCGACGTCCCTGTCCAGATTGGCGCGAACCCGGTTTCTCGGTAGAAGTCCGCAATACCAGATCCCGCAGGTGCAAACTCGGCAACGGCCATTTGAAAGCTGGTCGCAGGCGCACGTTCTGCATGCGCAAAGCTGACAGATGCGGTCACACAAGCCGCAACTACAAAACCGGTATAAGCACGAAAAAACGTTCGCATGGGATGACCTTGACTAAACAATGACTTATGCGTCGCACTGGACGCGTTCAGACAATATGGTTTTCCTCATAACCTTATGTCCATTCACAAATACCTCAATTTGACGCTTCTTTATCTGCGTGATGCGCGTTTGCATCGGACACCCAAAAACCGAAGTAACCTGCCCTAAGTTTAAACAGAAAAGCGTCATCTGCGCAAAAAACTGCCGAAAATTCCCCCTTGAAAAGATGAATATGAAAGACTTCTTGGCGCTCTTCCGCGACTGTGCCATAAATTCGCCATCTGGGATGGGAAAAAATTAAGAACGCGCGCGTAACATCGTGCGCAGGCAGGAACAGTACGGGACGAAACATAAAATGACGACGAGCAGTTCCTCGGGCATGACCCGGCGGGCCCTATTGGGCGCATTTGCGGCAACAGCAGTGGTTGCAGCACCGACATATTCAAACGCAGCAGGTTTTCTCCGCGGTGGCGGCGATATTCGTCGTATCCGTATGTATTCCGGTCGCACAGGCGAGCGGATTGACATGATATATTGGGTTGATGGCAAGTACATCAAGGACGCTGTCAAAGAAGTGAACCACTTCATGCGTGACTGGAGGACGGACCAGGTCAAAGACATGGACCTGCGCACTATCGACATCATGGCCGCTTCGCATAACCTGCTGGACGCAAACGAACCTTACATGCTGCTTTCGGGATACCGGTCGCCTCAGACAAATGCGATGCTGCGGTCTCGCTCGCGTCGGGTTGCCAAAAACTCTTTGCACATGAAAGGTCAAGCGGCGGATCTCCGACTGTCTTCGCGTTCAGTCTCGCAAATGGCGAAAGCGGCGATCTCATGCCGTGCGGGCGGTGTCGGTAAATACTACCGTTCAAACTTTGTGCATATGGATTGCGGTGAAGTCCGCTCCTGGGGTGGTTGATACCCGCTCACGAACATGTCTCGTCTCGCCGGCAGGCGCGAATTTCTCGTGCGTCTGCCTTTGCCGGGCTCTCTGACCGAGGTTTCCACCAAGTGTTTAGCCCGGTTTGTTCTGGTTGAAGTAATATCGGCCTAGCCAACCTTTTTTCCGACACTACCAAAAATTCGTACACTGATTCGGCAGCACTGGCGTGCTGTCATCGGTAAAACTAAATCTGAATACCTACCGCAAAAGGTTTCGACAAAAAAACGGCCGCAATTTCTTGCGACCGTTTGGAATTCGTAGTTCGAAACGATTAACGCTTCGAGAACTGGAAAGAACGACGGGCTTTGCGCTTACCGTATTTCTTACGTTCCACAACGCGGCTGTCGCGGGTCAGGAAGCCAGCGGCTTTCAGAGCGCCACGCAGCGAGGGATCGTACAGTTGCAGCGCTTTCGAGATGCCGTGCTTAACCGCACCGGCCTGACCGGTCAGGCCACCGCCTTTGACGGTTGCAACAACGTCGAACTCACCTTCCACACCGGCAACCTGGAAAGGCTGGCGCAGGATCAGCTGCAGAACGGGACGAGCGAAATACTTGTCCTGGTCTTTGCCGTTCACGGTGACCTTGCCGGAACCCGGCTTGATCCAAACGCGGGCAACAGCGTCTTTACGCTTGCCGGTGGCGTAGGAGCGGCCCAGCTCGTCACGCACGGGTTCACGTACGATGACTTCCTCGGTCACGGTTTCAACGCCTGCGACGGCGCTCAGCTCTTCGAGAGTATTGATCTGATCAGCCATCGGTCATTAGCTCCGGGTGTTTTTCTTGTTCATGGACTTAACGTCCAGAACTTCGGGCGCTTGCGCCTCATGGGGATGCTCGGCACCGGCGTAAACGCGCAGGTTGGTCATCTGCTGACGCGCCAGACGGTTGCCCGGCAGCATACGCTTGACCGCCTGGGTCACGACGCGTTCGGGGTGTGCACCTTCCAGGATTTGCTGTTTGGTGCGCGACTTGATGCCGCCCGGGTGGCCCGTGTGCCAGTAGAAGTTCTCTTCGCGCTTCTTGCCGGTCATCTGGATTTTGTCAGCGTTGATAACGATGACGTTGTCGCCCATGTCCATGTTCGGGGTGAACGACGCTTTGTGCTTGCCACGCAGGCGCATGGCGACGATCGAGGCAAGACGACCCAGAACAACGCCCTCGGCGTCGATCAGGATCCATTTCTTGTCGATGTCTGCAGGTGTTGCAGAAAAGGTTTTCATGGCAGGATAGTCCTGTTTGATGTGAAAGACCGCCCCAAGTCAGAGCGGTCCGAATTCGATGGAGCGTATTTAGAGGGGAGTGTGGCGCAGGTCAACAACCGCAATGTCTTTTAAATTGAGCAATAACAAGGACTTATAAAATAGGTATTATTTTACCCCAATCTATACGCTGATTTGCTCGGGCGGATTGTCCAGTAGGTTACGCAGGCGTTGCATTGCGTCCTCGAATCTTTCCAATGAGACATGGCCGTTCATTGCAATACGCACTGCGTTCGGCGCACGACCATCCCGTAAAGCAAATTCATCAGCCGAACGCAGTTGGATGCCTTCCCGCTCTGCCGCACGACTGAACGCTGCGGCGCGCCAACCGGAGGGCAGGTTTAGCCAGACAAAAGGCACGTCAGGTGCCCAATTCAGGTCGAACCCTCCCAAAGCATTGACAGTCACGCGAACGTATTCACCCATTTTCAGTCGAACATCGCGTGCAATGCGCCGTGTGCGAGGATCGGACAGCATTAACCGGGTCAACTCGGCAAGCGGCTGCGCAAGACCGAAATAACCGTATTCAGCCGACCGACGCAGATCTACACTTCGTTCGCGCGGCGCAATAGCGAAACCAACACGCAGCGCTGGCGTCAGCGTCTTGGAGATGGAGGACACGTGCCACCCCCGCTCTGGTGCAAGTGCGCGATAGCTGGGTTCACGCGCATCGCCCATTCGGTAGCAATCATCCTCGATGATTTGCAGATCAAAGCGTCGCGCGATTTCGACAACCTCTTTCCTTCGCTCAAGTGGCGTATGCGCGCCGGTGGGGTTTTGCACTTCAGGAGATACGCAAACGGCCTGGGCAGGGTTCTGGCGCAGAACGTGCTCCATGGCGCTGGGGTCGATACCCCATTTGTCCATCTTTACGCCGACCACTTCAGAGCGCATGAGTTCCCCGGCTCTGCGGAATCCCGCGTAAGACAAGTCTTCCACCAAAACGATGGGCTTGGGCCCTCGCAGGATGGTTTGGAAGACAAGGCAAAGGCCATTCTGACCCCCGTGCGTAAGTACAATGTCATCATGGGACAATGCGCCCAAGGGCAGATCTGACAACCACTCGACCACCGCCTGGCGCATGGGTTTGTAAGCATCTCGGGTGGGATAGTTCAAAAACAATCCCGGATCCGCATGCGAAACTTTTTGCAAGCACTCGCGGATCAGGGCCACCTGCCCCACATCGGCCAAACGGGGGCTGAACAGGCTGACATTTGCGCTATACTTGTCCTCGCGCAAATGCAGTTGCCGTGCCCAAACGTCGTCCAGTATTGGCGATTTTGGAGGGGCAACAAATGTACCACGCCCCACCTCGGCAAGCAGCAACCCCTCATCGGTCAGAATAGTATAGGCGCGCGCCACTGTGCCCGGAGTGATTTGTAACCGATACGCCAGCTCCCGGACCGGGGGCAACTTGGCTCCGACTTCCAGCAAATTGTTATCAATAGCTTTTCGAATTGTATCGGCCACCAGAGTATACTTGGGACCTTTGGATTTCGGCAGCGAGTCCGGCCAAATTGTATCCATTACAATTCTTCCTTTGATTTTGACACAATACGGAATGTATCAATCACACATACCGAACATATTACGTTTGTGTCAATACAATTTGAAAGGATACCCAAGATGACACGCGCAATGCACACCCCCGCCCTTTTGTTGCTGAACGACAGCCCTCGGCTGCCGCTTATCGCATCGCTGGCCGTGCGGTTTGCGGCGACTGTCACAAAGTGGGAGCGACAGCGCCGCAGCAGGGTAAATTTGTCAAAGCTGGATGATCGGTTGCTGCGTGATGTCGGGTTGACCCGCCATCAGGCCGACCGCGAAATCAATCGCCCGTTCTGGCACGGGTAGCAAATCCCCAGTCCCATTTGGGACCTCTTCCTTGGCCGGGCTTGTCCCGGCCATTTTTTTATCCGAATGCTGCTGCAGCAGACCCCTCGGGTGGCAGGGAATATGTCATCGTGGCGCGTGCGACCGGTTTGTTCGAGCCCTCCGAATACATCAGCACGTCCCCTACGGCCAAAGCCTTACCCAGCTTTAGCAGGGTGCAACGTGCGATCAAGTCCCGGTCCCCATCGGGTTTGCGCATGAAATCCATCGAACAGCCCGTTGTAACGGCCAACGATTGACGCCCCTTGCACGCAAGAATAATGGCGTAGACACAGACATCGGCCAGACCGAACATGGACGGCCCTGAAACGGTTCCGCCCGGCCGCAAGTGCCGGTCTTCAACCACCAACCGCATGGTGATCGTGTCCTCGGTCAGATCCTCAACCACGAAATCCCGATGCACCTGCGGAAAGACCTGTTTCATATAGGCGGTTAATTCTTCCCGGTTTAAGACCAATGACATACTTCCCCTCCTCGATTTGCCGACCTAGAGTTGGCCCCACATCAGATCGGAGGGCAAGATGGGAATTCTGGAACGTCGCGACACGGGTGCGGTTGCAAGGTTGAAAATGAACGCACCAGAGCGGCTTAATGCCCTGAGCGACGAAATGCTGGCCGCCTTGCAGGTTGAGTTCGACACGTTGCGCGAAGACCAGACGATCCGTGCCGTGATCCTGTCGGGCGAAGGCAAAGCGTTCTGCGCAGGGCATGACCTAAAACAAATGACTGCCGGTCGTCAGAGCGAAGACGGAGGCAAAGCGTATTTCCAGGATCTTTTTGCCAGATGCGCGCGAATGATGTTGTCGATCCAGTCCCTACCCCAACCCGTCATTGCGCAGGTTCATGGTATTGCGACAGCAGCCGGGTGCCAATTAGTGGCCACCTGCGATCTTGCCGTCGCCGCGGAAGGTACAAGGTTTGGCGTAAATGGGGTAAATATCGGGCTGTTCTGCTCGACGCCGATGGTGGCACTCAGTCGCAATATTCCGCGAAAGCAGGCGTTTGAAATGCTGACCACTGGCGATTTCATATCCGCTGAGCGCGCAGCAGAGCTTGGACTGGTCAATCGTGTCGTTCCTGAAATGCTGCTTGAACACGAAAGTCAGGCACTGGCGGAAAAGTTGGCAGACAAGCTTGGGTCGGCGGTCAAGATCGGCAAACAAGCTTTTTACCAACAGCTCGATATGCCAATCGAAAAAGCTTATGACTATGCCGGTGAGGTAATGGCGCAGAATATGCTGCATCGGGATACCGAGGAAGGAATATCAGCATTTATCGAAAAAAGACCGCCAAATTGGCAGCAATAACGCAATTGTTCTTAAGTATTTTATACACTGTTCGCATTTTTGGACTTTTCAAAAGGGCAACACTGTGGCAATGCTGAGACAAGGCTAAGGCCGAATTACGTATTTTGGGTCGCCGTAGGCGGAAGGTCCCTCCGAGCTGGTCTCTCTCACCAGCGTTGACATTCCCGCAGCGGCGACCCCAAAATTTTACCGAAAATGTAAAAGCTCCGCCCCATGAGGGTTTGCGTTGCTGTGTGCTGTGCCCTATGTGGCAGCGCATGACACAGAAATTGCATATCGTGGGCGGCGGCATGGCCGGGTCCGAGGCAGCCTGGCAGGCTGCGGAAATGGGCGTTGACGTGGTGATCCATGAAATGCGACCCAAAGTGGGCACCTTTGCGCATCAGACTGGCAATCTGGCCGAAATGGTGTGTTCGAACTCGTTCCGGTCCGACGACGATGAGCAAAACGCTGTGGGTCTGTTGCATTGGGAAATGCGGGCGGCCAACGGATTGATTATGACAACCGCAGACACTCATCGCTTGCCAGCGGGCGGGGCGTTGGCCGTGGACCGCGACCCTTTTGCCGAGTCTGTCACAGCCAAGCTGCACGCCCATCCTCGTGTCGAAGTGACCGGAGAAGAAGTTACCGCCCTGCCCGATGACGGTCACTGGATCATTGCAACCGGTCCATTGACCTCGGCCGCGCTTGGCGAGTCGATCCGTTCTGAGACAGGGGCCGAGTCACTGGCGTTTTTCGATGCAATTGCGCCTATCGTCTACGCAGACAGTATCGATATGAGCAAAGCCTGGATGCAGTCGCGGTATGACAAGGGCGAGACCGAGGAAGAGCGGACCGCATATCTCAACTGTCCCATGGACCGAGACCAGTACGAGGCATTCATCGACGCTCTGCTGGCAGCCGATAAGACCGAATTCCACGAGGGGGAAACGGCGGGCTATTTCGATGGATGTCTGCCGATCGAAGTCATGTCCGAACGTGGTCGTGAAACGCTGCGCCATGGCCCGATGAAGCCGGTCGGTCTGACCAACCCGCATCAGCCCGAGGTCAAGCCGCATGCGGTTGTACAATTGCGTCGGGACAATGCGCTGGGGACGTTGTTTAACATCGTCGGCTTCCAGACCAAGATGAAATACGGCGCGCAAACGGACGTCTTTCGGATGATCCCCGGGCTTGAGAATGCCAGCTTTGCCCGTCTGGGCGGCATTCATCGCAACACGTTCATCAACTCTCCAACCCTTTTGGATGAGCAGATGCGTCTGAAATCACGTCCCAATATCCGGTTTGCGGGGCAGATCACCGGCGTAGAAGGTTATGTCGAAAGTGCAGCCATGGGTTTGTTGGCAGGACGGCTCGCCGCAGCCGAGATGCTGGGTCGCACCCTTCCGGACGTTCCGCAGGACAGTGCCATGGGGGCCTTGATCCACCACATCACAGGTGGGGCCGAGGCCAAGACGTTTCAGCCTATGAACGTGAACTTCGGCCTGTTCCGCCCTGTCGACGGTCTCAAGGGTGGACGTCGGGGGCGCAAAGATCGCTACAAGGCTTATACGGATCGCGCCAAAGCAGCTTGGTCTGACTGGCTCACCCATTGCTGACTGGACGTGTGACGCTGAACAAGCCTAACATGGTGATATGAGCGATGATTATCTAAAAGACGTCTATGGCCTCGACACGCCCGAGGCCACGCGCGATCACTATCAGAAATGGGCCTCTTCCTATGATTCCGAAGTCGAGGCGCACGGGTATGCAACCCCCGGTCGCGTGGCCGAGGCGCTCTGGTCCAAGCTTCCAGAACCTCAGACGCCAATTCTGGATTATGGTTGTGGAACTGGCCTGTCTGGCGAGGCCCTGAACGCTGTCGGATTTCAGGTGATTGACGGCATCGATCCGACGCCCAAAATGCTGGAAGGCGCAAAGGCCAAAGGCGTTTACCGAACCCTCAGCACTTTTGATATCGCAGATCCGAACCCGTTGAAAGCCGGAGGCTACAAAGCCATCGCTGCAATCGGTGTAATAAGTGTAGGCGCCGCGCCGCCCGAGACGTTTGATATGCTGATGAATGCATTGCCCACAGGGGGCCTTCTCGCATTTTCCTTTAATGATCATACGCTTGAGGACCACACCTATACTTGCCGCCTGAACGATTGGCTTGATATGGGGGCCGCGCGACTGCTATTGCGCGAATATGGCCCGCACCTTCCTGGAATGGACCTTAAATCCGACGTCTACATTGTTGAAAAAGCGTGACATTCACAACCAGGTTTGCACCTTCTCCGACCGGCCCATTACATCTTGGGCATGCCTATTCCGCGTTGCTGGCCAGCGACATGGCCACCGATCAGCAAGGCGTATTCCTTTTGCGGATCGAAGATATCGACCGATCCCGCTCTAGAACGCAATGGGAAGATCAGATTTATGATGATCTTGAGTGGCTTGGATTAAGCTGGCCAAGCCCGGTTCTGCGTCAGAGCGAACGCCTGCATGCATATGAAGCAGCACTTGAGAACCTCTGGTCGCAAGGCCTGCTGTATCCTTGCACATGTAACCGCAGGGATATCGCCGCAGCCGCCAGCGCACCGCAGGAAGGTACTCCTCTCTTAGGGCCGGACGGGCTTATCTATCCCGGAACCTGTCGTAACGTGGCCATTCGCACGGGTGCTATGCCGCGAAACGTTCCTCTGCGGTTGGATATGGAGCAAGCCGGTCGGGTCGTCCCCCCCGAAATAGAGATGAGTTTCCTGGAAACCGGCTTTGGACCGAACCGTGAAACCGGGCAAATTTCATTCAGCCGGGCAGATTTGGTTAATACGATTGGAGATGTCGTTCTCTCGCGCCGAGATATGGGTACGTCTTATCACCTGTCGGTGGTTCTGGATGATGCCGAGCAGGGAATAACACGGGTCGTGCGTGGGTGCGATTTGTTCGAGGCCACCCGAATCCATGTTCTTCTGCAAATTCTTCTGGGGCTGCCGCGCCCCTCTTACCACCACCACAGCCTGATCCGCGACGATACCGGTAAAAGACTGGCAAAGCGGGACGATGCTCGCGCTATCTCCAAATACCGGGCTGATGGAGCCAGCCCGGAAGACATTCGTGAGATGGTGGGCCTACAGCATCGGTGACATCAGCTCGACCTCGTCACCGTCACGAACTGCAGTGTAAAAACAGCTGCGCCTGTTCGTGTGGCAGGCCGGTCCCGTTTGTCGCACGACGACCAGCAGGCAATCCCGATCACAGTCGACACGAAAATCAACCAACTCCTGCACATGGCCCGAGCTTTCGCCCTTGATCCAGAAGGATTGCCGGGATCGAGACCAATAAGTCACTCGACCGGAGGACAGCGTTTTTTCAACCGCCTGCATGTTCATCCAGGCCATCATCAACACCTCGCCCGAGTTTTCGTCCTGGGCAATAGCGGGGATTAAACCGGCCTCGTTGTATTTTAAGGTGGAAGGGTCGAAGGCGACTGTTTCTGTCATGGTAAAAACCTTTTGCATCCCGATGGATGCTGACTATGTATGGGGAACAGTCAATGAGGGAAAGCCATGTCCGGCGAAAATGACCTGATCAAGCTCTACTCCGGCCGCATTCTTGCTTTGGCTTCCGATATTCCGCATTTGGATCGGTTGGAAAACCCGGATGCCACGGTGAAAAAACGCTCGCCTTTGTGCGGGTCAACCGTAACGGTTGACGTCAAGCTAGAGAATGGGCGCGTTTCCGAATTTGGGCAGGATGTTAAAGCATGTGCTTTGGGCCAAGCCTCGGCTGCTGTCGTCGGAGCTGGTGTTATCGGAGCCACGCGGGCACAGGTCGAAACTGCGCGCGATCAGTTGTCGGCAATGTTGAAGCAAAACGGCCCTGCCCCAGACGCGCCATTTGATGGCCTTGAGGTTCTGATGCCCGCGCGAGACTATAAGAACCGACATGCCTCGATCTTACTGGCGCTGGATGCCACCGCCGAGGCAATGGAACAGGCCGAACAAGCCAATTGCGCCTAAGCGTAGCGTTTTCTTCTGATCCGGTCTAACTTCCTGTGAAATCAGCGGAGCGACCGATTTGAATAATCTGCTCGAACACTTTGTGACGCTTTGGGTCGTTATTGATCCCATCGGCACTATTCCCGTCTTCATCGCAGTCACCGCCGGGCTCGAGGCCGCGGCTCGGCGCAAAATGGCGCTGTTGGCGTCAGTTATCAGTGCAGGTGTTCTGCTGTTCTTCCTTGTCTTTGGCCAGTTGTTGATCGAGGCGCTGGATATCGGCCTTAATTCCTTCCAAGTGGCCGGAGGGATCATCCTGTTTCTGTTCGCACTCACAATGATATTCGGCGAAAGTAAGCAAGACCTCGAACAGAAAGCGGCCGAGGATGACGAGCAGGACAAGATACATCAGCACAATCCCGCGATATTTCCCCTGGCTGTTCCATCTTTGGCCTCGCCCGGCGCGATGTTGGCTATTGTCATTCTAACCGACAACAACCGCTACAGCGCTGCGGATCAGGGCATTACTGCGCTGGTCATGCTTTCAGTTGTCGCGGTTGCGTTTGTGCTGATGTTGTTGGCCGAGCCTATTATTCGCCTGATCGGACATTCCGGAGCAGCGATAATCAGCCGCGTAATGGGCATGATACTTGCTTCGGTCGCGGTGAATTCCGTCCTGTCGGCGATGTTGGAAATCATGAAAACCGGTCAGCTATAAAAAAGCCGCCGCACCTTCCGGGCGGAAAGGGCGGCGGCAGGCTGTGCGTGTCTCATGTGGGGTCCGGAGGTCCGCGCAGGGCCGAGGCATGGCCCTTCAAGGGAATTGGGACAGGCAGGTCACCCTTGATTCAGATGGGGATGACAGCGCGGGATATTCGGCACGAGATCGCAGGCAGAAAGGGTCAGAACACTGCAGGAAGGTGAAGAGCGACCATCAACATGACCACCAAAGACACCGCACCCACCGCATCTTGCAGTAAAGTTGTGTGCGAGCGGCTTATCGCGGTCTTGATCTGGGTCAGCATGGGTCACCTCCGGTCAGGGTTTTAATCCTTTGTTGACCTTTTGTTCTCATATTTCCCCGAGTCGGTAAAGAACTTTTTGAGAACATTTGCGAACTTTATTGTTAACCCACTGAAATTAAACGGATCGCTTCATCCTGCTTCATTAACCACAATAGAACGCGAACGGCTTTGCCCCGTTTAGTCGTAAGTTTTGGATCCTTACCCAGTAAGTTCCGGGCATCGCTTTGGGCGATCGCCATCAACCCGGCTTGCCGCTCAAGATCGGCAATTCTGAACTTGGGTAGACCAGACTGCGCCGTGCCGATCAGATCACCGGCGCCGCGCATTTGCAGATCGGTCTCGGAAATTCGAAACCCATCTTCTGTCTCGCGCAGTACCTCTAGCCGCTTGCGTCCCCCGTCGCTCAGCGGCGCTTGGTACATCAACAAGCAAGTCGAATCCGCCTCTCCTCGCCCGACTCGACCCCGCAACTGATGTAGTTGAGCGAGTCCAAAAATTTCCGCGCGCTCGATCACCATGATCGAGGCGTTCGGGACGTTCACCCCGACTTCGATAACAGTCGTCGCCACAAGAACTTTGGTGTGACCCTCTTGAAAGGTTTTCATCGCGGCGTCTTTTTCGGCGGCGGGCATCTGGCCATGTACCAGACCGACCACATCTTCACCCAGTATGGCGCGCAGCCGCTTGAACCTTTCTTCAGCCGCAGTCAGGTCCGAGACCTCGGATTCGTCTACCAGTGGACAAACCCAATAGCATTGACGACCTTCGTCGATGGCACGGCGCAGATGGCTGACAACTTCCTCCATCCGATCGGTGCTGACGATGGCGGTTTTGATGGGTTTTCGGCCCGGTGGTTTTTCGTCAAGAACCGAAACGTCCATGTCGCCATATTGCGCCAAGGCAAGGCTGCGAGGGATCGGGGTGGCCGTCATGACCAATACATCCGCGCCCTGCCCTTTTTCAGACAGTTCCATTCGCTGACGCACCCCAAACCTGTGCTGCTCATCCACAATCGCCAACCGCAGCGCGTTGAACGCAACATCACTTTGAAACACCGCATGTGTACCAACAAGGATATGAATATTCCCTTGCTGCAGTGCTGCCAACTTGGCGCGCCGCTCGGCCCCTTTGTCGCGTCCGGTCAGAATTTCAAGCACGATACCAGCCTGTTCGGCCAGCGGGCGCAAGCCTTCCAGATGCTGTCGCGCCAAGATTTCAGTCGGTGCCATCATGACACCCTGACCACCGGCTTCGACGGCCACCAACAACGCCATGAACGCCACCAGTGTCTTCCCGGCCCCGACATCGCCTTGCAGCAATCTGTTCATACGCGCATCAGAGGCCATATCGGCCGTGATTTCGTTGATCGCCCGCATCTGCGCACCAGTCGGAGTGTATGGCAGGTTTTGCAGAACCTTGGATTGTAATCGCCCTGTGCCGATGCTCACGATACCGCGGGCCTTGCGTTCGCGTTGCCGTGCCAGTGCCAGCGTTACCTGATGCGCAAACAGCTCATCATAAGCCAGCCTTTGCCGCGCGGGAGCATGCGCGGACACATCGTCGGCCCCGTTCGGTCCATGCGCGGCTGTTATTGCATCGATCCAGCTTGGCCATTCTTGCTGTCCCACCTGAGCCGGGTCGATCCACTCGTCCAAAGCGGGAGCGCGGGACAAAGCACTACGGGTTGCCTTGAACGCGACTTTTTGCGTCACGCCTTGCGTCAAATGATATACCGGTTCGAATTCGGGAATGTCACCAGCGCTTTCGATGGGCAGGATATGGTCCGGATGGACCATCTGAGCCATTCCGTCAAACAACTCCAACTTGCCCGAAATGATCCTGCGCGCGCCCTCTGGCAGCACCTTCTTGAGGTAATCGCCACGTGCATGGAAAAAGACCAACTGGAATTCCGTTTGCGCATCCTCGACATGGATGCGGTAAGCACCGCCCTTATTGCGCGATGGGCGGTGCACACCAACGGTTACCTCAACCGTCAGTGTCGTTGGCAGATCGACACCCTGAATCGTGTTCCTTCTACGCCGGTCGACAACCGCATAAGGCAGCCCGAATAGAATATCGCGCGGAGTTTCGACACCAGATTGCGTGAGATTCTGCGCAATTTTGGGACCGACTCCGTCTAAAGTCTCCAAACGGGCAAATAAGGGAAACAGAAGTTCAGGACGACCACTCATGCCGAACCAATCAGTTGCAACCAGCCATCTTCATCAAGGGTCTGAATGCCAAGTTCGGCAGCCTTCTTTGCCTTCGAACCGGCTCCTGGCCCCGCCACAAGAATATCGGTCTTTTTACTGACAGACCCGGAGACTTTGGCACCCAATGCCTCTGCCCGGGCCTTGGCCTCGGCTCGGGTCATTTTTTCCAACGTCCCTGTGAAAACGACAGTTTTCCCGGCGACGGGGCTGCCACTTGTATCGGGGCGTTTTGCATCCTCAACGTCCAGCTGGGCAACGAGTGCATCAATCGTTTCACGTTCTGCCACTTGCGCGAAAGCCGAGACCAGAGCCCTGGCCATGACCTCCCCCACGCCATCAATGGCCAACAGGTCTTCCCACTCAGGCCCGTCAAAGCTGCTGGCTGCCGTGATTGCAACTTCGAACTCATCCCAAGCGCCATAATGGTTCGCCACAAGGTTCGAGGCGGCCTCTCCCATATGTCGAATACCGAGCGCAAATAGCAGGCGACCAAACGGAATGCGCCGCTTTTCATCAATGGCGTCCCACAGATTACCGACGCTTTGTGCGCCCCAGCCCTTTCTGTTTGCAAGCTTGTTAAGATTTGCAGAATCCCGCTGTCGCAATGTAAAGATATCGACCGGAGTTTTGATCGGCAGGTCCGGGTCATCATAGAACATTTCTATTTGCTTGGCGCCCAACCCCTCGATATCGAACGCCTTGCGAGATACGAAATGTTTCAATTTTTCAACGGCCTGCGCGGGGCAAACGATTCCACCTGTGCAGCGCCGGACGGCATCCCCTTCCTCACGCACTGCATCACTGTCGCATTCGGGGCATCGTGTCGGGAAGATGAATTTTTCCGCGCTGGCTGGTCGTTTAGCTATATCAACGTCAGCCACTTTTGGAATGACATCCCCAGCGCGATAGACTTGAACCCAATCTCCGACGCGAACATCCTTGCCGTCGCGAATGGTCCCGCCTTTGGCATCGCGCCCAGCGATATAGTCTTCATTGTGCAAGGTCGCATTGGACACAACCACGCCGCCCACGGTGACCGGATGCAGCCGGGCAACGGGGCTAAGCGCCCCTGTGCGTCCAACCTGAATATCGATAGCCTCCAACCGGGTCCAAGCAAGTTCCGCCGGAAACTTATGCGCAATTGCCCATCTTGGTGTGGTTGATCTGAACCCAAGACGTGCTTGCAGCGAGAGGTCGTTTACCTTGTAGACAACTCCATCAATGTCGTAGCCCAACGTCGATCTCTGAGCCTCGATATCGCGATAGTGGTCCAGCATCTGCCGGGTTGTGTCGCATAATGCGGTCAACGGGTTTGTTGAAAAACCGTAAGCGGCCAGTTGCTTAATCGCCGCCATCTGCGTCGTCGCCAAAGGTTGAGACAGATCGCCCCACGCATACGCAAAAAACCGCAACGGTCGTGCGCGCGTGATCGATGCATCCAACTGCCTGAGAGACCCGGCGGCCGCGTTGCGAGGATTGGCAAAAGTCTTGTCGCCTGCCTCGGCCTGCCGCGCATTCAGAGCGTCAAAATCAGCGTGCGACATATAAACTTCGCCGCGTACTTCCAGAATCTCTGGTGCATTTTTCAGAACATGCGGAATGTCTGCAATAGTACGCGCATTGGCCGTAACATTTTCACCAACCTCGCCGTCGCCACGCGTCGCCGCCTGAACCAATTCCCCATTCTCATAGCGCAGTGACAACGATAACCCGTCGATCTTCGGTTCGGCAGTAAATGCGACGGGTACAGCATCGTCGAGTCCGAGATACTTCCGAATCGAGCGTGTAAAATCAGCGACATCCCCCTCTTCGAAGGCATTTCCAAGGGACATCATGCGAACTGCATGTGTCACCTTCGAAAAACCATCAGCCGGGCGCGCCCCGACCTGCTCTGACGGGCTGTCGGAACGTTTTAGATGTGGGAAACTCTGTTCAATGGCAGAGTTTCTTGCTTTGAGCGCGTCGTATTCCGCATCGGAAATATCCGGCGCATCTTCTGCATGATATTTTTGGTTTGCCTGTGCAATCAGTTCTGCCAACCGCGCAAGCTCTGCCTGCGCCTGACCTTCTGTCAGCTCTGAAACTGGAATTGAATTGCTCATGGCCTCGCCCTGTCACGTATTCTTGGACTTCAGTGATAGGGCGAGGCCATGGTCAGGTCCAGATGTGCTGTTCAGTGAGTGAGCAGGCCGCCCCGGACCAAAGCGGCTGATGTTTTAGGAAAAGTCAGGCCCCAACGGCAAGGCGGCGGTCGTCCATACTGTTGCTTTGCGGATCGCGAAGCACATAACCCCTGCCCCAGACGGTTTCGATGTAGTTTTCTCCGCCGGTTGCATTGCTCAGCTTTTTGCGGAGTTTGCAGATGAAAACGTCAATGATCTTAAGTTCCGGCTCGTCCATTCCGCCATACAGATGGTTCAGGAACATCTCCTTGGTTAACGTCGTGCCTTTACGAAGGCTCAGAAGCTCCAGCATTTGGTACTCTTTGCCTGTCAGGTGAACGGTTTGCCCTTCGACCTCTACCGTTTTCGCATCCAGGTTAACGGCGACACGTCCTGTATGGATAACGGATTGCGAATGCCCTTTTGAGCGCCGGATGATCGCGTGGATGCGGGCCACCAGTTCTTCCCGATGGAATGGCTTGGTCATATAGTCGTCAGCACCAAATCCGAAGCCTTTGATTTTGCTTTCCGTATCGTCGGCACCCGAGAGGATCAGAATAGGCGTTTCCACCCGCGCAATGCGCAACTGCCGCAAGACTTCATGGCCATTCATGTCCGGTAGGTTCAGGTCCAGCAAAATCAGATCGTAATCGTAAAGCTTGGCCAGATCGATCCCCTCTTCGCCCAGATCCGTCGCATAGACATTCAGGTTCGCGTGGGTCAGCATCAACTCGATGCTCTTCGATGTTGTGGGATCATCCTCGACAAGAAGTATACGCATTTACTGCTCCAATTCGGTTCAATTTACCAATTCAAATCAAACCTGCTCAAAAATGGTTAATCTGACGTTACCGTTGAATCATTTATTCACTTTCATCTTTAGGTTGTCGATATTTTTTTAATGCGGTCGCCTTCAAAGCATCTGTTCCATGCTCTGCAACCGCGGAAACCCACGAATTGAACTCTTCATCACTAAGCCCATAGCGTTTTTTGGCATCGGCCAAGGTGATCAACCCATAAAGGACGCCACGTACAACAATCACTTTCCGCGACGCGACCCAACGCGTGGTGGTTTCCGGAGGCAGGTCCGATCGTGATAAAACCGTTCCATCCGGCAGGGTTACGGACCGTGGCCCTTCAACTTTGTGCAAATACATCTTTCCAACCTTTTCTGCTGCGACAAAGCTGACACCACCCTACTTAATGTGCGGTGAAACCGCCCCTTGAGAGTGTGTAGAATTTTCCTATATTCTGCCGGTCTTTCTTAACCCGCACTGGAATCGTCATGGCCCTCGATACCGAGACACCGCTGAACTCGCTTGGTTTTGCCAAACCACCCTCGGAAACCCGGGTGGTCGTAGCCATGTCTGGCGGTGTGGACAGTTCCGTCGTCGCCGCCCACCTGGCCGATCAGGGGTACGATGTGGTCGGTGTGACGCTTCAGCTTTATGACCACGGCGCGGCGTTGGCCAAGAAGGGCGCGTGCTGCGCAGGGATCGATATCCATGACGCCCGGCGCGTTGCCGAGGAACGAGGCTTTCCGCATTATGTTCTGGACTATGAGAACATCTTCAAGGACGCGGTGATTGATGAATTCGCCGACAGCTATCTGGCGGGCGCAACCCCGGTCCCTTGCATTCGCTGCAATGAGCGGGTGAAGTTCAAGGATCTGCTGGAGACTGCAAAGGATCTTGAGGCAGACTGCATGGCGACCGGCCATTATATTCAACGCAAAATGGGCCCCAACGGCCCGGAACTGCACAGCGCCGAGGATGCGAACCGCGACCAGTCCTATTTTCTGTTCTCGACCACACCCGAACAGTTGTCATTTCTGCGCTTTCCCTTGGGACACTTGCCGTCCAAGGACGCCACACGTGAAATGGCTGCGCAGTATGGGCTGGCAGTAGCGGATAAGCCCGACAGTCAGGACATCTGCTTTGTGCCCAATGGCAATTACGCAAGCGTTATCGAAAAGCTGCGCCCCGGTGCGGCTGAACCCGGCGAGATTGTTCATGCCGATGGCCGCGTGTTGGCGCAGCATGACGGTGTGATCCATTATACGATCGGGCAGCGCCGCGGTCTGGGTATTGGTGGTCTGACTGAGCCGCTTTATGTGGTCAAGCTGGACGTGGACAAAAAGCAGGTCGTCGTTGGGCCAAAAGAAATGCTGGCCACCCGCACCATCCCCGTGCGCGAGATCAACTGGCTGGGGGATGAGCCCTTTACCTCGCGCGACGAATGGCACCTAAAGGTCAAAGTTCGCTCAACCCGTCCTCCGCGCGAAGCGATCCTCCGCCCGCTTTCGGACACGACGGCCGAGGTCGAGTTGCTGACCCCCGAAGAAGGTGTCTCGCCGGGGCAGGCCTGTGTGTTTTATGCGTCTGAGGGAAGTCGTATTTTCGGCGGCGGTTGGATCTGGCGCGGGTACTGATTGCTAAAGTACGTCGGTTGGCGTGTTAAGCAAAATATAAAGACCGACCAAGATCATGACATAGGGTGTGATCCTCTCAAGCCGTGCGAAACGTAGCGCAAGGCTTTGCGCATGCGGTGCCCCTATCACGGCGATTGCGGAAACCCCCAAAATGGCGGCAACCGCTCCGATCAGGGCAGCAAGTCGAAACGTCGTGGTTGAATCGGCAAGTAACGGGGTCATTGCAGCCAATGTATCGATGGACAGGCTGAGGAACAGGGCAATGATTGACGAGACGTGACTGTAGTCCTGCGTCTCAGTCGTGCCGTATAGGGTGAATTGCCGCCAGAGACCGCGCAGGCCCAAAACCAAGGGAATGACGCCCAGATAGCCGATCCACGACAGTATGCCAGTTTGGCTCAGCCCGCTGGCGATGGCGAGCGACACGATCAGAATACCGAGTTGGGCGATAATAAAGCCCATCGCAGCGCGACGGGCGCTGACCACCACGATCAGACCAAGTAATACCGCCAGATTGTCCAGATTGGTTGACACTGTGACCAAAGCCGCGGAAATTGCGAATAGCAGATGCTCTAGCATCGGTTCAGCGCATTCTTTTTAAGACGGCACGAGCAGCGCGCAGGCCAGGTGCCTCGCCGCCTCGCCCAAGCCGGTCCATGGTCAAATCCATCGCATGTTTTTGCGCCTCCGGCGCATTGGCCACGCCTGACAATGCCGAGGCAATTTTCTCTGGCTGGCACGCGTCCAGCAGGCACTCAGGTACCGTGCGGGTTTCAGACACCAGATTAACCAGCGTAACCGTATCAAGTTTCACCATCCGTTCGGCCATCTTCTGCGTCAACCAACTGAGCCGGTAGGCGATAACCATGGGCGTCGCCTGTGCTGCCAGTTCCAGCGATACGGTGCCCGACGCGGCCAATGCCAGATCGGCAGCGGCGAAGGCAGCCCGTTTCTGAGAGACTGCCTTGTCCGAAGGTATGTCACGCGGGTCGACAACGACCGGGTTGCCGGGCCAGTTCTGGATATGGGTTTGGACAGTATCAACCATATGCGCCACAGCCGGCACCACAACGCGTGTATCTGGGCGGTCCTTCAAGTACAGGGCCAAAGCCTGACCAAAGACCGGAGCCAGCCTGTCAACCTCACCGCGCCTGGAGCCGGGCAAAGCAAGCACCAGCGGCGAATTTGCCAATTCATAGGCGTTGCGAAACGCCGCGATCTCGTCGTTGGTTGCAACAGGTTCGCTGGCGACAGGGTGCCCGACGAAATCGCACTCCATACCCGCGCGTTCCATATAGGGCGGCTCGAACGGTAACAGCGCCAACACGTGGTCGATCACCTTGGCCATCTTGTCCGCACGCCCCGGACGCCACGCCCAAACGCTGGGGGCCACATAGTGAACCGTGCGGATATTGCTTTGCGCTTTGACCAACTTGGCGACACGCAGCGAAAAGTCTGGACTGTCGATGGTGATCAGAACATCGGGTTTTGTATCTAGAACCGCCTGCGCAGTCTCGGCAATACGGCGTTTGAGATGGAAGAATTTGGGCAGCACTTCGACCAGCCCCATCACCGACAGTTCCGACATTGGAAAACGGCTGTCCAAACCCTGCGCTTGCATCAAAGGGCCGCCAACCCCGTCAAACTGTACCTTAGGTTCAAGGGTGCGCAGCCCCTCCATCAAAGCGCCGCCCAAGCGGTCGCCCGAGGGTTCACCGGCGACCACGAAAACACGCATCAGATGGCCCGCTCGCGCACGTAAAGGAACAGACCCAACCGGTCACATTCGGCAATGACCTGTTGGCGTTGCAGCACCATTACCCCACCCTTTTCGATGACAATCCCCGCTAAACCGGCGGCGACCGCGTCCGAGACCGTATCCGGCCCAATCGCGGGCAAATCCGCGCGACGGTCCTGATCTGGTTTCGGGGCCTTGAACAGAACGCCCCCGCCAGCATCCGGTCGTTGCGTCAGAGACTGCAGCATCCAAGCTGTGCCGAAAATCCCCTCGACTGCGAGCGCCTGTCCCTTCGAGACAACGCAGGCTTGTCCAATATCCGCAGCGCCCATGGCACGCACAATGCCAGCTGCGCGATCGGCATCGGTTAGGTCCGCCTCTGTTGGCCGGGCCTTGGTCAGTGACCCAAGTTCAGGCAGCAGATTGGGGGCTATTTCATGTGCGGCGCGGACCTCAAGGCCCGCATCCTCGAAGATTTCGATCACGGCGCGCAACGCGCCATCATCACCAGACATGATGGCCTGCTGCAAAATGGGCACCAAAGGCATAGTTGCAGCATCGATACGGCTGGGATCAATCGCTGGTCGTTGGACCGCGCCCGCCATGCAGATTTGCGTTACGCCACGCGCTTTCAAATCTGCAATGAAAGTCCCCAACTGCTCGAGTGGAAAGGTGACGTCGGCATCCAGAACATCAGGGGGAAACCCCTCCATCGCACAGATGACAGGACGTTCAGCCAGTTGGGCAACCACCTCGGCGGGCAAAGCCCCTGTTCCCGCGATCAATGCCAGCATCGGTTCATTTCCTCGGGGTCAGGAAGGAACGATCTGATTGCCCGGTTACGAAATCCACGATCCGCTGGACATATTCACTCTCATTTTCGGCACCGACGCGATGCGCGCGTTCCATGAACGTCCCGTCTCCGGTCGACAGCTCTTTGAAGGCGGCGCGCAGAGCCGAGATATCCTCACGCGAGACGCCTTTGCGTTTCAGGCCGACCAAATTCAGCCCGTCCAGTTCGCCCCGCGGTGCCTGAACCAAGCCGTAGGGAATGACGTCATTTGGCACCATGGTCAGCGCACCAATAATGGCCCCTCGCCCGACCCGCACCCATTGATGCAAGCCCGAGATACCGCCCACGATCACGTCATCCTCGATGATGCAATGTCCGGCCGCTCCTGCGTGGTTCACCATGATGACCCGATTGCCAATCTGCACGTCATGCGCAACATGCACACCGGCCATCAACAGGCAGTCATCGCCGATCCGGGTTACGCCGCCACCGCCCTCGGTTCCTGTGTTTACTGTCACATGTTCACGGATCCGGTTACGTTTGCCAATTTCCAGCCGCGTGTTCTCGCCGCCGAACTTCAGGTCCTGCGGAATCTCTCCGATGACCGAGAAATTGAACACAACGGTCTCATCACCGATAGCTGTGTCGCCTGTGACAACAACATGCGATTTCAATTCAACGCGCTCGCCCAGCTTGGCTTGCGCACCGACATAGCAGAACGGACCGATGATACAGCCTTCACCAATCTGCGCGCCGTCTTCGATAATTGCGCTTGGATGGATGCCGTTCATGTCGTCTTTTCCATGTCCCAGTCTACATAGGCCGAGAATTCAGCTTCGGCGGCCACTTCGCCATCTACAGTCGCGCGGCCCGCGAACTTGAAGATCTTCCCGCCCTTTTTGCCCCGCACGGTTTCAACATGCATTTCCAGCACATCGCCTGGAACCACTTTGCGGCGGAATTTGCACTTGTCGATGTTCATGAAGTAGATCAACAGCTCGCTGTCGATCACATCCATACCCACCCCCAGCATTACACCTGCAGTCTGCGCCATCGCTTCAACAATGGTAACGCCGGGCATGATCGGAGTGCCGGGAAAGTGACCCTGAAAATGGGGTTCGTTCATTGTGACATTCTTGATCCCAACAGCAGACTGATAGCCGGAAATATCAACGACTTTGTCAACCAGCAAAAACGGATAGCGATGCGGCAAGATCCGTTGGATCAGCTGTATGTCTGCGCTCTTGGTTTCCGTCGTCATCGTATCGTCGTCCCGTACTGGATTGCTGTTTGACGCGTGGTTAGCAACACCGCGCCTTGAGGGCAAGCAAACCTATTCGTCAGTTTGGCTTTCTAGCGCTTGACCGTCTCCGATCGCGGCGTTTATCCGCGCGATGGCTGTCTCGGTCACATCCGTACGGTCCGAGCTGAGAAAAACGCTCGACCGTTCGATAATGACCGTGGCCCCGGTCTCGCGCAAAAGGTCGATCAGGACTGGCTGGATCGTCTCAAAGAACAATTGCTGCGCTTCTTCACTTCTGCGAGACAAAGCGTCCAGCTTGGCGCGTTGTCCATCGCGGTGTGTCTGAACCTTGTTGTCGAACGCCTCGGCCAAAGGACGGAACTCTTCTGGAGTCACTTGCGTGCGCAGTTCCGTCAGATCCTTTTCCTCTTTACTAAGTTCGACGACGATCCGCTCATTCTCCTCCGCCAGCAAAGTTCCTTCGGCCTCGATCTCACGCAAAACGCGCTGACCGAATTCCGAGTCCGCAAACAATCGCTCGCTTGAGATGGTCAAAACCGTCGACGATGGAACCGAGAGTTGCTGCGCCTGTGTCGCAGAAACGAAAAATGCACTCAGCAAAACGCACAGGGCCCATAAAGGGCCCTGCAGCTTAGACTGTATCAAGTATGACATCGCCCGATCAGAACCGCGCCTGAATGGTCAGATCAAAGTTCTGCTCTTGGTCAAAGTCCTCTTTCACCAGTGCCTTCGAGAAGTTGAAGCGCAGCGGGCCAAATGGGGTATCCCAAAGAACGGACACACCGATGACATGTCGGATCGACCCGTCCTCACCCACAATGTCGGCGCCGGCTGTGTTCACGTCGTCAAGATTGTACAGGTTGCCCACGTCGTAGAATACACCACCCCGCAGACCTAGCTCTTCTGGCAGGCCAAGGGGAAAATCGGATTCAAACCGCGCGACCCAGTAATAGTTCCCACCGATCGCGTCATCCTGACCATTGGATAGGTCACGTGGGCCAATACCCGACGGCTCGAAGCCACGGAACGTGCTTGGGCCCAAGACAAAGCGGTCAAGTGTGCGGCTGAAGTCATCTCCGGTCCAATGAAGCGCGCCCAGTTCAAGCGATGCCCGCAGCACCACTTCTTCACTCAGAACTCTGGTCTGCGCGATTGCACGTGCGGTGGATTTGAAGAACTCATTGTCTCCGCCCAATCCCGCAGCATCGACACCAACTTCAAACAGTACACCTGCGTTGGGGTTCAACCCACCAAGGCGGCTGTCATACACATAAGACACGCCCAGAGAACTGGTCGAACGCTCACCCTGAGCGATCTCTGACGCAATGACAACTCCGTTTACTTCATCGTCCTGCTGCGTCATTTCGCTGTTTTCCCAATTATAGCGAAGGCGCAGCGACGACAGTTCACCGATTGCATAGCTTAGCTGAGGGGCAAAGAAGAGACGCTCGGTGTCAAAGCTGGCAAAGCTGGAATTGGTTGTTGCCAGTCCAAGCCCCAAGTCAAAACGCAGCCTACGCCCCAGCAAGAAGGGTTCGGTAAAGTTGACAACGTATTGCTCCGAGTCCTGAGCCGTTGAAAGAGTAAGGCCAAGGTTTTGACCCCGTCCCAGAAAGTTAGACTCGTTCAAGCCAACGGCGATACCAAAACCATCCGAGACCGAGAAGCTACCACCGAGGCTAAGCGACCCTGTAGGCTGTTCCTCCACATCAACGTCGACAATGACCTGACTTGGAGTAGACCCTTCGCGGGGTTCAACATCAGCCACAGCAAAGAAGCCAAGGGCACGGATACGTTCAGCGGCCTGCCGGATTTCACGGGGATTGAACGGATCACCTTCAACTGTGTCAAACTGGCGGCGGATAACCCGATCCAGCGTGGTTGTATTCCCCTCGATATCGATCCGTTCAACAAAAATGCGCGGCCCGCGAGTGAGTACAAATTGCACATCCAGGGTCAGATCACTTGGATTGCGTGTGACGCGCGGTTCGACCCGCAAGAAATCAACACCCTGCTTGATCCCCAGTCGCTCTTGCCGGGCAATCGAGTTTTCGATCAGCGAGGGCGAATAGGTGACACCCGGCTTGATCTTCAAGGCAGCCTGATAGTCTGCGGCGTCAACGCCGGGAATTTCACTGACTGTGGAAATCTGTCCAAACGAGAATTTTTGTCCTTCGGTGATATTCATCACCAGAAAAAACGCGTCCCGTTCCTGAGTGAATTCGACATTTGTGCTGTTGACGCGAAAATCGACATAGCCCCGCGACAGATAGAAATCGCGAATGACCTGCTGATCAAACTCGATCCGGTCAGCGATGAATGTGTCCCCCCGCAGAAAGGTACGCAGGAAGTTCGCTTGCTTTGTTTCCAGAACGCGGCGCAACCGGCGGTCGGTGAACGCTCGGTTGCCAACAAAGCTAACGCGCTCAATCTCGATGGTCGTGCCTTCAGCGACTTCGAACACCAAATCGACCCGGTTATCACTGCGGCGGATAATGCGCGGGATCACCGTGGCAGATACACGCCCTTGGGCTGAATAGATCTGAGCAATCAGGTCCGCATCTGCTTCGGCGACCTGCGGCGTAAACACCCGACGCGGCTCAGACGATATGGCTTCGATCAAAACGTCGTCTTTAACGCGACGGTTCCCCTCGATGCTGATCTGATTAATGGTCGGATATTCCTCGACCTCAATCACCAGAGTATTGCCGCGCGGAGTCAGCTCGACTGTTTCAAAAACACCACTGTCAAGCAAACGCTGAAAGGCATCGTTCAGTTCTCCAGCAGTGACAGTCTGTCCGGGTTCGATTCCTGTCCGGGTGATAATCGTCGAGGTTTCGATGCGCCTGTTGCCCTCGACCTCGAACGAATTGATGGTAAAGCTTTGGGCGTGTGCGGACTGCGGTGCAGCCATCAAACCCAACAAAACACAAAAAGAAATTACGGATAGCGCTCGCCACAAAATCTTGTCTGCTTGCGTCTGCCCCCCGCAGGATGTGCCTGCGCCTCGCCTATCAGTCATATTTTTCTCTACCCAAAAATTTAGGACTTTAATGCTGAGTAGCGGGATTAATATTCCTTGTCAAAAGGCCAAAAAGCAAAGCGGCCTAATGGGCCGCTATGATATTAATTCTGATGCTGTTCAAGAATCACAGCAACGTGTCGCAGACCGCGCAAAGATTGGCTGCGATAAGGAGATACCAGCATGCCAGCAGCGCCAATGCAGTCGCTCCAAAGAACAAAATCGAATCCCAGTTCAGCGTGAACAGACAGCTGAAGCTTCTGTACGAATCTTTCAATACACGTGTCATGGCTACCTCTGCGGCATTCAAACTCGTCAGAAAGTTAGTCGCAAAATGAGGCAGGAATGGGGCTTTCGCAGGTCGGTTGCGCCTTATTTAGCAGAACAGATCATTGGTGACGGAAAAGACCATCAAGCCAAGGATCAAGGAAACGCCCACACCCATCAGTACACGCAAAGCACCGTCACTGGGCGGCTTGCCCACCACGGCTTCGTATGCATAGAAAACCAGATGTCCGCCGTCCAAAGCAGGGATTGGGAACAGATTCAGCAATCCAACGGCCGTGGACAAAACCGCAATAAAGAAGATGAAACTTTGCGCGCCCTGACTGGCCATCGCGCCAGATGTTTCGGCAATTCCGATAGGACCTGACATATTACAGGTGCTGATTGCGCCCGTAATCATGTGCCACAATCCTGACAACGACCCGTCAATGATGCGCAGTGTTTGCTGTACTCCGCCACTAAAGGAAGTAATGAGCCCAGCCGGCTCGCGTTCGGGTTCCAACATCATGCCGCCGACAATTCCGATACGCCAATGAGTCACGAACCCGCCTTCTTCCTGCGGTTCGTCTGTTCTGCGCGGCGCCAAAGCAAATTCCAGTTCGGCCCCGTCGCGCCACACATCCAGCAAGAGAACCTTGCCGTCGGACCGCTCCACGTGGTCTTTAAGTTGCTCAAAGGCATAGATGGGGTCGCCGTCGACTGCGTAGATGACGTCTCCGGTTTGCAGGTCGATATCCATGGCAGCACTGCGCGGTGCAACTTGCTGGATAAGGGGCGGGTACAACCACGGACCGACAACATCCAGCGTCTGATCATCCCGAAGGACTGTGTAATCCAGAACAGGTTTGACCGGCAGTGTATCCGTAAAATCCGTCCACGATTCACCCTCATCGAACGCAGGCAGTGGCTGACCTTCGATGGCCAGAATCTCATCGCCTTCACGCAGTTCCTGAACAGTGCCAGGAAGCGGGTAGAGCTTTCCGATGGTCAATGGGCTTTTGGTAACACCTTGTGACAGGAATATAAGCCCGAACACCAATATCGACATAACGAAATTGAACACCGGTCCGGCCGCAACGGTTGCTGATCGTGCCCAAAGTGGTGCGCCATGCATTGTGCGTCGAAGCTCTTCTGGGCTCTGTTCCCGGATTTCAGACATAGCAGTCTCGTCCTTGCCGGACGCCGCGTTGGCGTCCCCAAGAAATTTGACATAACCACCAAAGGGCAAAGCCGCGAATTGCCACCGGGTGCCGCGCTTGTCTACCCTGCTCCAAAGAACCGGACCAAAACCGATCGAGAAGACCTCGGCGTGTATTCCCGACCAGCGACCAACGATATAGTGGCCATATTCATGAACAGCGACAATCGCCGACAGAGCGATCACAAACGCTCCGATCGTGTACAGCAAATTACCAAATTGAGGGATCAGCGAAAATACGTCCAAAATTCTATCCTGCTCTTTGGGTCACGGCTTCATCTACCCACTCACGTGCCAAATGGTCCGTTTGCTGTATGTTATCAAGTGTCATGGGGGCATCAATAAGGCCATTTTCGGCGTCAAACCGATCCAGCACTGCAGCGACCATGTCTGCCATGGCCAGAAAACCGATATGATGCGCGATAAAGTGATCAAGCGCCCGCTCTTTCGCGGCGTTGAATACAGCACCTGAGAGGCCACCGCGCTCCATCACCTGTCGTGCCAATGCCAGCGCGGGATACCGCGTTTCGTCCGGTTCAATAAATCTAAGCTGACCAAGTTTAGCGAGGTTCAGGCGGTCCACCGGAAGGTGACGTCGGTTCGGCCAGTGTAACGCATATCCGATGGCATGGCGCATATCGGGCGCGCCCATATGCGCCATTACGGCCCCGTCATCGAAACCCACCAACGCGTGGACGATAGATTCCGGGTGCACTAGAACTTCTATCCGATCAGGCGAGATGCCAAAAAACTCTTTGGTTTCTATCACCTCCAACGCCTTGTTGAACATCGAGGCGCTGTCGATCGTGATCCGTTGACCCATGTTCCAGTTGGGATGGCTTGATGCCTGTTCGACCGTGGCATCTGCAAGATCTGCGATCGGCCAATCCCGAAATGCACCACCGCTTGCTGTAATGATAATACGCTCGACCGTCGCCATGTCCTCGCCGACAAGAGCTTGAAAAACGGCCGAGTGCTCGCTGTCGACCGGCAACAAACGCGCGTTGTGGTTCTGGGCGGTCTGCATCACCAAAGACCCGGCACACACCAGAGTTTCTTTGTTCGCCAAAGCCAACGTAGCGCCTTGTTTCAGCGCCTCTAAACCCGGCGGCAAGCCTGCCGCCCCGACAATCGCCGACATCACCCAATCCGATTGTCGCGCAGCGGCTTCGATCAGAGCGGTCGCGCCTGCGGCGACTTCTACACCGCTTCCGTCCAGCGCGGCCCGCAGGTCGTCCAGTTTGTCTTCATGGGCGGTCACCGCAATATCGGCATTCAGTCGGCGCGCATCCTGCGCGAGACGCTCGATATTCGCGCCTCCGGTCAATGCCACGATATCGTAGGCTTCGGGGTTGCGGTTGATCAGATCAATTGTGTTCTGACCGATAGAACCGGTCGCCCCGAAAATGGAAATCTTGCGCATTACATGGCTCCTGGCGCGTAGAGCATCCCGGCGATCAAAACGAACAGCGCAGCGCCCATCATACCGTCAAACCGGTCCAGAAACCCGCCGTGACCCGGAATAAGGTTCGAGCTATCCTTGACGCCAAATTTCCGCTTTGTGGCGCTTTCGATGATGTCTCCGGCCTGACTGGCCATCGAAGCCAAGACCGAGACAACCACAAACAATAAGCCGAACCCGGCATAGCTGGCAAAGATGGCACCGACGACCGCTGCTGCAACCCAGCCTCCGGCCGTGCCGGACCATGTTTTCTTTGGGCTGACCTTGGGCCAGAACTTGGGGCCACCTACAGCTTTGCCAACGAAGTACCCAGCCACATCCGTGGCCACGACAATGGCGATCAGCCAGATCATCCAACCGAAGCCCATATTCTCGCGGATCGAAATGAACCCAAGACCTGCTGCTGCAATCCAGAAAGCGAACAGCGCATAGGTTCCCTTGGATCGAGTAACCTGCCCTGCCCCAACCAAGGCCGGCGCGGCCAAAAACGGCAATGTGTATAAGGGCGGTAAGTGATAGCTGAGAACGACCGCTGCGCCTGTCAGGATACCAAGCTGTACCGCAACACCGGGTTTGCCGGGGTCAACCATACGAACCAGTTCCCACGTCATGAGACCACAGGCTACCGCGATGAAGGCTGCGAACCAAAGCCCGCCTAGCCAAACTTCGACAGCGCCTATGGCGACCAAAACAGCCGCCGACAGCACGCGCGCGGTTAAATCAGACCATCGGCCTTCGCTCATGCCGGGATCGCTCCGAACCGGCGATCGCGTGCGCCATAACTGCGGCACAGCCGTTCCAGTTCTTCGGCCGTAAAATCCGGCCACAGAGTGTCAATGAACTCGTATTCGGAATAGGCCGACTGCCAGAGAAGAAAGTTAGAAATCCGAGCTTCTCCGCTTGTGCGGATGACAAGATCCGGATCAGGAAGAACATGCGTATCCAGATACTTGGGCAGCGTCTCTTCATCCACTTCCTCGGGCTTCAGGCGCCCTTCGGCCACATCCAATGCCAGGCGTTTCGTTGCGCGCGCAACTTCATCCCGCCCACCGTAATTCAAGGCGATGGTCAGGTGTACGAGGTCGTTGCCCTTCGTCGCCTCTTCAAGTGTGTCCATCAGATCAACCAACTTCGAATCCAACCGCACACGGTCACCGATAAAGCGAACCCGAATCCCGTTTTGGGCCAACGTTTTGGTTTCTTTAATGATATACCGCTTGAACAAGCTCATCAGGCCAGCAACTTCGGCCTGCGTCCGCTTCCAGTTCTCGGTCGAAAAGGCAAAGACAGTCAAATATTTGATCCCGAGACCCGGGCAAGCTTCGACCACATCCCTCACACGTCGTGCACCGGCCTGATGCCCGAAAAGTCGCGGCCTACCCCGTGCCTGCGCCCAGCGTCCGTTGCCATCCATGATGATCGCAACGTGATGAGGGCCATCAATCGGCGCTGTATGAGGGGTATCGGGCATAATTCCGTCAGACCTGCATGATCTCGGCTTGCTTGGTTTCAAGCGCAGCGTCGACGGCCTTGATCATCTCATCCGTCAGGTCCTGAACTTCACTTTCCCAAAGCTTCTGGTCATCTTCCGACATCCCATCCGATTTGGCTTTCTTGATCTGGTCCATCCCGTCGCGTCGCACATTCCGAATCGAGACGCGTGCGTGCTCGGCGTATTGGCCGGCGACTTTGCCCAGCTCGCGGCGGCGTTCCTCGTTCAGTTCCGGAATAGGCAGCATGATGATCGTGCCGTTCAGTTGCGGATTGATCCCCAACCCGCTTTCGCGAATGGCTTTTTCAACTTTACCGACAAGGCCCTTGTCCCAAACGTTTACCGTAACCATCCGCGGTTCAGGAACGTTCACGGTCCCGACCTGATTGATCGGTGTCATCGAGCCATAAGCATCTACCATGACAGGTTCCAACATTGACGCTGATGCGCGCCCGGTACGCAAAGACGCAAATTCGGTCCTGAGGTTCGCCATCGCGCCGTCCATGCGGCGTTTCAGATCATCGGTGTCCAGTTCGAAATCGTCAGACATTCTGCTCACTCCCCGTCTTCAGGTGCTGTTTGAAAGGCTCATAAGCCATCACAATCGGGATGTATAGCAATGATGCTCGGGAATTGTGCCAATGACCAGAGGTGTTTCCGGCTTTTTCTCGGTCATTAAATGGCAAACGCCCCGGCCGGTGACATGTCCGGCCGGGGCGCAGGATAAGTTTCCGGATCAGGCGTTTACGTCAACCACAACGCGGCCTTTGACCTGACCCTTGAGGATGTCAGCGCCCAATTGTGGCAGATCGCTCAGGGTCGCGGGATGTACCATCGCCTCAAGCTTGTCCATCGGCAGGTCGGTTGCGACGCGTTGCCATGCACGAACACGGTTTTCGTAGGGCTGCATGACGCTGTCGATGCCCAGCAGGTTCACACCGCGCAGCAGGAACGGAATGACGGTTGCCGGAAGCCCGGCGCCCCCTGCCAGACCAACGGCCGAAACCGACGCACCATATTTCATCTGCCCCAGAACGCGGGCCAGCATATCACCTCCAACGGCGTCAACACAGCCTGCCCAAGTCTCGCTTTCCAACGGGCGCTTGGTTGTCTCGTTCAAGTCTTCACGAGGAACAATGGTCGTGGCCCCCAGAGACTTGAGATACTCGCCCGCTTCGGCCCGGCCTGTAACTGCCGCGACTTCGTAACCCAGGTTGGCCAAAATCGCCGTCGCGACCGAGCCAACGCCGCCCGCAGCACCGGTTACCAGAACCGGCCCGTTGCCAGGCTTAAGGCCGTGATCTTCAAGTGCCATAACGGCCAACATCGCGGTGAAACCGGCGGTTCCGACTGCCATTGCCTGACGCGTGTCCAGCCCGTCCGGCAGCGGCACCAGCCAGTCCGCTTTCGCGTTAGCCTTTTGGGTATATCCACCCCAATGGGCCTCACCCACACGCCAGCCGGTCAGCACAACCTTGTCGCCGGGCTTATAGCGATCGTCCGAGGACGCCTCGACCGTGCCGGCATAGTCAATGCCGGGCACATGCGGGTAATTGCGCACCAGACCGCCGCCTTTGGGCGACATGCACAGTCCGTCCTTGTAGTTGACCGTCGAATATTCGACCGCCACCGTGACCTCACCCGCAGGCAGATCATCTGTCGAAAGCTGTTTGACCACAGGGCTGGCCAGTCCGCTCTCGTCGTCTTTTTCCATCACCAATGCATTAAACATCTGATTTCCTCTCGTTTCAGAAAAGCCAGGCCCAGTTCTTCACCTGGCGAAAAATACCTCGGGGGAGCCGCGCAGCGGCGGGGGCAGAGCCCCCACCCCCTTAGATCCAGAACTTTTCCTGCACCGTTGCGCGGCGCATTCCGTCCGGCGTTTCAACTTCAACAACCGAACCCGCGTCCCAGTGGCTCAGCCGCAACATGCCAATGGCGACGTTTGTCTGAAAGTCGGGGGACCACGCCGCCGAGGTCACCTGACCTACGCGCTTACCACCGGCCATCACTGACCACGGTTGATCGCAAGCAGGAACCGCATCGCCATCAATCGCAATGGGGCGAATTTGCTGAACGGGGCCTTCTTTCGCGACACGCAGAAGCGCATCGCGGCCGATGCAACCGATCGCCGTGTGTGTGTTGCAGAACTTGCCCAAACCGCACTCATGTGGCGTGTTGTCGTCTGTCATATCGTTGCCATAAGACAGCAGCCCACCTTCGATCCTCTCGATCAGGTTCGGGCATCCTGCGCGCACGTTCAGGTCTTCTCCGGCTGCAAAAAGTGCGTTCCAGAGGGGCATCCCGATATCCGAGCCCTCGACATAGATCTCGAAGCCGCCCTGCTTGGAATAGCCCGACCGCGCGACCGCCAGATCGCGACCTTCGAATTCGAACATGTCAAACTTGAAGAAACGGATATCGCGCACGCGATCACCGAAGACACGCGACATCAGTTCATCCGCTTTGGGCCCCTGCACTGCAAGTGGCGACACATCGGGTTCATCCACCAGCACATCCAGCCGATACCCGTTGGCAATCCCCTTGACCCACAGCAGCAGATCGCTGTCCGCAATGGAAATCCACCAACGGTCATCAGACAGTTTCACCGCCACGGGGTCATTCAGCATACCGCCTGTCTCATCGACGATTGGCACGTAATAGCACTGCCCGGGCAGCATCCCCCGCAGATCACGTGGGGTCAGCATTTGCATAAGCCGCGCCGCATCTGGCCCGCGCAGTTCAACCTGACGTTCGCAGGATACGTCCCAAACCTGAACATTTTCCTTCAGGTGGCGGTAATCTGCCTGGACACTTTCGAAAACCGTGGGCAAGCGCATACGGTTGTAGATGGTGTATGCTTTGACACCAGCTGCCTCGACACCTTCCGAAAACGGGGTGCGACGCAACCGGCGCGAGAGCGAAACTTGCGGCATTCAGGCCTCCTGCAAGATGGGGACCGGATCGTTGACAGGCCGCGTTGATCCATTTTCGGTCAACATCTTCTGGACCTGCCCGCGATGGTGGGTCTTGGGGTTAAGAGTATAAGAATTCCATTGCCACCACAGCAATGTAGTGAAACATTCAGGACCCATCGGCGCTTGGGGGGATCAGCCTTAACCGCCCCGCTGCGCCTTCAGGATCATTACTTCTGGCCATGCCACTCGATCGGGCAGATCTCGGCCGACTTGCCGCCAAAATCCCAGACGCGACCATAGTCACGAACTTTGGACTTCGTGCCGCGCGCGACGATGATGTCCGGGCCCATCCAGTATTTCGAGTTTGTTACTTTGACCGGGTTTTCAGGGTCGGCCCCACCGACCATTTCAACCTCGCCCTGAATCTTCCGACCGATCGAAATGCGGCGCTTGGCGCCATCGCGTTCGATCTGTACCGGAGCACGCTCGGCGCCGATGATCTCACCGACCAGCATGGTAAACAGGCTTGTGGTTCCACCAGCCTGGCCGCTGAAAATCTGCAGCAGACCGTCATAGGCCGCATCATTGGCGCGTTCATCCACATAAGCGGCAACTTTCCACTGCCCCTCGCCCATGCGGCCAGGAATATCGACCAGCAGGCCCACGTTCATGCCCGAGATATCCTCGCCCTCATAGTGGCCCTCATCGATGATGATACCCATCCAGGCATGGCAATGGCCTTCGGTCGGCGGGTGCGCACCCAACGAGACAACACAGGGGCAGAAAACCTCGCACGAGCAATTCAGGATCAGCTCGCCTTTGATTTCCCAGTCTCTGGGTGTGATTTCCATGTTTGCCATAGGCTTATCCTCCGAATGCCAAGGGATAGACGAGCAGGACCAGACCGCCTGCAATCAGTGCAAACCCCAGCGGACGCGTGATCGCGTGGCCGATCTGGGGAAGTTTTTCGAGTACCATGAAAAAGGTCGCGAGACCCATCCACAACAGGCTCATGACGCCGCCCACGAAACCCAGCGCCATAAAGCCCCAGCAACAGCCGACACAGAATGCGCCAAGACCCAACCCCATGCGCAAGCCTCCAGTGAAGCCGGTTTTCCAATGCCCAAGGAAATACGTCATTGGGGCGTGACAGACACCGTGACAGACCTCTTTCGCGCGGGTGAACTGAAACGCTCCGACCGCAATCATCAAGCCGCCTGCTACAAGCCCGGATTTGGCAATGCCCAGCATGTCCACGACGCCGCCAAACAACAAAGCCAGTTGCACCCCGGTGATCAGGGCCGCAAATCCAACCCAGGCCACGAAATATCCGGTCAGGACACCCAACCACCCCATGCGCGAGCCGTTTGCACTGCGGATCAGATCGTCATAGCTGCGCAAGGTCGGGACCAAAGTCGGCAGCATCATCGCAGCCATCATGATTGCCCACATCCAGAACAGGGGGCCGAATTCGGCCATGGGCATATACATGTCCATTCTCGGGTCCATGGCGGCCATCGCCTGCCCCATCGGACCGGGGCGGCCGATAAAATCCAAATCCATATTGCGGCTCATGGTGAACATCATCCACCACGCCCACAGGATCAGAATGTAGAATCCCAGCCACAAGCCACTGCGAAGTACAGCGCGACTCATATGCTCCTCCCGACTCAGTTCTTGCTTTTCAAATGTCAGACTTTTAAATGTCAGACAAATAAAAAAACACAGGCGGTCACAGGATTATGAAAATCGACCCTCGGAAACCTGCAGATTTATCTGCACAAATCGCACAAGCGATACGCGACGCCATCGTATCAGGCGAATTGATCGTTGATGAGCGTCTGCCGTCCGAAGCCGAACTTGCCGATCAGTTTGAGGTCTCGCGCCCCACGGTTCGTGAAGCGCTGAAAAGACTTGCTGCTCAGTCTCTTATTCGTACGCAACGTGGTGCAACCGGTGGCGCTTTTGTCAATCGCCTGAGTTTCGAAGACGCCTATTCCCAACAGATTACAACCTCAACTTTACTGTTGTCGATGAACACTGTCAGTTTCGATACGGCTTGCGAAGCGCGCTATGCACTGGAACGCGCCTGCGCTCGCCTTTCGTCGCAACGTCGGACGGCCGATCAGCTAGCCACGATGCGCGCCGAGATCTTCAGACAAGCACAGCCGGGCCTGACGGACGAAGCCTTCTGCGCCTCAGACGTGGCTTTTCACCGCGCTTTGGTCGACGGCGCCGGAAACCCCGTCCTGTCCTATCAGCTGGCCGGAGCCGTCGAGGCGATGCAACCACTTATGAACATGATCACCTTTTCGGCCAGATCCCGAGAAGAGATCATTTCGCTGCACACGCAGATCGCGGATGCCTTGGAGCGCGGTGATGTGGAAGAAGTTGACGATAGCCTTTTAAGACTTGAGAAATACACAAGAAAACTGGCGCGCGATGTCGCCGAAAAAAAGCGTAAACCAGCTTGAAGAGGAACAGATGGTACCGGTTCTTAATGTTGTCGCAGCCTTACTAACTATTGCCTTTGGCCTGTTCGGCTTTCTTGCACCGGCGTGGACAGCAGCTTCGTTGGATTTAGCACCAACAAGCAGCACCATGGGCCTAAGTGAGATGCGCGCATCGGTGGGAGGGCTTTTCGTCGTAACCGGGATAGCAGTGCTGTGGTTTAACGCGCCCATGGCTTATGCGATGCTGGGCGTTGTGTACGCGGGCGCGGCACTCGGGCGGTTTGTGTCAGTCCTTTTGGACAACCCGCCTTTGGTCAAAGCAGTGACATTCGGTGGAATCGAGGCTGTTCTGGCTATTTGGTTGATTTTGGCCAACCTAAACAGAACAACGTAAGTATCTGTTTTGGCGTGCTTCGCACGGAAAACTCGGGAATTGCATCCCGATTGTACCTCACCTATATAGAACAGGTCCTTCGGGACTATGGACATAAACGCGCTCGTAATAAGCGGATCGGACCCGGGGGCGGTACCCGGCGGCTCCACCAATCATCCTTCGTTTGGGGATTTTGGGGCCGAAATAGGATCGACGAACGTCTAAAGGGGTTAGCTTTGTCTCGGCTGTCTGCCACCGTTACCGGCGAAACTAGTACAATTGCAAACGACAATCGTGCTCCGGTTGCAGTTGCTGCGTAAGCAGTAGCAAGACCGAAACTTAAGCCCTTGCGCCTAGCCGCGTAAGGCGGGGTTCGCAGGTACCTGGCAACAGAAACCTGCATTTTCCCCAAGATGTTTTTCTACTGTCTGTCTGGCGTTCAGACTTTATTCACGCCTTTTGCGCATGCTTGAGCGACAATAAAGGAGAGCTGAGATGTCTCACGCACAGGTGCTCAGAGAATGGTATTCCGAAGTCTGGGAAAAGGGGAATACCGATGCCATTGATACCTATTTTGCGCCGGAAACCATGGCCGAAGGGCTGATTCCTGAAATGCAGGTAGGTGCTGACGAATTCCGGGACCTCGTGATAGCTTTTCGGCATATCCTGGGTGACATCGAAGTCGACATGCCCAAAATCGTTGAAGATGGGGATTGGGTGTCAGCAATCATTCATCTGCGTACCACACGGGCCGACAACGGCGCTCCGTTACAGGCGACCGGCAGTATGATGGGCCGGATTAGAGATAATCGCGTGGTTGAGGTCTATAATCAGTTCGACTTCATCTCACTGTTTGAGCAGCTTGGCCAGTTTCCTCAGGATACCTTACCCATATGTATGACGGGGCAGAGGTTGGATTGGGCGTAAAGCGCAGTTCCAATCTTTAAGCTGCGCTGTTTCCCCAACAACCCGGAATCCGCCCTAAAAATTCTTGTTTGATCCCTGCTAAAAGCCTGTAACGCATGACGGTATCCGGATAGAAGACCCGCATAACAGGTCAGCGGATCGAAAACCATGGCGCCAAACACAGCCGAAATGATCAAAGTGTTCGGGCGCATCGGTCTTTTGTCTTTTGGCGGCCCTGCAGCGCAGATTTCCCTAATGCATCAGGAGTTGGTCGAGGAACGTTCATGGTTGGACGAGCAGACATTCTTGCGCGCGCTCTCGTTGTGTATGTTGCTTCCCGGCCCAGAGGCAATGCAGTTGGCAACCTACGCAGGCTGGCGGCTGCGTGGCGTTTTGGGCGGGTTGATTGCCGGCTTCCTGTTCGTTCTGCCCGGTGCTCTGGTTATTGCGGTGCTGGTGTCACTTTACGCGAGTTACGGCGCGCTTCCGCTTGTGCAATCCGGGTTCTTGGGGATCAAGGCTGCGGTGATCATCATTGTTTTGCATGCCCTCAGAAACCTGTCCCGAAAAGCGCTGAAAGATACCGAGCATATTGGCGTTGCCGCTCTAAGTTTTCTGTCGATCTTTCTTCTTAACCTGCCCTTTCCACTGATAATCGTGGCCGCCGCGGTTTGGGGGTTTTTTAGGTTCCAGAGCGACAGCCAAACTCGGACAATGAATAAGGTCGACGCTCCAACAGGATATATCCGAACCGGACTGACCTGGGTAACACTTTGGTTGGCGCCTTTGATTTTGCTTAGTCTGACGGGTCAGAAATTACTGGCGGACCTCGGCTGGTTCTTCGCGCGTCTTGCAGTTGTGACCTTTGGTGGCGCTTACGCAGTGTTGGCGTATATGACCCAAACGGTCGTGGACAAGTACCAATGGATCAGCACACCGCAGATGATTGATGCACTTGGATTGGCCGAAACGACTCCAGGTCCTTTGATTTTAGTGACCCAATTCGTGGCTATGCTTACCGGTCAGGCGGATGGAGGGTTTCCACTTGCCCTTGCGGCCGGTGCAGTTGCGCTTTGGGCAACATTCGTTCCATGCTTTTTATGGATTTTCATGGCCGCACCTTATCTGGATCACCTCGCAAGCCGCCCAAGATTGTCAGCAGCTCTGCACGGAATCACAGCAGCGGTTGTCGGTGTGATTCTCAATTTGTCGGTGTGGTTCGGCTTAAACGTGCTGTTCCACAACGTCCCGCAGAAAACATGGGGTTTCTTTTCGTTTCCGTGGCCTGACTACGCATCCGCGAACCTGATCGCTTTGTGTCTTGCAGTGCTGGCTTGGGTGTTGATATTTAAATTCAAATTTGGCATGGGGCGAACATTGGCAATCATGGCGGCGGCCGGAATGGCCTCGCACTTCCTATGAACAATCCGCCCAATCGTGGTCTTTCGTTTCCGGCGAAATCGCTTATGCTTAGACCATCAATTTTGAGGAAGACACATGTCGCAGGACATTGATTACGGGAACCTTATGCACACGGCGATGCGTGGGCTAATCAAGAAGGTTCTGACAAGCGTTTCGGAAAACGGCCTGCCAGGGGCGCATCATTTCTTTATTACTTTCGACACCCAACAAGATGGGGTGGAATTGGCTGACTGGCTGCGCGACAGATATCCCGATGAAATGACAATCGTCGTGCAGCACTGGTTTGAAAACCTGGAGGTCGGCGACAAAGGGTTCGCGATCACACTGAATTTTGGCGACGCGCCTGAGCCGCTATATATCCCATATTCGTCCATCAAAACGTTTGTTGACCCCTCGGTCGAGTTTGGTTTGCGCTTCGAAAGCCCGGAAGAGGAAGAGGTTGCTCAATTCATCGAAGACACTATCGAAGTAGAGGAAGAAGAAGAGCAACACGACGCCGACGTCGTTTCGCTAGACAGCTTTCGCAAATAACCGCTCGATTATTTACGCTTTAGGAAAGTCTCGACTGATCGGGACTTCACTCCGTTTCTGAACCGCGAAAACGACAGATTCAGACCGCCTTCGGTCAGCGTACGATCGTATTGCTGCAACTCGTAGCCACCGTTTTCGTCGATGAACAGGGAAAAAACTGTCATTGTTTGTCCTTCGATCCGGCCCCATACGAACGGTTCGCCCTGCATAGGATCCAAAGGCACTTCGTGTCCAAAGACATTACGCCTCATTGCGGCAGAAAATACGTCTGTACGTTCGGACTCTTTGAAATCAATGGAAAACGACTGCTCTTTTATCCGACCGTCTGCTTTGTAGGTCGTTGTTTTCCAACTGACATTAAACCCATCTTTAAGTTCGTGAATCGAGACGCTCATGTCCCTGGGGACTTCACCTCCATCCGCATCCACCACGTTTGCAGAGCCAACATAGTCACCGACAAATGGGGTTATTTCGTCAGCAAGAACAGGTTGAAACGAAAGCGCAACGCACACGAGCGCAAAAACAGAGAACGTGAGCATTTTTAGGGCAAGTAGCCGTTCTGAAAGTAACACGAGACTCTCCGCAACATTGACTAACTTATTCTAGCCCACCTGTTAGCACGCACAATGGGTCGAATTGTAATCGCCTAAATAAAATGAAGCATTTGTCGATCTATACCTTTGTGAACCATAAGTTTAAGGTGCGCGAAACTGCCCGATTGCACGGTGGCGTAGTGGCAGGTAAATGGCATACGACTGTATACAAGACGGAGTGACAGATGTCCCAGACCCGCACAGAATCCGACAGCTTTGGCCCGCTGGAGGTTCCTTCGGATAAATATTGGGGTGCGCAGACCCAGCGCTCCATCATGAATTTCCCCATTGGATGGGAGAAACAGCCTGTGGCCATCGTGCGGGCCTTGGGCGTTATCAAAAAAGCCTGCGCAATGGAGAACAAAGCGACCGGTAAACTGGACGCTCGGATCGCTGACGCCATCATTCAGGCCGCCGGAGAAGTCTTCGAAGGCAAGTTCGACGACAACTTCCCGCTGGTCGTGTGGCAAACCGGGTCGGGAACTCAGTCCAATATGAACTCGAACGAGGTCATCGCGAACCGTGCGATCGAGATTCTGGGCGGCGTTATCGGATCGAAGGATCCCGTGCACCCCAATGACCATTGCAACATGGGACAATCTTCGAACGACACCTTCCCCACCGCCATGCACATCGCAACAGCCATGAGCGTGCGTGACGTTCTGTTGCCTGGGCTCGAGAAGCTAGCCTTGGGGTTGGAGCAGAAATCCGAGGAATTCAAAGATATTATCAAGATCGGGCGGACTCATACACAAGACGCAACGCCGCTGACTCTGGGTCAGGAATTCGGTGGCTACGCCCATCAGATCCGTCAGGGGATCGAGCGCGTAAAGGCCGCTATGCCCGGTATCTATGAGCTAGCTCAGGGTGGCACAGCCGTGGGCACCGGTTTGAACACTCAAAACGGCTGGGGTGAAGCCGTCGCAGCAAATATGGCCGAGATCACCGGCCTGCCCTTCGTGACCGCGCCTAACAAGTTTGAGGCGCTGGCCGCGCATGACGCCATGGTCTTTTTGTCGGGTGCTTTGGCGACAATCGCGGGTAGCTGTTATAAAATTGCCAATGATATCCGTCTGTTGGGGTCGGGTCCTCGTTCGGGTTTGGGCGAATTAATCTTGCCGGAAAACGAACCGGGTTCGTCAATTATGCCCGGCAAAGTGAACCCCACGCAAGCCGAGGCTCTGACACAGGTCGCGGCGCATGTCATGGGCAATGACGCCGCCGTCAAGTTTGCCGGTAGCCAGGGCCACTTCGAGTTGAATGTTTACAACCCGATGATGTCTTACAACCTGTTGCAGTCAATCCAGCTTTTGGGCGACGCAGCCGATAGCTTTACCGAACGGATGCTACTGGGCATTCAGGCAAACGAGCCGCGCATTGAAAAGCTGATGAAGGAATCGCTGATGCTGGTGACGGCTCTGGCGCCCACCATAGGCTATGACAACGCCACGACGGTTGCAAAGACTGCGCATAAGAACGGCACGACCCTCAAAGAAGAGGCCATTGCCCTGGGTTTTGTGGATGAAGCGACATTTGACGCCGTGGTCCGCCCCGAGCAAATGATCGGTCCCAAGGACTGATGAGTAAGCCGGTTAATCTGAACCGGTATCGAAAGGAAAAAGCGCGGGCTGAAAAGAAGGCCCGCGCCGACCAGAATGCTGTTACCTTTGGGCGCAAAAAGTCTGAAAGAGACGCAGACGAGAAAGTACTGAACAAGCAACGCCGCGACTTGGACAACCATGAGTTGGAGGAATGAGCGGCCGCCCCGTCAAACGGTCCCTGACCCTGAAGGGACACCGTACTTCGGTATCTCTCGAGGATGAGTTCTGGCAGGCATTCCGGGACATTGCCAAAATAAAAGATATGTCTATCAATGCTTTAGCGGCTGAAATTGACGTGTCTCGTGATCCCGAAATCGGCTTGGCATCTGCAATTCGTGTATACATTTTAAACTGGTATCGTACCTGATATTGGGTGCTTGATTAAAAACTATCAGGCTGTGTATGCTCGACCGGAACAAAAGTGGTACATACATGAGCCAGACTACACAAGGACCGGACGGTCAGCCTCGCTGCAAATGGTGCCAGGCCGCGCCTGAGTTTTTCGATTATCACGACAACGAATGGGGATATCCTGTTGCGGATGACCAACGCTTGTTCGAAAAGCTATGTCTCGAAAGTTTTCAATCCGGGTTGAGCTGGCGGACAATCCTATCCAAGCGCGAGAACTTTCGGAGAGCGTTTAAACAATTCGAAATCAACGCTGTAGCGGCGTTTGATGACGTAGATTCTGAACGTCTTTTACACGATGAAGGAATTGTCCGACATCGCGGCAAAATTCAAGCCGTCATAAATAACGCCCAATGCGCACAACGTCTGATCACTGAATACGGATCACTGGCTGCTTATGTCTGGCAGTATGAGGCGGATATGCCACCCGAACCTCAGACAGCGTCAACCTCGCCTGAGTCTGTGGCCATGTCCAAGGATCTTAAAAGGAGAGGTTGGAAATTCGTTGGGCCAACCACTGTTTTTGCGTTCATGCAAGCGATGGGGCTTGTAAATGATCACGCAAATGGATGCGTCATGCGCGAAAAAGCGGCGCAGATGCGCCGCGATTTCAGTGTTCCGACGTAGATCTGTTTAAATCGACGCGCGGTAGATCTTGTCGATATTCCCGCCCAGAGCGGCGTTGAATTCATCATTCGATTGCTGTTTCGACAGTCCCTCGGTCAAAGCACGCGAGAAAGATGCGATCATTTTACCGTTCTGACCCAACAGATCGCAGGCTTGTTCTGTCGAATATCCGCCCGACAAAGCAACCACACGCACCACGCGTGGATGATCGGCAACGGCGTCATACAGGTTCGCATTGGTGGGGATCGTCAGCTTCAGCATCACATCCTGCCCCTCGTCCAATTGATCAAGGTTTTTCAGGATTTCAGCCTTCAGAATGTCTTCGGCTTCTGCCTTGGTTGCCGAGTTGATGCTCACCTCAGGTTCGACGATCGGAACCATATCAGCCGCTATCACTTCCCGCGCAATGTCGAATTGTTGCGCAACCACGGCTGCGATGCCCTCGGCATTGGCTTCATGAATAACCGAGCGTTCTTTGGTTCCAAACACGCCCGACGCTTTCGCAAGGGTGTCGGCCAGACCGGGGATCGGCTTCATCATCTGAACACCATTCGCCTCGTCCTCTAACCCTTTGTCGATCTTAAGAAAAGGCACGATGCGCTTTTCCGACCAAAGGAAATCAGCGACTTTTCGGCCATCAATTTCTTCACCCAGAGTCCGTTCGAACAGAATGGCTCCGATAACTTTTTCATTAGTGAAATCATCTGCCAGGATAATCCGGGCGCGCATCTTCTGTATTTCTCCAAACATCTCCTCGTCCGAGGAATAGTCTGATGCCTCAACCCCATAGAGTGCCAGCGCTTTGGGGGTCGAGCCGCCGCTTTGATCCAGTGCCGCAATAAAGCCTGCTCCGTTGGACATTTGCTCGCGCTGTTCTGATTTGGACATATGATATTCCCGTTCGAAATGATTCCGCTGTTTTCAACCGCATACAGCATGGCGCATCACGATGGTAGTTTGTTAGCGCTCAACGATGCGCAACCAAATTCCGTCTTTCGACCGGACAGTCAGATGCGCCACCGGAATCGGCGTTTTGCCCTCGACTAACTCGAACCGGAAGTGCTGCAGCAATTTGGACAGGATTAATGGGCCCTCGATCATGGCAAAGCCAGCGCCCGAACACACACGAGGACCAGCTGAGAACGGAATGAAGGCTTCTCGTTGGCAACGCTTGCCGTTTTCCGTGGCCCATCTGTTCGGATCAAACTCATCCGGATGATCCCAAAGACGTTCGTGCCGATGAAGGTGCCACGGGCTGATAACGATTTGAGCCCCTTTTGGAACGTCGCGGTCGCGAAAGCGTTCGGGACACGTAGTTTCGCGCACCATCATGGGGACAGGCGGATAAAGTCGCAGCGCTTCGCGAAAGACATCTCTGCTCAGCTTTAGCTTCGACATTTCCGAGATATCAGAGACATTTAAAGCCTGAGCTTCGGCAGCCAGCTTACCCTGCCACTCAGGATACAAAGCCATCAGGTACAACGCCCAAGCCAGAGCAGAGGCGCTTGTTTCATGGCCTGCCAGAAAGAAAATCGCAACTTGGTCGACCATCTCATTTGTGTCGAAACATGTCCCGGTCTCAGGGTCCGGAGTCGTCATGATTTTCGTTGCTAGATCATTGGGCGCACACCCTCGCGCAATCAACTCAGCACGTTGTTGCGTCAGCTTTCCAATTAAAGCCCTTATTTCCCTTGCGTTTTTTCGGGTTCTTGAAGAATGGAACCGAGGCATCAACCGTGGTAGCGGAACAAATGCGGCCAGGTTCAACAAGGGTTGCTGGCGTTGGTAAGCCCTGAATTTCTGAAAGACTTGCACTGCGACTTCATGTTCGATCGGTACTGAGAATAAGGTTCGAAAGATAACATCGGCGGCGGCATGGCTTGTTAACTCTTCACATTCGATGTCGGTGCCGACCAGAGGGCGTATTCGTCGCACTGCTGCTTCCGCGGCCTGAAGCATCGCAGGGAACGTATCTTTAAGCCGCCCCCCCTCAAACGCCGGGTCGATGATCCTGCGTTGTCGTTTCCACGTTTCACCATTGGTTAAAAAAACAGACTCTCCTAAAAGTGGTCGTAAACCTTCGCTGATGCGTTCAGATTTAGGAAAACCTTCCGCGCGTTTTTTTAAAACAGTTTCAACAAGTTCAGGCTGGTTCATCATGTACGATCGAAAGAACGGAGTCCGAAACTCGGCCATCCATGCGCGATACAGGCGTTGCGGTTGTGCGGAAAGGATATCTTGACGAAACAGCTTGAGGTACCGCCACAGCGAAACATGGTTTGGGCGTGAGGGCGGCTTGGGCGGTATCACAGCATCACCGTCCGGTGCTTTGAGACCGCGATATCGATACGAGACTTAGACGAATTACGTCCACGGAATCTCTGGGCCAAAGACTGAGGTCCGGCCGTGATGCGGAAATAGTCGTACGCCCCGACACGATCAAAGGCGCACAGGTACTGAAAATGAAGACGAAAGAAACGCCACCGCAAAGCCTGCCAACGCTCTGGCGAAAGTGTTTGCGTGAATGCTGCCGACAAGACCAAGGGCCATTTTTTACTTTCGGTTGCGACGCCAGAAACGCCGACAGGGTCGCAGAGAGCAAAAGAACATCCGTCACCCGGAGCCGATACGTCCACCCAGGTGAGATTGTACTGAACGGAAAGAAATTGAAGATCTGTCCGCAACTCTTTGGCATTTGGGAGAAACGACACCATTGGTACGACCTGACCCAAGGATAGGAAAGATAGAGCTGGTCTGAAGCCTGTGTCCGGTGCACTCCTGATTACATCAGCCAGAACTGAGACCCCGATATGTGCGCCGGAACTGTGGCCAACAACCAAGACTTCATCCACGTCCGTAACCAGCGCCTGCCTAATCAGTTCGGTGAATTCGGCCATGCGTTTTCGCAAAGCGGCGGGCGTTTCACCCTTTAAACTCGCCGAATAGGCGTAGTCGTGCATTAGATAATAAGCGAATAGCTTGTTGTCGATCTTTTGAAACCAACGCAAAAGCAGGCAGAACATCAGAATAGCTGGAGCAATGGCAAAGAGGTCGAAAAACTGGCTGCCGCCTTTCCAGATGCCCCAAGCGATGGCCAGTGCTACGGCAAGCTGGAATACAAGCATCGCAAGCGGATAAAGCGCAGCGATTACAGGCCCCTTGCGTAAACGCATCAGTCGTCCAAACGTCCCACTCGCAAGGTAAATCCACGCGGTTCTAACCAGTTGCACATAAGTCGCAACAACCGAGTTGGACATGCTGTGCCTGACAATATCCGACCAGACCAACACCTGAATCTGTGTCTCAACCTCGGTTCCGTCTTGTTCCGAATGGACATGCCATCCAAAGGGGCCGTCCCCCATTTTGGCAGAAACCGATATCTGATATCCCGACAACGCAGACTGCGCCGCTCCTTCCGAACGGTACAGTTCGCGGTATCTGCGAGGATGTATAGGATCATAACCGGGAATGTAAAATACCCGGCGACGTTTGACCTGCTCTTGGTTTTCGTGACTGTTCATAGTCTTACCTTCTGCTGCGCAGATTAGCGCAGCGTTATCATCAAGGTAAGTCAGATCAGTACTTTAGCCAAAATTTGCCAGCGCCGGGAAAGTTTCCAGCAACCACCAGCTAAACTCTGTGAACAACCCGGTGATCAACATGATGCCGACGAACAGCAACAACCCGCCCATCACTTTTTCGATTGTCGCCATATGAGGCTTAATCTTGTTCATAACGGTCATCGAGCGGTTAAGGAACATTGCAGCCAGCAAGAACGGTATGCCGAGTCCCGCAGCGTAAACACCCAACAGCAACGTTCCACGGGCCACCGAGGCTTCAGACGCCGCCAAGGACAGGATCGCGCCAAGCTGAGGACCGATACACGGCGTCCATCCAAAAGCGAAAGCCAATCCAAGGATGTAGGCTCCAAAAACAGAACCGCCCGAATCTCCGGTTTCGATCCGCGCTTCACGGTCCAGGAACGGGATGCGGAAGACATTCAGAAAGTGAAGACCGAACACAATCACCACAGCACCTGAAAGCTTCGCGAAAAGCACTTGGTTTTGCAGGACAAACGCGCCAAAGGCCGAAGCCGTGAAGCCCAGTAACAGGAAGACAGTCGACAAGCCCAGCACAAAAAACAATGCGGTCAGCGTCGCTTTGCGCCGCGCCGCAGTCTGGTCCTGCATTTCGTTGATCGACACACCGCTCATATAAGCAAGATACGGTGGCACGATCGGCAAGACACACGGCGAAAGGAAACTAATCAGTCCGCCCAGCATCGCGATGAACATGGCGGGCAGCAGGCCCGCGTCGATGATATCTATTCCAAACATAGTTCAGCACATATGGTATGATGCGGCGAACGTCACGAGGCCATTCAGTCACATCCTCGTGGTTGCACGCTGGACACCCGGGCAAAGTGGAAATATTTCATCTCTATGTCAAACCCAACTGAAACTCTCGACGCATTGGGCCTGCTTTGTCCCTTGCCCGTTTTGAAGGCTAGAAAACGTTTGAAATCAATGCCCTCCGGGGCAGTTCTGCGTGTTCTGGCCGACGATCCTGCTGCGATTATTGACGTCCCGCATTTCTGCAGCGAAAGCGGTCACCACTTGCTTTCGCAAGAAGAAACCGAAGGCCATCAAGTCTACCTGATCCAGAAAAAAGGCTAAGTTTAAGCCGTGAATGTTACAAAAAAGGCGGGCTCTTTCGCCCGCCTTTTCGTTTATTGTCCCAGTGACCACCATCCGCGCCGCTTGGGCTTCGCAGGTTCTGCGGGCTCCTCGGCAACGACCTCAAGTACCGGCTCTTCTGTTACTGGTTCCGGTTCCGGTTCCGGCGCTACCTCCGGTTCCTGACTTTCCTCTGCGACTGCTGCTACAGGCTCTTCCGCCTCGGGCGCCTCAGTGCTTTCAGCAACAATATCGTCAGCGAGTTCGACTTCATTCGAATCCGCCGGTGCAGCCGGTTCCTTTACGACGGCTTCTTCGACCACTTCAGTTTGCACCTCAGCAGACTCAACCGACTCGCCTTCGGAAGCAACCGGTGTGGTTTCCTTCTTTTTACGACGTGGCGCACGGCGGCGTTTGGGTTTGGCCTCTTCCTCGCCGCTTTCCGCCGGAACGGACTCTGCAGCGTTGGTTTCTTCTACTTCGACCGGTGCTGCTTCTCCTCCAGTGGGCGCCTCTGCGGCCTCAACGTCATCTGCGCTCACCTCAGCCGTTTCGCCATTTCCATTGCCCTTCTTGCGGCGCCGGCGGCGGCGCTTGCGCTTGGGCTTGGCTTCTTCATCTGTCTGAGGCGTTTCCTCTTCGACCTTTTCTTCTTCATCCGCGTCAACAAGATCCATCAGCGATGCATCTACCGAAACGACCGGCGCCGTCGCTTCGGGCACAATCCGACTTGCAGTCTTGAATTTCTCCATCGAGAAATCCGGACTGACCAGATGGATATCCCCTTCCACACGAACTGAAAGACCATAGCGCGACTCGATTTGGGCGATATGCTCACGTTTCTGGTTCATCAGGAAATTCGCGATGCTGACGGGGCAGCGCACCAAAACCTCGCGCGAGCGGCGCCGAGTACCTTCTTCTTCGATCTGACGCAAAATGGTCAACGCCATGTTGTCGTCCGAACGGATCAATCCGGTTCCATGACAGGATGGGCAAGGCTGCGTCGTTGCTTCCAGCATACCCGGGCGCAACCGCTGGCGACTCATCTCAAGCAGGCCGAAGCCGGAAATACGACCAACCTGAATGCGCGCCCGATCCGTTTTCAACTTATCCTTGAGGCGTTTTTCGACGGCCGAGTTATTCTTGCGCTCGTCCATATCGATAAAGTCGATGACAATCAGACCGGCCAAATCGCGCAGGCGCAGTTGTCTCGCCACTTCTTCGGCCGCTTCGAGATTGGTCTTGAGCGCGGTTTCCTCGATCGAGCCTTCTTTGGTCGCCCGGCCCGAGTTGACGTCGATCGCTACCAATGCCTCAGTCACACCGATTACGATGTAGCCACCCGATTTCAGCTGCACAGTCGGGTTGAACATCCCGGCCAGATAGCTTTCCACCTGATAGCGCGCAAACAACGGCAGCGCATCCTCATACCGTTTCACGTTCTTGGCATGGGACGGCATGATCATCTTCATGAAGTCCTTGGCGATGCGGTACCCGCCCTCGCCTTCGACCAGTACCTCGTCGATATCGCGATTGTACAAATCGCGGATCGAACGTTTGATCAGGTCGCCCTCTTCATAGATCTTGGCCGGCGCTATGGACTTGAGCGTCAACTCGCGGATCTGCTCCCACATACGCTGCAGGTATTCGTAGTCACGCTTGATCTCGGATTTGGTCCGTTTGGCCCCAGCGGTCCGAATGATCAGGCCGGCACCAGTCGGCACGTCGATATCGGCCGCGATCTCTTTCAGTTTCTTGCGGTCCGGTGCGTTGGTGATCTTGCGGCTGATCCCGCCACCCCGCGCTGTGTTTGGCATCAACACGCAATAGCGACCGGCCAACGAGAGATACGTGGTCAGCGCTGCGCCCTTGTTGCCACGCTCTTCTTTGACGACCTGAACCAGCAGAACCTGCCGGACCTTGATCACCTCTTGGATTTTGTACCGGCGCGGGCGCGGCTTGCGCGGAGGGCGAATGTCTTCGCTGTCATCCTCATCCGCAACAGATTCGATCGTGTCGTCTTTTGCGGTAGCATCCGCGCGGGCTTCGGTATCGTCCGGCTCATCGGAGTCAGCCTTGCCTTCAGCTTGCTCAGTGTCAGCATCCGACGGCGCGTCTTCCGACGCAACAGCGTCGACGTCGGGTTGAGTATCAACCTGACCCGCCTCGTCGGTGGAGGATGTTTCCAAGTCCTCTGTTTGGGTCTCTTCACCCGCTGAATCCGAGGCAACTTCTTCCTCTACAGTGGGGTCGGCACTTTCCGGTGCGTCTGCTGCTTCTACAGTTTCCGCATCTGGTGCTTCCACGTCGTCGAGCGGTTCCTCAACGGGAGTGTCCGCCACGTGATCCGCTGGGGAAGTCCCTTCGGGCACAGCCATCTCGGGTTGTTCGTCGCCCTCATCCAGATCAATCGTTTCCATACCCGAGGGTTCCGAAGACACCTCAAGCGTCTCGACTGCATCATCCGACTTAACATCGGCAGCTTTGGTCCGCGACCGCGAACGGCGCTTTTTGGGCTTGGATTCTTCCGCCTCATCCCGAGCCCTCATGGCCTCGGCATAAGCGCGTTCTTCCTCCATCAGCGCTTCACGATCGGCAACTGGGATTTGGTAGTAGTCGGGATGAATTTCGGAAAACGCCAGAAAACCATGCCGGTTTCCGCCGTAATCCACAAAGGCCGCCTGCAAAGACGGCTCAACCCGCGTTACTTTTGCTAGATAGATGTTGCCAGCAAGCTGACGTTTGTTTTCGGACTCAAAATCGAACTCCTCGACCTTGTTTCCATCGACCACCACAACCCGAGTCTCCTCGGCGTGGGTGGCATCGATAAGCATTTTCTTAGCCATGTGTCCTTGGTGCACCGCGCCAAACGCGTTGTCCTGACCCGTCCAGGCGGACAGGCGCTTTTGGGGAGGTGTCTTGTACGGGCGATTTCGGACGGCGCGCGGCAGGGTCTGGCGCTGTGGCCCCCTGCCCGTATAGTCAATCGTTGCGCGCGCGTCATCGCGGTTCTTCTCCGACAGACGCGCCTTGACGCTGTCTGCCCATTATATTCCTTTCACCCGCAACCACGGGCTCAGGCGTTCAACTGCCCCAGTTCGGGGCACAATCGGTCTGCGCGGCCTGTGTGGGATTAGGTCACCACCTGCGGCGTTGCAGCGAAACTCAAAGATTCGGGACTTTTGGGCACCAAAAACGGCCCGGCCCGTTCAGGTACAATAAAAGCAGTCCTGTGGAAAAGACAATGGGCAAACTGCAATCCCTGCACTTCTGACAACAGGGATCGCTTCATCTGGCCAAAAATATCTCAGGGGTGAATTGAGCTGAAGGCTCAAGAGGGGGCTGGCCCCCTCTCTTCCCTCACAAGTAGTCCGAACGTTGCAGCCCGTATTTGGCCATCTTTTCGTTCAACGTTCGCCGCGGTAAACAAAGCTCGTCCATTACAGACGCGATCGAGCCTTTGTGACGGCGCATGGTATTGTCGATCAGCATCCGTTCGAACGCCTCAACATATTCCTTCAGGGGCTTGCCTTCCGTTGTCATGACGGGTTGCATTTCTTCATGATCCGACATCAGTAACGACGCAATCGTTCCCGAACCGCGACGCGATTGCAAAACCGCGCGCTCGGCGATGTTGATCAGTTGTCGCACATTTCCCGGCCAAGGCGCCTGTAGCAACTGCGCAGCCTCTTGTGCGCTGACTTGTGGCGCATCACAGCCATATTCTTCGGCGAATTGTTCGCTCAGGCGGGTGAACAATGTCAGGATATCTTCGCCACGCTGGCGCAGCGGCGGCATGGTGATACGCAACGCAGCCAGCCGATAAAACAAGTCCGGCCGCAGAACATCTTCAGAAGTCTTACCGGCTTCTTGAAGGTTCGAGATCGCGATAATCCGCGTCTCGGCAGGCGTACCCTGATCATTCATCACACTCAGCAAGCGCGCTTGCAGCGTATCGCTTAGCGCTTCAACGTCTTCCAGAACCAAGGTCCCGCCGCGCGCCTCTTCAACGGCAGGCAGTTGGGCATCCTCGGGCATCATGGGGCCGAACAACCGTTTGGAAAGCGCTTCTTCTTCAAGGGCTGCACAAGAAATCAGAACGAATTTCTTACCAGCCCGGCTACCCACCGCATGCAAGGCATGCGCCACCAAGGTCTTGCCGGTACCGGTTTCACCGTCGATCAGCACATGACCATCGGCCTGCCCCAGATCCAGAATATCCTCGCGCAGGCGTTCCATGACCGGGCTGGCCCCGATCAGCTTGCTCATGATCTGCGTGCCATCTGACAGCTCGCGCCGCAGTGCCCGGTTGTCCAAGGTTAGGCGCCGAGCGTTGCTGGCACGCTTGGCCAGTTCCGACATCCGGTCGGGATTGAAGGGCTTTTCCAGAAAATCGAACGCGCCCACGCGCATGGCTTCCACAGCCATCGGCACATCCCCGTGCCCGGTAATCATGATCACCGGCAGCGTACTGTCCGCTCCCATGAGTTTTTTCAGCAACTGGATACCGTCCATTCCCGGCATCTTGATATCCGAAATAACGATCCCTGGATAATCCGGCCCCAGAACTTTGAGCGCATCTTCAGCGCTGGCAAATGTTTCCGTGTCGTATCCTGACAGTGCCAGCCATTGACTGATTGACTGCCGCATATCCTGTTCGTCGTCCACAATGGCGATCTTCATGGCCTGTGCCATAGTCTTTCCCCGTTATTCCGCGGCCTCTAGGCCATCGCTTCCAAGTATAGGCAGCTGCATCTCGAACACCGCGCCCCCGTTGGGGCTGTTGCGCGCAGTCAGCCGTCCCCCATGGTCGTTCACGATCCCGGAGGAGATGGCAAGCCCCAGCCCGACGCCATCGCCCGGCTGCTTGGTGGTATAGAAAGGCTCGAACAGGTTTTCGATATCCTCGATTCCATGGCCATTGTCCCGCACCGTCAGCACCGCCATATCCCCTGCAGCCAGAATGATTTCTACATCCGGTTCAGACACAGATTTGGTGGCATCCAGCGCATTACGCAAGAGGTTGACCATTACCTGCTCAATCCGCATTCGGTCCCCCAGTGCAAACACCGGTTCTTCTGGCAGAATTTGGGTGATCTTGACGTGTCGCTGACGCAATTGCGGCTCCATCATCGACAGGGCCGAAGCCAGCGCTTCGCCAAGATTTACAGGGGAAAACGCATCCGCGCCCTTCCGAGCATAGGATTTGAGCTGACGGGTTATCGCACCCATCCGCTCGATCAGTCCATCGATACGGCCAAAGCTGGCCAGAGCCTCTTCGGGGCGGTTCCTGCGCAGCAGCAGGCGCGCGCCTGCCAGATAAGTTTTCATTGCAGCCAGAGGTTGATTAAGCTCGTGACTGACAGCGGCCGACATCTCGCCCAACGCGGCCAGTTTCGAGCTTTGAGCCAGCGTCTGTTCGGCAACTTCCAGCGTCTTTTCAACCCGTTCTCTCTCAGCGATTTCCCGCTGCAGGCGTGCATTCAATGCGCGAAGCTCTGCCGACTCGCGCTGAAACAATGCCATGCGGAACGTCGCCCGGCGGCTGAGAGCGTAGAAAGCCAGAGCAAGAAGAATCGCAAACCCCATGATTTCCAGCGCAATTACACTGTTCACCTTTTCCCGGATGGACGAGTAAGTTGTGAAAGACGTGATCGTCCAACCGCGGAACGGGATGCGTGTATCCATACGCATAACGGCTTCGCCCTGCAGATAAGCGTCCGGCGGCAGCGCGGTCCAATCAGCGGTTGCGCGGATCGCCCGCTCAATGGCGTTTTCAGGCGGTTGCCGCTGAATCGCAGTGCTTTCGTCCAACCCGCGCCACCGCGGTTCGGTCGACAGAATGACCGTACCCGTACTATCTGCAACCATCACAGCATCAGAAATACCCGCCCAGGCGCGTTCGAATTTCTGCAAATCGACTTCAACGACGATAACGCCCAGAATATCTGCTCCAGAGTCCATGCGGCGCGAATAGACAAAACTGTATCCCCCCGCCTCATTCTGAATGACCGTAAAAATCGTGGCATTGGAACGAACGGCATCCACATAGTAAGGCGAGTTTCGATGCGCTTCGCCTAATCGGTTCCTGTCGGTTGCAGCCACGGTCCGCCCATCGCTGTCCAACAACATCAGTGATGCAGCGCCGATCTCCTCGACAAACGAGATAAGGCGCTGTGTCGATAGGGTATAGTCGCTGGACTGAAGCGCCGATATCAGTGTCGGATCACGAGCCAGTAGTTGCGGAACAATTGCGTTCCGCCGCAGTTCGCTCAGCAAGTTTCCCGAATACAGCGCAAGGCGTACTTCGGCTCTGTTTCGGGTCGATTCAGTAAAACGGTCCGTCAGCAAACGGTTGGTCACCCAAATCGTTCCAACGGTTGCAATCAAAAGGATCGAAACCGCGACCCGCAGACGCCACCCCAAAGGAGCGCCCCGGAACGGATTTTTAATAGAAGACCAGCCAGATTGGGTGTCGGAACTCATGCCCGGAAACTACGCGGGCTTGAGTGCAACCTCAAGTCACGCGGGTGCCAGAACACCCGACAATGCGCGGAACAATGCCGTGCCGTCTGTGCCGCCGTGACCTTCGTCGGCAGCGCGCTCGGGGTGTGGCATCATGCCAAGAACGCGACGGTTTTCCGACAAGATGCCCGCGATATCGCCGACCGACCCATTGGGATTCTCGGTATAGGTGAACGCGATCCTGTCTTGATCACGAAGTGTGGACAGTGTTGCGTCATCGGCAAAATAGTTTCCATCATGGTGCGCAATCGGAATGCCAATGACATCGCCGGCATTATAAGCGTTGGTGAACGCACTGTCGCTGGTCTCTACCTTCAAGCCTACAGTCCGACAGATATATTTGAGCCCGGCATTGCGCAACAAAGCGCCCGGAAGGATGCCGGTCTCGGTCAGGATTTGAAAGCCGTTGCAAACACCAACCGCATAGCCACCGCGTTCAGTGTGTTCCACAACAGCCTTGCAGATTGGCGATTGCGCCGCGATAGCGCCACATCGCAGGTAGTCACCGTACGAGAAACCGCCGGGGACACCGACGATATCGACGCCCTCGGGCAGAGACGCGTCTTTGTGCCAGACCATGTCGACCTGAAAACCGGCTTGTTCAAAAGCGACGGCCAAATCCCGGTCACAGTTGGAACCGGGGAATACGATGACTGCAGCGCGCATGGCGGGGCCTCCGGAGGTAGGGGTCAGACCAGTTCGATCTCGTAGCGTTCGATGACCGTATTGGCCAACAGCTTTTCGCACATCTCGGTTACGTCTGCCTCGGTTGCACCATCGGCCAGTTCAAGGTCAATCACCTTGCCCTGACGGACACCTTCGACCTGGTCAAAGCCCATGGCACCCAATGCGTGGCGCACGGCCTCGCCCTGTGGGTCGAGAACCCCAATCTTGAGCATCACATGCACACGTGCTTTCATTCCTGCAACTCCAGCTAAGGGCCAGCGGATACGGCCCGTTCCGTTGCGCGGGGGATAGCGCGCCTTTTGCCATTCGACAACCCTTGTCCGCACGCAGTTTGCCGCAGGCAGAGTCAGCTCTTGCCTGAAAGCCCCTGATAATCCGCGTCAATCGCGTTAAATGCCGCTGTCAGTAACACTCCAACGGCGACAGCGACAACAATGGCAGTCACGAACAGTGCGACTCGTTTGCGCCCGGGTGCCGCGTAGCCATCGGTCATACTCAGGAAAACCAGCACACCGCACAAAGGGTTGAAAATCGCAAGCAGAGCCGCAAGATATTTCGACGAAAACGCCGCTTGACGAAGCGGCGTTTCGACTTGCCCTGAGGGCAGAAATTCAGTTGATCAGCGTCGGCTTGGTTACGTTGCTTTTTGGCAAAACGCCCAAACGACGGGCAACTTCGGAATAGGCATCTGTCAGATTGCCCAAATCTCTCCGAAACACATCTTTGTCCAGCTTTTGGCCACTTTCGATATCCCAAAGGCGACAGCTGTCAGGGCTGATTTCATCTGCCACGATCAGGCGTTGATAATCGCCTTCGAAAACACGCCCGATCTCGATCTTGAAGTCGACCAGACGAATGCCAACGGCCAACATCATGCCGCTCATGAAATCATTTACGCGCAGCGCGAGGCTTAGGATATCGTCCATATCCTGCTGGCTGGCCCAACCAAAAGCTGCGATGTGCTCTTCGGTCACCAGCGGATCACCCAGCGAGTCATCCTTATAGCAGTACTCGACAATGGGGCGCGGCAATTGAGTACCTTCGGCAATACCCAAACGTTTGGACATCGACCCTGCAGCATAATTGCGCACGATGACTTCCAGCGGTACGATTTCACAACTGCGCACCAATTGCTCACGCATGTTCAGGCGGCGAATGAAATGTGTGGGAACGCCGATCTGGTTCAGGCCGTTCATGAAATATTCGCTCAGGCGGTTGTTCAGCACGCCTTTACCGTCAATCACGTCCTTCTTTTCCGCATTGAATGCGGTCGCGTCGTCCTTGAAGTACTGAACGATCGTACCCGGTTCGGGACCTTCATACAGAATTTTGGCCTTGCCTTCGTAGATTTTCTTGCGACGCGCCATAAGCGACCCTTCCAGACTGTGAAGCGAGAGATTTCCCACTTTGTTGCGCCCTCATAGTCCAAGCCCCCCTTTCCCGCAAGTTCAGTAAGCCGAGGGCCTTTGACGCAGCGCAAATCCCTTGCGTCGAAGCGTTGCTATGGTCATATCTGCAAAAGACGAGATGTAATCCAAGGGGTCCCCAACCAATGACCACATTTGACGAACGCGAAAACGCCTTTGAAGCGAAGTTTGCCCATGACGAAGAAATGCAGTTCAAAGCGCAAGCACGCTGCAACAAACTGCTGGGTCTTTGGGCCGCAGAAAAGTTGGGAAAATCCGGCGAAGAGGCTGAAGCTTATGCCAAAACTGTCGTGATCGCCGATATGGAAGAGGCAGGCCACGAAGACGTCGTCCGCAAAGTGTCGGGTGACTTGGGATCACTGTCGTCTGACGATGAAATCCGCGCGAAAATGACTGAACTTCTACCCGAAGCCAAATCGCAAATCCTGAGCGAGGCGGATTAACCCTCTACCCTTGAACTCATGATCTTCATGAGTTTTATGAATTTGATTTGAAGCCCCGGTCATGAGACACGGGGCTTCTTATTTTTTTCGGCTCCGCCGACTTTTCGGGAACGCCCAATGACAAACGCGCTGACTGATCTTCTTGCCGCAAATGATGCCATCCTTGCCGACGGTGCAACCGGCACAAACTTGTTCAATATGGGATTGCAGTCCGGGGACGCACCAGAATTGTGGAATGTGGACGCGCCGGACAAGATACGGGCTTTGTATCAGGGATCAGTTGATGCGGGCAGCGACCTGTTTCTGACCAACACGTTCGGTGGTACGTCAGCTCGGCTTAAGTTGCACGACGCCCAGAATCGTGTGGGTGAATTGAACCGTATTGGCGCCGAGCTTGGTCGCGAAGTTGCGGATAAAGCGGGTCGGACAGTCGTTGTTGCCGGTTCGGTCGGTCCGACCGGTGAGATAATGGAACCTGTCGGCGCTCTGTCCCACGCCGGGGCGGTCGAAATGTTCCACGAACAGGCTGAAGCGTTGAAAGCGGGCGGTGCGGACGTCCTGTGGCTGGAAACGATCAGCGCCCCCGAGGAATTCCGCGCGGCGGCCGAGGCGTTTGCTCTTGCCGATATGCCTTGGTGTGGCACCATGAGCTTTGACACCGCCGGTCGCACCATGATGGGCGTCACGTCGGCCGACCTGGCGCAGCTGGTTGAGACCCTGCCAAACCCGCCCGTTGCCTTTGGTGCAAATTGCGGAACCGGCGCATCGGACATCCTGCGCACGGTGCTGGGTTTTGCTGCACAGGGCACAGAACGTCCCGTGATATCGAAAGGAAATGCGGGCATTCCTAAATACGTGAATGGGCACATCCATTACGACGGCACACCCGAACTGATGGCGCAATACGCCGCAATGGCGCGTGATGCGGGTGCGACGATTGTTGGCGGTTGTTGCGGTACGATGCCCGACCACCTGCGCAAAATGCGCGAGGCGTTGGATAGCACGCCCCGTGGAGCGCGCCCGACACTAGATCAGATCACTAATGCGCTGGGGCCGTTTTCGTCCGCCTCTGATGGTACCGGAGACGATGCGGTGCCAGAGCGCCGGACCCGCCGCCGCCGCCGCGCGTAAAGCTCAACGCCCTTCGAATTTCGGGGGGCGTTTTTGCATGAAGGCTACAACGCCCTCGGCAAAATCCCGAGACCGCCCGCATTCACCCTGAAGGTGGGCTTCGATCTCAAGCTGTTCACCCAGCGTCTTTTCGTAAGTCCCGCGGATCGCCTTTTTGATCGCGCCAAACCCGGCGGTCGGTCCGTTGGCCAGATAGGCGGCTCGGCGTCGCCAATGGGCGTCGAAATCGGCATCCGGGACAGCCTCCCAGATCATGCCCCACTCATCGGCTTGCCGCGCGCTGATCTTGTCCGCAAACAGAGCGGCCCCCATCGCTTTGGCAAAGCCCATTTGACGGGGGGTAAACCATGTCCCGCCAGCATCCGGCAGCAAGCCGATCCGGGCAAAAGCCTGCAGGAAATAGGCGCTTTCCGTTGCAATCACTACATCCGCGCACAAGGCCATATTGCAACCAGCCCCCGCAGCCGGGCCGTTCACAGCGGCAATGGTGGGAACCGGACAGTTGTAGATCGTTTCGAGCATGGGCTCGTATTCATCCCGCAACGTGCGTTCAAGGTCGATTTTTCCTGTGGTCGAGGAATCGCCCAAGTCCTGTCCGGAACAGAACGCGGCCCCTGCCCCAGTCAGCACTACAGCGCGTGCATTGGCTGCGGCCTCTTTCATGGCGTATGCGACTTCGGCCCGCATCTGGGCGGTCATCGCATTCATCTTATCCGGTCGATTCAGGGTCACTACCGCCAAATCGTCCGAGATGTTCAGCAGCACGGTTTCATAATCCATCAGGTTCCCCCCAAGCACTATTCTTGAGGACAAGCCTGACTTAATTCACAGTCAAGGGAAAGACCGACCAAGGGTCAGTCCTTCAGAATTTGCTCTAACCGCTTCTTTTCAGCGTCGCTAAGCCCGTCAATGTCCGCGGTCGCGTGCGCATCTGCGCGCTTTCGAAGGAAACCCCAACCCACCGCTGCAGCAATCAACAGCATGATCGGTCCCGCAAGCCACAGCAGCAGGTTTGAACCAGTTATGGTAGGCTTCAACAGCACGTATTCCCCATAACGGTCTACAATGAAGCTGATTGCTTCTTCGTCGCTATCGCCTGCAACAAGCCGTTCCCGCAACAACAGGCGCAAATCCCGCGCCAGTCCGGCATTGCTTTCGTCAATGCTTTCATTGCGACAGACCAAACAGCGCAAACCGGTACTCAGGTCGCGTGCACGTTGTTCCAAGACCGGATCGTCCAGTACCTCGTCTGGCTGCACGGCGTATAAAGGCGACGCGATAAGCGCCAGGATCAGGATCAGGCGTTTCATTCTGCTGGCACTCCGCCTGTTGGGGCCTTGCGTGCGCCTGCGGCCACGCGGAACCTTCTGTCGGACAGGCTAAGGAACCCACCCAACGCCATCAGGATACAACCGCCCCAGATCCAGTTTGCCAGAGGCTTGATGTAGGTCCGCATCACCCAGCCTCCGTCAGCCTGCTGATCGCCGATCACAACGTAAAGATCCCCTAAGAACCGGTAGTCGATCGCCGCTTCGGTCGTTGGCATTCTGGCAACAGGATAGTCCCGTTTTTCCGGGTGCAACATACCCATGGGGCGGCCGTTCTTTTCCACCCGAACATCGGCGGTGGTCGAGAAGTAGTTGGGCCCTTGCACGCGGCGGACATCGTCCAGTGTCAGGGTGAATTGACCAACCTCAAAAGGCTGGCCGGGCTGCGCCACGCGGATATCCTCAACCTCCCACGCGGTCAGGCCGGCAATGGCAAACATGGTCACGCCAAGCCCGGTATGCGCAACGGCTTTGCCCCAATCGGCTCCGGGCAGCCGGAACAGGCGACTTAGGCTTCCGTTGCGGCCCGTACGGCTCCACAGATCAACCGCAGCACCAAAAGTGATCCACGCGCCAAGGAACAGACCAATTGGGCCAAGCGCGCTGCGCCCCGTTTGCATGACCCAGACCAGTATCGCCAAAGCCACGGCCAATACAAAGGCGTAGCGAAGCGAATAAGCCGCCTTGCCAATCTTGCCGCGTTTCCACGGCATCATTGCGCCCACAGGTAGAACGATCCCCAAAACGATCATGAAGGGTGTAAAGGCCGCATTGAAAAACGGTGCCCCGACCGAGAGTTTCCGGTCAAAAGCCATCTCGGCCACCATCGGCCACATAGTCCCGAAAAACACCACAAAGCAGCTGACAGCCAACAGTATATTATTCAGTACCAGTGCGCTTTCACGGCTGACCATGCCAAAGACGCCCTTGGCCTCCATAGCTTGCGCGCGTGCGGCAAACAGCGTCAGCGCACCACCGATGAAGATGACCAAAATGAACAGAATGAAAACACCACGTTCCGGGTCGTTGGCAAAGGCATGAACCGAGGTTAACAAGCCCGAGCGCACGATGAACGTGCCAATCAACGAGAACCCGAACGCGATGATCGCCAACAGGATCGTCCAGCTTTTCAGCGCCTCGCGTTTTTCGACAACGATGGCGGAATGCAGCAAAGCAGCAGCCAGAAGCCAAGGCATGAACGACGCATTCTCGACAGGATCCCAGAACCAGAACCCACCCCAGCCCAATTCATAGTAGGCCCACCAAGACCCCAGCGCGATCCCAATGGTCAGAAAAACCCACGCCGCCAGTGTCCACGGGCGCACCCACCGACCCCATGCTGCGTCGATACGGCCTTCGATCAAAGCAGCTACGGCAAAGCTGAACGCCATGCTGAGACCCACGTAACCCAAGTACAAGAACGGCGGGTGGAACGCCAAACCGGGATCCTGAAGCAATGGGTTCAGGTCCCGCCCATCAAAGGGTGCAACGACAAGCCGGTCAAAGGGGTTCGATGTGAACAGGATAAAGGCATAGAACGCCACGCCAATCGCGGCTTGAACAGCCAGCACGCGCGCCTTCAGTGTAGGCGGCAAACCCGCCCCAAAAATCGCAGCCATCCCACCGAATATGGCCACGATATAGACCCACAACAACATGGACCCTTCATGGTTTCCCCATGTCCCGCTGATCTTGTAAAGCATTGGCTTGGCCGAATGACTGTTCTCGACCACGATGCGCAGCGAGAAATCCGATGTGGCAAAGGCCCATACCAGCGCACTGAAAGAAAACGTCATGAGCACCAGTTGGGCCACCGCAGCGGTTTCCCCAAAAGTCATCCAACCCGTCCACCTTTTGGACGCGCCAACCAGCGGAATGACGGACTGCACGATCGCCACGAGAAAGGCGAGGATGAGGGCGTAGTGACCAAGCTCTGTAATCATGGCCCTGCATATAATCCCGTTGCGAAGGAAGCACCAATAACTTTCGCGTCCCGAAGGCGCACATAGTGTCGCGGCTCATGCCGTGCGGGCGCGCCTCCAATCGTCCAGTGCCCGGTTTTCGTCAGGGTTCAGCGCGTGCTCGGCAAGGGTTACATCGGTCCCCGGATCAGCCGCGCCAACGGACTTCGCCCGCATATGTCTGAGTTCCGCGATATTCTGCGCAACTACAGGCGCGCGCCGCACTGTCGCCGAAAGCTCGCGTTGCCAGTCCTGCATTTTGGCCTGGTGCCGCGCGCCGAAATAGAACGAAACAATTACCCCCAAAAGCCACCACAGCGGTTCAGGCACAAGGGCGATGCCCTGCATCCGCGCCGCAAACCAAAGGGGGTCCACCATTGCCGCCACAAATAGCGCAAGCGTACCAAGCGCCAGAGCAGGACGCGGCAATCGGTTCAGGCCGTCCATAAAACGGTCGAAACCACCCTTGCGCGGCACGGCATACTCAGCACCGAACTGAACCATTGCCTGCTGTCGAAGCGACAGGTCCCGTTCGGCACCTTTTTCCGCATTTTCACGAAACACTTCGGCAGTTTCGCGAACGACATTCCTTCCGTCACCAAAAAGGAACGACATAAAACCCGAGATCAATCCCATCCCGCAACTCTCTGTTGAAATTCCGCATCGCTCAGGTGGTACCCCGGAGAGACAAATTCCTCTGCTCTGCGAATCCACCCACCCTTGTGTCCAGACAGCGTGCGCGCGTATTTCCGCGAAGCAACGCGGCCATCGGCAATCCGGAAATAATAATTCCGACGTGCCACTCCGTACGCGTCTCGCAAAGCAATCGGATCCGGTTGCGCGGCAGTCTTGCTGGCCTTCGCAGTCTGTGGTCCGACAACACCGTCCACTGTGACCTTAAAATCCATTTTCCTCAGAAGATATTGAAGTATTTTAACCGCTTGCGCGCCAGCGTTGACGTACATGTCAAAGACAGACGGTTGCAGTACCTCTGGCAACATGCCCAGTCTTGGGCCGTTGAAATAGTGAGACACGAAAATATCGACTGCCTGCGTTTTGGAGAGACGCTTGACGTCTTGGCGTGTAACGAATCCATCGCCGGTCAAGTCCAGCCCCAAACGCCGCATTGTGTGGATCGTGACACCGTATTTTGTCACTCCGCCCGGATCATCCGGGTCGTCTACAAAGCCACCTTCGCGCGATACGATATCAGTCGCGATCTCTTGAACCGTCTGCATTGCATCCTCCGCTTGAATTCGCACAAAGGCTGCAGTCTCTGAGTTAAGAGCGATCTACGAAAAAGGGCGCTGCTACCGCAACGCCCTATAACACTTTTATCTATTCGAGGGGTCAGCCTTCGCTCGGCTCCACATACACGCCTTGCTCCTTCAGCGCGTCCACAACCTCTTTGGGCATGTAGGTTTCATCGTGTTTGGCAAGAATTTCGGTCGCCTCGAATACGCCATTCACATAAGAACCGGTCCCGATCATACCCTGGTTTTCTTCAAACAAGTCCGGCAAAACGCCAGTGAAAGCGACTGGTACACTTTCCCCGCCATCGGTTACGACAAATGTCACCGTTTCGCCCTGCCCGCGCACGATCGAGCCCTCTTCGACCAAACCGCCAATCCGGAACACTTCGGTGGATTTTGGCGGCTCTGCGATCACCTCGCTAGGCGAGCGGAAAAAGTTGATACCGTCCTGCAAAGCCCAACCGATCAATGCTGTAGATGACACAAGGGCCACGACTGCCAGCAGAATAATCTGTACGCGACGGCGTTTCTTGAGCGACTTCATGATATCCTCATGGGAACAGAGGGGCCATCATCAGGCCCGTTGTTTCAGCTTCACCTAACATCAGGTTGGCGTTCTGCAAGGCTTGGCCACTGCTACCTTTTGTCAGGTTATCCAGAGCACCGATCACGATCGCGCGACGTTCGATCCGGTCGCCCACGACACCGATATGGCAAAAATTCGAGCCCCGCACGTGGTGGGTCGATGGCGTCTCGCCAAAGGGTAGCATCTGGATAAAGGGTTCGTTTTCATAGGTCTTGGTCAACGCCTCGTACACGCTGGCCGGATCGCCTTTGACATAAGTGGTGGCCAGAATCCCCCGGTTCGCGGGCACCAGATGCGGCGTGAACTGAACCTTGACCGGACGGCCTGCCAATGCCGAGAATTCTTGATCAAACTCTCCCAAATGCCGGTGCGTTCCACCGACGGCATAGGCGTTGTACCCCTCGCTAAGTTCGGCGTGTAGCAGGTTTTCCTTGAGCGACCGCCCCGCGCCGGACACTGCGCACTTAAGATCCAGAATGATGTCATCCAGATCAATCACATTGGCCGAGATCAGCGGGCGCAGCACATATTGCCCCGTCGCCGCGTTACAGCCAGTGCCCGCAACCAGACGGGCGCTGCGGATGTCTTCGCGGTAGAACTCGGTCAGGCCGTACACGGCCTCATCCTGCTGCGCCAGAGCGGCATGGGGGTTGCCGTACCACTTTTCATATTCCGCCGGATCACGCAGACGGAAATCGGCGGACAAGTCGATGATCTTGAGGGTCTTGGGCAGATCGCGGATCACTCCCTGACTGGTCTTATGCGGTAAGGCACAGAAACACAGGTCGATCTGCGAAAAGTCGATTTCGGAAATCTTGCACAGGGTGGGCAGGTCCATGTGGCGCAGATGCGGAAAGACCTGCGCCATGGTCATCCCGGCCTTCCGCTCCGCGGCCAACGCGGCGATTTCCATGTTGGGGTGTTCGGCAATCAGCCGTACCAGTTCAGCGCCTGTATAGCCCGAAGCTCCTAGAATTGCGATTTTATGGGTCATGTCAGACCTCTTGTTTGCGTGGTGTCACATGTCACGACCGCCGATGCGACGGTCTGGGAATAAATCAGCACAAGGCTGGGCGTCCTTGACCTAAGTCAGACAGCCTCGAACGTGATTTGTCGTCGCAGGAACTGTGTTGCGCGGTCGCTGACCGTGGCGGGCTTGCCGGTTGTCAGGAAGCCGCCCGGCCCGGTGCCCTGCATGTTCGGATGGCGCTCCAGATAATCCGCAAGGCTTTCGGCGACCAATGCGCCCTGACTGAAAACCTGCACGTCTTCCCCCAGCGCGGCCTGAAACTGATCAGCCATCAGCGGATAGTGCGTGCAGCCCAGAATAGCCGCCTGCGGCTCGGGCATTTTACGTTTGAGCGCATCCACATGGCTGCGCACTAGCGCTTCGGCCAGGATCATATCGCCGTCTTCGATGGCATCGACCACACCGCCGCAGGCTTGCGCCTCGACATCGACACCGATGGCGCGGAAAGCCAGTTCGCGTTGGAACGCGCGGCTAGAGACCGTCGCAGGCGTTGCAAACAGCGCCACATGCTTGACCGCAACCTCGCGCGGAGGGCTGTTGTCGCCCCATTGCCGTTCGGTCAACGCCTCGATCAAAGGCACAAAGACGCCCAGCACTCGCTTGCCCTCGGGCACGCCCTCTTCCTGCATCCGGCGCAGAGCCGCGGCGCTGGCCGTGTTGCAGGCCAGAATCACCAGATCACAGCCCCGGTTCCAAAGCTCATTCACCGCGCCGCGTGTAAGCTCATAGATGTTCTGTGCGTCCCGCACGCCGTACGGCGCATGCGCACTGTCCGCGTAGTACAGGAAATCCAAGTCCGGCAGACGTTTCTGCGCGGCGTCCAGAACGGTCAGACCGCCCAAACCAGAATCAAAAATACCTACTGCCATTAGCCCCTTCAGGCGCGATGCCGTTCCTCAAACTCATAGCCGTAGTCATAAGACTCTAACGGCGTTGGAGACAGCTCATACGTGGCTTTGCGCAGGAAATCCATCATCTTGCGCGTGTCCTTGGCCAGAGGGTCCAAAACGTCGCGGCCGATGGGCTCTCCGATCACCACTTTGACCGGAGTGTCGACGCGCTTTTTGAACTCTTTGATCAATAAGCCCATACGCAAAGTGTTGTGCAGATGGCTGGCGACCTGAAACAGGCGCGAGGTGTGGCCGTCAAAAAACACCGGCACCACCGTTGCGTTCGACTTGGCGACCATGCGCGCCGTAAACCCGCGCCAACCCGGATCCATGGGATATGAGAACGGTTTGACCCCGGTGCTAACCGTGCCGCCGGGGAAAATCCCGATTGCGCCACCCTCACCTAAATAGTTCAGCGCGGTTTTGCGAGTATCCAGATTCAGCTTCATCGCCTCTTTCGTCTCATCGAACGAGATCGGCAGGATAATGCGGTTCAAATCTTCGGCTTTGCGGAATACGCGATGGGCCAGTATGCGGAAATCGCCCCGAGCCTGAGACAGGATGTGGCCCATCATCATCCCATCCAGAATGCCGTAAGGATGGTTGGCGATCAGGATCAGCGGGCCGGTCTGAGGGATGTTGGACAACGCGCCCCCAACCAAATCCAGCGACAAACCATACCGGTCCACCATAACCGACCAGAAATCGCGCCCCTGCGCGACCTCGTGCTCGTACCCATCCGCACGCTTGATCAGGCGCATGCGACCTGTGGTATTCTCCATCAGTTTGATCACCATCCGTCCGCCTTTCGTTTCGGCGGAATGGGCATAAGAAATGTCACGAGCGACGTGGCGGCGCGAGGGCATGGCTGTCTCCGAAACTTGCTGCCTGCAATTTATGTGCGGCTAACAATCTTGCCTAGTGATAGTGACAGTGTTGTGACGATTTACTCGGCCGCTGCGCGCAAATTGGGCCCTCCGCTACGGATCGTCGACAAAAGTTCCTCTCGGCGTTTCGCTGCCTTGGCTTCGTTTTCCTGAAGCACCGGGCCGAAGCCGCGAATATCCAGTGGCAGTTCGGCCAAAGCGATGACGGCATCGCGGGTCTCAGAACTGATCAACGGAGTGATCTCTTTGAGATCACGCTCGTATTGCTTGATCAGAGCGCGTTCCATTCGGCGTTCTGCACTGTACCCGAATATATCCAGGGGCGTCCCACGCAAGGCCTTCAGCCGGGTCATCAGCTTCAATGGCCTCAGCATCCACTCGCCATAAGCTCTTTTGCGCGGCCGACCATCCGGGCCTGTACCACCAAGGATCGGCGGCGCGAGGTGGAACGTCATCTTGAAGTCACCATCGAATTCTGCCTCCGCTTTTTCGCGGCTGGACAACAAAAGACGCGCTACCTCGTATTCATCCTTATAAGACAGCAGCTTATGATACCCTTTTGCAACGGCTTCACGGACATCCTTATCTTCGAATGTTTCGACCAGTCTGCGATACCGTTTCGCGAGCCGCGCGCTTTGATAAGCGGTCAGGTGATCGGCGCGAAAACTGATCATTTGATCCAGTGTCTTGGGTAGTTCAGCCACACTGGGCCGCAGGATTTCCGCAACCTTTTCCGGATACAGAACCGCCCAGCGACCGATATCAAAAGCCCGCTTGTTTCGCTCTACAGCCGTTCCGTTCAGTTCGATCGCCTGAAGGACAGCCGAATGGCTGATCGGAAGTAAACCACGCTGCCACGCAGCCCCGAACACCATCATGTTGGAATAGATCGAGTCGCCCATCACTGCCCGCGCCAGATCAGTTGCGTCGAACAGCGAGACATCCTCTTTCAACCGCGCCTGTAAAGCCAGTTCCAGACGATCACCCGGAATCCGGAACTTGGTGTCGCGTGTGAAATCACCAGTGACCGTTTCGTGGCTGTTGACGACGGCACCAGTTTGCCCCGACCGGGTCAATCCCAGTGTCTTGGCCCCGGCAGAGACCACCAGATCACCACCTATCAGCGCATCGGCTTCTCCTGTGGCGACGCGGATGGCGCTGATATCTTCAGGCCGGTTGGCCAGACGGCAATGGATGTGTACGGCGCCCCCTTTTTGCGCCAGCCCGGCCATCTCCATCATCCCGGCTCCTTTGCCGTCGATCTGCGCGGCCTGCGCCAAAACAGCACCGAGCGTGACAACACCCGTGCCGCCGATACCCGTGATGACCACGTTATGCGTGCCATTGATCTTAGGCAGTGTCGGCATCGGAAGGTCTGGCAGGTCGATCTCGGTCGTTGCCTCCTTGCGGATTTTTGCGCCTTCCAGCGTCACGAAGGATGGGCAGAACCCTTTGAGACAGGAGAAGTCTTTGTTGCAACTGGACTGGTCGATCGCGCGCTTCCGGCCGAGTTCAGTCTCTTTGGGCACAATCGACACACAGTTCGACTGAACGCCGCAATCACCGCAACCTTCGCAGATATCGGTGTTGATAAATACCCGCTTGTCGGGGTCAGGAAAGGTGCCGCGCTTACGACGGCGGCGCTTTTCGGCGGCACAGGTCTGTACATAAACCAGGACCGAGACACCTTCGACACCGCGCAATTTTTCCTGAACCTGCATCAGCTCGGCGCGTTCATGTGTTTCGACACCTGCCGGCAAGGCTTTGAAGTTCACATCTTCCTTTTCATCATAGACCAGCGCGACGTTTTTGACGCCCATAGCCTTAACCTCTGCCACGATCCGTTCCGCGGTCAGATCGCCTTCATTTCCCTGACCACCTGTCATCGCGACGGCATCGTTGAACAGGATTTTGAACGTGATGTTGGTGCCTGCAGACAGGGCCGCGCGGATCGCTTGAACGCCCGAGTGGTTATAAGTTCCGTCGCCAAGGTTCTGGAAAACATGATCCGTGGTCGAGAACGGCTCTTCCCCGATCCAGTTGGCCCCTTCTCCACCCATCTGCGTAAAGCCCGAGGTGCTGCGGTCCATCCACTGGACCATGTAGTGGCACCCGATCCCGGCATAGGCCCGGCTTCCATCCGGCACCTTGGTCGAACTGTTATGCGGGCAGCCCGAACAGAAATACGGCAGACGCGTTGCGATCTCCTCCGCGTTGTCGGCACGCCGGGCCTCGGACAACTTGGCCAATCCGGCGCGAACACCATCGGTGTCACGGCCTTCCTCAATCAGAATTTCGCCAAGCTTTTCAGCGATCATGTTGGGGTCCAATGCCCCTCGGGTCGGGAACAGTTCTTCGCGATGCAGAGTACCCGCACCGCCCTTGTACCAGCCATAAACACGACGCCCCCGACGGTCGTCAAAGATTGCCTCTTTAACCTGAACCTCGATCAGCTTGCGCTTTTCTTCGACGATTACGATCAGATCCAGACCTTCTGCCCAATCGTGGAACCCGGCCATGTCCAATGGGAATGTCTGGCCCACCTTGTATGTCGTGATGCCCAAACGCTCGGCCTCGGCTTCATCGATGTTCAGAAGGGACAGCGCATGGGCCAAATCCAACCAGTTCTTGCCTGCGGCAACAAACCCGATTTTTGCGCCAGGTTTGCCCCAGACACGTTTGTCCATCTTGTTGGCGCGCGAGAACGTCTCGGCCGCGAAGCGTTTGTAGTCTATCAGTCGCGCCTCTTGCAGGTGCGGCGTGTCCACCAGCCTGATGTTCAACCCGTCCTGTGGCATGTCAAAGTCAGGGACGACAACGGACATCCGGTCTGCGCTGCCATCCACGACCGAGGTGACCTCGATCGTGTCCTTCATGGTCTTTAGACCGACCCAAACCCCGGCAAACCGGCTAAGAGCAAAGCCATAAACACCATAATCCAGAATTTCCTGTACGCCTGCGGGGCTGACGATCGGCATATACATGTCAACCAGCGACCATTCTGACTGATGCAGCACGGTCGAGCTTTCACCGGTATGGTCATCCCCCATAGCCATCAATACGCCGCCATGGGTCGCAGTGCCCGCCATGTTGGCGTGGCGCATCACGTCGCCGGAACGGTCCACTCCGGGCCCTTTTCCGTACCAAAGACCGAAAACCCCATCAAACTTGCCATCCCCTCGAAGGCCCGCTTGCTGACTGCCCCACAAAGCTGTTGCAGCCAAATCTTCGTTTAAACCGTATTGAAAGGTGACATCGCTTTCGGCCAATTGCTTTTGGGCGCGCATCATCTGTTGATCAACCGCCCCAAGCGGAGAACCACGGTAGCCGGTTACAAGCCCGGCGGTGTTCAGCCCGGCCTGACGATCCCGCGCCTTTTGCATAAGCATCAGACGCACCAGCGCTTGGGTGCCATTCAACAAAACCTGGTTCTTTTCCAGATCGAACCGGTCATTCAAAGTTACTTGTGGCTTACTCATCAAACGCCTCCCCTCGTCAGATCAGTGTGCTATCTTAATTTGCATTTTAGGTCACAAGTTATGACCTGCATAGGGATTTTCCCATAAAACATAAGGATTTCACCGTTTGAATGTAGAAGTTGTTACCTATTTCATATAGGCGTTCCGAAGGATAACGAAAGTTGCGGCGATGGATTGGGATAAGCTTAGGATATTTCACGCGGTTGCAGATGCGGGCAGCCTGACCCATGCGGGCGATAGGCTCAACCTGTCGCAATCCGCCGTCAGTCGACAAATCCGAGCGCTGGAAGAGTCTCTTGATTCGACTCTTTTTCATCGTCACGCGCGTGGTCTGATCCTGACCGAACAGGGTGAGTTGTTGTTTGACGCAACCTCGGCCATGTCTAAACGCCTGGACGCTGCTGCGGCACGCATTCGTGACAGCGAAGAGGAAGTCTTTGGTGTTCTTCGCGTCACCACAACTTTTGGCTTTGGCACCCTGTGGTTGGCCCCGCGTCTGCCAAAGCTGTACGAACAGTATCCCGACCTCAACATTGACCTGATGTTAGAAGAACGGGTTCTGGATCTTCCTATGCGCGAAGCCGACGTGGCCATTCGGATGAAAGAACCCAGCCAGGCAGATCTGGTGCGCAAAAGACTGATGACAGTTCAGATGCAGCTATACGCGACACAGGAGTACATTGAGGAAAACGGCACCCCTCAAACGTTGGAAGACATTTCCAACCATCGACTGATCTGCCAGACACCCGCTGCCCCACAAGCAGGGGCAAGCGCTGCCATGGTGCGGCATCTTATGACTTATAATCCGGGGTCTTTGCTGACGGTGAACAACTATTTCGGTGTTCTACAAGGCGTACTGCACAATTTGGGCATCGGCGTGTTGCCAGACTACGTGACACAAGACTTCCCCCACCTCGTTCCGCTTCTGGCAGATATCGAAACTGCGGATGTCCCCGTTTATCTAGCCTACCCGGAAGAGCTGCGGCACTCCAAGCGCGTGGCCGCGTTCCGCGATTTCGTTCAGGACGAGATTATTGCGCAGCGTAAACAGTTGAAGCAGTTGGGAAAGCTGTAGCTATGCGCCTTAAGCATAGCGGGCATGATCACTCAACAGCATGAAACACCTTGATCGTTCATAAACTGATCCCTAAATGAGCACTCGAAGACGGTGATGCTGAAACGCTCATCATCTTCATACCTCCCTGTTGGACTACGGCCGAGCTTAGTGCTCGGCCTTTTTTTTGTTCGAACTTCAGATTTTTGCACACCACAGGGGAAACATCTGGGAAAATCTGACACTTATCCCTATTATCACGAAAAAATCATCAAGACGTGTGTTCGAGGACAGATTCGATGTTTCACCCCATTCGCCTCATTTTGGCGATCATTTCCGTCATTTGCCTGTCAGGGCCAGTGCTGTCACAAGAAAGCAGCACAACCAGTCCGACTACGCCTGTCGCTATTCCCGAAGACCTGACGCCTGAACAGGTGGATGATCTGGTCGCGCGGATGTCAGACGACCAGGTTCGCGCCATTTTGCTGGACCGGCTAGACGCCGTAGCAGAGGAACGCGCCGCCGAGGCCGCTGACCGCGAGGATCCCATCAAGGAACTTAATGCTATCTGGGAGGCAATGGTTGCCTCGTGGACACATGTGTTGACGACCATTCCGAACCTCATCAGCGCTCAGGTTCATGCGACCGAGAACTTTATCGGCACATTTGGTTCAACCGGTGCCCTGACCCTGATGGGTATTGTTCTTAGCGTATTGGTCGTTGGTTTCATTGCTGAGAAGATATTCTACCTCTTGACGCGGAAATGGCACGAAAAGTCAGGCATGCACCAAGACAACGACCTGCGGGGAGCTGTTCGTTTTCTATTCCGCCGCTTTTGCCGAGAAATCGCTGGACTGGTAGTGTTTTACGTAGTGATCCGAGCAGTTGGGCGTGGATTGATGACGCCAGAACAGATCACTTATGCCGCACCTTTCGTCTTTTATCTGATCTGGGTTCCCCGTCTAGGTGCTGCTGCGTCGCGTTTCGTACTGGCACCCAACCAGCCCCATTACCGACTGGTCAACATTGACGATCATTGGGCTAAATTCCTGCACCGCAACCTGATCGGGTTGCTGATCCTGATCGGTTTGACGCTGTTTACAGTGCACTTCAACGCGCTCAACGGCATCACCCCCGGCGAAACCCGTATCGGTTTCTGGCTGAACGCAGGCATTCACGTCTATATCGGTGTCATCGCCTGGAAAGCTCGTGAAGGCCTGACGCAGATGATGCTGGGCACTGACCCGGATCATACCAAGTTTGACGAGGAAGTTGCCTACTATTACCCCTATTTCGCCATTGGCGTTTCGGCGGTGATCTGGCTGCTGGTTGAATTCCTTGCCGCACAGCGAGATCCAGTTCTTCGATCGCTGCTGCTGCAAGGGGCGCATTTCACCACTATGTTCTGGCTGCTGATAGCGCCAGCGCTGGATTCGCTGATCCGCGGTCTGGTGCGTCACTTGCAACCTCCGATGCTGGGTGAAGGTCCGGTTGCCGAGCGCGCGTATAAATCGACCAAACGCAGCTACATCCGTATCGGGCGCGTTTTGGCCGGTATTCTGGTCATCTTGATGATCTCACGCGCGTGGGATCTGAACCTTCAGGAAATCGCTGGCGGCGGAGATGAGTCCGGTAGTAAGCTGGTGCAGTTCTTCATTATTATCGCCATCGGCTATATACTTAATGAGGTCATATCGCTGTGGATCAACCGCCGTCTGGCCAAAGAACACACAGCCAATGGTCAAAGTCCTGATGAAGAGGCTGGTGAAGGTGGCGGTGCCGGTGGCTCGCGTCTGGCGACGGTTCTGCCGCTGCTGCGCGTAACCGCGCAGGCCGCTATTGCAGTGATCTTTGTGTTGTTGGCGCTGGGCGCGTTGGGCATCAACATTACACCACTGCTGGCAGGTGCTGGTGTTCTGGGTCTGGCCATCGGCTTTGGGGCGCAGAAACTGGTTGCAGATATCGTTGGAGGGGTTTTCTTCCTGGTAGATGACGCTTTCCGCGTGGGCGAATACGTCGATGTGGGCGGCACCACCGGCACGGTCGAAAAGATCTCGATCCGGTCCATGCAACTGCGTCACCACCGGGGGCCAGTCCACACCATTCCTTATGGTGAAATCCAGAAGCTGACCAACTACAGCCGTGACTGGGTCATCATGAAGCTGAAATTCACCGTGCCATTCGACACTGATCCCAACAAGGTCAAGAAGATCTTCAAGAAGATCGGAGCCGAGATGATGGCCGACGAAACCCATAAAGACGGGTTCCTGCAGCCCTTCAAATCACAAGGTGTATTCGATTTCGACGATGTGGGCATGATCATCAGGGGCAAGTTTATGGCCAAACCCGGCAAACAGTTCACGCTGCGCAAAGAAATCTTCAACCGGGTGAAAGCCTCGTTCAAGGAAAACGGCATCGACTTTGCCCGCCGTGAGGTGCGTGTTGCCATTCCGGGCCTGGAAGACGCCGACCACCTGACTGAAGAGCAGAAGGCCGCCGTTGGTGCTGCGGCTGCCGACGCAGCGAACCAACAGCAGAACCCGGCCTAAGCCAAAACCTGACTGCAAAACAGGCGGAACCGGCCTCTGGTCGGTTCCGTTTTACTTTGGCGCGTACCGCCTGCGCTGACTTGACCCTTCCCACGGGCGCATCCTTGCCCTACAAGGCGCGCAATCTCGGCCCACTTGGACACAGGACAGAAGATGCAAGAGCCCGCAATCACACCCGATCTGATCGCCGCACATGGGCTCAAGCCCGACGAATATGACATGATCCTCGAGATCATCGGGCGCGAGCCGACCTTTACCGAACTGGGCATCTTTTCGGCCATGTGGAACGAGCATTGTTCCTACAAGTCCTCCAAGAAATGGCTGCGCACCCTGCCCACGTCGGGCCCGCAAGTGATCTGCGGTCCGGGTGAGAATGCGGGTGTGGTCGATATTGGCGACGGTCAGGCCGTGGTGTTCAAGATGGAGAGCCACAACCACCCTTCGTATATCGAACCCTATCAGGGCGCGGCGACCGGTGTGGGCGGCATCCTGCGTGACGTCTTTACCATGGGCGCGCGGCCCATCGCGTCGATGAACGCGCTGTCCTTTGGCGAACCCGCCCACCATAAGACCCGCCAGCTGGTGAACGGCGTCGTCGAAGGCATCGGTGGCTATGGCAACTGCTTCGGTGTGCCCTGCGTGGGGGGCGAGGTCCGGTTCCACCCTGCCTATAACGGCAACTGCCTTGTGAACGCCTTTGCCGCCGGTCTGGCCGACAGCGACAAGATTTTCTACTCGGCTGCTTCGGGCGTCGGTATGCCCGTTGTGTATCTGGGGGCCAAAACCGGCCGCGATGGCGTGGGCGGCGCAACCATGGCCTCGGCCGAGTTTGACGATACAATCGAAGAAAAGCGCCCCACCGTTCAGGTCGGCGACCCCTTCACCGAGAAACGCCTGATGGAGGCGACGCTGGAGCTGATGCAGACCGGCGCGGTGATCTCGATTCAGGATATGGGCGCTGCGGGCCTGACCTGTTCCGCCGTGGAAATGGGCGACAAGGGTGGCCTTGGCGTGCGGCTGGACCTTGAGAACGTCCCCCAGCGAGAAGAGAACATGACCGCCTATGAGATGATGCTGTCGGAATCTCAGGAACGGATGCTGATGGTCCTCAAGCCCGAGCTGGAAGCCGAGGCCCGCGCCGTGTTCGAGAAATGGGACCTCGACTTTGCCATCGTCGGCGAAACGATTGCCGAGGACCGTTTCCTGATCGTCCACAATGGTGAGGTCAAAGCTGATCTGGTCCTGTCGAAACTGTCTTCGACCGCGCCCGAATACGACCGCCCGTGGGTCGAAACACCTGCGGCCGAAGACCTGTCCGAAGTGCCTCAGATTGATCCGATCGATGGTCTGCGCGCCCTGCTCGCCTCGCCCAACTATGCGGGCAAGCAATGGGTCTATGAACAATACGACACAATGGTGATGGCCGACACCGCCCGCACGCCGGGTCTGGGTGCGGGCATGGTTCGCGTGCATGGCACCGACAAGGCACTGGCTTTCACCAGCGACGTGACCCCGCGCTATGTGCGCGCCAACCCGATTGAGGGGGGCAAGCAAGCGGTGGCGGAAGCCTATCGCAACCTGACCTCTGTCGGGGCCACTCCGCTGGCGACCACCGACAACCTGAACTTCGGCAACCCCGAAAAGCCCGAGATCATGGGCCAGTTCGTCGGTGCCATTCAGGGTATCGGTGAAGCTGTCGCCGCGCTGGACATGCCGATCGTATCGGGCAACGTCTCTCTCTATAACGAGACCGACGGTCAGGCGATCCTGCCCACCCCCACCATCGGCGCGGTCGGTCTGCTGGCCCACACCGATGACATCATCGGCAACGAGGTTCGCGAGGGCCATGTGGCTCTGGTCATTGGTGAAACGAACGGTCATCTTGGCCAATCCGCCCTGCTGGCCGAGGTATTCAACCGCGAAGACGGCGACGCGCCCCATGTCGATCTGGAGGCCGAAAAGCGCAACGGCGACTTCATCCGCGCCAACCGCGAGATGATCAAAGCCTGTACCGATCTGGGCGATGGTGGCCTTGCCCTGGCGGCGTTTGAGCTGGCCGAGGCGGCAGGCGTGGGCGTCTGCCTCGACGATGCCTCGACCGAGTTCCTGTTCGGCGAGGATCAAGCGCGCTATCTGGTCGCCTGCAACTTTGATCAGGCCGAGGCACTGATGATCGCCGCCGGTCAAGCAGGTGTTCCGCTGGTCTCGGTTGGTCGTTTCACCGGCGAGACAGTCAAGATCGGAGGATCCGAGGCTGCGTTGGACGATCTGAGCGCCACCTTCCGCAGCAGCTTTGCCGAAGCTGTCGCCTGATATAGCCTTCGCAAACAATAACGAAACCCGCGCTTGAACCGGCGCGGGTTTTGTCGTCTCAGGACCACTTGCGCGCCCCGCTTTGGCGCTCTACATCTTGGGAAAGACCTTCAGGAGTGACCTACATGCCGATGAGCGCCCACGAAATCGAACACCTGCTGCGCGAAGCCTTTCCCGATGCGGAAATTCAGGTCGGCGGCAGCGACGGCGTGCATATGTCCGCCATGGTCGTGGACGAAAGCTTTCGCGGCAAAAACCGGGTTCAGCAACAGCGCGCGGTCTATGCGGCCTTGAAAGGCAAGATGGACGGCCCAGATGGAGAGCTGCACGCGCTGGCGCTGACAACGAAAGTTCCGGAGTAACATGGAGCATTTGATCGTACTCGCAATTGCGATTTCTGTCTTTGTCCTGCTAATCGGGCTAATTGCGTGGAACCACTCAAAGACCGGCCGCAAAACAGGACGAGGATCTCTGCCTGCGCAGGGCAAACACATTCTGCACTCGTCTTACAATTCGCATGACGGTGCAATTCGTTCAACGCAGACCCATATTCCCAAAGACCCACAAGACTTCGCCAAAGCGATGATGCCGAAGAGCAAAGGAAACGCGAAATGACTGACGTGAAAACCCAGATCGACGAAACCGTCAAAGCCAACGATGTGGTGCTTTATATGAAGGGCACCAAGGAAATGCCTCAATGCGGGTTCTCGTCCCGCGTGGCTGGTGTGCTGAACTATATGGGCGTCGACTATGCCGACGTGAACGTTCTAGCGGATGAAGAGGTCCGTCAGGGCATCAAGGATTATTCCGACTGGCCGACCGTACCGCAGCTTTACGTCAAAGGCGAATTCGTCGGCGGTTGCGACATCATCACCGAGATGACTCTGTCAGGCGAGTTGGACACGCTTTTTGATGACAACGGTGTTGGTTACAACAAAGAAGCCGCCGACAAGATCCGCGAAGCAAACGCCTGATCACCGGCTGGAGCAATTCTCTAGTATAACCTGCTCGCTGGCGGCATCCCCTGTCGCCAGAAAGCTGACCGTTGCATCCCAACCTTTGGACCGCAGAATATAGGTGCCGCCATTTCCGCTGGATCTGTACTGGATTCCCGATCCACTGATACTTTGCTCTAGTGCGATCAGTTGATTATCGACCAGCATGGCCGCGGCGCTCGAGCCGTCCGAGGCGTTAAAGAACACCACCTCAAGAGGAACGGCATTGTCGCAGGTGAAGGTAACAGGGAGAACGTCGAGTTCCGCCCAAGCCGTGCTTCCCAACACCGTCGCCACGAAAACAGCAGATATCCGACGCAATATCATCCCGAAGTCTTTTCTTCCACAACCGAGGCAAGCGCTTCGGCACGCGCCGCCAATTCAGCTAGCGTGTCTGTCACGGAAGGCGGCACAACCGCTACCTCGACCCTTTCGGGCTCAGGCTGCGGTTTGTTGCGCAAAGCCTGAATTTCGGCCTCGGCCTCGGCCAATTTTGCTTGCAGGGAACTAATCTGATCTTCCGACGCGGCCGTTTTGTCAGCAAGCATGAGGCCGGCCATCAGCAGCATTCTGGACTCGGGCATTCGTCCTATTTGATCAGAAAGAACCTGTGCTTCGTCGTCCAACATCTTAGCGGCGGCTTGCAGGAACACTTCTTCTCCGTCCTGACATGAGACGTCAAAACCCCGCCCACCGATTTGAATGGTTACCTCGGGCATTACTCCACCTCTCCTTCAGCCAGCTTGGCTTGCGACAAAAGCGGCTCTAGTCGCGCCAACACAGCATGCGCCTCGGCCGCGTCCGTGGCCTGAGCGGCTCGGGTCGCTTCCAGTTCGGCTACTGTTGCGCGGTTCAGAAGTTCGGCATCCGGCAAACCGCCCTCGGACGCAGCGCGCAGTTCATCGACCGAATTGCGCAACTGTTCATTAGCCTTGCGCATACGCTGCAGATCGTCATCCAAACGAGACATAGCCGCCCCGTGACTGCTGCGTTCCGCGCGCAACATCTCAAGCTCGGCACTTAACTCAGCGACCCGCTCGCTATCAGCCAGTTCCGATTTCAAACGCGCATTCTCGGCCTTCAACTCCTCTGCCATGCTTGCAGTTGCCTGCAACCGATCGTTCTCCGCCTTCAAAACTGCAAGCTCGTCCTGATCTTCTAAAGCCGCCTTGGCGTCCGCAAGCTCTGCACGGGCGGCTTCTACTGCGGCCAGTTTCGCGGTTGCTTCAGCCAATTGCTCGCGCAAAGCTGAGTTTTCTGGGTGTTCAGCAGGAACCGAACGCAAGCTCTCCATATCGGCGCGCATTGCGTCGACTTCCTGTTCATGGCGTTGCTTGAGGGTTCTAAGACGTTCTTCCAATTGCGCATTTGCTACACGTTCGTCATCCAGCGCGGCACGCAACGTTTCATCCGCTGCGCGCGAAGGTTCTGACATTGCCCCCATGGCGTCCACGCTTGCACCGATACGTTCCATCGCGACAACAATACGGCGCTGTAATTCTTCGATCTGGCTCATGCCCCTGCCACCTCTTTATCAAGGTTCCGTGTGCTGCGGTTCATCCGAATCAACTTAATTCACGAATTGGTCTAGTCTAACCGAATGGCGCGGAAAATACCCACTGTTTGCTTTCAAATACTTGAGCCGCGTTCTTGAAGCAGTTCACCCTTGTAACCCCCGGTTCTGCTTGCACTTTGAGGACTGAGTGGTATTCAGCGCGCAATCTGCCTGTAATCCAAAGGAATAACGCCCGTGGACCTGACTGCGCTGCGCAATGCAAACCCCGAACATTGGGACAAGGCTGCGGCCATCCGCACATTGACCCTTGATGCCGTCGCCGCCGCCAATTCCGGCCATTCCGGCATGCCGATGGGCATGGCCGACGTCGCGACCGTGCTGTTCGAAAAGCACCTGAAATTTGACGCCTCGGCGCCGAACTGGCCCGATCGTGACCGGTTTATCCTGTCTGCAGGTCACGGCTCGATGCTGATCTATTCCTTGCTCTATCTTACAGGCCACGCTGACGTCACTCTGGACGAGATCAAGAACTTCCGCCAGCTGGGCGCAAAAACCGCAGGCCACCCCGAGAACTTCTTGGTCAATGGCATCGAGACCACCACCGGCCCACTGGGTCAGGGCATCTCGAACGCCGTCGGTTTTGCCATGGCCGAGGAAATCCAGCGCGCGCAATACGGCAAAAAGGTCGTTGACCACTATACCTATGTGATCGCGGGCGACGGCTGCCTGATGGAAGGGGTCAGCCAAGAAGCCATCACCCTTGCCGGACGTCACGAGCTGAGCAAGCTGATTGTTTTCTGGGACAACAACAACATCACCATCGACGGCACCGTGGACATCGCAGACCGCACCGATCAGGTGCGCCGTTTCGCGGCCTCAGGCTGGCATGTGATCGAGATTGACGGACACGATCCGCAGGCCATCGACGCGGCCATCCTGCAGGCGAAAAAGTCGAACAAGCCAACCATGATTGCCTGCGAAAGCCACATTGCATTGGGTCACGCAGCGCAGGACACTTCGAAAGGCCACGGTGCGCTGACCGATCAGGATCAGTTGAAAGCCGCCAAAGACGGCTATGGCTGGCCGCATGGCGCGTTTGAAATCCCCGCCGATGTGAAATCCGCATGGGAAGCGATCGGTGCACGCGGTGCAGCCGAGCGCGCCGAATGGGAGGCCCGCTTTGCCGACCTGTCCGAGCGCAAACAGGCCGAGTTCAACCGTGCCTACGCGTTTGAAGCGCCCAAGAAACTGGCTGGTGCGATCCGTGCGTTCAAGAAACAAGCGTCGGAAGATCAACCGAAACTGGCCACCCGCGCCTCGTCGGAAAAGGTTCTGAACGTCGTGAATCCGATCATGACGGAAACCGTTGGCGGATCGGCTGACCTGACTGGGTCGAACAACACCAAGTCGGCGGATATGGGCGTGTTCCTGCCGGAAAACCGCAAGGGCCGTTACATTCACTACGGTATCCGCGAACACGGCATGGCCGCTGCGATGAACGGCATGGCGCTGCACGGTGGCATCCGCCCATATGGTGGCACCTTCATGGCCTTCACCGACTATGCCCGCCCGTCCATGCGTCTGGCCGCGTTGATGAAAATCCCGTCGGTCTTCGTGATGACCCACGATTCCATCGGTCTGGGCGAAGACGGCCCGACCCACCAGCCGGTCGAACATCTGGCCATCAGCCGCGCGACGCCCAACACCTATGTGTTCCGCCCCGCCGATACGGTTGAAACGGCTGAGGCGTGGGAACTGGCGCTGACCTTCAAGGACAGCCCCTCGGTCCTGTCGCTGACCCGTCAGGGCGTGCCGACCGTGCGCACCCAGCACAAGACCAAAAACCTGTCCGCGCAAGGCGCCTATGTTCTGGCCGAGGCCGAGGGCAAACGTCAGGCCATCCTGATCGCCACCGGCTCCGAGGTCTCGCTGGCGATGGAAGCCAAGGCTATGCTCGAGGTCGAAGGCATCGGCACACGCGTCGTCTCCATGCCCTGTATGGAGTTGTTCGCCGAGCAGGACGAAGCCTATCGCAAGCGCGTGCTGCCCGCCGGTGCCGTCCGCGTCGGGATTGAGGCCGCCGTGCGCGCCGGTGGCTGGGACCGCTGGCTGCTGGGCGAGCGTGGCCGTGAAGCCAAAGCCGGGTTCATCGGCATGTCTGGCTTTGGTGCTTCAGCCCCTGCGGGTGAGCTGTATAAGCATTTCGGCATCACTGCCGAGGCCACCGTTGCCAAAGTCAAGGAACTGCTGGGTTAATTCCCGACGTCAGTCCAAAGGAAACAGGCGGTCCGTATGGGCCGCCTTTTTTTCGCGCCACACCCTCACAGACTGGTGAGGCGTCGTGATCCCACCTGCCCTATTTCGTAGGCCATAACGCCTTAAGTGCTGAAGGCAATAAGGTCACAGGGAAGTTTAGAAATGAAGAAACACGCCGTACTGAGCGCCGTAGCAGTGATCCTGGCCGCCCCAGCATTCGCGGGGGATTTCGCCAGCAAGGAAGAAATTCAAAAAACGATGGCCGACCACACCTATGCAGGCGGTATGCTGTCAGGCGCGTTTACCGAGTATTATGCAGCCGACGGCACCATCAAAGGCGAAGGCTATTCGGGCAAGTGGGAAGCAACAGATAATGGAATGTGCTTTCAGTATGGCGATGATCCCAAAAACTGCTGGGACCTGAAAATTGACGGAGCCGCCGTTACCCTGGTCAAAGATGGCAAGATTGACGGGTCTGGCGTCGTGGTGAAAGGCAACACTAACGGGTTCTAACGCTAATCCGCGTCGCCAAAACGACGGCGCGGATTTTATCGTTCAGTGTGATTTTAACAGTTTCGTCGCCGGGGGGATTAGTACCATCCCCCAAGCCAGTCCGAATACTCCGTCCATGGCGGCCTTGGCTATCCACTCCACGGCGCCCTCGTATTGAGCAGATACCATATGGCCCACCGCATAGGCCCAGTCGTGAATGTGGTGGCCCAGCCAGCCAAAGCCCAAAACCTCGAGCCCGTGGATGATGATCGACCCGCCGACCCACAGCATCGCAGCGGTCCCGACGATAGAGAGTACTTTCATCACAATCGGCATGGCTTTGACCAAGCCTCGCCCGGTTCCGCGCCCGATCGGGGTTGGTGCGTTCTGCGCAAGGAACAGGCCCACATCATCCATCTTCACGATCAACGCCACCGAGCCATAGACCGCCACCGTCACACCGATCCCGACAACAGCCAGCGTCGCCGCCTGCATCCAGATGTTCGGCGCCTCGATGGCGGCAAGCGCGATGGTCATGATTTCGGCCGACAGGATGAAATCGGTCTTTATTGCGCCTTTGACTTTTTGCTCTTCCAGATGGCCCGGATCGCGGATTTTCATATCTTCGTCGATGACGTGGCTGCCATGGGGGAAGAGGACATGGAAAATCTTCTCAGCCCCCTCGAAACACAGATAAGACCCGCCCAGCATCAACAAAGGCGTGATCAGCCAAGGCGCGAAATTAGCCAGCAACAGCGCAACGGGCAGCAGCAGCACGATCTTGTTGAAAACCGACCCGCGCGCGATGCGCCAGATGATCGGCAACTCACGCGCCGGGGCGAAACCTTGCACGTATTTCGGCGTCACGGCGGCATCGTCGATGATTACACCCGCCGTTTTGGCCCCGGCCTTGCCAGCCGCTGCAACAACATCATCAACCGACGATGCCGCAACTTTTGCAATTCCGGCAACATCGTCCAGCAATGCCAAAAGACCGCTCATGCCTTGTTCCTTCCTGTAACCTGCCGCAGGTGGACCCTACCTGATCTTTCAGCTAGCGCAAGCGTTAGCGATACCGGAGAAGGTTTGCGCTAACACGTTAAAAATATGTCACTTTTACTCTTTTGAGAACGCGTTAGGGCCGCTATATCGCCTGCAACGCAAGCGCATTTTGGAGGCGTCATATGACCATCAAGGTCGGCATCAATGGTTTTGGCCGTATCGGCCGCTGCACCCTGTCGCATATCGCGGCATCGGCCCGCAACGACATCGAAGTGATCAAGGTCAACGCAACCGGCCCGCTGGAAACCACGGCGCATCTGCTGAAATATGACAGCGTCCACGGGCGCTTCCCCCGCGACGTCTCGATCGAGGGCAACACCATGGATCTGGGCCGCGGCCCCATGGAGATGTTCTCGACCTACGACATGAACGAATTGGACTGGGAAGGTTGCGACGTCGTTCTGGAGTGCACCGGCAAGTTCAATGACGGCCTGAAGGCCAAGACTCACCTTGAGCGTGGAGCGCAAAAGGTTCTGCTGTCCGCACCGGGCAAGAATGTAGATAAAACCATCGTCTATGGCGTGAACCACAACAGCCTTGTTGCTGATGACAAAATGGTTTCGAACGGCTCCTGCACCACGAACTGCCTTGCTCCGCTTGCCAAGGTTCTGGACGAAGGCATCGGGATCGAGCATGGCATCATGACCACGATCCACGCCTATACTGGCGACCAGCCCACGCTGGACCGTCGCCACAGCGACCTGTACCGCGCTCGCGCTGCCGCTATGTCGATGATCCCGACTTCGACCGGTGCTGCCAAGGCGCTGGGTGAGGTTCTGCCGAACCTCAAGGGTCGTCTGGATGGCTCGGCCATCCGGGTTCCGACCCCGAATGTATCCGCTGTTGACCTAACATTCCGCGCCGGTCGCGATGTGACTGTGGATGAGGTGAACGCGATTGTCCGTGAAGCCTCGCAAGGTCATATGCAGCGCGTTCTGGGTTACGAACCCGCCCCACTGGTCTCGACAGACTTCAACCATACCGAGGAAAGCTCAATCTTCGCTCCGGACCAGACCCGCGTTGTCAATGACCGCATGGTGCGCGTTCTGGCATGGTACGACAACGAATGGGCCTTCTCAGTTCGCATGGCCGATGTCGCTGTGGCAATGGGCCGCCTTAACTAAAACCCGTTTGAATTCTTGAACCTTTTTGCCCGCTCAGGTTATCTGGGCGGGCATTTCTGTTCGGGGCCTCTATGACCAATCAACTAGCTATCTGGCTTGGCCTTGTGATCCTTGGCATCCTGATTGCCGATGTCGCCATCTATGGGACAGAGCATCTGCTTTTTCTGGGCAAAAAACTCTACGATTTCCTGGATTGGATCGCATTCTGGCGATGAGGTAGGTTTTACTTGACTTTTTGATCAATTTGGCTTTGTTAGCGCTAACCTTTTATTGGACGACACGCGACGGAGCGGATCATGACACTCAAGCTTGCAATCAATGGATTTGGACGGATCGGACGTGGCGTCTTGCGCGCCGTGATGGAAAGTGGCCGCAAAGACGTTGAAATCGTCGCGATCAATGATCTCGCCAAACCCGAGATGAACGCACATATGTTTGAATTCGACAGCGTCCATGGCCGGTATTTCAAACCTGTAAAGCTCACCGAAGCTGGCTTGGATGTGGGCGCTGGCCCTATTCGCCTGACAAGCGAGCGTGAGCCGGAAAAACTGGACTGGTCGGATATTGATGTCGTGTTGGAGTGCACTGGAGTGTTTCGCACGCGAGAAGCCGCAGCTCGTCATCTGGAAAACGGGGCAAGCAAGGTGCTGATTTCAGCCCCCGCACGCGGGGATGGCGGCGTCAAAACCGTGGTTTACGGGGTGAATGATCACGAACTGACAGCCGACGATATTATCGTATCAAATGCATCATGCACGACCAACTGCCTGTCGCCAGTTGCAGCCGCGTTGGACGATGGCCTGGGAATTGTGCATGGCAACATGACAACCGTCCATGCTTATACCGCCAGCCAACCCGTCCATGATACAGCTGGCAAGGACCCCTACCTTTCCCGCGCTGCCGCGTTGTCGATGATTCCTACGACAACCGGCGCAGCCGCCGCAGTGGGTCTGGTTCTTCCACAACTTCAGGGAAAACTGACAGGACAAGCCATTAGGGTTCCAACCCCGAATGTTTCGGTTGTTGATCTTGTTGCCGAGGTTTCACGCCCAACGACCGAGGAAGAGGTGAATGCCTTGTTTGTCGCTGCTGCCGAGAAGATCCCGGGTGTTCTGGCGGCTGAGAAACGCCCCTTGATATCGGTCGACTTCAATCACGATTCCCACAGCTCGACCGTGTCATTGGCTGAAACAAAGGTAACCGACGGGACATTGGTCCGGGTTCTGGCCTGGTATGATAACGAATGGGGTTTCTCCAACCGTATGCTGGATACTGCAATGGCAATGGGTGCGTCAGCGTAAGCGGCTCTGTAAGGCTGTAGCAACGCGGGGCGTAACGAATTTGGATACGTCCCCGCCCAGCCGCGCAATTTCTTTGACCAGCTTGGACGCGATCGCCTGATGGCGCGCCTCGGCCATCAGAAAGACCGTTTCGATCGAATCATCCAGCGCGCGATTCATTCCAACCATTTGAAATTCGTACTCAAAATCAGCCACGGCCCGCAATCCGCGCACTATGGTTTGCGCTCCAACGTCGCGTGCGCAATCAATCAGCAGGTTTTCGAAGGGATGCGCGACAATCACTGTACCAGTCTGCTCGGACAGATGTGCGCACTCGGCTTCGATCATAGCGACGCGCTCTTCCAAAGAAAACAACGGGCCCTTGTCTCGGTTGATAGCTACACCAATCACAAGCTTGTCGACCATCGCAGCAGCGCGGCGAATAATGTCGATATGGCCCAATGTGATCGGATCAAAAGTTCCGGGATATAATGCGACCCGCATCGCGCCCTCCTGCGCAATAAAATTTCGGCGCAAGCAAACACAACTCTGCCGCGGGTGCAATAGGGCGCTTTGGCCCTGTCTGAAATTAGTGGCCCATGATCATTGTCTGGAGCGCCTCTTTCTCCATCGCCAATTCAGAAAGCTGTGCTTTGACCACATCCCCAAGTGTTACGATACCGATCAGCTTGCCATCTTCGACGACAGGCATATGGCGGAAACGCCCTTCGGTCATGCGGCTGAGGACATCCTGAACCGAGTCCTGACGCGTCGCAGTTACAAGATCGCTGGTCATGTAAGCGCTGACCGGTTGCGCCAGACAACCACTTCCGCTTGCAGCCAACTCTCGCACAATATCACGTTCCGACAAAATTCCAGATGCCGTTTCCCCCCCGTCTTCAGAGACCACAACCGTCCCGATCCGCTTTTCTGCAAGGATTTTTGCCGCATCGGACACAGTGAGATCGGGCGTAACCGTTTCGACCCCTTCCGTAGCCTTTGATTTCAGAATGGCCTGAACCAGCATGTGCGAAACCTCCGAAATAACTCGCTGTTTTACAAAGCGTTGCCGGAATGCCCATATGTGTCAAGGTGAAGCTTCAGCTTCCAGACGCACGACTTCTTCGCGGATTCCGGCAGTCAAAGCCTGTGCGAACCGGTTCAAGCGTTCATTTCGTTGATCGCCCTGATGTCGGATTAGAAAGTACCTGCGGGTCAGACTAAGCTGATCCGTCAGGATTTTCCGCAGGTTTGGATGGAATGGCAGCGCAAAATCGTGCCCCACACAAACCCCTGACCCGAGCGATGCTTGCCCCAGCTGAACCGATATCGAATTCGATGCAAGGGCAACTCGGTCAACCCCGATATCGACCAGATAGTCGAGTTCCCGGTCAAAAATCATATCCGGGATATAGCCAATAAATCGATGCCGTCTAAGAGCTTCCAGGTTCTCAATTTTGGCTTGCGCGTTCAGGTATTCCTGACTGGCAACCAAATGTAGTTGGTAATCCGTGATCTTTTGCACCAGAAACCGGCCAGCCGTGGGCGCGCTGACCGTTATGGCCATATCCGCCTCGCGGCGGGACAGGTTAATCACACGGGGCAGAGACAGAATCTGAATATCCAAGTCGGGATTCGCGTCGCAGATTTTCGCGCAGACTTGTGGCAAAAGATACGTGGCGCAGCCATCCGGAGCACCGATCCTGATTTGGCCACTCAGTGTCTTGGATGATCCCGAGACAGAACCGGATGCGGCCCGCATGGCTTCTTCGGCCTTCAAGCCGTGATCAAGCAAGCGTTCCCCGATTGGCGTCAGAACATAACCTTGCTGCGACTTGGTAAACAAAGGCGCATCCAGCGATGCCTCAAGCCGTGCGACCCTGCGCCCTACCGTCGCCGGGTCGATCTTAAGACGCCGACCTGCGGCTGATAGGCTTTCCTCACGCGCGACGGCCAAAAACACCCGCATGTCATCCCAGTTTGGAACCACCCTTCCTCCTTTTGCATTTTTGCAAAATATTTTTGAATTATTGCCCCTGTTCATGCGATTTATGCAAGCCTATTCTGCGCTCAGACAACCCGGAGGAATTCGCAATGACCGAACTGTCCCATTTCATTAACGGCGAAAACGTCGCCGGCACATCCGGTCGCTTTGACGATGTGTTCAACCCGGCCACTGGTGAAGTGCAATACAAATGCCCGATGGCCAGCGCTGCCGAAACCACAGCCGCCATCGAAAGCGCGGCTGCAGCGCAACCCGCCTGGGGCGCAACCAACCCACAAAAACGCGCGCGCGTGATGATGGCCATGGTTGGGCTGATCAACCGTGATATGGACAAGCTGGCCGAAGTTCTAAGCCGCGAGCACGGCAAGACCATTCCGGACGCCAAGGGCGACCTGCAACGCGGTTTGGAAGTGATCGAATACTGTGTCGGTGCCCCTCAGATGCTGAAGGGTGAGTACACAGACAGCGCTGGCCCCGGAATTGACATCTATTCGATGCGTCAGCCCCTTGGCGTCGTGGCTTCGATCATGCCGTTCAATTTCCCGGCCATGATGCCTTTGTGGCACGTAGGCCCCGCGCTGGCCTGCGGCAACGCTATTGTTCTGAAACCTTCGGAACGTGATCCGTCGGTCCCGTTGATGCTGGCCGAGCTGTTCATCGAAGCGGGTCTTCCGAAAGGTGTGTTCCAGGTTGTGAATGGCGACAAAGAAGCAGTCGACACCCTTCTGGACAGCGAGATCATCCAAGGTGTTTCGTTTGTGGGTTCGACTCCGATTGCGCAGTATATCTACAGCCGCGCCTCTGCGAATGGTAAGCGTGCGCAGTGTTTCGGTGGGGCCAAGAACCACATGATCGTCATGCCCGATGCCGATATGGATAAAGCTGCCGACGCGCTTGTTGGCGCCGGTTTCGGTGCTGCTGGCGAACGCTGCATGGCCGTTTCGGTTGCTGTTCCGGTCGGTGATGACACTGCAGACGCGCTTATCGAAAAGCTGATCCCGCGCATCGAGAAACTGAAGGTCGGTCCCTATACCGCAGGTGACGACGTGGATATGGGCCCCGTCGTGACTGCCGCCGCAAAAGAACGCATTCTGGGTCTGATCAACTCTGGCGTGGAACAAGGTGCCAAGTTGGTCGTCGACAACCGTGATTTCAGCCTGCAAGGCTATGAAGATGGCTTCTTTGTTGGCCCGCACCTGTTCGATCACGTAACGCCGGAAATGGATATCTACAAGCAAGAGATCTTCGGCCCGGTTTTGTCCACCGTGCGTGCAGGTTCGTACGAAGAGGCGATTGGTCTGGCAATGGACCACGAATACGGCAACGGCACTGCGATCTTTACGCGTGATGGTGACACTGCACGTGACTTTGCCAGCCGGATCAACATCGGTATGGTCGGCGTCAACGTCCCGATCCCGGTGCCGTTGGCCTATCACACCTTTGGCGGCTGGAAGAAATCCATGTTCGGTGATCTGAACCAGCACGGCCCAGACAGCTTCAAATTCTACACCCGCACCAAAACCGTCACGGCCCGCTGGCCTTCGGGCATCAAAGAAGGTGGCGAGTTTAACTTCAAAGCGATGGACTAAGTCAGCTGCCCACGAAACCGGCCCCAAGCGGGCCGGTTTTTTAACGCTTCACGATAAATTCAGACCTCTATATCTGGAAAAACCCGATCAACAGGAATATTTTCAACACAAACTATTGTTTGAGCAGTTCCTGATCCGGAGGCAAAATTGTCGAAATCCAGAATGACCCGTCGCTCTGCGGTGTTGGGCGTAGCGTCCTTAGTGGCCACACCTGCTTTGGTGCGCGCGCAAAGTTCGGACGCGTTCCCGCAAAACGAAGATGCAATTAGCACTCAGCTTCCGGTTCGCAGAAACGTCTCATCTTTCTCACAACAAAACTGGCAGGATCACTTCGATGAACTCGGTGTAGGTGCATTGTTGGCGGATATCACAAGCCGCGCGGTGCACTATTGGGGGCCTGATGGGACTTACAAACTGTACCCCAGTTCGGTTCCCATGAGCGAAGAATTGACCAAGCGCGGCTATACCGAAGTCGTACGCAAGCGCGAAAACCCAAGCTGGACGCCCACCGCGTCGATGCGCGAGCGTGATCCTGATCTGCCTATTCGAATGGAAGGCGGAGAACCGGGGAACCCACTTGGAACGCGCGCGATGTATCTGGGTTGGCCCGCCTATCTGGTGCATGGCACCCATGATACGCGAAAAATTGGCCGGCAAAGTTCGTCTGGCTGTATAGGCCTATACAATCAGCATGTCGAAGAATTGTACCCTCTGGTCCAGGTCGGAACCCAAGTCCGTCTGGTCTGATAAAAAGCCCCGGCCTACAGGGACCGGGGCTTTTTGTTAAAGCTTGGCTTTATTATTCAGGCAGGATCACAGCGTCTACGACATGGATCACACCATTGCTGGTTTCGATGTCAGCCTGGATGACTTCTGCATCATTCACCTTGACGCCACGCTTGGCGTTCACGCTCAGACGGTCGCCCTGCACGGTTAGAACCTTGGCGCGTTTTCCGGCAATGTCACCAGACATGACCTTAGCAGGAACAACGTGGTACGTCAGAATTTCAACCAGTTGGTCCTTATTCTCGGGCAGAAGCAGTGTTTCGACCGTACCCTCAGGCAATGCTGCGAAGGCTTCGTCAGTCGGAGCGAAGACAGTAAACGGACCGTCACCTTTCAACGTTTCAACAAGACCTGCGGCCTGAACGGCGGCAACAAGGGTTTCGAACGACCCGGCCGAAACGGCGGTATCCACAATGTCAGCGGCTTGTGCCTTGACGGGCAAAGTCAGTGCAAGTGCGGCGGCAGCGCCCATCAGTGTTTGGCGGAACATGGCTGTATCTCCTCTCAGCGTGTTATGAAAAGGAGTACGACGTTTTTTCAGGGACGGATCACTTTGCGTTCAATTTTCTTTGATCTGCACCCAGATACTCTGGGCACGACCATCGCTCAGGAACGGCAAAGCCTCGACCGCATCAGGGCGATCCTGTTGCAGGTAATACCCCGGCCAAAGCATTGAAAACGCGCCAGATTGTAGCAAAGCGTGCAGCATGTACTGCTCGCCCCAACCAGGGCAGTCATAGAAGAATCGCTTGGGATATTCGTAGGGCAAAAAAACATCGTGCACATGGATCACGACACCGGGTTTCAGTGCAGGGATGATGCGGCAAAACAGATGCGCGACGTCATTGCTCATGCGGACGACATGGCTGGAATCGATGAACAGAACGTCGCCCGCCTCCAACTGATCGAACAGCGCGGGATCCACTTCTTCCAGCCGTCTCTGCTCGAAATGATCTACCACATGAGCGATATCAGCACGCGGATAGGGATCAATCGCGGTGATCTGCGTCTCAAGCCCGCCGTCGATGATTGCCTGCCGGGTAACGCGCGTGGAGTTTCCGCAGCCAACCTCGATCACACGCCGGGGTTTGAACCGGCGGATCATCAAATACAGCGCGTCGGCATCGGGACTATCGTAGTAACCGTTACCGATCCGATACCCCGTCTGATTGCGATTGGGGTCCTTGAGGGCCGCAAGCGCATCCGTATGTTCGGTGTATTCTGCGACGAGGGGCGCAATATCAAACCCCTCCATTCCCGGCGACAACGCATAAGCGGGACGGGTCAAGCCACCTGCCCGTTCAAATGCCTCAAGCCGGGCGCGCTCGTCGTCTTCTGGTCCTTTGTCGACCAATTTAACTCCAAGCTCCGAAAGCATGTCGTTGATCTTGGGGAATTTCCTGGGTTTCACGCGAACGCTCCGGGGGTTGAACTGTTGACTGAAAGCTTCTTATCGCCGCCGCCGGGGGCTTCGCAAGCCAAACACTTGGCAAGGCGGTCATTTCCGTATTCACTGATTGCAATAACCGACGAGGGCGACCATGCAGCAGGAATACACACTGGGCATTGAAGAAGAGTATCTTCTGGTCAATCGGGACACGTTCGAGCTTGCCGAAGCGCCCGAAGCTTTGATGGAGGCCTGTCAGGCCGATTTCCAAGGTCAGGTCAGCCCCGAATTCCTGCAATGTCAGATCGAGGTCGGCACCCGCCCCCATGCGACCATTGCCGGCGCGCGTGAGGACCTGAAACGCTTACGGTCTTGCGTGGCCAAACGTGCAGCGGACTATAACCTCGCCCCGGTGGCGGTATCGTGTCATCCGTTTGCCGATTGGAAAAAGCAAAGCCATACGCGAAAAGATCGCTATAACGCCCTGCACCATGCACTTGGCGGTGTAGCGCGACGAATGCTGATCTGTGGGATGCATGTCCATATCGGAATTGATGACCCTGCCCTGCGCGCCGACCTTATGCCGCAGCTTTCCTATTTTCTGCCCCACCTTTTGGCCCTTTCGACCTCATCCCCCTATTGGAACGGCGAGGATACGGGGCTGTCTTCCTACCGCCTGACAGTCTTCGACAACCTACCTCGAACCGGCTTGCCCCCAGCCTTGGCCAGTTGGGCCGACTATGAGCGCACCACAGGCATTTTGGTCGAACTAGGTGTCATCGAGGACACGTCGAAAATCTGGTGGGACTTGCGCCCATCACACCGCTTCCCAACGCTTGAGACGCGGATCATGGACGTGCAACCGCGGCTGGAACACGCCTTGTCTTTGGCTGCGATGGTCCAGGCGCTGACCCGGATGCTATGCCGGTTGAAAGCCAGAAACTTACGTTGGCGCAACTATGACCAATTCCTGATCGGAGAAAACCGTTGGCGCGCACAGCGCTATGGGGTTGGTGAGGGCATGATCGACTTTGGCGACCGATCCATCAAACCCATGCCTGAATTGATGGGTGAGTTGATGGGCCTATTGGCTGAAGATACCGAGGCCCTCGGCACCATGACCGAACTGGCGCGCTTGCAACAGATCGCGCAGAACGGGACCTCGGCCACACGGCAGCGGCGCGTATATGCCGAGGCCGCAGCCCGTGGCGAGGACCCCGGAAAAGCGGTCGTCAAACACCTGATCGAGGAATTCCACCACGACCTTTGACCCCTGCACCGGATAAAGACGGGGAATTGCTGGTCGTGAAAAATTTCTGTAAGGATTAGGAAATAAACACTCGTTCAATTCATCCGTCGGCGTGGGAGGGAAGCCATGGATTTCGCTTTGACCGAAGAGCAGACTGCGATCTTCGACATGGCCTATGAGTTCGGGCAGGAGAACATCGCGCCCTACGCTCGGCAGTGGGAGGCCGAAGGCACCATCCCCAAAGACCTGTGGCCCCGCGTCGGAGAGCTTGGATTCGGCGGCCTCTACGTCTCTGAAGACAGTGGAGGTTCTGGTCTGTCGCGTCTGGATGCCACCATGGTGTTCGAGGCGTTGTCGATGGCCTGCCCGTCCGTTGCTGCGTTTCTGTCGATTCACAACATGTGCGCCAAGATGCTGGACAGTTTTGCCGGGGACGCGCTGAAGGCCCGCATCATGCCCGATGTTCTCAGCTTGAATACCGTCCTCAGCTATTGTCTGACTGAACCGGGCTCGGGCTCGGACGCGGCTGCTCTGAAAACCCGCGCGGACCGCAGCAATGAAGGGTACACCCTGAACGGGACCAAGGCATTTATCTCGGGCGGCGGGTATTCCGATGCTTATGTCTGCATGGTGCGCACCGGACAGGACGGCCCCAAGGGAATCTCAACGGTCTATGTCGAGGACGGCGCCCCCGGCCTGTCCTTCGGCGCTTTGGAGCAGAAGATGGGATGGAAAAGCCAACCCACAGCACAAGTGCAGTTCGATGATTGCAAAATCCCGGCCGAAAACCTTGTCGGTGTCGAAGGCGATGGATTCAAATACGCGATGATGGGGCTGGATGGCGGACGGCTGAACATCGCCTCATGCTCGTTGGGCGCTGCGCAGGCGGGGCTGGATATGACGCTGCAATATATGTCCGAACGGCAGGCGTTCGGTCAGTCCATCGACCAGTTTCAGGCTTTGCAATTCCGTCTGGCCGATATGGAGATCGAGTTGCAGGCCGCGCGCACCTTTCTGCGCCAAGCCGCTTGGAAACTGGATCAGGGCGCGCCGGATGCCACCAAGTTCTGCGCCATGGCCAAGAAATTCGTGACCGAGACCGGATCAAAAGTTGTGGATCAATGCCTGCAACTGCATGGCGGCTATGGCTATCTGGCAGATTACGGGATCGAGAAGCTGGTCCGCGACTTGCGCGTGCATCAGATCCTGGAAGGCACGAATGAGATCATGCGCGTGATCGTGTCGCGCCAGATGCTCGCCAATCGCTGAGGGGGCCATGGCTGATATCGACATTCGCACCACCGGTCGTGCCGGACGGATCACACTAACCCGGACCAAAGCGTTAAACGCGCTCAGCTATGACATGTGCATGGCCATAGACACTGCTTTGCGCAACTGGCGTGAAGATGACTCGGTTGATCTTATTGTTCTGGATGCCGAAGGCGACAAGGCATTCTGCGCTGGCGGCGACATTGCGGAACTGTACGAGACCGGCAAGAACGGTGACTATGCTTACGGCCAGACGTTTTGGCGCGATGAGTATCGCCTGAACGCGCTGATCTTTGAATACCCAAAGCCCGTTGTCAGCTTTCTGCAAGGGTTCACTATGGGCGGTGGCGTTGGCATTGGCTGTCATGGCAGCCACAGGATTGTTGGCGAAAGTAGCCAGATCGCCCTACCCGAATGCGGGATCGGATTGGTTCCGGATGTCGGCAGCTCGCTGATGCTGTCGCTCGCGCCGGGACGAGTCGGCGAATACCTTGGCATGACCGGTCATCGGATGGGCCCGGATGATGCCATTTTCGCAGGTTTCGCGGATCACTTCATCCCCATGGCGCAATGGTCGGACTTGATCGAACTGTTGGAAGCATCCGGAGACGCCAGCCTTCTGACCACCCACGCCCAAACACCCCCGGAGGGCGTGTTGGCCGGATTGCAAACCAAGATCGACGCGCATTTTGACGGCGAAAGGCTGCAAGACATCCTCAATAGCCTCAAAGGCGGAGAAACGGACTTCGCAACCGCCGCGCTTAAATTGATCAACAGGGGTTCACCGCTGGCTATGGCCTGCTGTATCGAGATCCTGCATCGCTTGCGCACCCCCAGCCTCACTATCCAGAAGGCGCTGGAACACGAGTTCCGCTTTACAAGTCGTGCGATGGAACACGGTGACTTTCTGGAAGGTATTCGCGCACAGATTATCGACAAAGACCGCACTCCGCGCTGGAGGCACCCCGATCAGAACGTACCCATTGTCGAGGTATCGAGGATGCTTCAACCAATGGGCGCAAAAGCACTGACATTCTAGGAGGATTGAGGAATGAAGATCGGATTTATCGGGCTTGGGAACATGGGGAATCCGATGGCTGCCAATCTGGCGAAAGCCGGCCATGACGTTGTCGGGTTTGATATGGCGGATGTGAGTGTTAACGGCGTGACCCTTGCCGCATCGGGCGCTGAGGCTGCAGGCGGTGCCGACATTGTTATCACCATGCTTCCGAACGGCCAGATCCTGCGGGCCGTGGCGGATGAAATTTTGACAGCGATGAATTCCGGTTCGGTTTGGATTGATTGCTCGACCGTGGATGTCGACAGCGCCCGCGCCGTGGCCGAGCAGGCTGCACAAGTCGGTGTCTTGGCAGTGGACGCACCCGTATCCGGCGGGATCGGAGGTGCTGCGGCCGGCACCTTGACCTTTATGGCAGGCGGCAGTGATGTCGCCTTTGGCAAGGCTGCCCCCCTGTTCGAAATCATGGGGCAAAAGGCTGTGCATTGCGGTGGCTCCGGTGCCGGTCAGGCTGCCAAGATCTGCAACAACATGATCCTCGGTGTCACCATGATTGCCACCTGCGAGGCGTTTGCGCTGGCTGATAAGCTGGGTCTGGACCGGCAAAAGATGTTCGACGTAGTCAGCACATCCTCGGGCTATAGCTGGACAATGAACGCTTATTGCCCCGCACCGGGGGTCGGCCCTTCCAGCCCTTCGGACAATGACTACCAGCCCGGCTTTGCCGCCGAACTGATGCTCAAAGACTTGCGCCTCAGTCAACAGGCCGCGGAAAGTTCAGATGCGGATACGCCACTTGGTCAGGCGGCCACGGCTCTTTATGAGCAATTCGTGGAATCCGAAGACGGTTTGGGCAAGGATTTCTCTGCCATGCTGCCCCGTTTTGAAAAACGAGGAAGAAGTTGACCTTCGCCCGTGGGCGACAAACTGCCCACGGAGTTGACCCGCTCTGATCGGAACGCCATCTATTGGCGTAGATCAGTTCGTGTGCCGGAGGTTTCTATGTCCCGTGTTTTGAAAGTAATAATGGTTGCTTCCATGTTTGTCGCAGCGCCCGCAGCGGTGATGGCAGGCAACGGTAAAAACGCCGACAAGGTCTTTCGCGCACCCTCGCAACCTGTGATTCAAACCAAAGGCAAGGCTGGGCATTGTCCTCCGGGGTTGGCCAAGAAAAATGTCCCCTGCGTTCCACCTGGACAGGCAAAAAAGCTGTATCGCAACGGTGACTTCATCAACAACGATTACCGCTGGATCAATGATCCGTACCGCTATGGCTTGAACCGAGGGTCATATGTCCGCGCCGGGGACTATGTCTACCGGGTCGATCCCGAGACCCGCAAAGTACTGAACTTGATCGGCGCCGTTGCGGATATCCTTTACTAAGTCACACAACCTCTGCGTTAGCTCCCTACTTTTGACGCAATTCAGCGTCATTTCAATTCTCATTATTGCGAGGATTGAATATGTATAATGACAATTCGATTTTTGAGTTCCGCGGACCGTGGAACGTACCCATTCAGTTAAACCAAAGTCTGATTTTTCTAGTTTTGCTCATAGTGGGGTTCAGTTTTGATCCCGAATCCCTGCCCTATGCGCTTGGTTTTGTGGCCATTTTATTGACCTCAATCCTGTTGCATGAGCTTGGGCACGCCTGGGGGTGCTTGATACAGGGTATCCCTGTCAATCGCGTCGTCCTGTATGGCGGTGGCGGGTTTTGCGAACATCGCCGCTCGACCTTATCCTACGAAGACGAATTGATCGTCGCTATGGGGCCGATCGTCAACCTGACGCTTTGGGCATTGTGTTCACTGCTGGAACCCTTCGTCACCTCACCCGAACTGGGCTGGGTTCTGGTCGTGACCGCCCAATTGAACCTGTTTTTGGCGGTATTCAACATGTTGCCCCTGATGCCGTTGGACGGTGGCCGTCTGTTTCACGCTGTCCTTAACCGCATGGTCAAACCAGTGACTGCGACACGAATTGCCGGGCTAGTAGGACTGATCGGAGTCGCGCTTTGGTTGCCTATGACAGTATTCGCTTACGTAAACTTCGGCTTTGTGTTCCTGTTCTTTCCACCCTTGCTGCGACATTGGCACATGCTCAGACACGCGCAATACTAACTTATTCGGCCGCAACCTGTTCCGGGTTCAACATCTGTTTTAGGTACCGACCGGTATGGCTGCGCTCGACAGCGGCCACATCCTCGGGCGTGCCGGTGGCGACGATCTCGCCACCTCCGTCACCGCCTTCGGGGCCAATGTCGATGATATGATCGGCGGTTTTTACCACGTCCAGATTGTGCTCGATCACCACGACCGTATTGCCCTGATCGACCAGTTCATGCAGCACTTCCAACAGCTTACGGACGTCTTCGAAATGAAGACCCGTGGTCGGCTCGTCCAGAATATAAAGCGTCCGCCCGGTCGAGCGTTTTGACAATTCCTTGGACAACTTCACCCGCTGCGCCTCACCCCCGGACAGGGTCGTGGCTTGCTGACCCACCTTGATATAGCCCAGCCCAACACGCGCTAGCGCATCCATCTTATCGCGGATCGAGGGCACGGCCTTAAAGAACTCCTGCGCGTCTTCCACCGTCATATCAAGGACATCGGCAATGGACTTGCCCTTGAACTTGATCTCAAGCGTCTCACGATTGTACCGCGCGCCTTTGCAGGTCTCGCAGGTCACGTAGACGTCGGGCAGGAAGTGCATCTCAATCTTGATAACGCCGTCGCCCTGACAAGCCTCGCACCGACCACCTTTGACGTTAAAGCTGAACCGACCGGGCTTGTACCCCCGCGCCTTGGCCTCGGGCAGACCAGCAAACCAGTCGCGGATCGGGGTGAAGGCCCCGGTGTAAGTCGCTGGATTTGAACGCGGAGTCCGCCCGATAGGTCGTTGATCAATGTCGATGACCTTATCCAGATGCTCCAGACCCTTGATCGTCTCACAGGGAGCAGGCGTCTGGCGCGCGCCGTTCAATCGCATCGAGGCTGTTTTGAACAGCGTCTCAATCGTCAGGGTCGATTTACCGCCGCCGGACACGCCAGTCACGCAGACGAACTTGCCCAACGGAAATTCTGCCGTGACGTTTTTCAAGTTATTCCCGGTGGCCTTAACGACCTTGAGCTTCTTCTTGTTTCCCTTGCGCCGGTCAGTCGGCACAGCAATTTCGCGCGTGCCCGACAGGTATTGCCCGGTCATCGAGGCCGCATCCGCCGCGATATGTTCCGGCGTGCCGTGGCTGACCACCTGCCCGCCATGCACACCTGCGCCGGGGCCGATATCGAACACATAATCGGCCTCGCGGATGGCCTCTTCGTCATGCTCAACGACGATCACCGTATTACCCTGATCGCGCAGGTTCTTGAGCGTCCCCAGCAGCCGGTCATTGTCGCGTTGGTGCAGACCAATCGAAGGTTCGTCCAATACGTAAAGCACCCCGGTCAGGCCCGAGCCGATCTGGCTGGCCAGACGGATACGCTGGCTTTCTCCGCCCGAAAGCGTGCCACTTGAGCGAGACAACGTAAGGTATTCCAAACCCACGTTATTCAGGAAACCAAGGCGTTCACGGATCTCTTTCAGAATCGCCCGCGCGATCTCATTCTTCTGCACGCTCAGATGGTTGGGGGCATCTTCGACCCATGCCAAAGCCTCACGGATCGACATTTGAACGACCTGCCCCACATGTAGGCCCGCGATCTTGACGGCCAGCGCTTCGGGCCGCAGACGGTAGCCTTCGCAGGCCCCGCACGGGCGGTTGTTCTGATAGCGTTCGAACTCTTCACGGATCCACGCGCTGTCGGTTTCGCGATAGCGGCGCTCCATGTTGGGAATCACGCCCTCAAAGCTGCGTGTCACCTGATAGACGCGGCCGCCCTCGTCATAGCGGAACTGGATTTCCTCATCGCCCGAGCCGCGCAGGAAAACCTGCTGCACGTGCTTGGGCAGGTCTTTCCACGGCGTGTTCTTGTCGAATTCAAAATGCCGCGCAATGGCCTCAATGGTCTGCAGGAAATACGGCGACTTGCCCTTGCGCCACGGAGCCAAGGCACCGTCATACAGCTTAAGCGTCTGGTCCGGCACCACGAGGCGTTCGTCAAAGAACAACTCAACCCCCAACCCATCACAATCCGGGCAGGCCCCAAACGGCGCGTTAAAGGAAAACAGTCGCGGTTCGATCTCGGGGATGGTGAAGCCACTGACCGGGCAGGCGAAGTTTTCGCTGAAGGTGATACGTTCGGGGTCGCCCTCCTTCGGGGCGGTTTCCAGAATTGCGATGCCATCCGCCAGGTCCAATGCGGTGCGCAGGCTGTCGGCCAGCCGTGTCTCCATCCCTTCGCGCACAACAAGGCGGTCCACGACCACGTCGATGTCATGGCGGAACTTCTTGTCCAAAGTGGGCGGGGTATCGAGTTCATAGAACTCGCCATCAGCTTTTACACGCTGAAAACCTTGTTTGCGCAGTTCAAGGAACTCTTTCTTATATTCCCCCTTCCGGTCGCGCACGATGGGGGCCAGCAGATAGCCGCGTGTGCCCTCCTCCATCGCCATGATGCGGTCAACCATATCCTGCACCTGCTGCGCCTCGATCGGCTGGCCGGTGGCGGGGCTATAGGGCGTGCCAGCGCGGGCAAACAAAAGGCGCAGATAGTCGTAGATCTCGGTCACGGTACCGACGGTCGAGCGTGGGTTCTTCGAGGTCGTCTTCTGTTCGATCGAGATCGCCGGGGACAGCCCGCTGATGTGATCCACATCGGGCTTTTCCATCATGTCCAGAAACTGCCGCGCATAGGCCGACAGGCTTTCCACATACCGGCGTTGGCCCTCGGCATAGATCGTATCGAAGGCCAGCGACGACTTGCCCGAGCCCGACAGACCGGTGATCACCACCAGCTGATCGCGCGGAATATCCACATCAATGCTTTTGAGGTTATGTTCGCGCGCGCCGCGCACCTCGATATTCTTCAGCTCAGCCATTTTGGCCCCCTACACGCAAGTGACCTAGAAATAGGCGAGCATCACTGAGTCTCCAACAGAAAAGTTAGAACAAAGTGTGAACGAACGGATTATTGCCGAACTCTCCTGACAGAACGTGCGCGCAGTTCGCCAAGAGTGGCGCTTATCTGACTGATCAGGGTGAGTTTCGATGAAATAAATGGCGCGGTTGACGGGGCTCGAACCCGCGACCCCCGGCGTGACAGGCCGGTACTCTAACCAACTGAGCTACAACCGCGCATCTATTTTCGTGGCCTTTAACCTGGACCAAGGATGGCAGCGATGGCGCGGTTGACGGGGCTCGAACCCGCGACCCCCGGCGTGACAGGCCGGTACTCTAACCAACTGAGCTACAACCGCCCGCTGCCCGTTCGTTGCTGAACGTTGGGGTGTATTATGGCTCTGCTCGGGCAGCGTCAAGCGGCGTTTTGAAGTTTTTTCCGAATTCGGAAATTTTACCGCGAAGCCTATTGCCTCTGAAAGAAAAAGTGTTAGCGGAATTGCCCTTCATCTCGTCGTTAGAAATACAACTGTGACCGGCGTACAGACAGCACAACCTGAACCTGTGTCACCCTCGCCACACAGGCTGAAATTCGGTCTGTGTAGATACACATTCAGGCACCACCTAGATAAAGCGGCGACTGCTCATCAGGTCATAGTTTGACCTTTAGCAAACAAAACAAACAAACGGAGCAGAAGCGTGAAAAAACGTATTATTTGCAGTATTTTGGCAGCATCAACAACAATCGGAGCCGCACAGGCCGCGGAATTTTCCGGTGGTTACCTGAATTTGGATTACTCGACATTTACTGACACCGACTTTGGTGATGCCTACAACCTAAACGGCGCTGCAGAATTGGCGTTTAGCCGCGCCTTTAGCGCACAACTCGACCTTGGCGTACAGCGATTTCAAGACCTGAGTGAAACCGCAACCAACTGGACTTTGCATGGCAACTTGCACACCGCCAACAACGCGTCCTTCGGCCTATTCTACGGCCAGGAGGACCTAGATGATGCGGATTTCGAATTCTACGGGATCGAAGCTGGATTTGATGCTGGACCCGCAGAGATTGAAGGGTACCTGGGACGTCAGGATCTGACCAACGCTTCGGACCTAGATGGCACCTTGTTCGGAATCTCGGCCAAGACTGAGCTGACCGACGCTTGGGAACTGAGCACCAGCTTCGACATCGTCGACAACTTTGGAGGCGCACTGGACTTCAACCTGTTCGCGATCGGCGCGTCCTACGCGGCGGCCGACAATGCCGAAGTCTATGGCAACCTAGGGGTGGCTCATATCTCGTCCCCGCTTGTGTCAGGCAGCTCAAACGAAGCCTATGTGACTGTCGGCGTTCGCGTAAACTTTGGCAACGACCGTGGCACCACATTCGGTCGTCGCGGAGTGTTGACCCAACTCCCGGGTTTGCCGGGACTGTAAAGTCAAAAGCCCCGAGTTTACCTCGGGGCTTTCGCCTACAAAATGGCTCTTGCAGCAGTTTCAAAGTCGCTGTAGTACGCCGCCTTACGGGTGATTAGCTCAGTGGTAGAGCGCTTCGTTCACATCGAAGATGTCAGGAGTTCAAATCTCTTATCACCCACCATTCTTCCTTTTTGCGATTCATAAAAAGGCCCCAGGGCTTTGGTAATCCGAATAGAAAAAGGGCGGAGTTTTCACTCCGCCCTTTCCACAGCATTCTCAATTTAGTGTGTCGTTGCAGAAGCCGCCGAATTATCAGAAGCCTTAGCCGCAGCGGCAGCGGCTTCCTCGGCCGCTTCGTCCCACTCAATCGGCTCTGGTTCGCTGACCAAAGCCTGTTTCAGCACTTCAGAGACATGCGTGACAGGTATGATCTCTAGCCCTTCCTTCACGTTATCCGGAATATCGGCCAGATCCTTTTCGTTTTCCTCGGGGATCAGAACCGTTTTGATGCCACCACGCAGAGCTGCCAGCAGTTTCTCCTTCAAACCACCAATCGGCATTGCATTACCGCGCAACGAGACTTCGCCAGTCATGGCGATGTCCTTGCGCACCGGAATACCTGTCAGCACGGACACGATCGATGTGACCATCGCCAGACCTGCCGAAGGCCCATCCTTTGGCGTCGCCCCATCCGGCACGTGGACGTGAATGTCCAGCGTGTCGAATTTCGGCGGCTTAACACCGATCTGCGGTGAGATGGACCGCACATAGGACGAGGCTGCATCGATGGACTCTTTCATCACATCGCCCAGTTTACCCGTGGTCTTCATCCGACCTTTACCCGGCAGTTTCAGCGCCTCGATGTGCAACAAATCGCCACCAACAGAGGTCCATGCCAGACCAGTGACAACACCGACCTGATCATCCTGTTCGGCCAAGCCGTATCGGAATTTGGGTACACCTAGGAAGTCATCCAGATTGTCTGGCGTCACCGTAACGGATTCGGCCTCTTTCTTGATGATCTTGGTCAGCGACTTCCGGGCAACCTTGGCGATCTCGCGTTCCAGATTCCGCACGCCTGCCTCGCGGGTATAGGTGCGGATAATGGATTGCAGCGCGTCATCGGTCAGCTCAAATTCTTTAGCCTTCAAGCCGTGGTTCTTGACCTGCTTGCTGATCAGGTGCTGCTTGGCGATCTCGGATTTCTCTTCCTCGGTATAGCCAGCCAGTGGAATGATCTCCATCCGATCCAGCAGAGGCCCAGGCATATTATAGCTGTTCGACGTGGTCAGGAACATCACGTTGGACAGGTCATATTCGACCTCCAAGTAGTGGTCCATGAACGTGCTGTTCTGTTCCGGATCCAACACTTCCAGCATGGCCGAGGCCGGGTCGCCACGGAAATCCTGCCCCATCTTGTCGATTTCATCGAGCAAGATCAGCGGGTTCGTGGTTTTTGCCTTTTTCAGCGCCTGAATGATCTTACCGGGCATCGAGCCGATATAGGTCCGACGGTGGCCGCGGATTTCAGATTCGTCGCGCACACCGCCCAACGAGATGCGAATGAACTCGCGCCCCGTGGCTTTGGCGACCGACTTACCCAAAGACGTTTTACCCACACCCGGAGGGCCAACAAGGCACAGGATCGGGCCTTTCAGCTTTTTCGAACGCTGCTGAACCGCTAGGTACTCGACGATCCGTTCCTTGACTTTTTCAAGGCCGTAGTGATCGGCATCCAGAATGTCCTGCGCGCGACCCAGATCCTTTTTGACGCGGGATTTGGTGCCCCACGGCAGTGCCAGAATCCAGTCCAGATAGTTGCGCACGACGGTGGCTTCGGCCGACATGGGCGACATGTTCTTGAGCTTCTTCAGCTCACCTTCGGCCTTTTCGCGCGCTTCTTTAGACAGCTTGGTCTCGGCGATTTTCTCTTCCAGTTCAGCAACTTCATTGCTGCCGTCCTCGCCATCGCCAAGTTCCTTCTGAATGGCTTTCATCTGCTCATTCAGGTAATATTCGCGCTGCGTTTTCTCCATCTGGGATTTGACGCGGGTCTTGATCTTTTTCTCGACCTGCAGAACCGACATCTCGCCCTGCATCAGGCCATAGACCTTTTCCAGCCGCTCACTAACCGAGAGCGTCTCAAGCAGTTCCTGCTTTTGCTCAACCTCAATGCCCAGATGGCCCGAAACCAGGTCGGCCAGCTTGGCAGGCTCGGTGGTTTCACCAACGGCGGTCAGCGCTTCTTCGGGGATGTTCTTGCGGACTTTGGCGTAACGCTCGAACTCATCCGCGACGGTGCGCAGCAGCGCCTCGGTCGTCGTCACGTCACCGGGAATCTCGGTCAGATATTCAGCACGAGCTTCGAAGAAATCTTCGTTTTCCAAAAATTCGGTGATCTGCACCCGCGCCTGCCCTTCGACCAGCACCTTGACGGTGCCGTCGGGCAGTTTCAGCAGTTGCAAAACATTGGCCAGCACACCCGACCGGTAAATCCCGTCAATCGAGGGATCATCGTCACCCGGGTCAATCTGGCTGGACAGCAAAATCTGCTTGTCGTCCTGCATCACTTCTTCCAGTGCGCGAACAGATTTTTCCCGACCCACGAACAGCGGCACGATCATATGTGGAAAAACCACAATATCGCGCAGCGGAAGTACGGGGTATGAGGAATTCAGAGGCTCTTGCATGCTCAATCCTTATCATTGGCAAGACGGTACTGGTCCCTATTAAGGCAACGCCCGACCGTCTCCTGTTTGGACGATTAAGGTGGGGTTCAAATACCCCATTTCAACCTCATCGCCGTATGTCGTGATCCAGAATGACCCGAGGTTTTTCGGACTGCAAGGCACCGCGCCGGAATATCCACCGATTTTAACACAACTGACGCAATGTGCGGCATCAAATCGGTTCAATATCGCCCTGAGCGCGCTGCGCGTGGAACTCGGCCTGCCATGCCTCGAATGTTCCAGTTGCGATGGCGTCGCGCATTCCCTGCATGATATCCTGGAAATAATGCAGATTGTGCCACGTGAGCAGCATCCCCGAGATCATCTCGTTCGAACGGAACACGTGGTGAAGATACGCGCGGGAATAATTCGAGCAAGCCGGGCATTTGCATTGCTCGTCCAGCGGTCGCGGATCGTCGGCGTGACGGGCGTTTTTGATGTTCACCACACCATACCGCGTAAACACCTGCCCTGTTCGGCCGGAACGCGAGGGCAGAACACAGTCCATCATGTCAATACCGCGTGCGACTGCGCCTACGATATCATCAGGTTTGCCGACGCCCATGAGGTAGCGCGGCTTGTCGACCGGCAGCATATCCGGCGCAAAGTCCAGCACATCGAACATGGCCTCTTGCCCTTCGCCTACGGCCAGGCCACCGACGGCGTAACCTTCAAAGCCGATTTCCTTCAACGCTTCGGCAGATTCTTCGCGGAAATCCTGCTCTAGCCCGCCTTGCTGAATGCCGAACAGCGCATGGCCCGGACGGTCGCCAAAGGCATCACGGGATCTCTGCGCCCATCGCATCGACAGCCGCATGGACGAGGCAATCCGGTCTCGGTCAGCAGGCAACGCAGGGCATTCGTCAAAGCACATAACAATATCCGAGCCCAAAAGCCGCTGAATCTCCATCGACCGTTCCGGCGTCAACTCGTGCTTGGAGCCGTCAATATGCGATTTGAACGTCACACCCTTTTCGGTCAACTTGCGCAGCCCGGCCAGCGACATGACCTGAAAGCCGCCCGAATCCGTCAAAATCGGACGATCCCAATTCATGAATTTGTGCAACCCTCCCAAACGGTCGATCCGCTCGGCGGTGGGACGCAACATCAGGTGATAGGTGTTGCCCAGCAGAATGTCCGCACCCGTCGCACGGACGCTTTCCGGCATCATCGCCTTGACCGTCGCCGCCGTTCCGACCGGCATGAAGGCCGGAGTACGCACTTCACCACGCGGAGTGTTGATTACTCCGGTTCTGGCTTTGCCATCGGTGGCCTGCAGGTCAAAAGAGAAACGTTCGGTCATTCGGTGCCTCGGGGTCGCTGAACCGGGCAGCGTTTGCCCGATCCGCGCGCCCAATGCAACCCGTCAAGGAAGAGAGGCGACGCGCTCGGTAAACAGCTGCACAACCCCTGCCCCATCCACATCGCGGCAAACTCGGATTGGCGGGCGAGAGGGGTCTGGGCGCGTGGCACCGATTTCAGAGCCAGCTGTGGTAACTTTTACCCCGGTCTCAACCATGTCGAACATCCCATCATGCGTACAGGCGATCACAGCCGTGGAGTCGTGGAGCCCACACCCCTCAAGACCCCCGATTTCCTTGTAGAAATTGAGATAGAACCGAGAGATATCCCGCAAGAACCCGCCAATATCCGTAGATCGTCTCGCCAACGCTTCGAAATCAGCGGTTTCGTAAAGAGTTTTTAGCGTGACATCCAATCCGACCAGAACAGTATCCGGAGGTGAAGAGAACACCTCATCCGCTGCGGCCGCGTCGTGGTAAATGTTAGCCTCGGCGTGTTCGGTAATGTTACCTGGGCAAAACACGGCCCCACCCATAATGACCAACCGCATGATATTGCGCGAAAAATCGGGGTCCAAGCGCATTGCTGCAGCGATGTTGGTCAGCGGTCCCACGGCACAGACCACCAATTCACCACGATGCGCTTTCGCCATTTCCACAAGGAATGCCGCGGCGTCCAGCGAATGGTTCGTCCCTACCTCTGGAATATCCGTTAAGTCACCAAAGCCTTCGGGACCGTGAACACGCTCGGATGGCGCGTGATCGGCCCGACCCATCGCGAAAGGCGCACCTTCGGCGACCGGTGCTTCTACAGCCAGTCGATGCAAAAGGTAACGCGCATTTCGGCTGGATTGGTGAACATGCGTGTTGCCGAAAACGGTCGTCAGCCCCAATAGATCAATTTCCGAGGCCGCCGCCGCATAAGATATGGCCATGGCGTCGTCGATGCCGGGATCAGTGTCGATAATCAGTTTCATGCATGCCCGATAGCGCAGTCACCAAGGGATGCAAAGCGGCCACATTCGGAAATTTCCCCCTTACATCCGAACGTTCATAGATTTGAATCTAATCCTATACCCGCCATACCTGACTTGAAACTGGGCAAGTCAATCCCCAAATGTATACTATAGTACACAATAATGAGAGGACAGATATGACCGAAGACCAGATTATAGGATTGCTTTCGTCGAACATCATTTTCGTTCTTGGCGCCGTTCTGATTGTCGTTGTTATCTTCAAAGGCATAAAGATCGTGCCTCAGTCGGAAAAATACGTGATTGAACGCTTTGGCCGCCTGCATTCGGTCCTTGGACCGGGTATCAACTTTATTGTTCCGTTTCTTGATGTTGCACGTCACAAGATATCCATTCTGGAACGCCAGTTGCCTAATGCGACGCAAGACGCGATTACTAAGGACAACGTGCTGGTGCAAATCGACACCTCGGTGTTTTACCGAATTCTTGAGCCTGAAAAGACCGTCTACCGCATCCGTGACGTAGATGGCGCGATTGCCACCACTGTGGCTGGGATCGTTCGGGCCGAGATCGGCAAAATGGACCTGGATGAGGTTCAGTCGAACCGTGCACAGTTGATCAACCGCATTCAGGAAAGTGTGGAAACTGCCGTGGATGACTGGGGCATCGAAGTGACCCGCGCCGAGATTCTGGATGTGAATCTGGATCAGGCGACGCGCGATGCGATGTTGCAGCAGTTGAACGCCGAACGCGCCCGTCGGGCACAGGTCACCGAGGCCGAAGGCCAAAAACGCGCAGTTGAGCTCAGCGCTGACGCCGAGCTGTATGCGGCCGAGCAAACCGCCAAAGCTCGTCGTATTGAAGCTGAAGCCGAAGCTTATGCAACCGGAGTTGTGGCCAAGGCCATCCAGGACAATGGTATCGAGGCTGCGCAATACCAGGTGGCGTTGAAACAGGTCGAAGCGCTGAACGCGTTGGGCGCTGGCAATGGTTCGCAGACAATCGTTGTGCCTGCAAATGCATTGGAAGCGTTTGGCGATGCCTTTAAGATGCTGAAGGGAGGTAAGTAATGGCAGACCCGTTCTGGCTGACATGGTGGATTTGGTTGGCGGGGGCATTGGCCCTCGGCATCCTCGAGATTGTGCTGCCGGGATTCATCTTTCTGGGCTTCGCAATTGGCGCGGCGATCACTGGGGTGTTGCTGATCATCCCTGGTGTGGCTCCATCCCTGCCGGTTCTGCTGCTGATCTTTGCTGCATTGTCGCTGGTAGCATGGCTGGTTCTGCGACGGATGTTCGCCCTGCCCCACGGTCAAGTGAAGACCTTTCGGCACGACATCAACGAATGAACCCAATGGTGCCCTCTTTGGGCACCACGCCACCTCTGGACGCTGCCCATAGCTTTCCCTATATAAAAGCTCAGGAAACAGACCCGAGGCACGAATGACTCACCCCAGCGAACAGTTTGAAGGCACGCCATTGATTGCGCCTTCGACAATTGAGCACCCCCTGTATGACGCAGTGGTCGAGGCTTGCCGGTCAGTCTATGACCCTGAAATTCCAGTTAACATCTATGATCTGGGTTTGATCTATACCATCGACATTTCCGGCGAGAACGCGGTGAAAGTGATCATGACCCTGACTGCACCGGGTTGCCCGGTAGCAGGCGAAATGCCCGGCTGGATCGTCGAAGCCGTCGAGCCGGTTGCGGGCGTCAAGGAAGTCGATGTCGAACTAACCTGGGAACCCCCTTGGGGAATGGAGATGATGTCAGACGAAGCTCGTCTAGAGTTGGGCTTCATGTAAGCACGACCTGATATCTTGCCGAAAAACCGCCCCTCTGACCGGGCGGTTTTTTATTTGACGTTGCAGGTTGTTCTGATCTCGGCGGCCCTTTCGTCCAACGCTTTGACATAGTCGCCTGAAAGCATTGATAACCGCTTCTTCTCCGTCCCGGTCACCAGCCCCAACAACGCACCTGCGGGCAATATCGACACGACACTTTCAACTTGCTGGTCCTGTGCATGTTTCTTTTCTGCTGCGATGGCGCGTAAGTCACCTTCGGCCGTCGCACAGTTCACCGGGTGCCGCTTGCCGTCCACAGCTGCGGATGCAACGTTTGCGACCGCTATTGCAATCGGGATAATCAGGCCCGCCTTCAACACCTTGGAGAGTTTATGCATGTCCACGCACCTTTCATTGTCCGCTGCAATACCCTGTTCGCAGGCTAGGCCGACCCATTGTCTGAACGCAAGCATGGGTTCCGTCTGACGGCAACCTTACTGGAAAAGTTAGGTAAGCACGGCTGCTATGTCTTGAGACTGTTTCGCCTAAGCACTAAATTGAAGATAACGCGCGACAACGGAGACCACTATGTTCGGCATTCCCGGCAAACAAGCGGTGACGATCACACCGAAAGCTGCGACCCAGATTGTGAGCCTGATGAAATCGGGTGGACATGCCGGGCTGCGCATCGGTGTCAAGAAAGGTGGCTGCGCAGGCATGGAATACACCATGGACTACGTGGACGAAGCCGATGCCAATGACGAGGTCGTGGAACAGGATGGCGCACGGGTGATGATCGCCCCTATGGCACAGATGTTTCTGTTCGGAACCGAGATTGACTATGAGGTTTCGCTGCTGGAATCCGGCTTCAAGTTCCGCAACCCTAACGTTGTCGATGCCTGCGGTTGTGGCGAGTCGATCAAGTTTGACGAAACGCTCTCGGCCCAGCGTTAAGACGCTTCTTTCAGGTGAACATAGGTTTCGTTGAACCGCGTCGTGAGGTGTTCTCCGGCACGAATAACCTTGTCTGAATTCGGCGGAGCAACATTTGTGTCGTAGGACGGATTGAAGAACAGCGGCACCGAGATCCGCTCGTCAGACCCTCCTACCACCCGGTGCAACGTGGCTTTGACCCGACCGTCGGTCCAGAACTCCAGCATTTCACCAAAGTTGATAATGAAGGTTCCGGGCCGGGTTTCGGCCGGTTCCCATTTTCCATCAGGCATTTGAACCTCTAGCCCAGCGGTACCATCTGTCGCCAACAGTGTCAGGCACCCATAGTCAGTGTGTGCGCCGATTCCAAAATCCTGATGCCCTGCCCAGGCGGGGCGCTGAGGGTAGTAATTGCCGCGCAGCAAGGCCATGGGCGTTTCAAATGCGCTGTCGAAGCTGGCTGCATCTCGCCCCAGGGCCACAGCGATTGCCCTTAGAACGCGCATCGCGACTGCACTGGCGTCGCTGTAGTAAGTCTGGATGGTATCTTGGAAGCCGGCCGGCGCCTCGGGCCATTGGTTCGGCGCATAAACGCTCAGGTTCTTGGCTGCATAGGGGTTTCCAGCTGGTAGTTCGTATCCGCAGTCGAAAACCTCTTTAAAGTCGGGGTTGGCATTCGGGTCAACCTGCTCGGACTGCGAAGCGCCCCACCCTCGGTTTGCCCCCGTCTTTGCCATATCAACGCGCGCTTTCTGGGCTTCGGGCAAGTGAAAGAACTGCCGATAGGCTTCAATAACCGCCGTGCACCGCGATGCATCCAAGCCTGTATTGGACACAGTCAGGAAACCTACCTCACCGATTGCGTGCAGCAAGCAGGCCAACTCATCGGGCTCGCGTCGGTCCAGTTTTTCTAGGTCCAGGTTGTTGATCATGGGGGCCTCGGAAATTACGCGGGAGTTGTGCCGTTTTGGCAGCTAATCCGCAACCAGAATTGTCAGTGTGTCCGCACGGTGCTATCCGATGTGCAAACAATAGCTTAAATGGGAGATCCTAAGATGCGGCGCAAGCTTGCGGCAGGGAATTGGAAGATGAACGGAACGGCTGCGGATTTAGCCGAGTTGGAGGCGCTGTCAAGGACCTACCCTTCCCCATCAGTTGATGTGCTGATTTGTCCACCCGCAACGTTGATACACCGGGCTGCGCAAACGGTCGGTGATGTCGGGATCATGGTCGGCGGTCAGGACTGTCATGCCGCGTCATCCGGTGCACATACTGGCGACATAAGCGCCCAGATGCTGATGGATGCCGGGGCATCAATGGTGATCCTTGGCCACTCTGAACGGCGCGAAGATCACGCCGAACAGAACGAAGATGTTCGAGCCAAAGCGCGTGCGGTGATGGATGCTGGCTTAAAGGCCATCATCTGCGTCGGTGAAAGCCTTGAACAGCGCGAAGCGGCCAACACGCTGGACATCATTGGCGGCCAGATGTCGGGCTCGATCCCGGACCAATCCACCGGCGAGAACCTGATCGTGGCTTATGAACCCATTTGGGCCATCGGCACCGGAAAAGTTCCCACATTGGACGAAATCGGAGAAGTCCACGACTTTATCCGCACGCGTCTAGAACGGCGGTTTGGCGAAGGCGTGGGGCGGTCCGTCCGGTTGCTTTACGGCGGGTCGGTCAAGCCCGGCAATGCGGCGGATATCTTTGCCGTATCCAACGTGGATGGTGCCTTAGTAGGTGGCGCCAGCCTGAAGGCTGACGACTTTTCCGGCATTATCGACGCATTGCAGAACGCCTGAGACTACGCCAGTTTCATGGTAACCAGACCGGCCACAATCAGGGCGGCTGCTATAAGGCGCGGGGCTGTCACGGCCTCGCCCAGAAACACAACGCCAACGGCAAAAGCACCGATGGCCCCAATTCCGGTCCAAATCGTGTAGGCTGTGCCAAGTGGCAGATCACGCATTGCCAAAGCCAAAAGTCCGAACGATGCGACCATGGAAACGCCCATAATTGCGGTCGGCCAAAGACGGGTGAAACCGGCAGATTGCTTCATGGCAACAGCCCAGCCAATCTCGAGAACACCGGCGAACAGAAGAAAAATCCAAGGCATTGGGACACCTCTCATATCTTCGAGCCGTCCCGAACGATACACAGGATTAGATGAGGTCGTCCTCGGCCCTTAACCTGGGCACTAAAAACCCTTCATTCAAGAGTATTTCTGTCACAAAACTGCAGCCTGCCCGTCACATCCCGCTTCTAAAGATGCAGAAATCGCATTTTTTCACCGCGAACACGTAAACGCGCGGTGGCCGCAACAAAACGGATGGAAACCTGATGACGGAAACCTCTGGCAAAGCCTGTGTCCTGTGCATGAAATGGGGCACGCCGTTCAGTGCGCATGATGTCAACATGCTGTTCGCGGCTGTCCGGGATCATTTGCCCGTAGACCATGACTTCATTTGTATCACAGATGACACCACCGGGCTTGATCCCGCCATCAAGACGCACGCCCTGTCCTTTCCCCAATTGGATCAGTCGGAATGGGTTCACGGCAAATGGCCCAAGTTGCTTATGTTCGACAGACGGGTTGTGCAAGGCTATGAAACAGCGCTGTTCCTTGACCTCGATCTCTTGGTAACCGGTGAACTCACGCCCTTGTTGCACCGCGTACGTGAACGCGGCGGGCTTTACCTTATGCCTAAGTTTCGTGCCTTTGTGTGGCGTGCGATACCTGCAGCGTTCTGGGATCGTGTTCCGGGGCTTATGAACCTGGTCACGCGCGGGAATTCTTCTGTGGTCGGATTTATACCCAAGCAGCAGTTCCACCTGTATGATGACTTTGACGCACCCCGCGACCTGAAGGCTTACAAGAATGATCAGGACTATATCTCGGGGCGGGCGTGGCGGCGTCGGTGCTACCCGAAGGATTGGTGTATCGGTATAATACACCTAGTCCCCTATTGGCCGCTCAGTCTGATTTTCCGTAAGTACCGCAACCTGCCAAAACGTCCTAAAATCGTGATCTTCAACGGAAACCCGAAAGCGCATGAACTGGTCGGGCAGAATGTCGGGGAATGGGGGACCAAGCGCCGCCGTGGCTTTGGCAGCATTGGCTGGGTTGAGACGTATCTGCAGAAATACAGCGCGTAAGAAGAAAGGCCGGACCCTAGAGGATCCGGCCTTTTTCTTTAGTTCGTTATGATCTCTGGCCCCATGAAGGTGTTGGGCAGGAACGTCGATATCCACGGTATGTACGTCACCATGATCAAGAAGACGAACAGCACGGCCAGGAACGGCAACGCCGCTTTCACAACGCTCATCATCGGCATTCCGGCCACGCCCGAGGTCACGAACAGGTTCAGCCCGACCGGAGGTGTGATCATCCCGATCTCCATGTTGACCACCATGATGATACCCAGATGGATCGGGTCGATGCCCAGCTCGATGGCAATCGGGAACACCAACGGCGCGACGATGACCAGCAGGCCCGAGGGCTCCATGAACTGACCTCCAATCAGAAGGATCACGTTCACCACGATCAGGAACGTCACCGGACCCAAACCTGCCGACAACATGGCGCTGGCGATGTGCTGTGGCACCTGCTCGTCCGTCAGAACGTGTTTCAGGATCAGCGCGTTGGCGATCACGAACAGCAGCGTGACAGTCAGCTTGCCGGCCTCGAACAGCGTATGCTTGGTGTCCGGGTGAAAGAACGCGGTTACCAGCGCATAAGGCTTTTTGATCAAAGGCAGGTTCTGCTGACCCTCTTCGGTGCTGAGCGGCCCCATATCTTTGTAAACAAAGCTGGCAATCAGGAAAGAGTACACCGCAGCGACGGCTGCCGCCTCGGTCGGTGTAAAGATACCGCCATAGATACCACCCAGAATGATGACGATCAGGAACAAGCCCCATCCGGCTTCGCGCGCCGAGGCAAAGATCTCGCCCCACCCTTTCCAATCGCCTTTGGGCAGGTTCTTGACCTTGGCCATGACATAGATGGTGATCATCAGCATCAGACCCGCCATCAGGCCTGGAATAACGCCTGCAAGGAACATGCGCCCGACGGACACCTCAACAGCCGCCGCGTACACAACCATCACGATCGACGGCGGGATCAGGATGCCCAACGTACCGGCGTTACAGATCACACCGGCAGCGAATTCCTTGGAATACCCCACCTGACGCATGCCCGCGATCACGATGGAGCCGATAGCGACCACGGTCGCCGGGGACGACCCCGACAGCGCCGCAAACAACATACAGGCAAACACGCCCGCAATCGCCAAACCACCCGGCAGGTGCCCCACACAGGCAATCGAGAAGCGGATGATCCGCCGCGCCACGCCGCCTGTCGTCATGAAGGACGAGGCGAGGATAAAGAACGGGATCGCCAGCAGGGTAAAGTGGCCCTCGAACGCCTCGAACAGCGTGCCTGCGACCGAGGCCAACGAACTATCGGAATAGATAAGCAGGAACAGGGTCGAACTGAGGCCAAGCGCCACCGCAATCGGAACACCGATCAGCAGCAGGCCAATGACCATTGAGAAAAGAAGAACGACGTCCATTAGTCATGCACCCCTTGTTGTGCGCGGACTTCTTCGATCTCGTCCTCGACTTCGTGGCTGGCGACAAGGCGGTCGGCCTCTCCGCGCCAGATTTGAATGGCGGCTTGCGTAAACCGGATCACCAGCAACAGCATCGATACGGGCAGCACCAGATACGGAATGACCTTTGGGATTTTCTCGTACCCTTCACCATAGTTGATCAGGTCTTCCAGAAAGCGCAGCGGCGCGACCATCGGAATATCGTCAACCTCATAAAAACTCTGACTGCGCGCCCCGGTATCAAACCCGGTCGGGAACCAGCGCCCCGACGTGGGTGGCAGATCCGCAAACACAGACCAGTAGTCATACGACCCCTTCAGCAACAGCAACGAAAAGACCAGACAGCAAGCCACCGCGATCAGAGCCAGCACACGGCGCGGTGCAGGTGACAGCATGTTCAGGATAGCATCAACGCCCAGATGCGCATGTTTCTTAACCGCATAAGACGCGCCAAGCAGCACCAGCCACCCGAACATGAACACGGTCATTTCCAGTGCCCACAGGATATTGGAATTAAAGGCAAACCGCGCGATCACGTTGGCAAACGTCACAGCCGTCATCAGGCCAAGCAACACCGCGATCAGGGTTTCCTCGATATGGTCGATCAGCCCGCCTTGGCCGGGATTCGCACCAGACATCTCTCTGTCCCCACATTTTTAGGATGATTGATTGGGGCGGGCCTGATACGGCCCGCCCGGCCTGCGCGTCGATAACTCCCCAGTCCCCCGACGCGCGGCGATCCGGATCAGAACCCGGCGTTGATCGCCTGAGCGGCGTCGATTTTGTCCTGGCCTACATCACCGGCGAATTTGTCCCAAACGGGCTTCATGGCATCGACCCAAGCCTGACGCTGTTCAGCGTTCAATTCACGGATGGTGCCACCAGCGTCGATAACCGACTGCTTGGCCGCTTCGTTGACCGCAAAGGCTTCTTTGTTACGCGTTTCGGTGACTTCACCCAGGATCGTCAGGAACTGATCGCGCACTTCGGGGTCAAGGCTGTCCAGCCAGTCCACCGAGGTCACGACCAGATAGTCGATGATGCCGTGGTTGGTTTCGGTGATACCGTCCTGCACTTCGAAGAACTTCTTGCCGTAGATGTTCGACCAGGTGTTTTCCTGACCGTCCACAACACCCTGTTGCAGTGCGCCATAGACTTCCGAGAACGCCATCTTCTGCGGACTACCACCGATCGCTTCCATTTGCGCGACCAGTACGTCCGACGACTGAACGCGGAACTTCAGGCCATCCGCATCTGTGGGCTCAACCAGCGGCTTGTTGGCGGACATCTGCTTCATGCCATTGTGCCAGAACGCCAATCCCTGCAGGCCGCGGCGCTGCATGCTGTCCTTCATGGCCTGACCATCAGCCGAGGCTTGGAACGCATCCACTGCTTCGATGTTCTTGAACATGAACGGCAGGTCGAACAGCCGGAATTGCTTGGTGAATTTTTCAAACTTGGACAGAGACGGCGCAGCCAGTTGAACATCGCCCTGCAACATAGCCTCAAGGACCTTGTCGTCATTATAAAGGGTCGAGTTGGGGAACACCTCTACACACATGACGCCATTCATTTCGTCATTCACACGCTGTTCCAGCAGCGATGCTGCAATACCTTTAGGATGCTTGTCGGTGTTCGTCACGTGGGCGAACTTCACCACGATCTCACCATCGTCACACGCTGCCATACCGGCAGTTGCCGTCACGGTAAGAGCAACTGCTGTCGCGGCTGTTGTCAGGAATTTCATCTGTCTTTTCCTCCCAGACTTCTCAGAAACTTCTCAAGAGCGCCGCCAAGGCGCCTTATGCCGGGCAGTGAACCGAATCGCCTGCCACCACTCAACTTTTTGTTGGGGATGCGTGAGATTCGTTTTAAGTCTCTGTTTTTATTGTATGTATCAGCGTTTCAACTAAGTCTGCCGTGAACCAACCTGGACTACGTGCGAAATTCCACACAAGGAAATCTGCCTTTGTGCGGATTTTCGCACATATTTCGAATCGTACAGTTGGAATCACCCGACAACACCTGCGCCACCGCAGTCCGCACCAGCGGACTGCCACGCCCAACGCCTTGAATTGCATGAAAATGCAGTGAAATGCGGCGGGAGACCCTACCTTCGGTAATCCTCGGGGCGAATGCCATAACGCGCTAGTTTGTCGTAGAAGGTCTTGCGCGGCAGTTTTAGCGCTTTGGCCGCGTCCGAGGCCTTGCCATTGTGGCGCCCCAAAGACGCAATCAAAAGCGAACGTTCGACTTGGGCCATCTGCTCACTCAGCCCCAGTTCTGCGGCCGAAGCGACCTCGTCCGGCATCCCAAGAACAAACCGCATGGCCGCTGACATCAGGGACCGTGCATTGCCCGGCCAGTCCTGCGTCATCAATGACGCCAAATGTTCCGACGTGATATCCGGTGCAGCAATCCCGGCCTGTTCGGCCGCTTGTGCAACATAGTGGCGAAAGATCACCGGAATATCCTCGGGGCGTTCAGCAAGCGACGGTATCCGAACCCGCATCACGTCCAAACGATAGAAAAGATCGGCATGAAACTGTCCACCATCAGACAAGCGCGCGAGATCAGCAGTGGTTCCGGCGATGATACGCGCGCCGACCCCTTGCTCGACGATTTCAAGTGCGGCGTACTGGGTTTCAGTCGGCATCGCCGAAATCTCATCCAAAAATAATGAGCCCCCAGCGGCGTCCTCGCAAACATGTCGCAACTCTCGTACCGTCAACCCCGATGCAGGGCGTTTGACAAATGGGCCTTGCGATTGCGGGGACATCAAATGCACCACTTCAGCCACCTTGGAAATACCGCTGCCTGCGGGGCCGGTCACCAGAACCTCTACCCCTGTCCGGGCAACCGTACGAACCCGTTCCCTAAGCCGCTCGGCTTGCGCAGACAGGCCAAACAGAAGCCGCGCGGCTGGATCTCCTTTTTCCAATTCATGTTTCAAGGCACGCTGTTCCAGAACGTGTCGCCGCGCCGCCTGTGCGCGCTCCAGAACTTCGAGCAAGTCCGAGGCAGCGCATGGTTTTTCGAGAAAATCAAATGCACCTGTCCCCATCGCACGAACGGCCATGGGGACATCACCTTCGCCAGTCAACAAGATAACCGGCAGATCGGCATCAACCTCACGCGCGTAGTTCAACAGGTGAAACCCGTCACGTCCGGGCATCCTGATGTCCGACACGATAACGCCCGCAAAGTCAGCCCGAATGTGATCCTTGGCGGCTACGAAAGACCCAGCAGTCACGGGCGCGTAATCCGCCAGCTCCAGCGTTTGGGCCAAAGCCTCGCGCACCGCCGCATCGTCATCGACCAAAAGGACCTTTCGTGTCATGCGACCTCATCTTCCCGGTAATACTCAAGCTCGACCGTGAACATCGCACCGGTCTGCGCGTTTGTTCCACGGATGTTACCACCAAAACTCTGGACCAACCCGTAAGAGATCGAAAGGCCCAACCCCATCCCCTCGGACGATCCCACGGCCTTGGTGGTATAGAACGGCTCGAACAGTTTTTCAGTGTTTTCGATACCTGGGCCGATATCGCGCACCGTGACCGCCAATTTATCACCCGTCTCGATCGCAATATGGATCAACTTGTCATCCTGCTGGCTCATGGCATCGGCGGCGTTGTTGATCAGGTTCACAAACACCTGAACCAGCCGCACCTCGCCGCCCCAAGCAAAAACAGGACCAGAAGGCGGCTGCCATTCCAGTTCGACCCCTTCGGACCGCAGGCGCGCATCGGTCAGTTCGACAGCCGTTTCGATCACCTGAACCAAGTCGACCTTACCCATAGGTTCACTTTCGTTTCGGGCAAAGGCCCGAAGATTTTTGATGATACGCGCCATCCGCGCCGCCATGTCCGAAATGCGGGTCAGATTTTCAGCCGCCCGCCCCTCGCGCCCACGCGACAGAAATGCAGTGCCATTATCGGCAAATTGCTGGATCGCCATGAGCGGCTGATTCAGTTCGTGGCTGATCCCGGCGGACATCTGCCCCAATGCGCTTAGTTTTCCGGCCTGTATCAGCTCGGCCTGGGCTTTCTTTAATGCGGTTTCAGCCTCTTGCCGTTCATGAACTTCGCGCTTGAGAGCAGTGTTGGCGGCCGTCAGAGCACGGGTTCGCTGCGCAACACGACTTTCCAGAACGACATTGGCCTGCGCCAGCGTCCTGCGCCGCTCTGTCGCCAGGAACAACAATGCGCCAAAAGCAAAACAGATCGCAGCTACCGCGGCAGCCTGCAGCCCCGCCAAACGCCGCGCCGGAGCCACATCGACCAAAACCTCGGCCGTCATGTCGATCACAGGCAAATCAAGCGTCAGGTGCAGCGCACGTTCTGGCAGATACCTGCCCCACCCCAATCGCCAAAGCTCGTGCCCACCGATCATGGTCGAGGCGAAATCGGTCGCATCCCCTTCTGGCGGGGACAGGCCCTGCTGACCCTCGGACCGATACCAGAACAGAAGGTCGGACCGGTTCGAGATAAAAACCACCCCGTCGGAATCCACAAAGAAAACGGCCTCGGTACTGCCGCGCCATGTTTGTTCGACATCCTGAACATCGGCGACGACCATCAAGGCCCCTTGCACCCGACCCAATGCATCAAATGTCGGTGCTGCGTAAGAATAAATGCGCGCACCGCTTTCAGGAAGGACCCCGTGCGCACTTCCCAAAGCGCCCTGCAATGCGCGTTCGAACGCGGGGTGACCCGCCAGACTGTCCTGTGCGATCGGCTGTGCAGCGGTCAGAACCTGACCATTGCGGTCCAGATATAACATGTTTACGGCAGCTGTCTTATCGGCCACGTCCAGCAACATGGCTTGTGCCGCCTGACGTTGTGAGGGTGTGTCCAGCGTAGCCAGCGCAGGATGGCCCGCCATCAGAACGGCCAATTCCTGATAGACCTGCATCTGAGTGCTTAACCGGTCCGCGGCCAGTTCCAAATCGGCCTCGGCCTTCTCGCTAAGCTGCGACAACGCCTGCCTGAACCCGTATGACCAGACGCCCGCCGACAGCAGCGCGACCGAGAACAGAAAACCTATGACGACGAATGCTCTGTGCATATCCTAGGGTCTTGCATTCAGCGCGGCCTATGGCAAGTCTGCGCGGCATGAAGAAAATCTCGCAGTCGCCGGTTGATCCCGCATTCGTTCAGGACCCCTATCCTTTTTATGACCATGCGCGCAGGTTCGGAGACCTGTTTTTCTGGGAAGACTACAACAAGGTTGCCGCAGTATCGCACAGAGCCGTTCAGACACTACTGAAAGATCGGCGATTTGGACGCGAGAAGCCAACCGAATTGCAAACCCCCGGCCCCGATCATCTGGCAGCTTGGCAGGCGATCGAGGATCATTCTCTTCTCGAACTGGAACCTCCGCGCCACACGCGATTGCGTAGTCTGGTCATTAGGGCGTTTACGTCCCGCTCTATTGCCGCGATGACCCCAGACATCGAACAACTGTGCCGCGACCTTATCCACGAATTTCCCGACGAACCGTTCGATCTGCTGCAGACATATTGCACGCAGGTACCGGTGATCACCATTTGCCGGTTGCTGGGCGTACCCGAGCATATGGCCCCTGACCTTCTGCAATGGTCCCACGATATGGTCGCGATGTACCAGGCAAACCGAACCCGCCAGACCGAAGACCGGGCGGCGCAGGCATCAGCGCAGTTCACTGAGTTCCTAAGCAACTATATCGACCTGCGCCGCGTCGAGCCGGGTCCAGATCTGATCACAAAGCTGATCGCAGCCGAGGAAGACGGCGAAAAGCTATCGCGGGACGAATTGATTGCGACTTGTGTGCTTTTGTTGAATGCCGGACATGAGGCGACGGTTCATGCGTTGGGAAATGGTGTGAAGACGCTGCTTCAGACTGGAACGAGGCCAGACGTATTGGATGAGAACCGGATTGACGGCACCGTTGAAGAGATCCTCAGATATGACCCGCCCTTACACATGTTCACACGCTACGCCTATGAACAGGTTGATCTTTTCGGCCACGGCTTCAAACGCGGCGATGAGGTCGCCTTGTTGCTTGGCGCTGCAAACCGCGATCCTTCCGTTTGGGCTGACCCAAATCAGTTCTTACCCAGCCGAGACGTCGTAACAAATACCAGCTTTGGCGCAGGGCTGCATTTCTGTGTGGGCGCGCCACTGGCGCGTCTCGAGATGCGCATCGCCCTCAAAACCCTATTTGATCATTGCCCGTCCCTGCGCGTGGAGGGCGATCCGGGCTATTCCAACACGTACCACTTTCACGGGCTGACCCGCCTGATGGTCACGACCTGACGGATTATTCTGCGACCAGAGCGTTCAGCGGCAGCATTGTGGTCGATTTGATCTCTTCCATGGACAGCAGTGCGGTCACATTGTGAACCCGCACTTCCGAGATCAGCGTTTGGTAGAATTCGTCGTAAGCCCGCGCATTTTTGACCCGAACCTTGAGGATGTAGTCAATGTCTCCCGCCAAACGATGCGCCTCTTGCACCTCGGGACGGTCGCGAAGGGCCTTAAGGAATTTGCGCTGCCAGTCTGCTTCGTGTTCGGACGTGCGTATAAGAACGAAGAACGTCGCTTCAAAACCCAGTGCCTCGGCATCCAGCAAGACGGTCTGTTGACCGATCACACCGGCCCCCTTCAGCTTGCGGATTCGGTTCCAGACCGGGGTCTTCGAACTGCCAACACGCGCGGCAATTTCGTCCAGTGATTGGCTGGCATCGCGCTGCAGCTCAACCAGAATTTTCCGATCTGTGTCGTCAATTCGCACCGACATCCCAATTTTTCCTTTGTTTCGAAACTCACGTTCTCCAACGCGCTGTTGAAAGAACATTTGTTCTTATTTATGCACCCATATGGCGCAATACCGGGAATATTTCCTATATTGCAGGTCAAGTCAAACGAACCGGAACCAAACATGCAGAACGCGCATTCACATAACGGAGCAGGACATGTCGACTTTGTCGGCGCGGGTCCGGGCGATCCTGAATTGCTGACGCTCAAGGCGTTGCGTGCATTTGAATGCGCGGATGTGGTTTTGCATGATCGCTTGATAAGTGCCGAAGTTCTGGAATTGGCCGGCAAGACTGCCGTTCTGGTTGATGTTGGCAAAGCCGGGTTCGGCCCCTCGTGGAAGCAGCAGGATATCGACGCACTATTGGTGGAACATGCGCTGAACGGACAGCACGTCGTCCGGTTGAAATCCGGTGACCCCACCGTTTTTGGGCGTCTGGACGAAGAGATCGAGGCCGTAGAAGCCTCGGGCATCACATGGACCATCATCCCCGGTATTACTGCGGCGTCCGCAGCTGTTGCTGGGATCGGACAAAGCCTGACCCGGCGTGGCCGAAATTCCTCGATCCGGTTCTTGACGGGCCACGACATGAAGGGTTTTGCCGATCACGACTGGGCCGAACTGGCCCGCAAGGGTGCCGTTGCCGCGATCTATATGGGTAAGAAATCCGCGCGCTTCATTCAGGGCCGCCTGATCATGCACGGCGCGGATCGGGAAACGCCGGTCACGCTGGTCGAGAACGCCTCGCGCCCGGATCAGTGCATTCTGGCCACCAATCTGGATCGTCTGCCCGCCGATCTGGCCGCCGCCGAAATGGACGGCCCCACCCTGACATTTATCGGCCTTGAACCGCGCCACGCGGCCCAGGCCCTGACCGAATTCAATAAGGAGCACGCCTGATGGCCCGCGCTTTTACCCCCAAAATCGTCACCGCAAATGACTTGCTGGAAGGCGACGTGATCTACCTGACCGAGGATGACCGCTGGTCGCGTGATCTGGCCGAAGCCGAGCTGATCACCGACGAAGCCCACGCACAGGTCCGTCTGCTGGATGCCGCGCGTCAGGCAAACAAGATTGTCGGAGCCTATTTGGCCGATGCCGTGGCTGGTGAAAACGGCCCCGAACCCACCCATTTCCGTGAAGACTTCCGCCGCACCGGCCCGTCCAACTATGCCCACGGCAAGCAGGAAACCACAACGCAGCCCCGGGCCTGATCTCTGGCCCTCTCTCCCCAAAAAGGCCCCAAGGTATCGGGGCTGCAACTAAGGACAGCTAATCATGTATCGCTACTCCGAGTTCGACACAGCATTTTTGGCAGAACGTAACAAGCAGTTCCGTGCTCAGGTTGAGCGTCGCATCGACGGCTCGCTGACCGAGGATGAGTTCAAACCCCTGCGCCTGATGAACGGCCTGTATCTGCAGCTGCACGCTTATATGCTGCGCGTCGCCATTCCCTATGGCACGCTGTCCAGCGCACAGATGCGCCAACTGGCCCTGCTGGCCGAGAAGTGGGACAAGGGCTATGGCCATTTCACCACCCGCCAGAACATCCAGTATAACTGGCCCAAGCTGAACGACGTGCCGGATATGCTGGACGCGCTGGCCGAGGTTGGCATGCACGCCATCCAGACCTCGGGCAACACCATCCGCAACGTGACTGCGGACCATTTCGCCGGTGCCGCTGCGGATGAGATCGCCGATCCCCGCCCCTATGCCGAGCTGCTGCGCCAGTGGTCCACCGACCACCCGGAATTCCAGTTCATGCCGCGTAAGTTCAAGATCGCCATCACCGGCAGCGAAAACGACCGCGCCGTGATCAAGGCACACGATATCGGCCTGCAACTGGTTGAACGTGACGGCGTTCTGGGTGCCCGCGTGATCGTGGGTGGCGGTCTGGGCCGCACGCCGATGATCGGCAAAGAACTGTCCGACTTCGTCGCCTTTGACGATCTGCTGGCCTATCTGGAAGCCACTGTGTCCGTCTGGAACCAGATCGGCCGCCGGGACAACAAATACAAAGCGCGCATCAAGATCACCGTTCATGAAAACGGCATCGACACCATCCGCGCCAAGGTCAACGAGCGCTTCCTGCAGGTTCGCCCGCAGTTCAAAGGTGCCGACATGGCCCTGTTGGACGAGATCAAGGGCCACTTTGCCGCGCCTGATTTCCGTCAGGGCTCGGTCGCGTCGTTTGAAAGTGCATACACCAACGATCCGGTGTTCCGTTCGTGGGTCGACACCAACATCGCGCCGCATAAGGACGCGGACCACGCGATTGTCACGATCTCGATCAAGAAACACGGCGCAACGCCGGGTGATGCAACCGCAGAACAGATGCGCGTGATGGCCGATCTGGCCGAAGAGTTCGCTTATGACGAGCTGCGCATCAGCCACGAGCAGAACGTGATCCTGCCGCATGTCCACAAATCGGACCTGCCCGCGATTCACGCCAAACTGAAGGAATACGAACTGGCGACCGCCAATATCGGCCTGATCAGCGACATCATCGCCTGCCCCGGCATGGATTACTGCGCGCTGGCCACAGCACGCTCGATCCCGGTTGCGCAAGAAATCGCGACCCGGTTCGACGATCTGAAGCTCGAGCATGATATCGGCCACCTGAAGATCAAGATCTCGGGCTGCATCAACGCTTGTGGGCATCACCACGTGGGCCATATCGGCATTCTGGGTCTGGATCGCGCAGGCGTCGAGAACTACCAGATCACTCTGGGCGGTGACGGCTCTGAGACGGCAGCCATCGGCGACCGCACCGGTCCGGGCTTTGCCTATGATGAGATCGTGCCGGCGGTCGAGCGGATCGTGAACACCTATCTGGAACAGCGCGACAGCCCCGAAGAAGAGTTCCTGCAGACCTATCGTCGTGTCGGCATGGCTCCGTTCAAGGCAGCTCTGTACCCCGAGGCTCAGGCGAATGCCGCTTGATCTGATCCAGACGGAACTGGGCAAAGACCGCAGCGAGCTGACCGAAAAGGTCGAGGCGCTGAACGCCCGGTTCCGGCACCACAGCGCGCATGACGTGATGCATGGTGCCATCGAACAGATTGAAGACCTTGCCCTGGTGTCCAGCTTCGGGGCCGAGTCGGTTGTCTTGCTGCACATGGCGGCGGTGATCGACAAGATGACCCCGGTGTTGTTTGTGGACACCCAGATGCTGTTTACCGAAACGCTGGAATACCAGCAGGAGGTCAGCGAACGTCTGGGGCTGAAGAACGTGCAAATCATCCGCGCCGAGGACGAGGATGTGCAGCGCGAAGATCCCTATGGTGCGTTGCGCCTGCGCGATACGGATGCGTGTTGCAACCTGCGCAAGACCTTCCCGCTGCAAAAGGCCCTGACGGGCTATTGTGGCTGGATCACAGGGCGCAAGCGGTTCCAATCCGGCACCCGCGCCGCGCTTGACTTCTTTGAGGTCGAGGACGGCACCGGTCGGATCAAGGTCAACCCGCTGGCCCATTGGGCGCCCGAGGACGTGCGCGCCTATATGGAAGAAAACAACCTGCCCCGGCATCCGCTGGTGGCCAAAGGATATCCCTCGATCGGTTGTGCGCCCTGCACCTCGCCGGTCAAAGAAGGCGAAGACCCCCGCGCCGGACGCTGGCGCGACCAGAACAAGGAAGAATGCGGCATCCATTTTGTCGATGGCAAGATGGTGCGCGCCGGAGAAACAACATGAACGTAATCGTAACCGATGAGGGCTTTGCCCCCGACGACTGGACCGATGGGTTTGTCACACTGGAAGACGCCGCCAATGACGTGGTTGCGCTGGATGTGGCTTCGGACACCGACCCGGATGAACTGTATGACCGCCTCGGCAGCGCCAGAATGGTGCGCGTGGACTTTCCGTCCTCGGCCGATGGGCGTGGTTTCACCATTGCCCGCGTCCTGCGCCTGAAAGGCTATACCGGGCGTTTGCGCGCGCGCGGCCATGTGTTGGCCGATCAGTTTGCGATGGCCCGTCGCAGCGGCTTCGACGAAGTCGAGATCGACCAGGCTTTGGCGCATCGTCAGCCCGAAGATCAATGGCTGGCCCGCGCCAACTGGCAGGACAACAATTATCAATCCCGCCTGCGGGGATAACTGAACTTTACGTCAGTCAGTTCGACGTTGGGGCAACTGCCCCCTTTTCCTGACTTGGATCAAAGATTAAACGGAGATGTCGGTTTACCCAACCGGCAGTGAAACGATGACAGAGATGAAGCCCGTGACCGAAGCAACCGCCGTAAAGGCCCCCGTTCTGCCGGACGCGCAGACCGTAACCGACGTCAAACATTGGACCGACAGCCTGTTTTCCTTCAAGGTTTCGCGCCCTGCCTCGCTGCGTTTCCGCTCGGGCGAGTTTGTGATGATCGGCTTGCTGGGCGACAATGGGAAACCTTTGCTGCGCGCATATTCCATTGCATCGCCGTCCTGGGACGAAGAACTTGAGTTCTATTCGATCAAGGTGCAGGACGGCCCGCTGACGTCGAAGCTGCAGCACATCAAACCCGGCGACCAAATCATCCTGCGGCCCAAGCCCGTTGGTACGCTGGTCCATGACGCTCTGCTTCCGGGCAAACGTCTGTGGTTCTTTGCCACTGGCACCGGCTTTGCCCCCTTCGCCTCGCTGTTGCGCGAGCCGCAGACCTATGAGGATTACGATGAGGTCATCATCACCCATACCTGCCGCGAAGTGGCCGAGCTGGAATATGGTCGCCAACTGATCGAAAACATCCGTCAGGACGAGATGCTGGCCGAGTTGATGGGCGAAGGTTTCGCCGACAAGATCCGCTATTACCCGACCACCACTCGGGAAGAGAGCCCCAAGATGGGCCGCATCACCGACCTGCTGAAAGACGGCACTGTCTTTGCTGATCTGGGCATCGAAGGTGGCATTAAGCCGGAAACCGATCGCGGCATGGTCTGCGGGTCGCTGGCTTTCAATCTGGATATCAAAGAGATTCTGGAGGAGTTCGGCCTGCGCGAAGGCGCAAATTCCGAGCCCAAGGAATTCGTGATCGAAAAAGCCTTTGTGGGCTAAACTGACCGCGCCGGGCACAGGAATGACTGTGGTCGGCGCATAAAGCTGCTGTGATACCTAAGAAATTCGGCCTTTTCGGCGCGGATCACGCTTGAATCAGCGCGCCGGGCGGTCTAAATTTCGGGCTCGAATTTCTGCAATCATCAAAGGAATGAACCCATAGCTCGCAGACCTCACAACGCGCCGCCTCAGAGAGATACCGGCCCGCGCGTCAATGAAAAAATCCGTGCCCCCGAAATCCGCCTGATTGGCGCTGACGGCGATAACGTCGGGGTGGTTCATCCCGCCAAAGCCATGCAACTTGCCGCAGATGCGGGCCTTGACCTGGTCGAGATTTCGCCTAATGCGAACCCGCCGGTCTGCAAGATCATGGATTTTGGCAAGTTTAAGTACGAGACGCAAAAACGCGAAGCCGAGGCGCGCAAAAAACAAAAAGTCATCGAGGTGAAAGAGGTCAAATTCCGCCCCAACACCGACACGCATGACTATGACGTCAAAATGAAGAACGTTTTCAAGTTTCTGGAAAAAGGCGACAAGGTCAAAGTCACTCTGCGGTTCCGTGGCCGTGAGATGGCGCACCAGAACCTGGGGCGCGAATTGCTGGAACGTGTCGCCGAGGACATCAAGGAACTGGGCAAGGTCGAAAACATGCCCAAGATGGAAGGTCGTCAGATGATCATGATGATCGGGCCGCTTCCTCAGAAGTAATTAGGACCGTGTGAACCCTGAAGAAGCCTCCTTTTTTAAAGGGGGCTTTTGTTTTGCGATCTGGCTTTTACCCAGTGGAATGAATCGTGCAGGTCAAAGCCCAGCGATATCGTATCAATGATAAGAAGCAACGTCAGGAAACCGGCGTATTCAGGCGAAAGCGCCGAATCTGCGGACAACACCATCGCAATGACAATCACCAAAGGCCCCCAGCACAACAGGTGCGGTAAAGCCATCGCCTTGCTCATCCCTCGGGCAGCTAGCATGATCGGAATATTCAGAGCCATACCGGTTACTGCCAAGACGGCGATTAACTCACCGTGTGGTTGATCCATAAAAGCCAAAGGTGCAAGGTTAACCGGGATTAAAACTACGAGAACCCAAATCTGAACCCATGTTGGAAGACTTCGAAAACTCACCCAAATATCGTTAACCATTACACTCGCCCCAATAAAAAAATTTGACTAATACTTTATTGAGTTAAAAAGAAAAGTCAGTTCACAAGGGTGTTATAGCACGGTCGAAATCGCTTTGCCCAGCTTCCAGGTTAATTCCTCGATTTGTGTGTCTTCAATGACAAAGGGCGGCGCCAGAAGAATGTGGTCCCCCACACGTCCATCGCGAGTACCAGCCATAGGGTAGCAGATCAGACCCTCGGCAAATGCGGCCTGTTTGATCTTTCCAGCCAGTCCATTCGCCGGGTCAAATGGACGCTTGCTGCCCTGATCAGCGACCAGCTCGATCCCCCGGAACAAGCCCCGGCCTCGAATATCCCCGACATTGGGATGCTGACCAAAAGCGTCTTCTAGTGCACGCTGGAGCTTTTGACCCATCTCTCCGGCTCGGGCGGGCAGATTGCGTGAGGTTAGCTCCTGGAGAACGGCCAAAGCTGCCGCCGTTGCGACGGGGTGGCCAACATAGGTGTGGCCGTGCTGAAAGAACCCCGTCCCGTCCCGGATCGCGCTGTAAATTCCATCTGTACAAAGCATCGCGCCTATCGGTTGATAGCCAGCCCCTAGGCCTTTCGCGATACACAATATGTCAGGAACAACTCCGTCGTGATCGCAAGCGAACAAGTGACCCGTTCGCCCCATTCCGCACATCACTTCGTCCAAGATCAAAAGCACACCGTATTTGTCGCAGATTTCACGGATTCGGCTGAAATAGCCGTCAACAGCAGGGACAGCACCCAGAGTTGCCCCGACAACGGGTTCAGCCATAAAGGCCATAACGCTGTCCGGACCCAGGCGCAAAATTTCATCTTCCAACTCGTTGGCGACGCGCTGGCCGTAGTCAAAGCTGCTCTCTCCGTCAGGTTTTTCAGCATATTCGTAACATGGTGCGATATGCGTCATCTCTATCAGCATGGGCGCAAACTGCGCCCTACGCCAGGCATTGCCGCCAGCAGACAGCGCGCCCAACGTATTCCCGTGGTAACTTTGACGCCGCGCAATTACATGACGTCGATCCGGCTGACCAACCTCAATGAAATACTGTCGGGCCAACTTGATCGCAGCTTCCGTCGCTTCGGATCCTCCGGATACAAAATAGACGCGGTCCAGATTTCCCGGCGCACTTTGTATCAACATCTCGGCCAATGCTTCCGCCGGCTCCGAGGTCATGAACCCCGTATGAGCAAAAGCAATTTTCTCAACCTGATCCTGAACGGCCTTGATGACCGACTGGTTTGAATGCCCCAGACACGACACGGCTGCATCTCCGCAATCCAGGTATCGACGTCCCTGACTATCGATCAAATACGCCCCGTCACCTGCGACAGCGACCGGCAGTTTCGACTTCGTGTGTCTCGGAAATATGTTGCTCATAACGAACCTTTCTTAAGTGATGTAACCAGAGTCGATACGGACGCCGCATTGTCCGCCCAAACCGTTCCGTCTGGCCTGTACAAACTGTTTTCAAACCCGACCCGTACGTCTCCCCCGAGCGAGGCCGCCAGACGCAAACAAGCGTGTTCCTGTTTCCCGAATGCGCAGACCATCCAGGGTGACACTCCCAAGGGAAACCGATCCAGATCTTCGAGCGTGGATTCTTGCCCCTGCGTATACCGTCCCAGTACCAGAAGTCGGTCTGTCTGAGCCGATTTGACTGTTCCGTTGGCCTGCCAATAGGACAGCAGAGCTGCATCTTCAGCATCATAAAGGATATGCTGCACGCGCGCTTCCATATCCGCACACACTGCGTACACTTTTGCAGCCAATTCCGGTGATCGAGCGATTTCGCGCACCGAGATTGAGACCCATGCAGGTCGAACCTTGGTAAGACAGTCCAACTGCTCGGCAACATCGTAAATACCGGCGGCCTCGGTCGTGATCTGGATATCCATGCCGGGAACGGCGCGCCGCAACTCGGTTATCGCTTCGAGATATCGCCCCGGATCCAACGAATGCGCTCCTTGTTCGTCACGCACATGTAGATGGAGACCGTGCGCTCCGACAGAAAAACACGCCTTTGCCGTCGACACTATATCGTCGATCCCAACAGGAAGTTCTGAGTGGTCTTGCGACGTGCGGCGCGCGCCATTTGGCGCGACCAAAACGTAAGGACGGGCTGTGTGCTTCATCGATGCGGCCTTGATTGCTTGGGTTCACTCTAGCTGTGTGCGAACACGTTTTTAATTTACAATTTTCATAACAAATGTTTTTTTACACTATGCCAGATACACCGACCCGAATTACGCACAAGCTGCGAGACGACATCTCATCAATGCCACCGGGCCTTCAGGCGGCGGCTAAGTATATTATCGATCACCCCGGCGACTTCGCGTTGGACTCTATTAGGGTTACAGCCAATAATATCGGTGTCAGCCCGAACGTCTTGGTTCGGTTGGCTCAGCGCATGGGGTATGACGGCTTTGAAGCGTTCCGCACACCCTTCCGCAAAACTCTGGTCACCGACCAAGAATCCCAGCTGGGCCAAGAGTGGCTGGACACCACAGAGTCCGGAAGTGAACTGGATCGGGCACAAGTGAAGTTCGCACACAATTCGTTGAATGTCGTAACCCGCTCTCTGAGGCTTATGCAGCCTGCGAAGGTTTCGAAAGCCATTCACTACATCACCGAATCAAACAGATGTTTTGTGACAGCAACACGAGCAAGCCATGCCCTAGCCTACTATTTTTCATACGCGGGTCGCATGGCGCATCCTGGCATACAGCTTGCTCCGCGACATTCGGGGTCCGTCATCGATGACCTGTTGGACTCGAATGATCGGGACTGCCTGATCGCCATCACGTTTCATCCCTATTCCGCCGAAACAATCGCGGCGATGCGCTTTGCAACACAAAGAGGACTGAAAGTCATTTTGATTTCCGAAAGCGACGTGATCGCCCCAGGCATCGAACCTGACGTTGTTTTTCAGGTCAGCACCCGATCTCAGCATCATTTTTCCAACTTCGCGGGTGCTACGGCGGTTCTGGATTGCCTTTTGGGGCATCTATTTGAAACCGGTGGCGAAGATGCGCGCAAACGAGTCGAGCGCTACCAAAAAGCGCGCGAAGATACCGGCGCGTATTGGCAACCGTCCAAACTCCCGCGACTTCGTCGATCCTAAAGTCAGCCCTGTTTTTTTCAGGGCTGACATTTGGTTTAGCTACAGGCTTGGACGGCGCGTTTGGTCATGACGCTGACCAGATGTGCGCGGTAGTCTTTGCTGCCATGGAGGTCGCCGATCATGTTCATTGGGTTCACCTTCAGGCCCATCAGGGCGTCGGCGCGGAACT
>NZ_JAGHRL010000007.1:0-223469 GCF_017743815.1 Ruegeria sp. R8_1 | reverse complement strand
TACTCCCGCAACCAGTGTCGGAAAACCCAAAGCAGCCCGTTCAGACTACAATTGATCCACTGGATCAAGTGCTTTACGTCTTCACCTCGTCAGGCTCATAACCTGAAGGTCGTAGATCCAAATCCTATTCCCGCAACCAATAATACCAGCCAGATAACAAACACTTAGCCTCGCTCAACGCGAGGCTTGTTGTGTTTACTTTTGCGCCTTTGGCACTGGAAGCAACGTGGAAGTAAACATGGTGACATTTGCCTTAAGAAACGCCGATACTTATCCTCCACAGACAGGAGCACGACCTCCGAGATCATAGGCGGATAGCTCAGTTAAAGTTGATGATGTCCGGAAAACACCCGGATACATTCAACGAAAACCTACCTAAACACAAATGAAGACTGAAAAGCCCAGAAATGCCCTCAGCGCGCAAGTCGAAACGCACTAAGGAAATCGTGACTTGATAACGATGTGAATTCCGGTTTTCCTCAACTCACTGAGTTTTATTACTACGTTTTTGGCGCGATTTTTGACGTGCGCGTCGGAAAAATAACTTAATCAGGTCTGAAGTATTGAAGAAAATTTTGTTAATTCTTGTAGCAGTGTGTTTGCTTGCAATGGTTAGTTTTGCCATTGGAAGCTATTTGGCCCGCTCCAAGCTGGAAGACAAAATTAAAAGAAATGCGATAGAGCTCGTGCAACAAGACAGTTTTTTGGCCACTCATTTTCCGGCTCCGCATTCCGTTGCCGAGGTCTACCAGTTTGGGTCGCCATTTTTTAACTCAACATGGGCTATAGCGCCGATGGAGCAAATTTCCGAGTTTTCAAAGCGGAATCAGAATAAGGTCAATGGAGACGTCGCAGCGATTCTAATCGACAACTGGACGAAAGATGACTCTGCAATCCTTTTTGATTTGAAGGATTGTGGTGGTATTTTTTGCGACTTGGATAAGTCAGATTTACAAGTAGTTCCTCGATCAAGTGTTAACCACCTTTTACGGTCCGGAAATCCAAAAGTTAATAAAACAATAAGAAGTGACGGTTATCAATATGCAGATATAACACCCGACTTTGCTTCTCAAAAAAACTATTTGATTACAGCGCAAATTATCCGAAATAATAGTGGAGGTATTGTGGAGATATTCGTCTATTTCGAGCGTCCAGCATCTTCGTTCGAAAGTTTCACACAAGCTTTCACCGGCGACCCACGTAACAGAGATATCTTAAAAAAAATATTTTTTTACTATAATTATGCTCTGCGATGGGGTGTCGAATACTAGCCTCGCATTCACGTATGGTTTTAACCAAATCCAAACACTGCTGTTGCCAGGGCAGTAACGCGTGTGTTCGGCATAGAAAGTCAATGCGCTCTGAAAACATACCCAAAGGCAATCCCTTAACGCTCCTATCGCCTTTCCCTGTCTGACACGCTATTCTGCGGTGCAGAATGGCTGTTGGAGGCTTGATCTATGGGTGGTCGTATAATCTGTGTGGCGCAGCAAAAGGGCGGGGCGGGGAAGACGACGCTTGTCTCGAATCTGGCGATCGCCTTCCTGCAAGAAGGGAAAAGCGTCGCGCTTGTGGATACCGATCCGCAGGGAAGTCTTGGGAAATGGCTGGACGTGCGCGAAGAAACCTTTGGCGAGAACGCAGACCTTCGGTTTTCAACAGCGACCGCATATGGAATTTCACGGGCAATTCGTGGTGTCGGCGGGGATGCTGATATCGTGCTTGTCGATACGCCGCCCAAAGCCGACAGTGATGTGCGGTGGGTCCTGCGCGAGTCTGACCTTGTGTTGGTGCCGGTCTCGGCCAGTCAGGCAGATGTTTGGGCAACTCATGATATTCTGGATCTGGCTGACCGTATCGGGAAGCCGACTCAAATCGTTTTGAATCGAACCCGGGCTGGCACCCGCGTGGGCGAAGATGTTGCGAAATCCCTCAGCGAGATTGGCGCGACGCAGTTTCAATCCTCATTGGCCAACAGGGTGATATATGCAGAAGCTTTAGGTCAAGGGCTGGGTGTGCTTGAGGCGAAGCGCGCCAGTTCCGCTGCAGGAGAGGTGCGCGCGCTTGCGGATGAGGTCGCGGGGCTTTTGAATGGCTGACCCCTGAAAGCCGCTCACTTGGAATTTTGCGGTCTTGGATCGTCTGTGGCAGAGAGCGTGAATGAACGAAACATCACCCAATCTGTTTTCGACGGTTTCAAGTGAGTTTATCGCCGACTGGCTGTCGGCGTTGGAACCACTTTGCACGGTTTCACATTTTGGGTCGTTATTGGAACGGTCCGAACTGCCGTTGGCGGGCGATACGCGTCAGGACCGGGTAACACTGGATCAGATTGTCGACCTGTATCAGCTGGCGGCTGTTGAAACCGGAGACGAGATGATGGGTCTTTGGTCGCGTCCGATTAGACCCAGAGCCTTGCAGCACTTGCTGACATCTGTTCGCGAAGCGACGTCCTTGTCATCGGCGCTCTATCGGTTCTCGACCTTCTGGAACCTGTTATTGGACGACTACCAGTTCAAATTGACCGAGGCCGATCAAGCCGTTGAACTGGCGCTTATGCCTGTGCACGAGGTCGAGGCCCAGCGGTTTGGTCATATGTTGATCCTAAAGCTGGCCCACGGCCTCATGTCGTGGCTGGCCCGAGGTGAAGTGCCTGTCAAAGCAGTCGGGTTTTCATTCGACCGTCCGGTCTTTGACGAGGATTATTCGGTTATCTTTCCTGCGCCGGTATATTTCGCTCAGCCGGCCTCCTTCATTTCTTTTGACGCAAGCGTATTGGGTCCGATTCATGCCCGCCAGGCGAGCGACCTCGACCTGTTTCTGGAAAACGCGCCAAGAGATTGGATATTCACGCGATCAAGTGAACACACCCAGTCTCTGCGGGTGCGGAGTTTCCTAACCAAAACGGGGTGGGATCACGCGAACCTGTCGGCGGCTGCGAAAGCAATGAATATGACACCGCGTACCTTGATGCGCCGATTGGAATCAGACGGCACATCCTTTCAGGCGATCAAAGATGCCCTGCGCCGGGATATTGCCATCGGGCACCTTCAGGCAGGGCGCAAAAGCGTTGAGGCGATCGCTCAGGATCTTGGGTTTTCGTCGTCGGCCAGCTTTCACAAAGCGTTCCAAAGATGGACAGGGGCTGCTCCGAGTGCCTACAGGCGCTCACCGATTGGATCTCGATAATTTTGTCACTTTTGGACAATTGCCTGTCGTCTCATGAGATGGCGAGCATCCTGACGCGCGGATAGAACCTTTAAAAATAACTGAAACGTTCAGTGTGCCGAATTCGCTTGTTTTTAGGGTGGTCGGCGGGTTGACGATTTCGGGCAACATTGCTTGTGAAAGGATTTCTCATGTCAGAAAAACTCGCCACAATTCTCGAGGCCGCGCGCCAGCATGCCGAGGATGTCATTGCACCCAACGTGGATGCATGGAACGCGGCACGAACCTGGCCTCGTGACGCATCGGACAAGGCGGGTTCCATTGGGTTGACGGGCCTGTACGCTCCTGAGGAGTGGGGCGGTCAGGGTCTTCCTCTGTCAGAAGGCATTCAGGTCTACGAACAACTGGGGCTTGGCGATGGCGCCTATGCTTTTGCATTGTCCATGCATAACATCTGCACTTTCGCCGGATGTGGTTACGGGACCGATGCATTCAAGGAAAAATGGGCACGTGATCTGACTTCGGGGCGCAAATTGGCGAACTTTGCGTTGACCGAGCCTCAATCCGGGTCTGACCCCATGAAGATGTACACCCGAGCGACCATCAACGGGGACGGAACGTGGACGATCAGCGGTGCCAAGGCATGGGTCAGCCTGGCGACAGAGGCGGATGTATATTTCACTGTCGTCAAGACAAGCGACGCGCCGGGCCACAAGGACATGGCGATGATCGCGATTCCCGCTGACGCACCGGGTGTCAGCTTCGGGCCATTGTACGACACACCCTCTTACGGTTTCCTCCCGATTGGTGAAATGTATCTCGACAAGGTTGTTGTCAGCGAAGACAACATCATTTTGCCGGTTGGTCAGGGACTTCAGGGATCATTGATGGCGATCGACATCGCCCGGGTTTCGATTGCTTCGGGGTGTTGCGGGCTGATGCAAGCGGCGTTGGATACCGCGCTGTCCTATTCGAAAAACCGCAAGATGTTTGGTGGCACAAACCTTCAGCTGGATGGAATTCAGTGGATGCTGGGTGAGGTCGCGACCGAGCTTGAAGTCTCGAAGCTGCTGTACCGCAAAGCGGCAGAGGCGCTGGGAACGCCCGAAGGCCCGTTGATGGCAGCCCACGCCAAACGGTTCGTGCCGGATGCGGCGGTCAAGGCGGCCAATACCTGTACACAGGTTCTTGGTGGAATGGGCCTGCTGCAACCCTACGGGCTTGACCGCCTGTCACGTCTGGCGCAGATGCTGCGTATTGTGGACGGAACGACCGAGATCAGCCGGGTTGTGATCGGCCGGGCGCTGCAGAAACGCGCTGCTGGTCTGCCTGATCTTCCGGTGCCTAAAGGGTTCGGAGAAACTGACGACGCCAGCCCATCCGTTGCGGCCGAATAAGTCAGATGCGGCGTGCCTTCCGGCACAAGACTCCAAAGCCCAGCTTTCGAAAGAAGGCTGGGTTTCTTGCTTGCGCGTAAGTCCGGGTCGGATCAATCACTTGGTTTGCGCGACACTTTTTTAAGGCCCCCGCAGACTTCCCCAGTGGAATTGCTGATTTGAGGTCACGTCCGCGTCGCGCTGGGTTTGCTTAGGATTTTGCGCCTCAATCGCAGAGCTACTGACATTAACAAAGTTTAACTCTTCGCCAGACATTCGTTAATCGGGTCAACCTTTATCGACTGTGTACCCCGCAACATCATCTTAATGATAAAGGAGGAGAGGATGGACTACGCACAGACAGCCAGCCCTCGGAAGGGTCTGTTTTTTAGCTTGTTTTCGAACTATACAGAAGCGCGCGTCGAGCAATTTCGCCTTAAAATTTATGGCAATACAGTCCGCGTTTTGGAGAAGCTGAGCGATCAACAGCTGGAGGACATCGGCATCCCCCGGAGCGAGATCAAGCAGCGCGCGTATCAAAGCGTCTATCACCAGATGCCGTATGACCACCGCGTGCAATAAGCGTCGCAGTGTTGAAACTGGATTTGAAGGTGGAGGGATATGATGCTTGATACACATACTTGCCCGGGCGCAACCCCAAGCACGAGCGCTTTGGTGCTGTTTGACCGGGCAATGAAAATCCATGCTATCCGTGCCGACATCGTTCGAGCCGCGCAAGAACTGAACTGCCTGAGTGATCGTCAGCTTTCTGAGATGGGGATCAATCGCACGGATATTGACGAGATGATCGCAAGGTATATCTGAGATGCCTGCCCCATCCCTTGCCGACAAAGATGTAGGACGCGAAAGAGCCAAAAAAGCCGCTCTGAGGGTTTCAGAACGGCTTTTATTCGCATGAAGGTTTGTGGTGTGGTCAGGCCTGTTGATCGACCACTTGCAGATGTTGGGCCAGCTTGTCGATTTCGGCCATCCAGGCTTGCACCAGTTTCGGATCGCTGGGGGCGGCATGCACTCCGGCGGGGATCGCGCGGTTCAGAACCGCCTCAACTGCCAAGGATACCGGGATCGAGACCAGACGCGCCATCGCCGTGCCTCGCGCGTCACCCCATGCATCCATGACATAGGTTTTGTGCCAGGTCTCGACGCCTTCTTTCTCGGCTTTCAGGCCCACGCACAGAACAACGCGGTCGGGCTCGCCTTCATCATAGGCGTTCTCATCCCAGAATTGGTCCGACATCTCTTTCAGACGCGCGTCGCCTTCGGGGCCGGACAGGGTCTCGATCTCGGTGAACACATCCGACCACGCATCGGCCCAGCCGTTCAGGCGCAGAGTGCCGCGGACGAATTCTTTGACTGGCCAGTGATCCTCGAACTGATATTCCGCCATGAAGGGGATCGAGTCGCGGTTTGGGTAAACCTCAAAGCTCTCAGGCGTCGGCAGCGGCGCGACATAGCTGGTGATCGCGTCCCACGGGCGGGCCACATCCAGCGGGGCGTAGTCCCGGATGGATTTTGAGGGCGACCGCAGGGCTTTCAGAACGCCCAGAGGCGACCAGCTGAATTTATAGCGGAACGGGTTGGGGTTTTTCGGGATGCCACCGCAATAGGAGATAAAGCTCAGGTGGTTTTGCGCATCGAACGCGTCGGACGCGCGATAATCGGCCACCAAGGCGTGCGCCATCAGGTGGTCGATGCCCGGGTCCAGCCCGACCTCATTGACCAGTGCAACACCGGCCTCGCGGGCTTTGTCATTCAGCGCGCGCATTTCGGGGGCGATGTAGGACGAAGACACGAAGTTCGCGCGCTTCGATATCGCCAGTTCCGCCAGCGGCACGTGCCAGTCGCCCGGCAGCATCGAGACGATCACGTCGCCCTGTTCCAGCACCGCGCCCAGGGCGTCGATGTCAAAGGCGCGGATGTCGTCGGTCAGGTCTCCGACCTCGGCGCGGGCCTTGTCGATGGTCCGGTTCCAGACAGTGACCTTGTGACCGCCCTCGATCAGGCGGCGCAGGCCGGGGATGGCCGACAGGCCGGTGCCACACCAGTGAATTGTCATCGCTCAGATCCCTTCAATATGGGTTTTGTAAGTTGTCTCAGCCCGGCCCCAGACGCCGCTGTCCAGATCGGTCAGTGTCAGCAATGAGGGCAGCAGTTGTGCGGCGTAGTCTTCCGAGCTTTCGACCGGCAGCATCGAGGGCAGGTTGTCGATGGCCATCACGTCCATCACCGGATCGGTCGCCACGCGCAGGGCGGGCGCATCCCAGGTGGTCGCGCGGTCATAAACCGGCACCGGGTTGTAATCGCTGTCCGGGTCGCAGGCCACGTCGCCAACGGCGGTCAGGTTGCGCGGCGCACTCAGCGCCTCACGCGGGACAAAGACGGGCGTGCCGGGGCGGGCAAAGATGCAGTTCAGGAACAGATCATGGTTTAGGATTTCTGGGAAAGGCCCGCCGCTGGCGGTCTCGGCCATGTCCCATTTGGTGACGGAAACGCCCATCGCCTCGCACATATCCGCAGCACCCGTTCCCACGCGGCCCAAAGCGCCGATGACGATGGCGCGGGGGCGGGTGCCGGTGGCGTCCAGTTCGGCCAGCAACTCGGCGTTCAGCGCGTCTTTGTTCGGGTACACTCCGACCGGCGGGCATTCCTGCCCCCGCTGCTGTGCAGCCCATGTTTTCAACGTCACCGCCGCGCCTGCGTAGCCGGCCCAATAGCCAAAGGCGGCGACCCGGCGGCCGTTTTCGTCGACCAGATATTCCAGATCATAGAGTGTGCCGCCCCCGGCTTTGAACCGCTCCAACAAAGCGCGCCCGGAATGCTGCCCCTTATAGGCATGGCCGAACATGATATGGCGGTGGGGCAGGGGCGTGCCGTCCTCGGGCAGTTCCTTGAGGCCAAAGATGATCGCATCCAGCGGGGCCTCGGGCCACGCATTCTCGGGCGCGATCTCACACCCTGCGTCTTTGTAACCCTGCAGCGGGAGGGCGCGGACGGAACTTTCTTCGACCGTCACGCGGATGCCTGCGGCGATCAGGGCGGCAGCGCCTTCGGGGGTCAGCCCGACCCGTTCCTCGTTCGGGCGCTGTTCTGCCCGGACCCAGAGATGTGTCATGTCAGTTCCTTACCTTCAGAGCATTCCGGCGGCGCGCACGGTCTGAACCGAGGCCCGTGCCTCCATCGCTTCGCGGAACGCGATAATCTTGGGAAAGGCTGCGACGTCGACGCCGTCACCTTCCAGCCAGCTGCAAACCACATAGAGGTAAACGTCCGCCAGCGAGACCTCATCCCCCAGCACAAATGGCCCCCGCAGCCCGTTTGAGCAGATATAGTCGCAGGACGCGGTCATCGTCTGCGCAACCTTGCTTTGCATGTCCTTCCAACTGGACTTTTTGTCGGCCCAACGCTCTCCACGCATCTTATGGGCGTGGTTCACATGCATGGTCGAGGCAAGGTAATACATCACCTCGCGCATCCGCGCGGCCATGATCGGGTCGGACGGCACCAGTCCGGTCTGCGGCGCAACAGTCGCGATATAGTCCAGCAACGCGCCGGTCTCGGTCAGAATACCGCCATCCACCACCAACGCAGGCACGCGGCCCTTGGGGTTGATCTGTTTGTAGGCAGGTTTGGTTTGCTCACCCCCCGCAAAGTCCAGCTTGATCGCCTCGTACTCCAGCTCGGCCTCTTCCAAAGCGATGGCCACAGCGACCGAAATCGTGCGGGGGGCGTAATAAAGCTGCATCGGGGCCTCCTTACAGGTGGGTTTGGGCGTAGTGCCGGTCGGGCGCTTCCAGATGGGGCACGGCGTTGAACAGCACGGGGCTCAGCTGCGCTCCAATCGGATGCAGACGATGCATCGACGTGTTCATGATGGCAAGCGCCACTCGCGCCATCGCAGCAATGTCCAGCCCCATCGCCTGCCGCACAGCCATCGAAATCAGCGCGCCCGAAGTCACCACAATCGCCGGCCCGCCTTCGGTTCCGATATCATGCAGGGCGTCTGCGACGCGTGCCTCGAACGCGGCAAAGGTTTCGGGCGCGTCTTCGATCTGACCATTGGCCCATGCCGTGAATGTTCGGGGCAGGTGGTCAACGAATCCCTCACGATCGGTGGGAACCGTAACGCCATGCTGTTGTTCGAAAAGCTGCGCGAGGGTGAAATACTCGATCTCGTTCAGACGCGGATCGCGGATCGGGTCCGGCAAGCCCATGCTCGCCGCTGTTTCCACATGCCGGGTCAGCGTGCCGCTGTAGACGCGGGGATAGTGCGCGCGGGTGTCCTGCAGATGCCCGCCCAGCCAGCGTGCTTGCTGATGACCCAGATCGCTGAGTTTGTCATAGCTTTTCTCGTCTCGCGCGGCGGTGTTGGCCTGCCCGTGACGCACCAGTGTAATATGTGACATGGTTGTCCCTCTTGCCGCAAAGTCTTAGGGCAGGTTGTGGGCCGGGACCAGAGGCGTTTGGAAATCTGTATGCAAAATCTTGGCCGTTCGAAGCTTTCCCCATGGTCAGGTTTTTACGCGGGGCAGGGGGTTTTTCTATTGCGTTACGAAAAAAAGTTTCCTATAGGAAACCAAGCTGTGGCATGCGGGTGCATACACCATTCCCGTAGGTCCTGCAGCCCGCTCTGGCGTGGAACACGTGTCTAACTCTGTTGACTTACAGCAAAGGAGTGGGAGGCTGGCGGAACACCGCCTTTTTGCAGGACGGGACGTTTGCGACAGTCTGTGACAACGGCTTAGGAAAGCGACCACCCATGACCGAGATTAAGCGCACGCCTTTGTATGATCTGCACGTTGAGTTGGGCGGCAAGATGGTTGATTTTGCGGGCTGGGAGATGCCGGTTCAGTATCCACTGGGGATCATGGGGGAACACAAGCAGTGTCGTGAGAAGGCGGCGGTGTTTGATGTCAGCCATATGGGTCAGGTGATCCTGCGTGGTGATGATGTGGGCGAGAAGCTGGAAGCGCTCTGCCCGCAGGCTTATGCTACGCTGAAGGACGGCAAGGCGCGGTACGGGTTCTTTACCAACCCGGAAGGCGGGATCATGGATGACCTGATCGTGTCGAATGCAGGGGATCACTACTTCGTGGTGGTGAACGCGGCGCTGCGTCATCAGGACATTCCGCATATGCGCGAACATCTGGACGGCGTCGAAGTGATCGAGATTTTCGACCGTGCGCTGGTTGCGGTGCAGGGACCAAAGGCCGAGGATGTGGTGGGCGCGCTCTGCCCTGTGGCGCGGGATCTGAAATTCATGGAAACCACTGTGGCGGATATAAACGGCGTTGAATGCCGTATCTCGCGCCTGGGTTACACCGGCGAGGACGGGTACGAGATCTCGATCCCCGAGGACAAGGCCATCGATATCACCCGCGCCTTTCTGGCGCATGAGGATTGTGAACCGGCGGGCCTTGGCGCGCGCGACAGCCTGCGGCTGGAGGCTGGGCTGTGCCTTTATGGCAATGACATCGACCAAACGACCTCGCCCATCGAGGCGAGCCTTGGCTGGGCGATCCAAAAGCGCCGCAAGGAAGACGGCGGCTTTCCCGGTGCCGACCGCATCCAGAAAGAACTAACTGAGGGCCCCGCGCGTAAGCTGGTCGGTATCAAGCCCGAGGGTCGTGCGCCCGCGCGTCAGGGCGTTGAGATCCAATGCGCCGAGGGCAACACCATCGGCCAGATCACCTCGGGCGGGTTCGGCCCCACAGTCGGCGGTCCCGTTGCGATGGGCTATGTGTCCGCAAGCCATGGCGAACCGGGCGAGGTGGTCAACTTGATCATTCGGGGCAAGCCGCAACCGGCGCAGATCGTGGCGCTGCCCTTCGTCACACAGAATTACAAGCGTTGAAGTCAGGAGAAAAACCCAATGGCAACCTATTATTCCGAAGAACATGAGTGGATCGACGTTGATGGCGACACGGCCACTCTGGGCATCACCAAACACGCGGCGGAACAGCTGGGCGATGTGGTCTTCGTGGAACAGCAGGAAGTCGGCGAAGAGTTCGCCAAAGATGGCGAGATCGGCGTCATCGAATCCGTCAAGGCGGCGTCCGAGCTTTATGCTCCGGTTGATGGTGAAATCATCGAAGTGAACGAGGCGCTGGCCGACAATCCGGGCGCGCTGAACGAAGACCCAGAAGGCAATGCATGGATCTACAAAATCAAGATCACGGACGCGTCGCAGCTTGAAGATCTGATGGATGAGGCCGGCTACAAGGACTTCATCGGTTAATTCAACGGCGGGTCTTTACACGGATCCGCCCTTCATCTGGCTATAAATACCTCCGCCGGAGGCTCCCGCAGCCTCCGCCGTGTCTGACTTTTTCATAGGAGCGCTGCAATGGCTTTCAAACTGACCGACTACGAAGCCTATGACTTTGCCAATCGCCGCCATATCGGGCCCAGCCCGACCGAGATGCGCGACATGCTCAAGGTGATCGGCTTCAAGACGCTGGACGCGCTGATCGACGCCACCGTCCCGCCGGCGATCCGCCAGAAAGAGCCGCTGGACTGGGGTCCGGCGATGACCGAACGCGATGCGCTGTTCCACATGAAAGAGGTGGCCAGCAAGAACAAGGTTCTGACCTCGTTGATCGGGCAGGGATATTACGGCACCACCACGCCCGCGCCGATCCTGCGCAACATCCTGGAAAACCCGGCCTGGTACACGGCCTACACGCCCTATCAGCCCGAGATCAGCCAGGGCCGTCTTGAGGCGCTTCTGAACTTCCAGACCATGGTCAGCGACCTGACCGGGCTGGACGTGGCCAATGCGTCCTTGCTAGACGAAGCCACCGCCGCGGCTGAGGCCATGGCGATGGCCAAACGCGGTGGCCGGTCCAAGGCCAACAACGCGGCTTTCTTTGTTGACCGCAATTGCCACCCGCAGACCATCGCGGTGATCAAAACCCGAGCTGAGCCCTTGGGTATCGACGTACAGGTGGGCGATCCCGACCAACTGGAAGCAGGCGCCGTCTTTGGCGCGATCTTCCAATACCCCGGCACTCACGGCCATGTGCGCGACTTCACCGCCGAGATTGCGGCTCTGCATGAACACAAAGCGATTGCCATCGTTGCCGCCGACATCCTGTCGCTGGCGCTTCTGAAGTCACCGGGTGAGATGGGCGCGGATATCGCCATCGGCTCGACCCAGCGCTTTGGCGTGCCGATGGGCTATGGCGGGCCCCATGCCGCCTATATGGCGACCACCGACAAGTTGAAGCGCGCAATGCCGGGCCGGATCATCGGTGTGTCGATCGACAGCCGTGGCAACAAGGCTTATCGCCTGGCGCTGCAGACCCGCGAACAGCACATTCGCCGCGAGAAAGCGAACTCGAACGTCTGCACCGCGCAGGCGCTGCTGGCTGTCATTGCGTCGATGTATGCCGTGTACCATGGCCCCGACGGCATCAAAGCCATCGCGCAATCGGTGCACCGCAAGACCTCGCGTCTGGCCGCTGGTCTGGAAGAGGCGGGTTTCTCGGTCGAACCCGAAGTGTTCTTCGACACGATCACTGTTGAGGTCGGCCACTTGCAGACCACCGTGATGGAGGCCGCCGTGGCCCGGGGTGTCAACCTGCGCAAGGTGGGTGAGACGAAAGTGGGCATCAGCCTCGACGAACAGACCCGGGCTGAGACGATTGAGGCGGTTTGGGGTGCTTTCGGCATCGACCGCAAGGATGACAGCGCCAACGTGGCCTATCGCCTGCCGGATTACGCGCTGCGCGAGACGCCCTATCTGACCCACGAGATATTCCACAAGAACCGGGCCGAGGCCGAGATGACCCGCTATATGCGCCGTCTGGCCGACCGCGACCTGGCGCTGGACCGGGCGATGATTCCGCTGGGGTCCTGCACCATGAAGCTGAACGCCACGATTGAGATGATCCCGGTCACATGGCCCGAGTTCGGCAACCTGCACCCGTTCTGCCCCGAAGATCAGGCGCAGGGCTATCACGAGATGATTGCCGATCTGAACGACAAGCTGTGCCAGATCACCGGCTATGACGCGATAAGCCAGCAGCCCAACTCGGGCGCGCAGGGTGAATATGCGGGTCTGCTGACCATCCGCAACTATCATTTCGCGCGTGGCGAAGGGCACCGCAATGTTTGCCTGATCCCGACCTCGGCGCACGGGACCAACCCGGCCTCGGCGCAGATGGTGGGCTGGCAGGTGGTGCCGGTGCAATCGGATGAGAACGGCAATATCGACCTGAACGATTTCCGCGCCAAGGCCGAGAAGCACAGCGATCATCTGGCCGGTTGCATGATCACCTACCCCTCGACCCATGGCGTGTTCGAGACCACCGTGCAGGAGGTCTGCCAGATCACCCATGATCACGGCGGTCAGGTCTATATCGACGGGGCCAACATGAACGCCATGGTGGGCCTGTCGCGCCCCGGTGACATTGGCGGAGACGTCAGCCACCTGAACCTGCACAAGACCTTCTGCATCCCGCATGGCGGTGGTGGCCCCGGCATGGGTCCGATCGGCGTCAAGGCGCATCTGGAGGAACACCTGCCCGGTCACCCGGAATACGGCACCGCTGTGGGTCCGGTCTCGGCGGCGCCTTTTGGCTCGCCCTCGATCCTGCCGGTCAGCTGGGCCTATGTGCTGCTGATGGGCGGTGCGGGTCTGACGCAGGCGACGAAGGTGGCGATCCTGAACGCAAACTACATCGCGGCACGTCTGCAGGATGCCTATCCGATCCTCTACACCTCCGAGTCCGGCCGTGTGGCGCATGAATGTATCCTTGATACCCGTCCGCTGGACGCCGAGGCGCATGTGACCGTCGACGACGTCGCCAAACGTCTGGTCGACTCAGGTTTCCACGCCCCGACGATGAGCTGGCCGGTGGCCGGAACCCTGATGGTCGAGCCGACGGAATCTGAGCCCAAGGATGAGCTGGACCGCTTCTGCGACGCCATGCTCTCGATCCGGGCCGAGGCGCAGGACATCATCGACGGTAAGATCGACGCGGAGAACAACCCGTTGAAGAATGCCCCCCACACGGTGCGCGATCTGGTTGGTGACTGGGACCGGCCTTACAGCCGTGAACAGGCCTGTTTCCCTCCGGGTTCGATGGGCGTCGACAAATACTGGTCCCCCGTCAACCGCGTTGACAACGCATACGGAGACCGAAACCTCGTTTGCACATGTCCACCCATGGACGCATACGCGGAAGCGGCGGAATAAACAGAAAACCCCCGCCTTGGCGGGGGTTTTTCTTAGGGAACGAAGCCTTTCGGCACCCCGAATGGCGGGGAGTCCACGCTGGTTCCCGTCAGTGCGTTGAGGAATGCCACGAGCTTTGTGATTTCAGCGTCCGACAGTTGCAGCGGGGTAATGTCAATCTTGCTGCGCTGCCGGTCCATCTCGAACCGGTCTTCCCAGACGACGAAATCGGCTTTGTGCAACCACGGAACCTCGGGCAACGCAGCCATATCACGATTCCATTTCGACAGGCTGTTTTCGGGGTTCAGGTGATGGCGGATCATACTTTCGAGGTCGGGGAAAGCTCCGTTATGACCATAGGGTGCCGTCAAGGCCACGTTGCGCAACATCGGCGTGCGAAAGCGATAGGCGTCCTCCAGCCGGTCGCTTTCCCCCATGCGGCCAACGTCACGCACGTAGGGGTCCCATTGCCGCGTGCGGCCCGGCCCAAAAGGGGGCAGGGCCAAGGCGTGAAATTTCTGATCAGACATCAGCGGGCCGGAGTGGCAAGAGGCGCAATTCGCCTTGCCGTAGAACAGGTCCATCCCGTCTTTCTGCTCCACCGTCAGGGCCGTCGCGTCGCCTGCCAAATACTGATCGAACGCGCTGTCGGTGCTGCGCCATTCAACCGCCATGAACGCGGCCAAGGCGTTGGCGATTTGGGTGATGGTGATGTCCTCGGTCGTGTTGACCTCATCAAAAGCGGCGACCATGGCCAGGCCATAGCGCGGATCGGTGCGCACGCGCTTGGCAAGGATCGGCCAGCCCAGATCAATCCGGTCGGCAACCGCTCCGGTCACTTGATTTTCGCCGACATTGCCGGCCATCTCGAATTGCGATGTCAGGGGAAACAGCGCCTGCGCAGCCAGCAGCGAGTTCAGCCCTTCGGGCAGCCATTCCTGCGCCGGAGAGTTAAACCCGTTGCCGTAAACGTCCGAGATACTCAGGCGGCCATCGTGGAATAGGATATGAAGGTCGCGCGCGCCAAGGTTCCACAGCCCCGGCGAATTACGGGGGATGCGTTTGCGGATCCTGTCATCTCCTATGCCGGGCGTGCGGTCCGGTCCCAGACCCTGTCCGCCTTCACCAATACCCAGCGATAACCCGTCCGAGGTGCCGAAATCAGGATGATGGCAGTGGGCACAGGAAATGTTCTGGTTGCCCGACAGAATGGGGTCGTAAAACAGTTGATGACCGATAGCGGCCTGTTCCATATCAAAGGGAATAAAGTCATCCTCGGTCAGCGGGCGCGGCAAATCCTGAGCCGCAGCCGCTCCGACGAAAAGGAAGAAAACCCCATGCGCCAGCTTGTATTTGCCCTTTGCCTTTTTGCGACCTCCGCGCTGGCCGAATTGGAACAAGCGCGCGACATGATGGAAGCGGGTGAATTTGAGGCCGCGCGCGAAGAACTGCTGCCAGCCGCGCGCTCTGGCAATGCCGAGGCCGAAGAACTGATCGGCGTGATGTACGGCCTTGGGCTGGGGGTCGAGCAGGATTACGAGCGGGCGTTTGACTGGTATCTGCGCGCGTCGATGAAGGGGCATCCCGGGGCGCAGTCGGGTGTCGGCTGGTATTACGAGCTGGGTCTGGGCATGCCCGCGCCCGATCTGGTGCGGGCCTATATGTGGTACACGCTCAGTGCCATTGGCGGTGATCCCGACGCGGCGATCAGCCTTGAGGAAGTGGTCAAGAAAATGTCGCCGGAGCAGATTGAAAGGGCGCATGTGCTGGTGAATGATTACAAAGGGTGGATGTACCCGTTTCGGTAAGGGCCGGACGCAGCGCCCGGCCCCTTTCGCTTAGTTCAGATCCGCATCGCGAGAGGCGTTGATATCAGCCTCAGCCGCAGCAACCGCTTCGGTCAGGGCGGTGAACACCTCGTCCCCGCGGGCCACGTTGGACTGGAACCAGTCATAGACCGGCGTTGCGGCCTCTTTGAACGCAGCTTTCTGGTCGGGTGTCGGCACATAGAGATCCCCGCCACCGGCGACGAAATCTTCATAGGCCTGGATCGACTTGCGCTTGGGCGAGGCAAAGGTCGCTTGCTGCAGCGCATAGAACCCGTCGACCACCACGCGGCGCATGTCCTCGGGCATCTCCTGGAATTTGGCGTTGTTCATCCACCACAGCGCGCCCATATAGGCGTGGCCGTCCAGTGTGACGTATTGCAGACCGGCATCGGGGAATTTCATCCCCATGATGTCGGTGATCCCGTTCTTGGACCCCTCAACCACACCGGTCTGGAAGCTGGTGAACAGTTCAGGCCATGGGATCGGGGTGGGCGATGCACCCAGCGCCTTGACCAGCTCTTGCGGCAGGTCGGCGACCACGGTGCGGATTTTCAGACCTTCCATATCGGCAGGCTCAGCGATGCGACGCTGAGTGTTGGCGAAGTTGCGCCAGCCGCCGGTGTTGCCGATGGTCATCAGACGGATCGCGCCGCCGGAATCCTCAAGCGCCATGTCGCGGACTTTGCGGGTAAAATCGCCCGACAGCACATGCTCGGCCACGCGGTCATCGGCCATCAGATAGGGCAGGTCCAGAACCTGCACGTAGGGGAAGATGCCCGACGCGCCGCCCGAGGTCGAAATATAGATGTCGATCGTACCGTCAGCCACGCCTTGCAGGCACTCGGCCCCGTTCGAGCACAGCTGCGTGCCGATGAACAGCTCGACTTCGATGGCGCCGTTCGATGCGGCCTCGACGTAGTTTTTGAAGACGATCAAACCATCATAGTCTTCGTCGTTTTCGTTCGAGTTCGCTGTGGCGCGCAGGGTGTAATCAGCGGCGGTGGCGGCAAGTGCGGATGCGGCCAGCACCGAGGTGGCCACCGCAGCGGTTTTGATGAAGTCTCTGAGCATTCGTTTCCTCCCTGTGATACTCAGTTCAGTTTGCAAATCCCGTTATCCTCGGGATCGTCATGGATAGTGCGGGGACATAGGTGATCAGGAAGATCACTATGATTTCGACAGCCAGAAACGGCAGGATCGCCTTGGCAATGGTTTCGACCTTTTCGCGCGATACGGCGGCGGCCACGAACAGCACCAGCCCCATGGGCGGAGTGGCCAGGCCGACGGTGAGGTTGACGCTCATGATAATAGCAAAATGGATCGGGTCCACGCCGAGGCTGGTAAAGATCGGGCCAAGGATGGGGCCAAGAATGATAATTGCCGGGCCTGCATCCAGAAACATGCCCACGACAAACAGCAACAGGTTGATCAGGAACAGCAGGATCAGCGGGTTTTCTGACAAGCCAAGGATCAGCGCCGCCAATTGTTCAGGCGCATGGCTAAGGCTGACCACGGTCTTGAATGCCATCGCCGCGCCCACCAGCAGCAAAACCACGGCCGAGGTCAGACCCGCATTGCTCAGGATCTCGGGCACTTCTTTCAGGGTCAGCGTGCGCAGAACGAAGAAGCCGATGATAAAGGCATAGCCCACAGCGACCGCAGCAGCCTCGGTCGGAGTGAAAATGCCGCCGAGGATGCCGCCCAGAATGATGACAGGGGTCAGCAGCGGGAAGAACGCTTTGAGGCTGGCTTGACGACGCTCGCCCCACGTGTATTTGCGGCTGGCGACGGGGAAGTCGTATTTGTCGGCCATCACCTTGATCATCAGCATCAGGCCGACGCCGACCATGACACCCGGAACAATGCCCGCAAGAAACAAGGCGGCCACGCTTTCACCCATCACATAGGCATAGATGATCATGATGCCCGAGGGCGGAATGATTGGCCCGATCACCGAACTGGCCGCCGTGATCGCAGCGGCGAAGCGGCGGGTATAGCCCTGTTTCTCCATCGCCGGGATCAGCATAGACCCCAGTGCCGAGGTGTCAGCGACCGCCGAGCCCGACAGGCCAGCAAACAGAATGGAACTCAGGACATTCACATGGGCCAGACCGCCGCGCAGGTGCCCCATCAGGGCCTGAGAGAACTCGACCAGACGAATGGTGATGCCGCCACGGTTCATCAGCTCTCCGGCCAGCATGAAGAAGGGAATGGCCATCAACGGGAAGCTGTCCATACCGTTATAGACGTTCCGGTACAGCAGCGTGATGTCGGCGGTCTGACCGTTCAGCCACAGCAGAATGCCGGGCGCGGCCAAAAGTGCGAAAAAGACCGGCAGGCCGATCATCAGGAAAATCAGGAAGGTGGGCAGGAACCAGATCAGCATCTATTCAGCCCCCACCGGTGCATCTGCGATTTCGGGCAGCAAGTCCCCACCGCCCATCATCTTAACGATCGACCGCAGGATAAGCTCGATATTGACGACCAGCAAAAGGATGACCCCCACCAGCAACGATGCCATCATCCAGCTGCGCGGGACGCGGTACCACTCGTCAAACCCCAGCGAGGTCGGAACATAGAGAGCCGCCGTGGCGAAGCGGCCGCCAAAACCCGTGACCTCGGACCAGCCGATATTCACTGCGACGGCCAACACCACCAGCGAGACGAAGAGCAGAAACAGCATTAACACCTGCCCAAGCACGCGCGGCAGCATCATGGGCAGCATATCAATCGCCACAAACCCGCCGCGCCGGAACGCGGTGGGGGCCATCAGCCCGGTCATCCATAACATGCAAAATCGGGCGGCTTCGTCCGGCCAGGGCAGGGCATTGCCTAAAACGTATCGGAAGAACACCTGAATCAGGATTGCGATCACCATCAATGCAATCGCAACGACACCAACCGCGCGGCCCAAACGCAGCACGGTTTCGTTCACGAATGCAATCGGCGCAAGCGCCGTTGCCAGTCCGCCCATGCGGATCCTCCCTTGTTCAGCCGCAGGTTTGTCCCGCGGTCGTCAAATCGCGCCTAGTGCTGCGCGAATTGGCCGAGTTTCCCGGCGTAAAAGGTCAGCGCGTCTCCGTCCGCCATGCTGACTTTCAGGACTTTGCCCACCACGATCACGTGATCGCCTGCATCGTGATAGGCGTGCTGTTCGCACTCAAACCGCGCCAGACAATCCGGCAGCAGAGGTGTTCCGTTCCCGCAGCGGTCGTGGTCGATATCCCGCAGGGCGAATGCGTCTTTCGAGCAGCCAAAACACAGATCGGCCTGTTCCGACGATAGCACGTGCACGCTGAAATGGCGTGCCTTGTGGAAATAGGGGAACCGGCGCGAATTGCGGTCGCCTGCCCACATCACCAGCGGGGGGTCCAGCGACAGCGATGAAAAGCTGTTGGCGGTGATGCAGACCGGACCATCGTCGCTGTCGCAGGTGACAATGGTGACGCCGGTTGCAAACTTGCCGAAAGCGTCCCGCAGGGTGCGGGTGTCGTCCTTGTGTGGGATGAAAGTGTGGGTCATGTCCTTTGAGATTGCGTTCATCATGGTACCTCATGCCCCAGCGCCGCCTCGTACAGGCGGAACCAGCTTTCGCGATCCAGATTTACTTTCAATGCGTCCGAAAGGGTTTTGATCCGGCCCAGATTGTTCGTGCCCATCACCGGTAGGATTCCTGCCGGATGCGCTAGCAAGAAGGCAACGGCCACCGCCGCGCGATCTACGCCGAATTCAGCTGCAATCTCATCGGCCACGACACCGACCGGAGGGTTTCCGGCCATCAGCAACCCGCCCCCCAGCGGAGACCATGCCATAACGTGCTGGCCGTGCTGTTGATGAAAGGCCAGATCGCCATTGGTGAAAGGGCTTATCTGACCCAGAGACAGCTCGATCTGGTTGGTGACCAGCGGCGTCTTCATCGCCGATTGCAGCAGACTCCAGTCCCAGGGACGGAAGTTCGACACGCCGACTGCGCGCACCTTGCCGCTGGCGACCACTTCGTCCAGCGCAGCGCCGGTTTCATGGTGGTCCATGAACGGATCAGGACGGTGGATCAGCAACAGGTCTATGTGGTCGATGGCCATCTCGGCCAAAGAGGTTTCGACCGATTTCAGGATATGCGCGCGCGACGTGTCGTAGTACTTGACCTTCGCGTCCGAATACCGTCCGCAAGGCGCGACGATATCGCATTTGGTGACGATCTCCATCTTTGACCGCAGGGACGGGTTGGCGCGCAGGGCGGCACCCAGAATGCCTTCGGCCGTGTAGTCGCCGTAGATATCCGCCTGATCGAAACTGGTGATCCCCTGATCCAGACAGGCTTGTATCTTGGCCTCGACATGCGCGGCCGAGGTGTCATCGTCATCCCCGATGCGCCACATGCCATATACAATGCGGCTCAGTTCCAGCGTGTCGGATAGTTTCACACGGTGCATCAGCGACGAACTCCATTGCCCAGCGGGGTCGCCGGGGTCTTTGCAGGCACGCGCCCGTATTCTTCGGGCAGCGAGCAGGTTTTCAGATTGGGTAGGACGCGGGCCCCGAAATGGCGGGCCTCATCCATGTGAGGATAGCCTGAGAAGATGAAAGCGCGGATGCCCATCTTCTGGTATTCTTCGATCTTGGACATCACCTGATCGGTCGACCCGACCAAAGCCGCGCCACAGCCGGATCGCGCGCGGCCAACGCCGGTCCAAAGGCCGGGTTCGACATAGCCATACTCATCCGCCAGATCGCGGTTCTTGGCCTGATGCGCCACGCCCAGAGAGGTCGAATCCAACGCCCGTTCCCGGATCGCACGGCCATATTCGTCATCCAGCTTCGAGACGATGTAATCCGCATATTCCTGCGCTTCAGCCTCGGTATCGCGGACGATCATGTGAACGCGCAGACCGTAATCCAGCGTGCGGTTGTAGTTTTCAGCCACGGCGTGGACGGCCTTCATCCGCTCGGCCAGTTGATCCTTGGTTTCGGGCCACATCAGGTAGACGTCGCAATGCTCGCCACACAGGTCCAACGCGGACGGTGAATACCCTCCGAAATACAGCAGCGGACCGCCGGTCTGATAGGGCTTTGCCGGGTCAGTGGTCAGGCCAGAGAAGTTATAAACCTCACCCGCATGGTTGATCTCATCCTGTGTCCAGGCTTGCTTGAGGATCTCGACCACCTCGCGGGACCGCTGATAGCGGAACGCGCTGTCGTCCTTTTCGCCGGGGAAATCGGACGAGATGATGTTCACCGTCAGCCGCCCTTGCAGCATGTGATCCAGCGTTGCAATTGTACGCGCCAGCATGATCGGCTGCATCTCACCGCAACGCACAGCGGCCAGCAGGTTGATACGGTCGGTGATCGGCGCGCAGCCAGCCACGAAACTCAGCGTGTCCTGACCGACCTGATAGGAAGACGGGCACAGGATGTTGCGGAACCCTTGCGCCTCGGCCTCGCGTACGATGCCGGAGCAGTGCTCCCAACTCGACCGCAGGTCACCATCCGGGACACCCAGAAACTGATAATCGTCCGAGCACAACGCGGCGAACCACGAAACCTCGGCCGCATCCAGATCGGGGGATGTGATGGGGACGATGGTCATTTGATTCGTTCTCCGTGCATCTTTTGACTTTCCTCTTGCGTAGCAATCACTTTGATGTAGATCAATAGTGTATCAATTTTTTCCGCGACTCGGTGAAGCACCCCGAAAATGACTGCCAACAGCCGCAACCCCAACGCGCTGCCGATCTATGTGCAGATCGCCGAGCTTCTGATCCGCGACATCGCCGCGGGTCGGCTGATCGATGGTGAGCGTTTGCCGCCCGAACGGGACATGGCGGCGAACCTCAATGTTTCGGTCGGGACGCTGCGAAAATCGCTGGCGGAGCTTGAGAAAAAAGGGATGTTGGAACGTATCCAAGGCTCGGGCAATTACATCCGCGAGACCGGGACGCAAAACAGCGTTTATGCGATGTTCCGGCTGGAACTGCCCGAGGGCGGGGGCCTGCCGCGCGCGGATATCCTGTCGGTCGATCATCTGGAAAAGCCCTCTGATCTGCCGGAATTCGGGACTTCGAGCAAGGGGTCGCGAGTGCGCCGGATGCGCTATTTGAATGACACAATCATCGCGGTCGAGGAAATCTGGCTGGATGAGTCCGCCGGAAAGGTCGATCAGACGCTGCTGTCGGATTCGCTTTATCGCTATTACCAACAGCAGCTTGGGTTCTGGATCACGCGGGCCGAGGATCGGGTTTCGGTCCGTGCGCTGCCCAAGTGGACGCCCGAGACCTTCACCAAACCCGCTGGCGCAATGGCCGGTTATATTGAGCGGTTCAGTTGGTCCGAGGGGCCAGAACCGGTCGAGTTTTCAAAAACGTGGTTCGACCCGGATCGGGCCACCTATGTCCAACGTCTGAAGTAGAAGGAAACGCGCATGACCCGGACCATCCATTACGGGCTGATCGGTTGCGGCATGATGGGGCAGGAACACCTGCACAATATCGCGTTGCTGGACGGCGCGCGCGTCTCGGCGATTTATGAGCCCGACGCCGCGATGGTCAAAGCGGCGCAGACGATTGTGCCGGATGCGCAGATGGTGGGTTCGGTCGAAGATCTGCTGGCCGTGGGCGATCTGGATTGCATCGTGATTGCCAGCCCTAATCATTTGCACGTGGATCAGATTGAACAGATTGCGCGGGTGCGACCCTTGCCTTTGCTGGTCGAGAAACCTCTGTTCACCGATCCTGCGGATGCATCGCGGCTTGACGCCATCCAGCGCGACTACCCTCATCCGATCTGGGTGGCGATGGAGTATCGCTATATGCCGCCCATCGCAGCCTTGATTGAAGGGGCGCAGGTGACTGGCGGCGTCAAAATGCTGACCATCAAGGAGCACCGCTTTCCCTTTCTGGAAAAGGTCGGCAACTGGAACCGCTTCAACCGCAATACGGGCGGTACTTTTGTCGAGAAATGCTGTCACTTCTTCGACCTCATGCGCCTGATCCTGCAATCGGATCCGGTGCGCGTGACGGCCAGCGGAGGGCAGGCCGTCAATCATTTGGACGAGGCGTATGACGGAGAAACACCCGACATTCTGGACCACGGCTATGTCATGGTCGATTTCGCCTCGGGCGCGCGTGCGATGCTGGAGCTGTGCATGTTCGCCGAAGGCGCGCGGTATCAGGAGGAGATCTCGGCCGTCGGACCAGACGCCAAGATTGAAGCACTGGTGCCCGGACCGGGCCGCTTCTGGCCCGAGCATCTTGGTGATGCACCGGTGCCGCAACTGATCGTCAGCCCGCGCCATCCCAAAGGTCCGGTTGCCAAGGATATCCCGGTCGATCCAACGCTATTGGCCGCAGGTGACCATAACGGGTCTACTTTCTATCAGCATCAAGGGTTCCTAGCCGTCCTGCGGGGCGACAAACCCGCCCCCGAGGTGACTCTGCAGGACGGGATGTGGGCTGTGCGCATGGGTCTCGCCGCGCAAAAGGCGCTGGAGACCGGAGAGGCGGTTCGGTTCTAGAACTACTGAGCGGCCTCTTTCTGATGTGCTGACGCCAGCAGGCTCGCCAGTTCCGGGCGGCATGAACCGCAATTCGTTCCGGCCTGCAACGCCTCGCCAATGGCTTCGACGGTCATCAGTCCTTTGGTCTCAATAGCGGTGAGGATGGTATTCACACCGACGTCGAAACAGGAACACAGAACCGGGCCGGGATCGGGCCGGTCTGCAGGTGCGCGACCTGAAAGCAGGTCGGGCACCTGTGGCAGAGTCGCCAGATAGTCGCGCATCACCGCCACAGGCTCGGGCGAAATGAACAGGGCAGCGACCAATCGTCCGTCTTCGTGAAACGCCAGCCGCGCCATGCCGCGCGCTGGGTCTTCGACGATCGTTATCTGTGCCTCGGGCAATCCGAAAAGATCACCCGCGGCGATTTGCCAGTCATCTATTCTATCCAACCCGGCCAGCTCGGCGCGATAGCCGAGTTTTGTGGGGGTCTGCGCCCAATATTCGCACGAAGGCCGCATTTCGCGATCTGACACCGCAAACCCGTACCATTTGGCGTTCAACCGGGTGACGTTCACCACGGACGCTTTGCTTTCGGGCTGTCCCGAAACCGGGTCCGTCGCCGCAGCAACCACGGCGTCGATCCGGGCCGCAGGGGCGGTTTCTCCGGTCCAGTGGATCGGCGCAAAGACCTGACCCCGCGTGACATCGCTGGTGATCCGCGCCCGCAGGATGGATGTTCCATGCGGGCTGCGGACCTGTACCAGATCGGCGGAGTTTATCCCATTGTCGTGCGCATCATCAGGATGAATGTCCAAAAACGGCTCGGGCAGGTGCGCGGACAGACGCGCGGACAGACCGGTACGGGTCATCGTGTGCCACTGATCGCGCAGCCGCCCGGTGTTGAGCCAGAACGGATAGCGCGGTTCAGTTTTGGCCGCAGGCGCGCGCCATTTGACCGGCAGCAGCCGCGCCTTGCCGTCGGGGTGATAGAATTGCCCATCCGCAAAGAACCGTCCGCCCTGCCGTGTGGCCGAGACGGGCCAGCGTGTCGGCTCCAGAGCGTCATACCCCGCCGCATCCAGATCGCTGAGGCCCGAGATATCGAAATCGCGCCCGAACTTGGCGGCCACACCCGACAGGGTTGCGTATTCGCGGAAAATCTCTCCGGGTGTTTGATAGTCAAAGGCCGAGGGCCAGCCCATCCGCCGTCCGACCTCGGCCAGAACGTCCCAATCCGCGCGCGCTTGTCCCGGTGCAGGCAGGACCGAGCGCTGGCGGCTGATCGTGCGGTCGGAATTGGTGACAGTGCCATCTTTCTCGGCCCAGGCGGCGGCGGGCAGCAGCACGTCGGCCAGCCGCGCCGTATCGGTGCGCGCGGTGATGTCCGAGACCACGGTGAACGGGCAGGCCGCGATGGCGTCGCGCACCGCGTCGGCCTCGGGCATCGACACCACTGGGTTCGTATGGATCACCCACAGCGCCTTGACGCGCCCGTCGCCCACGGCGCGGAACAGGTCCACGGCCTTGAGGCCCGGGGCCTCGGGCATGGTCGGGGCCGACCAGAAATCGCGCACGGCGGCGCGATGATCGGCGTTTTCGATATCCAGATGGCAGGCGAGCATATTGGCCAGCCCGCCGACCTCGCGCCCACCCATCGCGTTGGGTTGACCGGTAACCGACAGAGGTCCGCAGCCGGGCTTGCCGATGCGCCCCGTGGCCAGATGGCAGTTCAGGATGGCGTTGACCTTGTCACTGCCCGCGCTGGATTGGTTCACGCCCTGACTGAAGATCGTCACGACCTTTTCAGTCTCCATCCACATCTGACAGAACTGCTCGATATCGTCGGGGTTGAGCCCGGTGACCGACACATCATCGGCCAGCGCACTGTCCAGCGCCTCGTGGATGCCGGTGGTGTGGGTCAGGAAATCGGTGTCCACCAGCCCGGCGGCGTCGATCTGCGTCAGCAGGTGGTTGAACAAGGCCACATCGCTGCCCGCTGCCAGCGGCAGGTGCAGATCGGCGCTGTCACAGGACGCGGTGCGGCGCGGGTCGATCACGATGATCCTGGTGCCGCGCGCCTGCCGCGCCGCCATCAGGCGCTGATACAGAACCGGGTGGCACCAGGCCAGATTGGACCCGACCAGCACGACCAGATCGGCCTCGTCCAGATCCTCATAGGTGCCGGGCACGGTGTCGGTGCCAAAGGCGCGTTTGTGGCCGGCGACCGTCGAGGCCATGCACAGCCGCGAATTCGTGTCGATATTGGCCGAGCCGATGAAGCCTTTCATCAGCTTGTTGGCGACATAGTAATCCTCGGTCAGCAACTGGCCCGAGACATAAAAGGCGACCGAATCCGGCCCGTGTTCTGCTATGGTCTCGCGAAACCGGTCGGCGACCCGTTGCAGCGCGTCGTCCCAGCCGGTCTCTTCGCCCGCAACCACGGGCGACAACAGCCGTTGCGACAGACCCACCGTTTCGGCCAAAGCCGAGCCTTTGGAACACAGCCGCCCCTGATTGGCCGGGTGATCCGGGTCACCGGTGACGGTCAGGCCACCCGCGCCATCCGGCTGCAGCAAAATACCGCAACCCACCCCGCAATAAGGACAGGTCGAGCGCGTGGCACAGGCACTCAGGTCTTTCACGCGGCGCTCCTTTGCCCCAAGGAGGTGCTGTCGAGCAGGATACGCTCGCCGTCCAACTGCACTGGATAGGTAGCGATCTGGCCTTCATCCGCGCCTTGGGCCTGACCTGAGTTCAGGTCGAACACCCAGTTGTGCAGCGGGCAGGTGACGGACTGGCCGTGCACGATGCCTTCGGACAGAGGACCGCCCTTATGGGGGCAGGTGTCGGATGCGGCAAAGACCTCATCCTTGGCGGTGCGGAACAGGGCGATGCAGCCCACGGGCGTTTTCACCACGCGCGCGCCGCGCAGGGGGATGTCGTCGATATGTCCGATGTCGATCCAGCTCATTCTGCGGCCTCCAATGTCAGATCGGCCATGGGCGCAAAGCGCGGGGCCTCTTTGGCCTGCTCGGCCCATGGGTCTTTGCGATAGATGGATTGGCTGAGTTCAAACCGCTCAACCAGCGCGCGCCGGTTGTCGAGGTCATCCACCACGGTTTCCTTGATCCAGTCGAGGCCGACCTTCGCCATCCATTTATACAGACGGTCCAGATACTTGCCGCCCTCGCGATAGGCCTGGGTGACGGCCATCACGACCTCAATCGCTTCGTCTTCGGTGGGGACCTGCACCAGTAGTTCGGTTTCCTTGACGTCCATGCCCGCCGCGCCGCCGATGCTGATCTGGAACCCTGAGTCCACGCAGACCACACCGATATCCTTGCAGGTCGCCTCGGCGCAGTTGCGCGGGCAGCCCGAGACCGCCAGCTTCAGCTTGTGCGGTGTCCAAGAACCCCACAGGATTTTTTCAAGCTTCACGCCGAGGCCGGTGCTGTCCTGCGTCCCGAACCGGCAGTGATCGGTGCCGACACAGGTTTTCACCGTGCGCAAACCCTTGGAATACGCGTGGCCCGAGACCAGCCCGGCCTTGTTCAGATCGGACCAGATATAGGGCAGGTCGGACCCTTTCACGCCCAGGAGGTCGATGCGCTGACCGCCGGTGACTTTGACCGTGGGCACATCGTATTTCTCGGCCGCGTCAGCAATGGCCCGCAGTTCCGCCGGGTTGGTGATGCCGCCCCACATACGGGGCACGACGCTGAACGTGCCGTCCTTCTGGATGTTGGCGTGTTTGCGTTCGTTGACGAAATGGCTTTGTGGATCGTCCTGATATTCCACCGGCCAGTCGGCCAGCAGGTAATAGTTCACAGCCGGGCGGCAGACATGGCAACCGTTCAGGGTTTTCCAACCAAGCTCCTGCCAGACGGCCTCCTGACTTTTCAACTCCTGCGATTTGATCAGGCGGCGAACGTCTTCGTGGGTCAGGTCACAGCAGCCGCAGATCGGCTGAGCAGTGGGCATCTGGAAGTCATCGCCCAGTGTGACCTGCAGCAATTGCTCGACCAGTCCGGTGCACGTCCCGCAAGAGGCACTGGCCTTGGTGGTCGCCCGGATCGCGCCCAGATCGGTTGCGCCATCTGCAATGGCAGCGGTGATGTCGGATTTGCAAACGCCGTTGCAGCCGCAGATTTCCGCCTCAGGCGGCAATGCTGCAACGGCTGAGAGAGGGTCCGCAGAGCCGCCCCCCTGATAGGCCGGGCCGAAGATCAGCGTCTCGCGCATCTCGGACACGTCCTCGCCATCGCGGATCAGGCCATAGAACCAGTTGCTGTCGCCGGTGTCGCCATACATGACCGCGCCGACCAGCTTGTCACCTTCCAGCACCAGCCGTTTATAGACGCCGCGCGCGGGGTCTCGGAACACGATGTCCTCGCGGGTCTCGCCCTCGGCAAAGTCGCCTGCGCTGAACAGATCGCAGCCGGTGACCTTCAGTTTGGTCGAGAGCGAGCGCTGTTTGAACGCCGCATCCTCGCCCAGCAGGGTCTGGGCCAGCACTTTCGCCTGATCGTAAAGCGGCGCGACAAGGCCAAAGACCTCGCCCTGATGTTCGACGCATTCGCCAACGGCGAAGATATCGGCGTCCGAGGTGATCATCTGATCGTCCACATGGATGCCCCGACCCACGGCAAGGCCCGTTTCCTGCGCCAGCGCGGTGTTGGGGCGGATGCCCACTGCCATCACCAGCAGGTCGCAGGGAAGTTCAGAGCCGTCCTCCAACAGCAGCGCCCGGGCCTTGCCATCCTTGCCTGCGATCTCGGTCGATTTGGCATTCAGCAGAACCGTGATGCCTTTTTCTTCCAGCGATTTCTTGAGCAGATACCCTGCGGCAGGGTCCAGCTGACGCTCCATCAGGTGACCCACGATATGCACCACGGTCACCTCGGCCCCGCGTGCGGCCATGCCTGCGGCGGCCTCAAGCCCCAGCAAGCCGCCGCCGATCACGACGACCTTGTTGCCCGCGCCCATGCCCATCATCTGTTCGGTGTCTTCCAGATCGCGATAGGCGATCACGCCGTCCAGATCATGCCCCGGCATCGGGATCATGAACGGGTTCGACCCGGTGCCGAAGATCAGCTTGTCATAGGCCACATCGCCATTTTCGCCGCGCACAACCTTGGCGGTGCGGTCAATTTCGGTGACTTTCTCACCAAACCGGCAGGTGATGCCACGCTTGGCGTACCAGGCGTCGTCATGGGTGACGATCTCTTCATAGGTCTGATCGCCTGCCAGAACCGGGCTCAACATGATGCGGTTGTAGTTCCCGCGCGGCTCGGCGTTGAACAGGGTGATGTCGAACGCATCGGGGGCTGCGTCGGTCAGGTGCTCCAGCACCCGGCCCGAGGCCATGCCGGCTCCGATGACTACCAGTTTCTGTTTCATGTCAGTCACTCCGCAGCGATGGCTTTGGGGGCAGGGGATTTGGGCTTGGGTTTGGCCCCGTGTTCGTATTCCTCAAGGAAATCCAAAACCTCTTGCCGGTATTCATAGTAATCAGGGTGGGCCAGCAGCGCCTTGCGGGTACGCGGGCGCGGCAGGTCGACATTGGTGATCTTGCCGATTGTGGCCTGTGGGCCGTTGGTCATCATGACCACGCGGTCGGCCAGAAGGATCGCCTCGTCCACATCATGCGTCACGCAGATGGTGGTGACTTTGGTCCGCGACCAGACCTCCATCAGAACCTCCTGCAGTTCCCACCGGGTGAGGCTGTCGAGCATCCCGAAGGGCTCATCCAGCAGCAACAGTTTCGGCGACAGGGCAAAGGCGCGGGCGATGCCCACACGTTGGCGCATCCCGTTCGACATATCAGCGGCGGATTTGTCCATCGCGTCAGCCAAACCGACCCGTTCAAGGTAATATTCCACCACATCCTGCCGCTCGGCCTGGCTGGCGCGCGGATAGACGCGGTCCACACCGACCGAGACGTTTTCTTTGGCGGTCAGCCAAGGGAACAGCGAAGGCGACTGGAACACCACGGCGCGTTCCGGGTCCGCGCCTTCGACGTGGCGGCCATCCAGCTTGATCGCACCCTTGGAGATTTCGTTCAGACCGGCGGCCATGGTCAGCACCGTGGACTTGCCACAGCCCGAGTGACCGATCAGCGAGATGAATTCGCCCCGGTTGAGCTTGAGGTTGAAATCCTCGACCACGGTCAGCGGGCCTTTGGGCGTGGGATAGACCTTGTGCAACTGGCTGAAATCCAGATAGCGGTCTTCGATCAGACCTGATTGCGCCTCTTTCACCGCTGCCGGGACACCGTGGATCGGGGTGACGTCGGGCAGGGTCTTGGTGCCTTCGACCTTGGCCTCGATCCCCACATCCATCAGGTATTTCGTGACCTCGCCACGCAGCGCCTTGAACGTCTCATCATGGTTCATGGCGGACCGATCACGAGGGCGGGGGATCGAGACCTTGAACTCGGTCCCCAGCGTGCCATCGGGGTTCAGCGGGATGATACGGTCGGCCAGCAGGATCGCCTCGTCCACGTCATTGGTGATCAGGACACAAGTCTTGCGGTTCTCTTCCCAGATCTTTTCGATCTCTTCCGCCAGATTGCCCCGGGTCAGCGCGTCCAGCGCCGAAAGGGGTTCGTCCAGCAGCAGAACCTCGGGGTCCATGGCCAGAGCACGGGCCACGTTCACCCGCTGGCGCATCCCGCCGGACAATTCGGCGGGGCGGCGACCGGCGGCGTGGCTCAGGCCGACCATGCGGATGTAGTGTGCAACCTTTTCCTCTTTCTCGGCCTTGGGCATCTTGGGGAAAACCGCGTCCACGGCCAGCCGCACATTGCCCGTCACCGTCAGCCACGGCATCAGCGAGTAGTTCTGAAAGATCACCCCCCGTTCGGGCGCGGGGCCGGTGATGGCTTTGTCGCGAAAGGAGACGCAGCCTTTGGTGGGAAACTCGATCCCCGCCATCAGGTTGATCAGCGTGGTCTTGCCGGTACCGGAAAAGCCCAGCAGTACCACGAATTCACCTTCCTGAACCGAGAGGTTGATGTCTTTCAGCACATCCGTCGCAGCGGTGCCGGTGCCAAAAGACTTGCTGACATTCTTGAAGTCGATCACAGCCATATGGGTCACCGGTTGTTCGAGAAGGTAAACAGCGACTGCAGCGCATACATCACGCGGTCCAGCAGGAAGCCGATGATGCCGATGGTGAAGACAGCCACCATGATCTTGGCGAGCGAGCTGGAGGAGCCGTTCTGGAACTCGTCCCACACGAACTTGCCCAGACCGGGGTTCTGCGCCAGCATCTCAGCCGCGATCAGGACCATCCAACCGACGCCCAGCGACAGACGCAGGCCGGTAAAGATCAGCGGCAGAGCTGAAGGCAGCACCAGCTTGGTGATCTTGGTGTAGGTGTTCATTTTCAGAACCTTGGAGACGTTCACCAAGTCTTTGTCGATCGACGCGACCCCCAGCGAGGTGTTGATCAGCGTTGGCCACAGCGAACACAGCGTCACGGTGATGGCCGAGATCAGGAAGGATTTCGCGAACCAACCGTCATTGGTGACGTAAACGGCCGAGACGATCATGGTCACAATCGGCAGCCAGGCCAGCGGCGAGACCGGTTTGAAAATCTGGATCAGCGGATTCAGCGCCGCATTTGCGGTGGGCGATAGGCCCGCAGCGATGCCCAGCGGAACCGCGACGATAGTGGCGATCAGAAAGCCGAAGAACACGGTTTTGATCGAGGTCCATATCTGGTTGTAGTAGCTTGGCGCGCCGGTATAGGCGACCTCTTTGACTTTTTCGGGCTGACCTGCGTTGATGAACTTCTGGTTGCGCTTTTCAACCATCGCTTCGAACTTGGCCTTTTTGGCGGCCTTGGCCTGCGCGTCCTGATGCAGGCTGACAGCCTCGGACCAAACCTGCGCCGGTCCGGGGACTGCGCCCAGCGAGGTCTGCACCTTGGGGGCCAACGTGCCCCACATCAGAAGGAAGGCGAAGATGGCCAGCAGCGGCACCACCAGCAGGCGCCAGATTTCGCCCATCTGGGCGCGTGGGTTGTCACCTGCACCGGCCTTCAGGATGGGGGTGATCCAGGCCAGGCCCAAAACCTGAAACCATTTGTCGGCGGCGTTGATCCGAGTGAACAGGCGGGCGCGGCGGGCCTCGCGTTCAGCATCAGCGGATAGCGTATCGTGGTCGATGGCTGTCATCTTGCGGTCTCCTGGCCCGGACGTTCAGCGCCGGGCGGGGGTGAAATTCTGTTTCGGAGGGAGACCCCGGCCAATTGGGCCGGGGCCGAGGGGGTTAGCCCTGTACTTCGGTGCCAACGACGACCTGCTCGCCTTTCAGGCCAATCGGCAGGCTTTGCAGATAGGCGTTGGGCTGGCGGGCGTCATAGGGAATGCCGTCGATGATATCCTCGGCGGGCGTGGGAGCCTTGTAGCCGTCGCTGTCCCAGGGGAAGTCGGCCTCATTCGCCAGACCTTCGTCCACCAGCATCCGGGCGGCGTCCAGATAGATGTCCGGGCGATAGACGGACTTGGCGACCTCGTCATACCACGCGTCGGTCTGCGGTTCGGCGATCTGGCCCCAGCGGCGCATCTGGGTCAGGTACCAGATGGCGTCCGAATAGAACGGGTAGGTCGCGTTATAGCGGAAGAACACGTTGAAATCGGGCACTTCACGCTTGTCGCCCTTTTCATATTCGAACGTGCCGGTCATCGAGTTCGCGATCACGTCGTAATCAGCACCCACATATTCCGGCTGGCTCAGCATCTCGACCGCAGCGGGGCGGTTGGCGTTGTCGTTTTCATCCAGCCACATCGCAGCGCGGATCAGGGCTTTGGTGACGGCGCGGGTGGTGTTGGGGTACTGCTCGGCGAACTCGGCATTGATGCCAAAGACTTTTTCGGGGTTGTTCTTCCACAGCTCATAATCGGTGATGACCGGCACGCCGATGCCTTTGAACACGGCCTGCTGGTTCCACGGCTCACCTACGCAATAGCCATAGATGGTGCCCGCTTCCAACGTGGCCGGCATCTGCGGCGGAGGCGTCACCGACAGGAACACATCCGCGCCGATCTGGCCAGTCACGTTCTCGGGGCTGTAGTATCCGGGGTGCAGGCCACCCGCCGCCAGCCAGTAGCGCAGTTCGTAGTTGTGGGTCGAAACCGGGAAAACCATGCCCATGTTAAAGGGCTTGCCTTCGGATTTGTATTTCTCGACCACCGGCGCCAGAGCCTCGGCCGAAATCGGGTGCTGCGGGCGGCCATCGTCCATTTTCGGGATGTTGGGCTTCATCTCTTCCCAGACCTCGTTCGACACGGTGATGCCGTTGCCGTTCAGGTCCATCGAGAAGGGGGTGATGATATGCGCTTCGGTGCCGTAGCCGATGGTTGCAGCCAGCGGCTGACCGGCCAGCATGTGCGCGCCGTCCAACTGTCCGTCGATCACACCGTCCAGCAGTACTTTCCAGTTGGCCTGCGCTTCGAGCGTGACGAACAGGCCCTCATCCAGAAAATACCCGTTCTCATAGGCCACGGCCAGCGGGGCCATGTCCGTCAGTTTGATAAAGCCAAAGGTCAGCTCGTCCTTCTCCAGCTCCAGCGTTTCTGCCAACGCGGGGCTGATCAGGGCGGTGGTGGCGACAAGGCCTGCAAGCAATTTCTTCATGTGGGTCTGTCCCTTTCTTGGTCCCGGTCAACCGGGTGGGTAAAAAACAAAAGCCGCTGCACGCTCTGGCCGGGAGGAGGTGACCAGAGAGTGAGCGGCTTTGCTCAGTCGTTCCCAAACTTTGGGAGGAATTCTTGCGGCACACGCCTTTGCGTGCCGATGGGTTCAGAGTGGTAAATGCGCCGTTGCCGATCAAGCGATTTTGCTGCAACGCGGCGTTAAATGCTGCAATCGCGCGGTGCTGCGCGCGTGTCTGCTTAATTCTTGGGCGTCAGATATCCTGAGGGTCAAAAATGCGCCCATCCAAGAACGCATCCCGCTTTAGCGACAGCTGCCCGTTATGGGAGGCAACGGGCGTTGTTTCGCGAATCGCGCCCTCCAGCTTTTCCGAAGCACCGGGCAGATCGGCTCCTAATCCTGCCATCTGATCGCGGTAGATATCGCTGCGAAACACGCTGCCCGCTTGGGCCAGCGCCAGATGCGGGTCCAGATCATACCGATGGGCCAGGCGGTGGGCGATCCACTTGGCCTGACTGCGCCACGGGAAATTCGCGGCCCCGTCGTGGAATTCGACAAATCCCGGCACCTCGCGCTGTTCGGCGTGGCCTGTGATGGTAAAGCGCCCCGAGAGCGCCCGGTCGATCAGTTCCGAAGGCAGGTTCAGATAGGTGTCTCGTGCAAGGATTTCGGCGGCGGCGGTGTGGCTGCCGGGTTGGCCCAGCCAGCGTCCAGCGCGCCAGACGGCACGCATCAGCTTGCCCAGCAGGTGCGGCTCGGTATCCGCCCAGTCGGTGCGCACGGCCAGCACCTTTTCCGGCGCAAAGGACCAGATCGCCTGACCGGGCAGTAACAAAGCACCCGCCTGTGATTCCACAGCGACCGAACCCCAGGGTTCGCCCACGCAGAACGCATCCACATCGCCCTCGGCCAAAGCCTGCGCCATCAGCGGCGGCGGGATGGTGCGCACCTCGACCCCGATCTTGGACAGTTCGGTGGCCTCAAGCCAGCAATGCAACAGTTCCACATGCAGCGAAAACGGGAAGGGCACGCCAAAGACCAAGGGTCCATCGGCGACTGAGGCCAGCGCAGCGGCGGCCTTGAACGGATCGCGGAAGTCGAACTCATAGCCTGCGTCGCGCAGGCGGGTTTCCAAAGCGCGGCTGACGCCAATCACGTCGCCATTCACTGACAGGACTGATACGGCGGACAAGGGTTGTGTCACCCCGCCCAGCCCCAAGGCCATGGCAACAGGGACCGGTGACAGCAGGTGTGCCGCATCCACCCGTCCAAAGGCCAGCATATCGCGCACCGACGACCATGAGGGCGCGGCGATCAGGTCCAGCTCGACCCCTTCGGCGCGGGCCAGGCCCATCTCATGCGCCACGATCAAGGGGGCGGCGTCCACCAGCGGAACATAGGCAACGGGCAGGGTGACAGCGTTCATGACAACAGCCCCGAGGCCGTGACCAGCGCCTCGGCCACGTCGGCGACGCGTCGGCCCTGATCCATCGCGGCCTTGCGCAGCAGGGCGTAAGCCTCTTCTTCTTCAACCCCGCGCGCCTTCATCAGCAGGCCCTTGGCGCGGTCAATCACCTTGCGTTCTTCCAGCGCACGTTTGGTCTCGGCCAGTTCGCGGCGCATCTGGCGCACGATCTGGAACCGCGCGATGGCCGCATCCAGCACTGGTTTCAGCCGATCGGGCTGCATCCCGTCGACCACATAGGCCGACAGCCCGGCCTCGATCGCGGTTGACGCTAAATCTCCCGCGGCGCCCGAGACGAACATGGCCACGGGCCGTTCCAGTGGGCCGGAGGCAAGCGTCAGTTCCTCAAGCATGTCACGGGTCGGGTTGTCGATGTCGATCAGCACCACATCCGGAATCAAGGCGGCGATCTTGCGCGCAAGACTCGAGACGTTGCCGATCACGTGCACATCATAAGCCCCGGACGCCCGAAGGGCATCAACGATGGCAATTGCACGCTCGCGGTCTTCTTCTACTACGACAATGGTCAGGGTGTCTGGCATGGCACCTTTTCACCGGGGGGCTGCGCGATCTCAAGAGTTCGGTGGCTTTTCCGTCGGGACGCGAGACTGAGTGCCTAAAAAACAGTCAACCCCGCCGCGTGAATGTTCATGGCGCGCAAATCTTTTCGCCTATCGGAAACCTATGACCGTGTGTGGGGTGAAAAGTGATGTCGTTTTTCGGCATTCAAACGTCTTTTCTGCTTGCTGCACTGCCGAGGGGTTTCTAGGTGTGGCGGCGGGACACCCCTCCCCAACGAGGGGCGTGTATCTGGAAGGGTAATACACATGAGCACCAATACACCGGCGACGCGGCCGGCGAATCCGCGTTTTTCCTCTGGCCCCTGCGCCAAACCCCCCACATTTGAGCTGAACAAGCTGGCCGACGCCGCGCTGGGCCGGTCTCACCGCGCTGCCGTGGGCAAGGACAAGCTGAAAGCGGCCATCGAAGGCACGCGTGAGGTTCTGGGCATCCCGGCGGATTACAAGATCGGCATCGTTCCCGCCTCGGACACTGGCGCGGTCGAGATGGCGCTGTGGTCGCTGGTGGGCGAACGCAAGGTCGAGATGCTGGCCTGGGAAAGCTTTGGTGCCGGTTGGGTCACCGATGTGGTCAAACAGCTGAAGATCGACGCCGAGGTGAAGACTGCCGACTACGGACAGATCGTCGATCTGGCCTCGGTCGATTTCGCCAATGACGTGGTGTTTACGTGGAACGGCACGACCTCGGGCGTGCGGGTGCCTAACGGCGACTGGATCGCGGATGACCGTCAGGGTCTGACGATCTGTGATGCGACTTCGGCTGCCTTTGCGATGGACCTGCCGTGGGACAAGCTGGATGTGACTACGTTCAGCTGGCAAAAGGTGCTGGGTGGTGAGGCCGCGCATGGCATGCTGATCCTTAGCCCGCGCGCGGTGGAACGGCTGGAAAGTTACACCCCCGCATGGCCGCTACCCAAGATTTTCCGTCTGACCAAAGGCGGCAAGCTGATCGACGGTATTTTCACCGGGGCCACGATCAACACGCCCTCGATGCTGGCGGTTGAGGATTATCTGTTCGCTCTGGACTGGGCGCGCTCGGTTGGTGGGCTGCAGGGGCTGATCGCCCGCGCCGATGCCAATGCCGGTGCGGTGCATGCGTTTTGTGATCAGAATGACTGGATCGCCAATCTGGCCGAGGATGCGGCGACGCAATCGAACACGTCTGTGTGCCTCAAATTCACCGATCCGCGCATTCAGGATGGCGCGACATTTGCCAAGGCCGTGGCCAAACGGCTGGAGGCCGAGAACATCGCGCTGGATATCGGTGCCTATCGCGACGCGCCTGCCGGCCTGCGCATCTGGTGCGGCGGCACGGTTGAGACCGCGGATATTCAGGCCATGCTGCCCTGGCTGGCCTGGGCCTTTGAGGCCGAGATCGCCGCGCAAACGGCCGCCGCCTGACAAGATTTTTCGACGAAATATCCGGGCCCGCCTGTGGCCCGGACCTTTCCCCAAAATTCAAGGACCAGAGATATGGCCCCCAAAGTACTCGTATCTGACAAGCTCAGTGAAACCGCCGTGCAGATCTTTCGCGATCGCGGCATCGACGTGGATTTCATGCCCGATCTGGGCAAGGACAAAGACAAGCTGGCCGAACTGATCGGCCAGTATGACGGCCTTGCGATCCGTTCCGCCACAAAGGTCACGCCGACCCTGTTGGAGAAAGCCGACAATCTGAAAGTCATCGGTCGCGCCGGGATCGGCACCGACAATGTCGACAAGGAAGCGGCCAGCAAAAAGGGCGTGATCGTGATGAACACGCCGTTTGGCAACATGATCACCACCGCCGAACATGCCATTGCAATGATGTTCGCCGTGGCGCGGCAAATCCCCGAGGCCAGCACCTCGACCCATGCGGGTAAGTGGGAAAAGTCCAAATTCATGGGGATTGAGCTGACCAACAAGACCCTCGGCGTCATTGGTGCAGGCAATATCGGCGGCATCGTTTGCGAGCGCGCGCTGGGCCTGAAGATGAAGGTCATGGCCTATGACCCGTTCCTGAGCGAAGAGAAAGCCGCCAAGATGGGCGTCGAAAAGGTCGAGTTGGACGATCTGCTGGCCCGCGCCGATTTCATCACCCTGCACGTGCCGCTGACCGATCAGACCCGCAACATCCTGAGCCGCGAGAATCTGGCGAAAACCAAGCCGGGCGTGCGCATCGTCAACTGTGCCCGTGGCGGTCTGGTCGATGAAGACGCGCTGGCCGAGATGCTGCAATCAGGCCATGTGGCCGGTGCGGCCTTTGACGTGTTCAGCGAGGAGCCGGCCAAGGAAAACGCTCTGTTCAACCTGCCCAACGTCGTCTGCACGCCGCATCTGGGTGCGGCCACGACCGAGGCGCAGGAAAACGTTGCCCTGCAAGTGGCCGAGCAGATCTCGAACTACTTGCTGACCGGGGCGGTTGAGAACGCGCTGAACATGCCCAGCGTGACCGCCGAAGAGGCCAAGGTCATGGGGCCGTGGATCAAGCTGGCCGGTCATCTGGGCAGCTTTATCGGCCAGATGACGGATGAGCCGATCAAGGCGATCAACATCCTTTATGATGGGGTCGCAGCCGAGATGAACCTGGCTGCGCTGAATTGTGCTGCCGTTGCGGGGATCATGAAAAAGGTCAATCCTGATGTGAACATGGTGTCTGCGCCCGTGATCGCGAAAGAGCGTGGGATCAATATCTCGACCACCAATCAGGACAAATCCGGCGCGTTCGAAGGCTATATCAAGGTCACCGTGGTGACGGACAAGCGGGAGCGTTCGATCGGTGGCACGGTGTTCAGCGATGGCAAGCCGCGTTTCATCCAGATCAAGGGCATCAATATCGACGCCGAGGTCGGGGCGCATATGCTCTATACCACCAACGAAGACGTGCCGGGCATCATTGGTGCGCTGGGTCAGACCATGGGCGAGAATGACGTGAATATCGCGAACTTTACCCTTGGTCGGTCTGAGGCCGGCGGCGAGGCGATCGCGCTGCTTTATGTGGATGAACCCGTTCCAGCAGAGGCTCGAGCCAAACTGGCTGAGACAGGGTTGTTCACGCAAATCAAACCGCTGGAATTCGACGTAGTCTAACGGGCAGTGTTGAATTTCTGAGACAATCCCAACCCGCGCCACTTAAGGCGCGGGTATTTTCTATGCGAGGGACAATTTTAACGTCACAAGCAAAGTGATTTTTGACCCGAGGTTTTTCATGACGTCCCCCATCTACGCCATTGGCGATATTCACGGCCAGCTTGAGATGTTGCAAACCGCCCTGCGTCGGATCGAACAGGATGGCGGCCCGGACGCACGGGTCGTGTTTCTGGGGGATTACGTAGATCGCGGGCCGAACAGTCGCGACGTGCTTGACCTGTTGATCGAAGGTCAACGCGCTGGCCGCAACTGGGTCATGGTCAAAGGCAACCACGACCGGATGATGGCGCGATTTGTACAGGATTGCGAGGTCGCCGACAGCCACCTGCCGGTCACGCTCAGTTGGTTGCATCCGCGTTTGGGCGGGCGCGAAACGTTGGCCTCTTACGGTGTGGATGTCACCGACAATGACCGCATCATCCATGTCCATCAACGCGCGGTCGAGACTGTTCCACCGCAGCATCTGGATTTCCTCAATGCTCTGCCGAACTATCACCAAGAGGGCGAATTGCTGTTCGTTCACGCGGGTATCAGACCGGGCCTGCCTTTGGAGCAACAGTCCGAGAATGACCTGATCTGGATCCGCAACGAGTTCCTGACCGAAGCCGCGCCGCATCCGTGGCTGATTGTCCATGGCCACACGCCTGTCGATCAGGCCGAGCATTGCGGCAACCGGGTCAATCTGGATGCGGGCGCAGGCTATGGCCGTCCATTGGCCACGGCGGTGTTTGAGGGGCGTAACTGCTGGCTTTTGAGCCCAAACGGACGCGTGCCGCTTAGGTAAACAGCTCGGCGAAACGCTCACGCAGGGCGTTTTTCTGAACCTTGCCCATCGTGTTGCGCGGCAACGCGTCCAGAACGATCAGTTTGCGGGGATGTTTGAAACGCGCCAACTCGGCCTGCGCACGGGCCATGATCGCGTCCAGATCAGGCGTTGAGCCGGGTTCCGCCACCAGCAGGCCCACGGGGGTTTCGCCGAAATCCGGGTGTGGCACGCCGATCACCGCGCTTTCCAACACACCGGGCTGATCGTCCAGCAGCATCTCAAGTTCCTTGGGATAGATGTTGAACCCGCCCGAAATGATCAGATCCTTTCCGCGTCCGACGATTTGGAGATAGCCATCGGCGTCCATTCGACCCAGATCGCCGGTGATGAAAAACCCATCCTCGCGCAGCTCGGCGGCGGTTTTCTCGGGCATTTGCCAATAGCCCTGAAACACGTTCGGGCCGCGTACTTCGATCATGCCGATCTCGCCCTGCGGCAGGGTCTCGCCGCTGTCAGGGTCAGTCACTTTCAATTCGACATCAGGCAGGGGAAACCCGACCGTGCCCGCACGACGTTCACCGTCATAGGGGTTCGAGGTGTTCATGTTGGTTTCGGTCATGCCGTATCGTTCAAGAATGCGGTGGCCGGTGCGGGTTTCGAACCGCTCATGGGTTTCCGCCAGCAACGGGGCCGAGCCCGAGATGAACAGTCGCATATGCCGGGCCAGATCACCGGTGAACCGATCATCCCCCAACAGGCGGGTGTAGAAGGTCGGCACCCCCATCATTGAGGTCGCCTGCGGCATCAGGCGCAGCATGTCATCCAGATCGAACTTCGGCAGAAAGACCATGGACCCACCCGAGGCCAGCACCACATTCGTCGCCACAAACAGCCCGTGCGTGTGGAAAATCGGCAAGGCGTGCAGCAGCACGTCATCGGCTGTGAACCGCCACTCCTGCACCAGCGTTTCCGCATTCGACAACAGGTTGGCCTGCGACAGCATCGCGCCCTTCGACCGCCCGGTGGTGCCCGAGGTATACAGGAAGGCGGCCAGATCATCCTCGGACCGGCGCACGGGTTCAAATGCGGACAGCATCCCAAGCGCGCGCCGCATCAAACTGCCCGAACCATCGGCGTTCAGCGTTTCCAGCCGGGCGTTTTGGCCAGCGGCAATGGGGGCCAGACCCTTGGATTTCGCGTCATCGCAAACCACCAGCGCGGCTTCGCTGTTTTCGATGAAATATTGCAGCTCGGCTGTGGTGTAGCCGGTATTGAGAGGCAAAAAGATCAGCCCGGCCTGCGCGCAGGCGGCGTACAGCGCCAGCGCCTCGGGGGATTTTTCGACCTGAACGGCCACACGGTCACCGGGCTCAAGCTCATACCCGATCAGTGCATTGGCCAGTCGGGCTGCAATGTCCAGAAAGTCAGCATGAGTCACAGTCTGACCATTCGAAAGATGCAGGAACGGTGTGTCTTTGCCCGCGTGAATGCCGAACAAGCGATCGTAAAGCGGGTTGCTCATGACTGATGTTCCTTTCGCCAGATCAATTTCGTGGAAATCTGGCGTGGATCGGCAGGACGGTAAAGCCAATTTTTGACGAAATCAGAACTGCGTCGTCATGCGGTAGCCGGCCGCGAAATACATCTTGGCGAAGGTTACAGGCTGGCCTTCCAGCCAAGTGATGCGCTCACCGGTGAAAACGGGCTCGCCTTCAGGAACGTCCAGAAATCCGGCAACCATTGCGTCGGCACGGCTGGCCAGGAATGTCAGTTCGACATTTGTGAAAGGTACTGTCTGGATCAGCCACTCATTCGGTCCGATCTGCGAGAAATCCGCTTGCATCACTTGCGGGACGCTATCGACGACGATCCAACGGTCTTCGTATTGAAATGGCGTGTTGCCTGAAAAGTGCATGCACCTGACATGCATCACCGGTTGCCCCGTACGCAATGCCAGCCGGGCCGCCAGCCAGTCGGGCGCGTTTTCCCGTGCCGAAGAGACCAACGCATAGCGATAGGTCCCGCCAAGGGCCTCAACCTCGTCTCGGACCATCGGAATGGTAAATCTCGCTTGCCTCTGAGGGGCGCTCAGAACCCGCGTGCCTGCTTTGCGACGACGCTCAAGATATCCTTCGTCGGCCAGTTCGCGCAGGGCACGGTTCACAGTGGTGCGGGTGCATGAAAACTCGGCGGCCAGATCCTGTTCGTTGGGCAGCAGAGAATCCGGCCCCCAATCCCCGGACCGAATACGAGACAGGACCGTTCTCTTGATGTCCTTGTAGCTGGTGGTCTCGGATGTCTGGGTCATGTGCGTCCTGCTTTCAGGGATTCGTTTTAGACGTCAGCCAGCAGCTCGGCAATCGCAGCGCGGTAGGTATCTACAATGCGGTCGCGTGCGACATGGCGGCCTTCGCGCACCATGTGCCGCCCGGCGGACCAAAGATCCGTGACCAACCCATCGGGGCCCGCAAAACAAAGCCCGTCCAGTACCTGATCATCGGTCAGCGGGCATAAGGACGGATGCGAACGATCGAAGGCCACAAGATCGGCCAACTTACCAATGGCTATCGAACCAGAATCCCGATCCAACGCCTGCGCTGCTCCGCTGGTGGCGCCTGTATAAAGCGCATGGCCCACGGACCCCTCTCCGCGAACCAGAACAGCGCGTTCGCGGTCGCGCAGGCGTTGCGAATACTCCAACATTCGCAGTTCTGCGGGCAGTGAAATTCTGATGTTGGAGTCAGAACCAACACCAAACCGCCCCCCTTCCTTGATAAAGGCGGAGCCGTTGAAAATACCGTCGCCAAGGTTCGCCTCGGTTATCGGACACAGCCCTGCTACAGCCCCGGATCGCGCCAGCATGCGGGTCTCGGCCTCGGTCATGTGGGTGGCGTGGATCAGACACCATCTTTGGTCGACATCCATATTGTCCAACAGCCAAGCCACAGGGCGTTGGCCTAATGCGGCCTCGACATCGGTAACCTCTTGTACCTGTTCAGCGATGTGGATGTGGACCGGGCCAGTTGGGTCCAGTTGCATCAGCTGTTCCAAGTCACCTGGCGAGGTCGCCCTCAGCGAATGAGGCGCAATACCGATCCTGCTGTCTGCATGCGGCAGGATCGTGCGGCACTCTTCGGTCAGGTCACTATAGCGGTCCAAGCTGTTCCCAAATCGCAACTGCCCGCCCTCTAAAGCCTGTTGCTGTACGCCCCCGTAGGAATAAAGGACCGGCAGGTGCGTCAAGCCGATCCCGGTTTGATCCGCAGCGGCAAAGATTCGTTGGCTCAGTTCGGACAGCGTGTCATAGGGCTGCCCGCCGGGCTGGTGGTGGACATAGTGAAACTCACCAACTGCGGCAAAGCCGGCCTCTTGCATCTCCATATACGTCAGCGCAGCTATGGCCTGGATTTGATCGGGCGTTAGCCTGTCGAGAAATCGATACATCAAGGTGCGCCAGGTCCAAAAGCTTTCACGCCCTGCCGCTCGGGTTTCGGTCATGCCGGCCATGGCGCGTTGAAACGCATGGCTATGCAGGTTTCCCGGCGCCGGCAGCAAAAGGTCGACGCACCTATCCCCAGCGACTGCCGCGCCGGTTTCAAGTCCGGATATCCGACCACCCCGAACGTGGACTCGTGTGTTGTTAGCCCATCCTGTTTCCAACAAGGCTGTCTTCGCGTGGATCGTCATGACATATCCAATTTGTGTAGACTTTAAATTTTTATAAGTATACTTAAAAATAAACAACCACGGAATCCGAAAAGAGCTTCGATGATGACAAATATGGTCATTTTTGCGGGAAATGTTGCAACGCTGGAGCGCGACCGGGAGCCCTACGGTTTGTGCGTGGACGCAGCGATCGCGATCGAGGGTGGCCGCATTGCCTGGGTCGGGTCAAGAAATGAGTTGCCCGAGCGATTCTCGGGTTGGGAGGCCACGGATTATGGTGCAAGGCTGGTGACCCCGGCCTTGATCGACGCGCATACGCATCTGGTGTTCGGGGGCAACAGGGCGGCTGAATTCGAGATGCGGTTGAACGGTGCATCGTATGAACAGATCGCGCGCGCCGGAGGGGGCATTCTTTCGACTGTCAGCGCCACCCGCGAAGCATCCGAAGAGGCGCTGTTGTCCGACGCTTTGACCCGTGCCGATGCTTTGGTGTCCGAAGGTGTCAGCTGTGTCGAGGTGAAATCGGGATACGGTTTGGACGTAGAAACCGAGCTAAAAATGCTTCGGGTTGCGCGAAAAATAGAAAAACTGCGTCCGATGCGCGTGAAAACCACCTTTCTGGGCGCGCATGCTGTTCCGCCCGAGTACAAGTCCCGCCCCAAAGACTACTTGACCGAGGTTTGCATCCCGACCCTGCACGCAGCCCACGCCGAAGGGCTCGTGGATGCGGTTGACGGTTTCTGTGAGGGTATTGCCTTCACCCCCGCCCAGATGGCGCTTGTCTTTGATGAGGCGCAATCTCTTGGTCTGCCGGTCAAGCTGCATGCTGAACAACTGTCCAATCTAGGCGGGGCCAGATTAGCTGCCAGTTACGGAGCCCTGTCGGCTGATCATGTGGAATATCTGGATGAGGATGGTGTCGCGGCCATGGCGGAGGCGGGCACGGTTGCCGTGCTTTTGCCGGGCGCGTTTTACACGCTACGCGAAACTCAGGTTCCGCCCGTGAACATTCTGCGAGACAAATCCGTGCCTATGGCATTGGCGACAGATTGTAATCCGGGATCGTCCCCGCTGACGTCTTTGTTGCTGACGATGAATATGGGGTGCACCATGTTCCGCCTAACGCCCGAAGAGGCGCTGGCTGGTGTGACCCGGAATGCGGCGTGTGCGCTGGGCTTACAGGACACGAGCGAAATCACTGTGGGCAAACGGGCGGATCTGGCTGTCTGGGATGTGCGGCACCCGGCTGAACTGGCGTATCGGATCGGGTTCAATCCCCTGCACCAGCGAATCTTCGGAGGGAAGTGATGGCGCACCTCACCGTAACACCCGGAAGTGTAACCCTTGCGGAATTGGCCGAGATCTACTGGAATCAGCCATCTGTGCGACTGGACCCTGCCTGCGAAACCGTCGTGCAGCGCGCATTACAGCGCGTTCAGCACGCCGCCGAGGGCGACGTGGCCGTCTATGGCGTCAACACCGGGTTCGGGAAGCTGGCCAGCCATAAGATCGCCCCCAAGGATACTGCGGTTTTGCAGCGCAACCTGATCCTCAGCCATTGTTGCGGTGTTGGGCCGTCTGTCCCGCGCCGTATCGTTCGGCTTATGATGTCGCTGAAACTGCTGTCCTTCGGCCGCGGTGCGTCGGGCGTTCGATGGCAACTGATTGCGCTGTTGCAAGACATGCTGGCACACGATGTTATCCCGGTCGTTCCGGCGCAGGGGTCAGTCGGCGCGTCTGGCGATCTGGCACCCTTGGCCCATATGGCCGCAGTCCTGATTGGTGAGGGCGAGGCCGACTGGAACGGCAAGGTGATGCCGGGGCGTGACGCGTTGAAAGCGGCAGGGTTAGAGCCTGTTGCGCTGGGCCCGAAAGAGGGGTTGGCCTTGATCAACGGCACTCAGTTTTCGACTGCCTACGCTTTGGCGGGCATGTTCGAAGCCTGGCAAGCGGCGCAAACTGCGCTCGTCATTTCGGCCTTGTCCACCGATGCGATCATGGGGTCTACGGCCCCTTTACGGCCCGAAATCCACACCCTGCGCGGACATCGCGGCCAGACCGAAGCCGCCAGCGCCATGCGCGGAGTGCTGGCCGGTTCAGAGATTCGCGAAAGTCATCGCGACGGCGACAGTCGCGTGCAGGATCCCTATTGTATCAGATGCCAGCCGCAGGTCACGGGGGCGGCGATGGACGTCATACGTCAGGCCGCTGCGACTTTGGAGATCGAGGCAAATGCCGCCACTGACAACCCATTGGTTCTTGAAGATGCGATAGTCTCGGGCGGGAATTTCCACGCCGAACCCGTTGGATTTGCCGCTGACATGATCGCGTTGGCACTGTCCGAGATTGGCGCGATTGCGCAACGCAGGATCGCCCTCATGGTGGACCCTGCGCTGAGCTTTGATCTGCCACCCTTCCTGACACCCGATCCGGGCTTGAACTCGGGCCTTATGATCGCCGAGGTCACCACGGCAGCGTTGATGAGCGAGAACAAGCATCTCGCCAACCCATGCGTCACCGACAGCACGCCGACCTCTGCAAATCAGGAAGATCACGTTTCCATGGCTGCGCATGGGGCGCGGCGGCTGGGACGGATGGTCGAAAACCTGACCTACATTCTTGGGGTAGAATTGCTGTGCGCCGCGCAGGGCGTCGAGTTTCGCGCGCCGTTGGCGACCAGCGCTCCGCTGCAGCAAGTCATCAACCGACTACGCCGCGAGGTGCCTACGTTGGATCAGGATCGCTATATGGCGCCAGACCTTGAGACCGCGAAAGCACTGGTAGCGCGCGGTGACATTCTGAAGGCGGCTGGCAACCCGATGCCAGAGTTGCGCTGATGCAGGTCGTTAGTGTCCAACAAGGTGACAGCCCGGTTGTGCTGGGCCAACCACACGGCGGGACGTTGGTTCCGGGCGAAATAGCTGGGCGACTGAACGCAGCAGGCACTGCGCTGGCAGATACGGATTGGCACATAAACAGGCTCTATGACGGGCTATTGCCGGGTGCGACCGTGGTGCAATCTCATATCCACCGCTATGTCGTTGATGCAAATCGCGATCCCGAAGGTGCCTCGCTTTATCCTGGGCAGAATACGACAACGCTCGTGCCCGAGACGGGTTTTGACGGTCAGCCGATCTGGCAAGCCGGTCAGGTGCCCTCAGCCGATGAGGTCCAGAAAAGGTGCAGCGCATACCACGCGCCGTACCACGTGGCGCTTGCAGCAGAGCTGGATCGCGTCCGGGCCAAACATGGCGTGGCGGTCCTGTTTGATTGCCATTCGATCCGCAGTCGCATTCCGTTCCTGTTTGACGGTGTTCTGCCAGACTTGAACATTGGAACAGACGGCGGAACGACCTGCGCGCCGGAAATCGAGGCTGTTGCGTACGAATTTGCGGATTCGTCGCCGTATAGCACCGTTTTGAACGGACGTTTCCGCGGCGGGTGGACCACTCGGCACTACGGTCGACCGAGCGAAGGTGTACACGCCATTCAAATGGAGATTGCGCAGTCCGCGTACCTAATCGCCGAGCGCGCGCCGTGGCGCTATGACACTGCCAAAGCCGACCGTCTGCGCCCGTGGTTGCGCGATATTCTGGATGCCATCCAAGACACAGTACTGGAGCTTACGCCATGAACGAACCCCGTAAGAACACGCGAGATATCTATCCGCCGACTGGGCCAGAGCTGAACGCCAAATGCTGGATGACCGAAGCGGCTTTGCGGATGCTGATGAACAACCTGCACCCGGACGTGGCCGAGAATCCGCATGAGTTGGTGGTTTATGGCGGAATTGGTCGCGCCGCGCGTACATGGCAGGATTTCGACACTATTGTAGAGGGTTTGAAGGATCTGGAAGAGGACGAGACTCTGATTGTCCAGTCCGGCAAGCCCGTGGCCATCATCCGCACCCACAAGGATGCACCGCGCGTTCTGATCGCCAATTCCAACATCGTGCCGCATTGGGCCAACTGGGATCACTTCAACGAACTCGATAAGAAGGGCCTGATGATGTACGGCCAGATGACGGCCGGTTCGTGGATCTATATCGGTACGCAGGGCATCGTTCAGGGCACGTATGAGACCTTTGCCGAGGCCGGACGCCAGCACTATGGCGGCGACCTGACCGGCAAGTGGATTCTGACCGGCGGCTTGGGTGGTATGGGCGGCGCGCAGCCTCTGGCGGCCGTCTTTGCCGGGGCTTGTTGTCTGGCGGTGGAATGCAACCCCGACAGTATCGACTTTCGCCTGCGCACTAAATACCTGGATGAAAAGGCCGAGACGCTGGACGAAGCGCTTGAGATGATCGACCGCTGGACCAAAGCCGGTGAGGCGAAATCCGTCGGTCTGCTGGGCAATGCCGCCGAGGTTTTCCCCGAGATCTACCGTCGTATGGCCGAGGGAGGAATGCGCCCCGATATCGTTACCGATCAGACCAGCGCCCATGACCCGATCAATGGATACCTGCCTATCGGCTGGTCCATGGCAGCGTGGCGGGAAACGCGCGAAACAGAGCCTAAAGCAGTGGAAAAGGCTGCACGTGCGTCGATGAAGCAGCATGTGGCGGCTATGGTTGATTTCTGGAATGCAGGCGTGCCGACACTGGATTACGGCAACAACATCCGGCAAGTCGCGCAGGATGAGGGGCTGGAGAACGCCTTTGCCTTCCCCGGTTTTGTGCCCGCTTATATCCGTCCGCTGTTCTGCAAAGGGATCGGCCCGTTCCGCTGGTGCGCCCTATCCGGCGACCCCGAAGATATCTACAAAACCGACGCCAAGATGAAAGAGCTGTTCCCCGAGAACGAGCACTTGCATCGCTGGCTCGACATGGCGCAGGACCGCATCGCGTTTCAGGGCCTGCCCGCGCGCATCTGCTGGATCGGTCTTGGGGATCGCCATCGCGCTGGGCTCGCCTTTAATGAGATGGTGGCCAATGGTGAGTTGAAGGCCCCAGTGGTGATCGGGCGGGATCACTTGGATAGCGGCTCGGTCGCCAGCCCGAACCGCGAGACCGAGGCGATGCTGGATGGCTCGGATGCCGTCAGCGACTGGCCTTTGCTGAATGCGTTGATTAACACGGCCAGCGGGGCGACATGGGTGTCGCTGCACCATGGCGGCGGCGTTGGCATGGGGTTCAGTCAGCACGCAGGTGTGGTGATCTGCGCTGACGGGACCGAGGACGCCGCGCGGCGGCTGGAGCGGGTGTTGTGGAACGATCCGGCCTCGGGCGTGTGGCGGCATGCGGATGCGGGCTATGAGACGGCGAAGGATTGCGCCCGTGCGCATGGGCTGCGACTGCCGGGTATTCTGGGCTAGGGCGCATCTGTCCTCTGGTGAAAATGCTGCACCTGCGATATCCCGCAGGTGAGCTTGCCGGAGATTTAAGATGTATGTTGCCACCCTTTTGACCAACCCCGAGAAGAACACGTTTGATCAGGCGTTGGTCGACTCCCTGCGTAATGCCTGGGGCGGCGGCGATGTGCAGTGGTTGAGCCCGGATGAAGCGGCAGAGTTTTCTCTGGCGGGTCTGCCGGACAATCAATGGGACGTGTGGGCTGATTTGCAGAAAATGGGTGTCGATCTGGTGGTCCAACCCGCCGAGGGGCGGCGCAAAAAAATGCTGCTGGCCGATATGGACAGCACCATGATCCAGCAGGAATGCATCGACGAACTGGCTGATGAGGCGGGCGTTGGCGAGCGCGTCAAGGACATCACCGCGCGGGCCATGAATGGCGAGCTGGATTTCGAGGGCGCTCTGACCGAGCGTGTCGGATTGCTGAAAGGTTTGGACGAGGCCGTGATCGACAAGGTCCTGGCCGAGCGTATTACCCTGATGCCCGGCGGCAAGGAACTGGTCGGCACGATGCGCGCGAATGGGGGTTATGCCGCATTGGTCTCGGGCGGGTTCACGGCATTTACGGCCAAGGTTGGGGCCGAACTGGGCTTTGATGAGAACCGCGCCAACACGCTGCTGGCCGAGGGTGGCAAGCTGACCGGAGATGTTGGGCGGCCTATTCTGGGACGTCAGGCCAAGGTGGATGCTTTGGAACAGATCACTGCGCGGTTGGGTCTGTCCGAATCGGATGTGATCGCCGTGGGCGATGGCGCGAATGATCTGGGTATGCTGGGACGGGCCGGAACCGGGGTGGCGCTGCACGCCAAGCCCTCGGTCGCGGAACAATGCGAGGTGCGGGTAAACCACGGGGATCTTTCGGCTTTGTTGTTCCTGCAAGGCTATGCAAGATCCGAGTTTGCGGCGGGTTAAAACAGCGCGGCTTTCTTTTATTTAACAAAAATGTTAAACAATGGTCATGAGCACTCTTCTGACCACATTTTCCGCGTTGTCTGACGCCACACGGTTTTCCATCGTCGAGCAGCTTATGCAGGATGGCGAATTACCCGCCGGAGACCTGATCGAAGGGCGCGGCATGTCCGGCGCTGCGATCTCGCGCCATTTGAAGCTGCTGCGGGAGGCGGGGCTGATAAATCAGCGCGTGCAGGGCAGTCAGCGGATGTATTCGATCCGCCCCGAGGGGCTGCGGGCGATTGCGGAATGGACCATCTCGAAACGTCAATTCTGGGAAAGCAGCCTGGACCGTCTGGGTGATGCAATCGAAAGGGAAAATTCATGGCCGACCTGAAACTTGAACGCGCATTCCCAATTGCCCCCAATGATCTGTATGCGTGGATCAGCACCCCCGACAAGCTGTTGCAATGGTGGGGGCCTGAAGGGATGCATATCCCTGAACACAACCTGGATTTCTCTCGCACTGGGCCGTGGTATTCGGTGATGCAAAATGGCGAAGGGCAGCGGTTTAAAGTTTCGGGTCATGTGACGCATGTCGATCCGCCCAAATCGGTTGGGTTCACGTGGGGCTGGCATGACGATCAGGACCAGCGCGGGGCTGAAAGCCATGTGATGTTGGTGGTCGAGGCAGCAGAAGAGGGTGCAAAGTTGATCATCGACCACCGCGAACTGGGCGATGACGAAATCGCAGCGAACCACAGCAAAGGCTGGACGTCGACGCTGAACAAGCTGGCGGCGCAACTGGCCTAGATTTTCATTACGAAGGCATAAGGGAGGAAATAAATGCCACAGTTTCTATTTGTCTATCACGGCGGTCATACCCCGACCGACCCCGCTGAAATCGAAGCAACCATGGCCGCCTGGGGCGCGTGGTTTGGTGGAATGGGCGATGCATTGGATATCCCCGGAAACCCGGTTGGCCAGTCTTACACCGTCAGCAGCAACGGTGTTGTCGACAATGGCGGCGCCAATCCGGCCTCGGGCTTTACAGTCATCAAGGCCGACAGCATGGATGCCGCGACCGAGATGGCCAAGGGCTGCCCGATGGTTGTGAACGGATCCGGTTCGGTCGAAGTGGCCGAGATTCACGAGATTGAGATGTAGCCTTTAGTTGGGGAACCCCGGCGCGGGTTTGATCACGCCGCATTCCAGCCCGCGACGGCTGTATTGCGTGGCGTTCAGAAACTTGCGGGTGGCCGGATGGTCGGCCTCCAGCACGCCCAAGCTGACCAGAATCGCGGCAATGGCGCATTCGCTGGCGCGGGTGGTGCCGTCGGTGATTTTCAGTGCCACGCCCATGCGCTTTTCCGGCAGGATTGCGATGAATACGGCCTCGGCACCGGTTTTGATGGCAACGCGACCACCCATGGCGCGCATCAGTTCGGTGCAGGCGCGGGTTTCACCGGCGACCAGCTCGGGGTGTTTCATCATTGCGGCCGTTAACTGTTGCGCCGCATCGCTGGCCCGGTCCGACCGATCCGCGGCGCTGGCAAACCAGGCCATCGACCGCGCCAACCCGACCAGCGACGTCGCAAAGTTCGGGGCCGAGCAGCCGTCAATCCCATAGGCAGGGCTGGTCTCGCCCGTTGTCTCCTCAAGCGCGGAGAGGCAAGCCTGTTGTACGGGGTGGTCGATCTCCAGATATTCCGGCCCGGCGCCCATATGCTGAGCCACGGTCAGAAACCCGCAATGCTTGCCCGAACAGTTGTTGTGAATCTGACAGGGCGTGTCGTCGGCCAAAATTAACCCGTCGCGCGCAGCCATGTCCTGTGGCTCTTGCGGGCCACAGCGAAGATCGGGTTCCGCCAGACCCAGATGGTCCAACCAGGCCGAGACGCGATCCGTGTGGATAGGTGCACCGCTATGCGAGGCGCAGGCCAGCGCCAGATGTTCCGAATTCAGCCCGTATTTCGCCGCAGCACCCGAGGTGATCAGCGGCAGCCCCTGAATCATCTTGGCCGAGGATCGCGGATAGATCACGGCGTTCGAGTCCCCCCAACTTTGAACGATCTGACCGGTATCGTCGCAGATCACCGCATGCCCAAGATGTAGGCTTTCCAACAGGGGTCCACGCCACAGTTCTGTCATTGGTACGGCTTGTGTCATGCGAACCCTCCTAAACATGCGCAAAATTCTGCCAATCGCCCTTTCGCCTGTGGCGAAACCTGCGTTACAGTGTGTATGTCGGCAAACACCAGAAGACGCAACTTACAGACGAACCAGGCAGGGTTCGCACGCGACGCTGGTGGGTATGAGGTATTAGGTCGAGCTAGGAGGCTGGACGATGGGATCAAAGCTTGTCCGCGTGATCGCGGGCCTTTGCGTGGCGGGGCTGGCCACAACTGCAACCGCTCAACAGGCAACAAGCACCAACAGGGTGGCTGCCAAAACGGACTGGAGCGTCTTCGTCGAAGATGACCCGACCGAATGCTGGAGCGTGTCTGCCCCGAAGGAAACGGTAAACACACGTGGCGGGCGCGTTGTATCCGTACGCCGAAGCGACATTCTGCTGTTTGTGTTTTACCGCCCGAATGCCGAGGTCAAAGGACAGGTGACATTTACGGGTGGTTATCCGTTCGCGGCGGGCTCGACTGTCAATCTTGATATCGACGGCACCAAGTTCGAGCTGATTACCGAAGGCGAATGGGCGTGGCCCGCAACCGAAGGTGAGGACCTGAAGGTGGTCGCCGCCATGAAGCGCGGGACTGAGGCTGTACTGACTGCGCGTTCTGAGCGTGGCACGCAGACCAAGGACACGTTCTCATTGCTGGGGTTCACTGCGGCGATTGAAGACGCGGAAAAGCGCTGCACTAGCTAAACTGGGCTTTTGCCTGACCGCTGCCCCGCCAGTTCGGCGGGGTTTTTGCATTGTGACAAGGCATTGTGCAGCGTTCTGGAGGCGGCACCCGTGTTCAGGACTTGATTCCGGTCAAAGAAATGAATGCAAATATCTGCATGTATAAGGCTCTGAACGAGTGAAGGAGCCCGAAATGCCAACGAAAACACTCACCGCCGTCTTAATGATGGCCGCCCTTATCCTGAGTGCCTGCGAGAAAGAGGCCGATACATATCCGGTCTCGGGCGAGCAGTGCGGGCCGGATGATCCGGTTCAAACGCTGGACGCAACGGATTGCAATATCCTGCCACCAGGCATTTGACGCATGCGGGTCCCATCGTGGCACGGCCATGTCGTCGTGCCCGGGGCTTCGTAGCTTTGGGATGAAACCAGGCCTGTGCTAGTATTGGGCAACCAATAGGGGGCTGCCTGATGCGCTTTGCATTTTTTGTTTTGTTTCTGTCTTCCGCTGCCAGTGCCGATCCAGCACTAGAATGTCTGGATGTTGGGTCTCAGGTAGAGATCGGCGCATGCGTGGGCGCGATGGAGGACCGCGTCAATCAGGCGATAGATGCAAGTTACGACATTGCCATGCAATCGGCCAAAGAACTGGATGATGTTACCGGACGTGTTGTGGCAGTGCCCGCGTTGGACAGCGCTCAGACCGCGTGGCTGGCTTACCGGGACGCCCAATGCGAGGCTGTTGGCGCGTCGTTCGGTGGTGTGTCAGGTACCGGCATTGGCATTACCGCCTGTCGGGTCGAGTTGGGCCGGGCACGTGTGGACGAATTGCTGCGCTATGCGAATTAAACGCGACGATTTCTTTTGATCTTTGCGCTAGGTCCTATATAGAGGCGCATCCCAAGCCAGAATCTGCCGAGATAGCCCAATGTCGCCCAAAGCGCCGATCACTCAAGACGTCCTGACCCTCCCTCGCAAGCTGCCCGAGGGAAAGGTGAACCTTGTCGGCCTGACCCGCGACCAGATGCGTGCGGCTTTGATCGAACATGGCACGCCGGAAAAGCAGGCCAAGATGCGCACCGGTCAAATCTGGCAGTGGATCTATCAATGGGGCAAGCGCGACTTTGCGGATATGACGAACCTTGCCAAAGCCTATCGTGCCCAACTGGCCGAGCATTTCGTCATCGAAATCCCCGAGGTCGTGACGCGGCAAGTGTCCGAGGATGGCACCCGCAAATACCTGTGCCGCATCGCCGGAGGGCATGAGGTCGAGGTGGTCTATATCCCCGAGGAAGATCGCGGCACGCTGTGTATTTCCTCGCAGGTGGGTTGTACGCTGACCTGTTCCTTCTGCCATACGGGCACGCAGAAACTGGTGCGCAACCTGACCGCCGCTGAGATTGTCGGACAGGTGATGATGGCCCGCGATGATCTGGAAGAATGGCCCACCCCCGGCGCGCCCAAGGATGAAACGCGCCTGCTGTCGAATATCGTTCTGATGGGCATGGGCGAGCCGCTCTATAACTTTGAAAACGTCCGCGACGCGATGAAGATCGCTATGGACCCCGAAGGGATTTCTCTGTCGCGCCGCCGGATCACCCTGTCCACGTCGGGCGTTGTCCCTGAAATCGCCCGCACCGCCGAGGAAATCGGCTGTCTGCTGGCAATCTCTTTCCATGCGACAACGGATGAGACCCGCGATTTGCTGGTCCCCATCAACAAGCGTTGGAACATTGAGGAACTGCTTCAGGCGCTGGCCAGCTATCCTAAAGTCTCGAATTCTGAACGGATCACGTTTGAATACGTGATGCTGGATGGTGTGAATGACAGTGACGCTGACGCGCATCGCTTGATCGACCATATCAAGCGCCACAAGATCCCGGCCAAGATCAACCTGATCCCGTTCAACGAATGGCCCGGTGCGCCGTACAAGCGCAGCTCGAACAACCGAATCCGGGCTTTTGCGAATATCATCTATCAGGCGGGTTATGCGTCACCCATCCGCAAGACTCGGGGCGAGGACATTATGGCGGCCTGCGGCCAGCTGAAGTCAGCGACGGAACGCGCGCGCAAATCTCGCAAGCAAATCGCAGCCGAAGCGGGGTTGGACAGGCAGTAAGCGCAATATTTCAGCGATATGTGAACAGATTTAATGCGTCGTCCGCTGTCTATTGTATGCGGAATTTGGTATGTTTGTCTGGCCCGAGTGGTTGAAGCACTGACATACCAGCGCCTGACCAAGCGCAAGCTTTAGCCATTTTGGCAAGATTAAGCGTGGCCGCTATCCATTTGCCACTCACATGACGTGCTGCGTTCCTGTGAAACGAATTACCGGTTGGGCCATAGAATGCTATTGGAATTGATACGACGAATCCCCGGCATATTTCCGGGGCTATGTGTCGGCTGTTTGGTTGCAGTTTCTGCTGCAGCCCAGTCCGAGAGTGAAAGCGCACATCTTGCCATCGAAAATCCTGCTGAACTGTCCAAGGAAGAAGCGTCAGGCATCTACAGCTCGCTGCAAAAGCGCATGGCGCGGGGATATGCCGCCGCGCAGATGGATATCATCAGAAACTACCAAAGCTGGCCGCTGTTCAATGATGCGCCCTACATCTCTGAGACACATGGCCGGCGGTTCGTGAACAGCTATGCAAACCGGATGGCACATAACTATGGCACTCTGACTGAGGGCGAAAAACTGCCAATGGGGTCTGTGTTGGCGAAGGACAGCATGACCGTCACGGATACTGGCAATACGCATCCCGGCGCATTGTTCGTAATGGAAAAGCTGGCCGAAGGCGTTAGCCCCGATACGGCGGATTGGCGGTACATCATGGTGATGCCGGACGGGTCGGTGTTCGGTGACACGATGGGAGATCGCGCAAGCGCAGTAGCCTATTGCCACGATTGCCACGAGGCTGTGGCTGATCGGGATTATACTTTTTACGTACCCGAAGAATATTTGGTGCAGAACTGAACCTTACTTTGACCCGAACCGGGCGATTCCGATCACATCGATCAGGTTTTGCCTGACTGCTTCTGGTTGCGCTTCGACGGCGCTCAGCACTTCACGCAGTTCGGCGCGCAAACCGTGCATCTGGTCAATCAGCGAGATCATCATCGACAGGGCATCCGCTTCCATCTCGTACTGGTCGTGTAATTCGCAGGCCAGCTCCAGCCGGGCCACGTCGAGGCTGTGGTAGACCAGCCCTTGTTCAGTGTTCTCAGGGATCACGATTTCGGCGGCCAGATACTCGGTCAACCGGGCCGAGGTCAGGCGGGTCACGGTTGCGATCACTTCGGATTCGGTCAAGGTGTGGTTCATGACGGCATTCCTTTGCGGGGATCATAGCTGTGCGTGTCGCGCCAAGTTTCCATGAAAGCCCTCAGGTCATTGTCGATCTGGTCAGGCATGGCGACGGTCAATTCGATCAGTTGGTCGCCCCGGTCGGCCGAGCCGCGTTTTTTGACCCCTTTGCCCCGCAACCGCAAGGTTTTGCCGCTGCTGGTGCCGGGCGGCACGCTGACGTTGACGCCGCCGTCAATAGTTGGCGCGGGGACTTTGCCGCCCAGAACGGCCTCGTCAATGGTGATAGGCAGGGTAATGTGGATGTCATCACCCTGACGTTCAAACACCGGATGAGGTGCGACTGTTACCGTGACCAGAGCATCACCTGCAGGCCCGTCGCCGAACCCGGGATCCCCCTTGCCGCGAAGTCGGATGGTTTGGCCGTCTGTAATGCCGGCGGGGATCTTAACCTCGATCCGGTCGCCATCGGGCAGGGTGAGTTTCTGGCTGGCACCAAATACAGCATCCAGAAAGCTGATCTGCAGGCTGTAGCTGCGGTTATGCCCCGGCGCGTGGAAGCCTTGGCTGCGCTGGCCATAGCCGCCACGCCCGCGCATGAACTCGGCGAAGATGTCCGACATGTCATCCGGGTCTGTCTGACGCCCGCGATAGGGGTTTCCAGCGGCCTCGGCATAGTCGCGATAGTATTGCTGCTGGGCGCGTTCCTGACCCGAGGCGTCAATCTCGCCTCGGTCAAACTGCGCGCGCTTTTCGGGGTCTTTCAGCAGGTCATAAGCGGCAGCTGCGGCTTTGAACTTAGCCTCGGCCTCGGCATCGCCGGGCTTTAGGTCGGGGTGGCAGTCTTTGGCGATGCGCCGATAGGCTTTTTTGATCTCGGCATCGCTGGCGTCTTTGGTGACGCCAAGGGCGGAATAGGGATCGTCGCTCATCTCACCTCTCGCGGCTCGGAGGAACAGGATGGTTTTATCATGCGTTTTCAAGGGCACAAAAGGAAGAGGCTTTTGAAACCGCTCGCAAATCCCTATAGGTCTGCTAACATACGTATGTTTTTATAGATTGACCGGAGGCCCCATGACGCGCCGATTGAAATCCATTCTGGCCCTGCTGGCCGGGAACGCCATCGGGCTGCTGCTGGCAGCGATCCTATTGCCCGAGTTCGCGATCCGACCGATCTCGTTCATTGTGGTGGTGATCGTTTTCACGCTTATTCAATGGATCGCCGAGCCGCTGATCCTGAAACTGGGGGCAAAGCGCGCGCCCGCGATCAAGGGTGGCATCGCGCTGATCGTGACCTTTGTCGGCTTGTTGCTGACCGATCTGATCACAAACGGCCTGACTGTAGGCGGGATTTCCAACTTGCTGGCCTCAACCCTGCTGGTCTGGCTGGGGGCGTTGATCGCCAGCATTGTGCTGCCGATCTATGTGTTCACTGAGTTGCGCGAGCCCAAGAAGTAATCACAGCGCGTTAAGGCTAGCGTTGACCGCCTGCCACAGTTCTTCGACCGGTTCACAGCCGACCGAAAGGCGAATGAAGGCTGGGTCCACATCGTCGCCCCAGCGCGCGCGGCGTTCAGCCGAACTGTGGACGCCCCCAAAGGACGTGGCAGGGCGCAACATCGGACAGGTGTTGATAAAGGTTTCGGCTTTGTCTTCACTGTCCAGCGTGATCGACAGCAGAAACCCGAACCGCGCGGTTTGCGCTTTGGCCAGCGCATGCGCGGGGTCAGAGGGCAGACCCGGATAGCGGGTGGTTTTCACCGCAGGGTGATCCGCTAGCCGCTCGGCCAATACCTGCGCCGAGGCGCACATCCGGTCGAACCGCACATCCAGCGTTTCCAAACCGCGATGCAGCAGCCACGCCTCATGCGGGCCGGGGATCGCACCCGAGACTTTGCGCCATTCCTCGACCCGCTCCATGATCTGCGGATTGCGGCTGGAGACATGGCCCATCAGCAGGTCGGAATGCCCAGCCATCGCCTTGGTGTCTGAGGCCACAACCACATCCACACCCAGATCCAGCGGGCGCTGGCCCAGCGGGGTCATGGTGGTGTTGTCGGCAATTGTGATTCCTCCGGCTGCGCGTACTGCTTGTGCAATCGCGGGCAGGTCCATCATGTCCAGACCGGGGTTCGAGGGGCTTTCGACAAAGACCACGTCGAACCCGTCAAACCCGCCCTCGGCAAACGCGGTCGTGGGGCGTTCGGTGACCGACACGCCCAGACCCGACAGAAATCGATCCGCCAGAACGCGGGTGACATAGTAGCCGTCGGACGGGATCAGGATACGCGACCCGGCCTTGATGGTGGCAAACAAAGCGGCGGAAATCGCCCCCATGCCCGAGGGGAACACAAGGCAAGGCGCGTCCTCCAGATGGGCCAGTACATGTTCCAGATGCACCCATGTGGGGTTGTCGACGCGGCCATAGGTTGCCAAACCGTCCGGCGCGCCGGGCAGATGGTACATGCTGCTTTGGGTCAGCGGCAGCGCCACAGGGTCGCCTGCATTCAGGGCATTGCCGCGCAGGTGCAGCATCTCTCCGGGTTTCGGGGCCATCGTTCAGCGCCCCGGAATGTCGTCGCGGGGCGGGGCGGGTTCCCAGTTCTCGATGATCTCGACCGCCTCTTGCGCGGTGTCGACAAAACGGAACAGGTCCAGATCTTCTTCCGAGATGGTGCCCGCATCCGCCAGCGCCTCCCAGTTGATGACCTTTTCCCAGAACGCGCGGCCAAACAGCAGAAAGGGCACGCGGTCCATCCGGCCGGTCTGGATCAAAGTCAGGGATTCAAACAGCTCATCCATGGTGCCAAAGCCACCGGGGAAGATGGTGATGGCCCGGGCGCGCATCAGGAAATGCATCTTGCGGATGGCGAAATAGTGGAAGTTGAAGCTGAGTTCCGGCGTCACATACAGGTTAGGTGCCTGCTCATGGGGCAGCACGATGTTCAGCCCTATGGAACAGCCGCCCGCATCCTGCGCGCCGCGATTGCCAGCCTCCATCACGCCGGGGCCGCCGCCGGTGACGATCACATTCTCGCGGCAACCAGTCTGGTTCGACTTCTCGGTCATCAGCCGGGCAAATTCGCGCGCCTCGTCATAATACTCGGATAAGTCAGCCAGTGTTTTCGTGCGCGCGGTGTGCTTTTGCGACGGTTCAGGAATGCGCGCACCGCCGAACATGACGATGGTCGATGTGATCTGACGCTCGGACATGATCATCTCAGGCTTCAGCAGTTCCAACTGCAGGCGCACCGGGCGCAGCTCATCACGGCATAGGAACTCATCATCGGCAAAGGCAAGGCGATAGGCGGGGGATCGCGTCTGCGGCGTATCCGGCACCTCGCTCGCGGTCGAGCGGTCGGTCTGCGCATCGCGGAACGGGCTGTGGCGGTCTTCTCTCATAGGTGATCGATCCCTGCTTGCGTGTTTGCAAAACAGCTATAGGGTTCGCGGGCAGAGTGCCAGTCACGGAAGTACAAGAATGAATTGGAAGAACGAAATTTCAGCAGCCGCAGACCGGATCGGCGGGTATGCGCAAGTCACACCGGTGATGGAAAGCCGCGCGTTGGGGCTGGATTATCCGGTCGAGATGAAACTGGAGAACATGCAGCACACCGGCAGCTTCAAGGCGCGGGGGGCGTTCAACACGTTACTGAGTTCCGACGTGCCCGAGGCCGGGGTTGTTGCCGCGTCAGGCGGCAATCACGGGGCAGCGGCGGCCTATGCCGCACATACGCTGGGTTTCCCTGCCAAGATTTTCGTACCCGAACTGGCTGGTCCGTCCAAAATCGCGTTGATCGAACAAACGGGTGCGGATCTGAGCGTTGTGTCTGGCGAATATGCGAACGCCCTGACGGCTGCGCAGGATCATGAGGCGCGCACCGGCGCAATGCAGATACATGCGTATGACGCACCCGGCACTGTAGCCGGGCAAGGTACCTGTTTTGCCGAATGGGAGGCGCAGGGCCTTAAGGCTGATACCGTTCTGGTCGCTGTTGGCGGTGGCGGTCTGATCGCCGGAGCGCTTGCTTGGTTGCAAAATGCGCGCAAGGTCGTGGCCGTAGAACCCGAAACCTCATGTGCTTTGAATGCCGCCTTGCAGGCCGGTGAGCCGGTGGATGTCCGGGTGTCCGGGATCGCGGCCAATGCGCTGGGCGCGCGGCGTATAGGAGCGATCTGTTTTGGGTTGGCGCAGGGCATGACCTCGGTCCTGGTTCCTGATGAGGCGATTGCTCAAGCGCAGCAACTGCTTTGGCAAACCCATCGCATCCTTGTCGAGCCCGCAGGCGCGACCGCGTTGGCTGCGCTGTTATCGGGCGCTTATACACCTGCGCGCGGTGAAAAGGTTGCAGTACTGGTATGCGGGGGCAACATCTCACCCGACCCATTTATGGGCTGAGAATGCGGCTTGTGATCAGTGGCGGTGGATTTTATCTATAATTCATGAGCGCGACCATTGCCGACACTATCTATGACACCCTCAGCCAGCAAATCATTACCGGAGAGCTGAGCGCGGGGGAAAAACTGCGTCAGGACCACATCGCGCGGGCTTTTGATACCAGCCATGTCCCGGTGCGCGAAGCTCTGCTGCGTTTGCAAGCCCATGGGCTGGCCAAAAGCGAACCCCGACGCGGGATGCGTGTGACGCCACTGGATCCGGTTGAAGTGCGCGAAGTGATCGAAATGCGTGTCGCCCTTGAACCGTTGGCCTTGCAATACGCGGTGCAGAACATGTCGGTGAACGCTGTCACCCGGGCAGAACAGGCGCGGTTGGCCTGCGATGCGGCTGAAACGATGCCCGAGTGGGAGGCCAAAAACCGCGCTTTTCATCGCGCCATTCTTGCACCATGCGCGCTGCCCCGGCTGTTGCGGACGATTGATGATTTGCACATTGCCAGCGCGCGCCATCTGTTCGCGCATTGGCGGCCAAAATGGGTGCAGCGGGCGGATACGGATCATGCCGCGATCATGCAGGCAATCCAAAAGAAAGACACCGCAGGGGCGGTTGGGCTTCTGATCCGGCACATCCGGCGCGCGCGTTGATCATTACTCTAGCCTTTGATTGGGATCGGCCCGACGCAAATGCGCCCACCTGCGTCGCATTGCGCCAAGGTTGGCGCTTGCGTATAGGCAACACCAACATGAACAGATTCGTCAGGGAGCCCCGAAATGTCCAACGCGCAACTGGAAGCCGCCATCGAAGCCGCCTGGGAGGCACGCGATACAATAACCCCCGCCACCACCGGTGAAACACGTGAGGCCATCGAAGACACGCTGAACGCGCTGGACAGTGGCAGGCTGCGTGTTGCCGAAAAGCTGGACAGCGGCGATTGGCACGTAAACCAGTGGGCCAAGAAAGCGGTCTTGCTGGGCTTCCGCATCAAGGACATGGAAATCCAAACGGGTGGCCCGCAGGCCGGTGGCTGGTGGGACAAGGTGGACAGCAAGTTCGCCGGTTGGGGTGAGAACCAGTGGAAAGCCGCCGGTTTCCGCGCCGTGCCGAACTGCGTGGTGCGCAAGTCGGCTTATGTCGCGCCGGGCGTGGTCTTGATGCCGTCCTTTGTGAACCTTGGCGCCTATGTGGACGAAGGCACCATGGTCGACACATGGGCCACTGTCGGGTCCTGCGCGCAGATTGGCAAGAACGTCCACCTGTCTGGCGGCGTTGGTATCGGCGGTGTGCTCGAGCCGATGCAGGCTGGCCCCACGATCATCGAGGACAATTGCTTTATCGGTGCGCGGTCGGAAGTGGTCGAGGGTTGTATCGTCCGCGAAGGCTCGGTTCTGGGAATGGGCGTGTTCATCGGCCAATCGACCAAGATCGTTGACCGCGAAACCGGTGAAGTCATGTATGGCGAGGTGCCGCCCTATTCGGTGGTTGTGGCCGGTTCGATGCCGTCGAAAAACAATGTCAGCCTTTACTGCGCCGTCATTGTGAAGCGGGTAGACGAAAAGACCCGTTCCAAAACTGGGATCAACGAGCTGCTGCGCGACTGATCCCGGGCGTTCGCGGGAAAAGGCCATGTTTTTTGGATGTGGCCTTCTCCTGCAGTCTGAAGAATTGACCGGCTCTTTCCCGCACCTTTTGAGGTTTTCATGATTCCCGTTGACGTGGTCATCTTGTTCATGAGCGTTGCCATCGCTTTGGCCGCGGTGCCGGGGCCCGACAATATTTTTGTACTGACCCAATCGGCGCTTTATGGCCGGATGTCAGGGCTGATTGTGACGCTTGGCTTGGCATCGGGGCTGATTGTACACACCACTGCGGCAGCGTTCGGGGTTGCGGTGCTGTTTCAGACCTCGCAGGCGGCCTTTGCCATGTTGAAATATGCCGGGGCGGGGTATCTGGTCTATCTGGCGTGGAAAGCGTTCACGGCCACTGAAACCCGGCTGGACAGTGCAGATGCACCCCGTATCGCGACGCGCAAGTTGTTTCTGCGCGGGTTGATCATGAATATTGCCAATCCCAAGGTGACAATCTTTATGCTGGCGTTTCTGCCTCAGTTCGTCGACCCGAATAACGGGCCGATCATTGGGCAGTTCTATCAGTTGGGCGCTCTGATGTTTCTGGCTACGGTCGTGGTATTCGGTGCTGTGGCGCTGGCCGCGGGTACTCTGGGCGGGCTGTTGCGCGGGTCGCCGGGCGTTCAAATGTGGCTGAACCGGATCTCGGGCGTGATCTTCGTGGCGCTGGCGCTCAAACTGGCGACGGCCGAGCGTTAGTGTCCCGCGCTTGACCAACACGCGGCGCGGCGATAAGGCCGGGCGCATGGAAAAGCAAAAGAAACCCTCTCGTCAGCAAGTTTACACCCTGCTTGTGCAGATCGGTCGCAAGGAAGGCGATGGTTTGCCCGAAGGCGCAACCGGTGCGGCGCTGATGTGCTTTGCCAGTGGCGTGGACGAAGCCGAGGCCGTGCGTGAAACCGTTGCCATCCTGAAACAGGCTGACACAGCGCCTTTGGATGTGACCGGCTATGGCACGCTGGCTGAACGCGAGGCGCAGGGGCATGACATCGACCCGGATGAGCGCGCCCTGATGCAGCGCGCGTTGGACGAAAACGCGGTTATTGTCGCCCAGATGACACCGTTTTTCGGGGATGAGGAACCAGCTTAGTTCCGCGCCCCGAACCATTTGCGGTAGATTTCGTCATAGGTTCCATCTTCGCGTAGCGCCAGCAGCGCCTGATTGACATCCTCGACCAGAGGCGACCCGGTGGGAAAGGCTATGCCGTAGTTTTCGCGCAGGAACACCCCGCCGGTCATGGACGCGAATCTGCGTCCTTCGTGCGATGCATAGTAGGACAGGATGGGCGCATCAAAGACGATCGCATCCAGTTCTTCGGCCCGGAATGCGTCCAGCATGGGTTCAAGACTGTCGTATCCGGTAAATTCGATCTCGCGCCGGTTCAGGAAGCTGGCTGCAGTCGAGTTCGAGATCGTTCCGACCTGTTTGCCGTACAGATCATTCACCGAATTCACGTTGCCGCTGATCGCATCCACCGTCATCACCGAGGTGATCCGCGCGGTAAAGACAGACACGATGAACAGGGATGATACAACCAAAACAACACCCAGCAAGCGCCCAAAGGGTGTGCGCGGCATCCGCTCCTCGAAGCCGCCATTAACCACCAGATTAAGCGCCCACCAGAAGGACGGAAACCATGCCTCGTCCAACTTGCGGTCGAAATAGGGCTGCGAGCGGCGCTCGAACACCCACATCAGCATCCCTCCGCCCAGCAGGATGGCAAAGGCCAGCCCGATTGCGATGAACAGCTCGACTGACAACAACGCCTGCAACAGTGAAGGGCGGCGCATCGCGTCCGACGGCACCATGATCTGAAGCCCGGCCTCGAAAATCGGTTGACTGAAATCCATCTGGGTTTCGCGCGCAGCCGTGATCGAGATATTGGCGATGGCCAAATCTGCTGATCCGTCCTGCACTGCGACCAGCATATCACCGAACCCCTCGACCCGGTTGATTTGGTAGTCCCAGTCCAACGATTGTGCCAATGCAGCCAGAAGATCCATCGAGAATCCGGTCTCTGCCCCGTCCTCGACATACGAGAACGGTTGGCGGGTCACAGTGGTGACCGTCAATGTCTGAGCCTGGCTTTGCTGTGCAAGAACGGCGAAAGTCAGGCAGATCCAAGCGATAAAAGCGCGTGTCATCGAAATTTACCTGTTTCGCGGCCCTCTAACGCGATTTCGAATTGGGCGGCAAGGCAATCGCAACGGAAACGCCAATGTTTTGTTGACATCTCATCGCGAGATAAACTGCAAAAAAGCGTGTGAAGCGTGCCGTGCGGGGGTTGGCAATCCTGCCAATTCGTTGAATCTGTGCGCGAAGATGCAGTTCAGTGCAGAGAAAGGGCAAGAAATGACAGATGCGGTAGAATTGACAGCGGACCTGATCCGTTGCCCATCGGTCACACCTGATGAAGGGGGCGCCCTTGTTCTGTTGGAAAAGCTGCTGGCGGAGGCAGGGTTTGCCTGCACCCGTGTCGATCGCGGCGGGATTTGCAATCTGTTTGCACGCTGGGGCGAGAAGGGGCATCCGCGCAGCTTTGGTTTCAATGGCCATACAGACGTCGTGCCGGTTGGGGATGAGGCTGCGTGGACCATGCCACCTTTCGGGGCCGAGGTGAAAGATGGCGTGATGTTTGGACGAGGCACGACGGACATGAAATCCGGAGTGGCGGCCTTTGCCGCAGCGGCCGTTGATTTTGTGCGTGACACACCGCCCGACGGGGCCGTCATCCTGACCATCACCGGGGATGAGGAAGGCGATGCGCTGGACGGCACCACCGCTCTGCTGGACTATATGGACAGCGCCGGGGAAAAGATGTCGGTCTGTCTGGTGGGCGAGCCGACCTGCCCCAACACAATGGGCGAGATGATGAAGATCGGGCGGCGTGGCTCGATGAACATCTGGTTCACCGTGACCGGGGTACAGGGTCACGCGGCCTATCCGCACCGCGCCAAGAACCCGATGCCCGCAATGGCGCGGCTGATGGATCGGTTGGCCAGCCACGAGCTGGATCAGGGAACAGACCATTTCGACGCCTCAACACTGGCCGTGGTGACGATCGACACGGGCAACCCGGCAACCAACGTGATCCCCGCGCAATCGACAGGGGCGGTGAATATCCGGTTCAACGATCTGCATTCCGGGGCCAGCCTCAGCGATTGGTTGCGGGCCGAGGCCGCCGCAGTGGCCGATGAGTTCGGGGTTGAGATCGACCTGCGCATCAAGATCTCGGGCGAGAGCTTTCTGACCCCGCCGGGACCCCTGTCCACCCTGGTCGCCAAGGCGGTTGAGGCGGAAACCGGTGTGGTGCCCGAGATGTCGACCACGGGCGGTACCTCGGACGCGCGATTTGTGAAGAACCACTGCCCGGTGGTGGAATTCGGCCTTGTGGGCCGCACCATGCATCAGGTGGACGAATGCGTCGAGGTGGCACAGATCGAACAGCTCAAGGCCATCTACACGCGCATCCTGCGGGGCTATTTCGCCTGACATGCAGCGCACTCTTGTGATCATGGTGAAAGAACCGCGCCCGGGTCGGGTGAAAACCCGGCTGGGCCGCGATATCGGTATGGTTGGGGCGGCTTGGTGGTTTCGCCACCAGACACGCTCGTTGATCCGGCGGCTGCGTGATCCGCGTTGGCAGATTGTGCTGGCGGTCGCGCCTGACCGCGAAGGTCTGACCAGCCGAATCTGGCCTGCTGATCTGCCGCGGGCGGCGCAGGGGCGCGGAGATCTGGGTGACCGGATGGGTCGGATGCTGCGCGGGATGCCGCTGGGGCCGGTCTGCCTGATCGGCGCGGATATTCCGGGCATTACCCGCAGTCACATTGCCCGCGCGTTCACGGCGTTGGGGTCTGCGCAGATGGCATTTGGCCCCGCGCCTGACGGCGGCTATTGGCTGGTGGGTGCGCAAAGATACGGCGCGCTGCCCAACAACCTGTTCCGCAATGTGCGCTGGTCCACCGAATATGCGCTGGCGGACACGCTGGCCTCGATCCCCGGTCAGCGCGTGGCCCTATTGGACCCGTTGCGCGATGTGGACACGGTGGCGGATCTGAAACCCTGATCCGATTTTGGTCATGACGCCGTCGCACACCCGTGTTACGCCAAATATATGAGTCGTATCCCCACCAAGCAGGAGGTCCTTGACTGGATCTCGGCGAACCCCACCCTGACCTCGAAACGCGATATCGCCAAAGCCTTTGGGATCAAGGGCGCGGCGCGGATCGACCTGAAACGCATCCTGCGCGAGCTTGAGGCCGAGGGCCATCTGGAAAAGCGCAAGCGCAATTATGGCGACCCGGATCGTCTGCCGCCGGTCAGCGTGCTGCAGGTGAAGGCTCCGAACGTGGATGGCGACCTGTTCGCCCGCCCGCTGGAGTGGCATGGCGAGGGGGTCGAGCCCATCGTCTTGCTGATTACCCGCGCCAGTGACCCGGCTCTGGGTGAAGGCGACCGGATTCTGGCCCGCCTGACCGTGGTGCATGAGGAAGACCACAACTACGAAGCCCGCCTGATCCGCCGGATCGGCACCAACCCGCGCAAGATCGTCGGCATCTTCCGCAAAGGGGCCGAGGGCGGGCGGATCGTCCCCATCGACAAGGCGGGTTCAACCGAATGGCAGGTGCCCGAAGGTGCGCTGCTGGGCGCCAAAGACGGTGAACTGGTCGAGGCCGAGCAGGCCGGGCCCAAGAACCGCATGGGCCTGCCCCGCGCCCGCATCGTTGAACGATTGGGCGATCCAACCGCGCCCAAGGCGGTCTCTCTGATCGCGATCCACCAGCATGGTATCCCTGACGACTTCCCGGACAAGGTGATCGCCGAGGCCGATAAGGCCAAACCCGTCGGTCTGAAGGGCCGCGATGACCTGCGGGATATGCCGCTGCTGACCATCGACCCCTCGGACGCGCGGGATCATGACGACGCGTGCTATGCGCACGCTGATGACGACCCCAAGAACCCCGGTGGCCATGTAATCTGGGTCGCCATCGCAGATGTGGCCGCCTATGTGCAGCCCGGCACCGCGCTGGACCGCGAGGCGCGCAAGCGCGGCAATTCCAGCTATTTCCCAGACCGCGTGGTTCCAATGCTGCCTGACCGTCTGTCGGGCGATCTGTGTTCGCTGCACGAAGGCGTTCCGCGCGCCTGTATCGCGGTGCGGATGCAGATCGACGCCGAGGGCAACAAGATCGGCCACCGTTTCGTGCGCGGGCTGATGCGCTCGGCCGCGTCGCTGCACTATGCTGAGGTGCAGGAGGCCATCGATGGTACCCCCAACGACCGCACTGGGCCCCTGTTGGAGACAGTGCTGAAACCTCTCTACGCTGCCTATGCCGCGTTGAAGTCCGCGCGTGCGGTGCGACAGCCATTGGAGCTGGACCTGCCCGAACGCAAGATCGTGCTCAGCGACACGGGTGAGGTGACCAGCGTGGCGTTCCGCGACCGGCTGGACGCGCATAAGCTGATCGAAGAGTTCATGATCCTCGCCAATGTCGCCGCCGCTGAAACGCTGATCGCCAAACGGCGCCCGCTGCTGTTCCGTGTCCATGAAGAACCCGCGCCCGAGAAGTTGGAAAGCCTGCGGGAAACTGCTCAGGCTGCAGGTTTGAACCTTGCGAAAGGGCAGGTGCTGCAAACACGCCACCTGAACGCGCTGCTGAACGCCGCTGCTGGAACCGAGGATGCGGAGCTGATCAACCTGACCACCCTGCGGTCGATGGCGCAGGCCTACTACAACCCAGAGAATTTCGGCCACTTCGGTCTGGCGCTGCGGAATTATGCACATTTCACCTCGCCCATTCGCCGCTATGCGGACCTGATCGTGCATCGGGCGCTGATCTCGGCCCATGGTTGGGGCAAGGATGGGCTGACCGAGGATGAAATCGCGCGACTGGACGAAACCGCCACCCATATCTCGGACACCGAGCGGCGTTCGATGATGGCCGAACGCGACACGACCGATCGCTATCTGGCGGCCTATCTGAGTGAGCGGGTGGGCAATGAGTTCACCGGCCGCATCAGCGGCATCGCGCGGTTCGGGGCCTTTGTGAAGATGGACGAAACCGGCGCTGATGGGTTGGTGCCCGTGCGATCCCTGGGGCGTGAGTTCTTCCACTTCGACCGCGAAGCCGGGACGCTGATGGGATCAGACACCGGGTTGATCATCGCCATCGGTCAACGCGTCAGCGTGCGTCTGACTGCCGCGACGCCGGTTACGGGCGGGCTGGAGCTGGAGCTGCTGTCCATCGACGATCAAGCCCTACCGCGCGGCCGCGGCCCAGTGAAACGCGGCGCACGGCGAAAGGCGGTCAGCAACAAGCGCAAGAAAGACAAGATCAAACGCAAAGTCGAACGCAAACGCCGTCAGAGGTGATAGGTCAGCGCCCGCGCAATCAGCCATCCGTGGCGGTTCGCGTCAATCTGGCGGGGGTCGTCGAAAAGAACTGCCCGGTTGCCTTCCAGCCGATCCTCGTCCGGGAAGGCCGAAGTGAAATCACTGATCAGACGGCTTTGGCAATGGACGAACAGGGCGAAACTGGCGGTCTTGTGGCCCCCTACCCTGATTGTGGACCCTTTGGGTGCCAAGTAGGCGGGTTGCCCCCAGCGCAAGGCTTCTTGCAGAGGTTGGGCGCTGGGAAGAGTTAGGGCCGTTTCAAAGATCAATTCACGCAGGGCCAGCACACCCTTTTGGGTGTCTGGATTGTACCCGTCGAAAACGGACTGAACAGCGGGGTCTTGAAAGGGCGTCATAGGGGGATCGCCTGCTCTAACCGGTCCAAATAACTGTTAAGCAAGGTATCGGTTTTGATGCGTCGCGTCAGCTGAGTTTCTTTTGGTGTCGCGCGCATCGCGGCCAGTACAGGCCCGACGCTCATATCTGCGGCGGTTGGGCTTTCACCAAACAGGAAGGGCGACTGCCACAGAAAAGCGGATATCGCTTCGAGGTCCCGTTCCAGGCGATCCGTGCGTTCAGTATCCGAGAACCGAGAGACACCGGCCCCGTCCATCCGCTTCATCACCGATTTGCGGATTGTGTGGGTCACGGGGCGACGGATCAGTGCAGGAACCTCGGTGAAGAACATATCGCGCAGGATCGGCCAGACCTTGTCATTGCCCCAGCGATCCAGAACGACGTGGTCATAGATATGTTCTTCGGCCATGCGGATCAGGGCGCGGGACTGGGCCTTTTGAATGTCACTAAGGCCTGCATCGAAATTGGCCCCTTGTGTTTCCAGCCAGTCCCGGATCAGGTCGCTGTCGGCCACCAGCCTTTGGGACGTGCGCAAAACAGGCAATTTCTGGTGGGGCATCTTCGATGGGTTCAGCATATCGGACCGCTGCCAGCTTTGGCCGGATAGTTGCAACATATACGCCGTTTTGACGCAAAAAGGGCTTGCGCTGAATTGGCCGAAAGCGGCAGGGAAGGTCAGAAGTGTCAGCATCGTTGGCTCCGGAGTCGTTAAGATGCCATTTGGGTAAGATGTCGTAATGACAGTTTCTGTCATTAGTCTTAGTCTAGATTGCGATATGTCTCGCACCGCCCGCCTGTTCCAATTGATGCAAGCCTTGCGCTCTGGTCCGTCGCCCAAGACTTCGGTTCAACTGGCGCAGGATCTGGGCGTCTCAGCCCGCACAGTTCATCGTGACATCGACGCTTTGCGCGGACTGGGGGCTGTCATCGACGGGGAAGCAGGGTTTGGGTTCACCCTGATCGAAGATGCGACACTGCCGCCTTTGGGCTTCACCGATGACGAGCTAGAGGCACTGGTTTTGGGCCTGCGTGAGGTGCAATCCATTGGCGATCCAGGTCTTGCAGATGCGGCCGGGGCGGTTCTGCGCAAGCTGCAGGGACGCTTGCCACACCGCCAGTCGCATCGCCTGTCACACGCCGTCCTGACGGCCACACGGTTTGATCGCCCGGCCCGGCCAACCATAGATGTGCGCGATCTGAGACAGGCCACATGGGATGAACGCACAGTCGAGTTCGCCTATACCGATGCCAAGGGGGATGCCACCCGTCGTCGGGTGAATCCGCTGAGTATCGTATATATGGACCGGGCAAGCGTTTTGATCAGTTGGTGCCATTTACGGCAGGATTTCAGGATATTCCGGCTGGACCGTATGCGCGATATGGCCCTGACAGAAGACTTTTTCCGGCCCAACAGGGTGCCTCTGCTTCGGCAAGCGTTGGATCGGTTGCGGGCCGAGCGGGCAGCAAAACTCCGCGAGGGCGAAACCTGAGCTCTTTGTGATTTCGCCATTATGCGCTACCTTGGTGTTGAGCAGTAATCAGGAAAATCGGAATGCATAAATGCGTAAGCGGCGTCATGACCGCTGCATTATGGGCATCCATAGTGCAGGCGGATCCTATCAACTCGGCCAATGGCCCACAGATTCACGAGCTCGCATCGGCCGATGTCACCGTGTCGATACGGCCGGTTGTTCGGCCAGAGTTTAAGGAGATCCGCGTGTCAACCGAAGGGAATGCGCGCTTTCAGGCGTGGGTGGGAGCGTTCCGCGAACGCGCGTTGCAGCAAGGAATATCTGCGACGACGTTGGACCGATCATTGGCGGGGCTGACTTACGATTGGGATGTTATCAAGCGCGATCGCAATCAAGCCGAGTTTTCGAAGCCAATCTGGGAGTATCTGGACTCTGCCGTATCAGACCGGCGAATTGCGAATGGGCGCGCCGGGTTGGAGCGCCATGACGCGATCTTGACCCGGATCGAAGCGCAATATGGCGTCGAGAAAGAAGTTGTAACGGCCATCTGGGGGCTTGAGACGTCGTATGGTTCGTTTCGGGGCGGAGATCAGACGATCCGGTCGCTGGCAACGCTGGCGTTCGACGCACGACGGGCGTCTTTCTTCGAGGCGCAACTGGTGGCCGCCTTGCAGATCATTCAGGCTGGCGATGTCGCACCCGGCGCGATGACAGGCAGTTGGGCGGGCGCAATGGGTCATACGCAGTTTATGCCGACCTCGTATTTGGAACACGCGGTGGATTTTGATGGCGACGGACGGCGAGATATCTGGTCCGACGACCCGACAGACGCTTTGGCTTCGGCGGCGTCCTACCTGGCCCGACATGGGTGGAAAAAGGGTCAACCCTGGGGGATCGAAGTGCGGTTGCCAGACGGTTTCGATTTTGCCTCGGCCAAGCGGGATCACAGGTTGATGCCATCCGAATGGGCCGCGCTTGGTGTTGTTGGACGTGATGGACAGGCCATTCCGGATCATGGGAAGGCGGCCATTCTATTACCGGCAGGCGGGCAAGGCGTGGCCTTGATGATATTCGACAATTTCAACGTGATCGAGAAATACAACGGTGCCGACGCCTATGTGATCGGGATTGGCCATTTGTCGGATCGGCTGGTTGGCGGCGCGCCATTTCAGGCATCTTGGCCCCGCGATGATCGGATACTGAGCTTTACCGAAAAGAAAGAGCTGCAGAGCCTTTTGACCCAGGCTGGGTTCGATACCCAAGGAATCGACGGGCGCACAGGCCCGAATACTGTCAACGCGGTGCGGGCCTATCAGTTGGCGCAGGGTTTGGTACCGGATGGTTATCCAACCCTGCGGTTGCTAGAACGGTTGAGGTAGGGGAGGGGGCTCTGCCCCCATCGCGGCAAGCCGCGATTCCCCCGAGATATATTTGGCCAGATGAAGCTGGGCGGATCAGCTTGCGGCTTTCATCAGCCCTTGTTCGATGATGTCGGCCTGGGCTTCGTCCAGCGATTTGTGGATGCGCACGAACATCTCGTCGATATCCGATGGGGTCAGGATCAGCGGAGGTGAGATGATCATCCGGTCCCCCACATGGCGCATGATCAGGTTGTTGCCAAAGCAACGGTCGCGGCAGACATAGCCGACGGTGCCGGGGGCTGAGGCGAACTTTGCGCGGCTTGCTTTGTCGGGCGTCAGCGCAATCGAGGCCATCATACCGACGATTTTCGCTTCGCCCACCAGCGGGTGAGCGACCAGCGCCTCCCATTTTTCTTTCAGGTAGGGGGCGGCGACGTCGCGGACGTGGTCCACGACCTTTTCTTCTTCGAGGATACGTAGATTTTCCAGTGCCACGGCGGCAGCGACCGGGTGGCCGGAATAGGTGTAGCCGTGGTTGAATTCGGTGCCGCCAATCACCTCGGCGATCTCATCATTGACGATGGAACCTCCGATGGGCGCGTAGCCCGAGCTGAGGCCCTTGGCGATAGTCATGATATGGGGGCGGATGCCCACGGTTTGCGACCCGAACCAGTTGCCAGTGCGGCCAAAGCCGCAGATGACCTCATCCGCGATCAGCAAGATATCGTATTTGTCGCAGATACGCTGGATTTCGGGCCAATAGGTGTCGGGGGCGACGATCACGCCACCTGCGCCCTGAACCGGCTCGGCGATGAAGGCCGCGACGCGGTTTTCGCCCAATTCAAGAATTGCCTCTTCCAGTTCCTGCGCGCGGGCCAAACCGAACTCTTCGGGCGTCATGTCGCCGCCTTCGGCCCACCAGTTCGGCTGGTTGATGTGGTGAATGTTCGGGATCGGAATACCACCCTGCGCGTGCATCCCTGCCATACCCCCCAGCGAGGCCGAGCCAACGGACGAACCGTGATAGGCATTGTGGCGGCTGATGATGATATTCTTGTCGGGTTGGCCTTTTTCGGCCCAATAAGTGCGAACCAGACGGATATTGGTGTCATTTGCTTCGGACCCGCCGGCAGCGAAGAACACATGGTTCAGATCGCCCGGCGCCAGTTCGGCCAGCTTTTTAGCCAGCGCGATGGCGGGGACATGCGTGGTTTTGAAGAAGGTATTGTAGTAGGGTAGTTCGCGCATTTGTCGCGCAGCTGCCTCGGCCAGCTCGTCGCGGCCATAGCCGACATTGACACACCAAAGACCGGCCATGGCATCCAGAATTTCCTCGCCTTCGCTATCGGTCAGATAGACGCCCTTGGCGCGGGTGATGACGCGGGCACCCTCTTTCCCGAGCGCGCCATTGGCCGAGAACGGGTGCATGTGGTGGGCGGCATCCAGTGCCTGCAATTCGGCAGTCGGCATGTGATTTGTGATGGTCGACATCGGGGAATCTCCTGCAAGAGCGATTAGCGGTCACAATATGATCAAATTTTTTTCTGTCAATCGAATCGCATTTATCTAGGCGGATGACAAGGCACCTGCCATCAGCTCCATTCCCTGTTCGATGTCCTGCGCGGTGGCTTTCGCGACCCTGTCGGGGTCCTTACGGCGGAGCGCCGTTATGATATCTTTGTGGCGGTCGGGCAGGCTTTGAGTTCCGAAACGACCGCAAACGACACGCAGTGAGGGGCCGAACCGCAGCCATAACCGTTCCGCCAAATCGTTGAGAATCGGAGCGTCTGCGTAGGAATAGAGCGTTTCATGAAACAGGTGGTTGAGCCGCAGATATCCGCCGACGTCGCCGTCGGCGATAGTACGGTCCAACTGTTTATCGATCTGAGCCAGATGATCTATTTCGACGGCGCTCATGTTAGTTGTCGCGCGTCTGGAAAGCTCTGTTTCTATTGAAATTCTAGCGAAAATCATCTGTTGAACATCGCTATGTTTCAGCAAAGGTACGCTGACCCGGCGATTGCCCTGAAACATAAGTGCTCCGTCAGAGATCAGCCTGCGAATCGCTTCGCGAACAGGGGTCATGCCAACGTCCAGCGAATCAGTCAGCCCTTGAATGGTGACAGGCTGCCCGGGGACCAGATCGCCATACATGATCTGGGCGCGCAGCGTCTGATAGACCTGCTCGTGGGCAGGTCGTTTCTGATCATCGGCCACTGGCCTCGGTGCCTTATTTTTGATCAAATCCAATTGGTTTGCCCTGTTTGCGATTGTGTTGACTTGCCAGGTGCCTGACCTCGTGAAACCATACGACGGATCGGGGAAAAACGCAAAACTTGATCAAATCCAAAAAAACGGGAAAATACCCGCACACTTGCAGGGAGAAAAAAATGTCAATCAAAACGCTGACACTGACAGCGGTCATCGCATTGGGGACTTCGGCGGCCTTCGCTGAAGAAGTGCGTGTTTACAACTGGTCGGATTACATCGACGAAGACCTTTTGCAGAAATTCGAGGAAGAAACCGGTCTGACGCTGATCTACGACGTGTTCGACAGCAACGAGGTTTTGGAAACCAAGATGCTGGCAGGTGGGTCAGGCTATGACGTCGTGGTGCCGACCGGCAGTTTCATGAGCCGTCAGATTCAGGCGGGCGCGTTTCAGCCACTGGACCCGGCGCAGCTGTCCAATATCGGCAATGCCTGGGATGTCATCGCCGAGCGGGTCGCGCAGTTCGACCCCGGCAACAAGCATTCGGTCAACTACATGTGGGGCACCACCGGGTTGGGCGTGAATGTCGGCAAGGTAAAGGAAGTGCTGGGCGAAGACGCACCGCTGGATTCGATGGAACTGATCTTTAACCCCGACAACATGGCGAAACTTGCCGAATGCGGTGTCTATTTCTTGGACGCTCCGGATGAGATGGTTCCCGCCGCTCTGGTCTATGCCGGGTTGGACCCGAATAGCCACGAAAAGGACGATATCGCCAAGGCCGAAGAGGTCTTTGCTGCCGTTCGCCCCTATGTCACCAAGTTCCACAGCTCGGAATATATCAACGCGCTGGCTAACGGTGATATCTGTGTGGCCGTCGGTTTCTCGGGCGACGTCTTGCAGGCCCGCGACCGCGCAGCCGAGGCTGATAACGGGGTCGAGATTGCGTATAACGCGTTCAAGGAAGGCTCGCAGATGTGGTTCGACCAGATGGCCGTGCCAGTGGATGCGCCGAACCCCGCAGGCGCGCATCAGTTCATCAATTTCATGCTGGATGCCCAGAATATGGCGGCGGCCTCGAACTATGTCTATTACGCCAATGGCAACAAAGCCTCACAGGAGTTTCTCGAGGAAGATGTGATCACTGATCCTGCGATCTATCCGTCGGCCGAGGCGATGGACAATACCTATATCAAAGGGCCGTACCCGCAAAAAACGCAGCGCGTTGTGACGCGGATGTGGACCAAAATCAAATCGGGCACCTGATCCGGTTCCCCGGCAGGGCGGCATGTGTCGCCTTGCCCCATTTTCCAGATTGATGCACGAGGGCCGATTTGAACTCTGACGTCTTTGCGCCGTGGGAAGACCCACAGGCGAAACCCTTGATCCAATTCCAGAATGTCACCAAGCGGTTTGGAGACTTTACGGCAATCGACAACCTGTCTTTGGATATTTTCGAGAAAGAATTTTTCGCTCTGCTGGGGCCATCGGGCTGCGGCAAAACCACGATGATGCGGATGCTGGCGGGGTTCGAGACGCCCACCGAAGGCCACATCATGCTGGGCGGTCAGGATATTGACCCGATCCCGCCGAACAAGCGGGCGGTGAACATGATGTTCCAGTCCTATGCGTTGTTCCCGCACCTAAGCATCTGGGAAAACATCGCCTTTGGCCTGCGCCGGGACAACATGCCCAAACGCGACCTCGAGGACAGGGTCGAAGAAATGTTGCGCCTGACGCGTCTGACTCAATTCGCGCGTCGTAAACCGCATCAGATCTCGGGCGGGCAGCGGCAGCGGGTCGCGTTGGCGCGGTCTTTGGCGAAAGCGCCGAAACTATTGCTGCTGGATGAACCGCTGGGTGCGCTGGACAAGAAGCTGCGGCAGGACACGCAGTTCGAGCTGATGGATATTCAGGAAAAGACCGGCACCACCTTTGTCATCGTAACCCATGATCAGGAAGAGGCCATGACCGTGGCCAGCCGTGTCGCCGTGATGGATCAGGGTAAACTGATGCAGGTCGCCACGCCGGACCGGATTTATGAGAACCCCAACTCGGTCTATGTCGCCGACTTTATAGGCGACGTGAATATCATCGAAGGTCGCGCCACCGCCAATGGCGAAGACACATATCAGATCGATTGGGCGGAGGGGCAGGCTCCGTTGACCGCGACCTCGGCCAATGGGTTCGCGCAGGGGCAGGCCTGTCATCTGGCGATCCGCCCCGAGAAGGTAACTATCTCGGCCGACCGCCCTGCGGACGCGATCAATGCGGTGCAAGGCAAGGTCCATGACATCGCCTATCTGGGCAACCTGTCCACCTATCACGTCGAATTGCCCAACGGCACGATCATCAAGGCGCAGACGGCCAATACCCGCCGTATCTCGCGCCGGTCCTATACCTGGGAAGACCCGGTCTGGCTGTCCTGGACAGCAACGGCTGCGGTTCTGCTGGCCGACTGATGCGCCGCGCGCTTCTTATCGCCGTCCCCTATATCTGGCTGTTGGCACTGTTTCTGGTGCCGTTTTTTATCGTCCTGAAAATCTCGTTGTCGGATATCGAACTGGCGATCCCGCCTTACACGCCGACGCTGGACTTTTCGCAGGGCTGGTCGGGAATCAAAGAGTTCTTCAGCCAATTGGATTTCGAAAACTTCGTCTGGCTGACCGAGGATGACCTGTATTGGAAAGCCTACCTGTCCAGCGTCAAGATCGCGGTGATTTCCACGTTTTTCACGCTGCTGGTTGGCTATCCTATCGCTTATGGCATGGCGCGCGCGCCGGTTGAATGGCGGCCGACGCTGATGATGCTGGTGATCCTGCCTTTCTGGACCTCGTTCCTGATCCGCGTTTATGCGTGGATGGGCATCCTTTCGAACGAAGGCTATCTGAACCAACTGCTGCTGTGGACGGGGTTGATCTCGACCCCGCTGACCATTCTGAACACCAACACAGCGGTCTATATCGGCATCGTCTACACCTATCTGCCCTTCATGATCCTGCCGATCTATTCGGCGCTGGAACGGATGGACGAATCCCTGATTGAGGCCGCCGAAGACCTTGGTTGTTCGCGGGTTCAAGCCTTTTGGCTTGTGACAGTCCCGCTGTCGCGCCCCGGTATCATAGCAGGCTGTTTCCTTGTGATGATCCCGGTGATTGGCGAGTTCGTGATCCCCTCGCTTCTGGGCGGGTCAGGCACGCTGATGATTGGTAAAGTGCTGTGGGAGGAGTTCTTCTCGAACCGCGACTGGCCCGTGGCCAGCGCCGTCGCCGTGGTGCTGCTGCTGATCCTTGTGATCCCCATCGTGCTGTTCCAGCGCAACCAGCAAAAACAGGCGGAGGCCGAGCGATGAACAGGCTTAGTTGGTTCAACGCAGTCTCGCTGACGCTGGGCTTTGCGTTTCTCTACATCCCGATGGTGATCCTGATCATCTACAGCTTCAACGCGGGCAAACTGGTGACGGTCTGGGCCGGGTTCTCGACCAAATGGTACGGAGAGCTGCTGCAGAATGAGGCGTTTCTGGACGCGGCCTGGGTCACGATTCGGGTGGCCGTTTTCTCATCAACGCTGGCGACCATTCTGGGCACAGCCGCGGCTTATGTGCTGGTGCGCGGTGGGCGCTTCTTTGGCCGCACGCTGTTTTCCGGCATGATCTATGCGCCGCTGGTCATGCCCGAGGTGATAACCGGCCTGTCACTGCTGTTGCTGTTCATCGGTATCGGTCTGGATCGCGGTATCCTGACCATCGTGCTGGCACATACGACCTTTTCGATGTGTTTCGTCTCGGTCGTCGTCTCGTCGCGCTTGGTCACGTTCGATCAGTCGCTGGAAGAGGCTGCTCTGGACCTTGGTTGTTCGCCCGCGCAAGCATTTCGCCTAGTGACACTGCCGATCATTGCGCCTGCCGTGATTTCCGGTTGGTTGCTGGCCTTTACCCTGTCGCTGGACGATCTGGTGATTGCGTCCTTTACCTCGGGACCGTCGGCGACGACCTTGCCGATCAAGATTTTCTCGGCGGTCAGGCTGGGTGTCAGCCCCGAGATCAATGCGCTGTCCACGTTGATGATTGCAGTTGTGACGGTTGGGGTCATCACCGCGTCATTGGTGACAAAACGGGCGATGATGCGCCAAAAGCAGGATGAAATGGCCGCGGCGCGTGCCGAATGAAACGGCTGTTCCCGGACTACACTTATGGCCCCGGACCCCGCGCAGGATGCTGGTGGGATGAAACCATTCCCAGCCTGAATTGGCCGGAAATGAAAGGAGACCTGACGGTTGATGTCGCGGTCGTGGGTGGCGGGTTCACGGGCCTTTCTGCCGCGCTACATTTGGCGCAAGCGGGTACGTCTGTCGCTGTGCTTGAGGCCGAGACGCCCGGCTGGGGCGCGTCCGGGCGAAACGGTGGTTTTTGCTGTCTGGGTAGTTCAAAACTCAGCCCGAAGGCAATGTCCCGCAGGTACGGAGCTTCTGCTGCGCGGGAATACGGACAAGCCGAAGCGGATGCCGTTCATCTCGTGGCCGGTCTCCTAAGGGACCATCGGATTGATGCGGACGTCCATTCGAAGGGAGAAACCCAGCTGGCGCACAATGCGCACGCCATGTCAGCCCTTAGGAAAGGTGCAGATTCGACCGGAGTTTTGCACGAAGCCAAGGACTTGCCCGGTCTCGGTTTTGGTGGCGCGTTTCATGGCGGGTATACGAACCCTGTGGGCTTTGGCCTGAACCCCCGGAAGTACTTGTTCGGACTGGCCGAAGCGGCGCAGCGAAATGGTGCAAAACTGTTTCAGAAAAGCGCCGTCCAGACACTGCAAAAGATCGCTCAGGGTTTTAAGGTCACAACACCTATAGGGAAAGTTCGTGCATCAAATGTCTTGATTTGCACCAATGGATATTCCAGCGAGGATGTGCCGGACTGGATGTCCGGGCGCTACATGCCCGCCCAGTCCACGGTACTGGTGACTCGTCCCTTGACCAAACTCGAGTTGGCGGCGCAAGGCTGGACCACGGATCAGATGTCTTATGACACGCGGCACCTGTTGCATTATTTCCGGCTGATGCCCGACCGGCGGTTCCTGTTTGGAATGCGCGGCGGTCTGCGGTCCTCACCCCGAGCTGAGGCCGCGATTCGCCATAAGGTTCAACGTGACTTCACACAGATGTTCCCGGAATGGAGCGCAGTGGATATCACCCATATCTGGTCGGGAATGGTGTGTTTGACACGGGGGTTAACGCCCTATGTGGGGCCGGTTCCGGGCCAGCCTGGCATGTTTGCAGGGTTTGCGTTCCACGGCAACGGCGTCGCGATGGGGACTTATTGCGGGCGCGCACTTGCCCAGTTGGCCCTTGGTCAAGGTCCGCAGCTTCCCACTCCGATGACGCGCACTCCTGCCCGGTTTCCGCTGGGGCCCTGGCGGAGGGCACTGATGCCGCCCGCCTATTGGATGATGGGGCTTGCGGACATGTGACCCGGTCAGAGTGACGCGAGTTCCAGTTCCAGGCCCTTCGCATAGTCTTCGGCCCCGCGCTCGATACGCCACAGGCAATAGGCCGCCATGCGCCAGGCATACCAGGGACGCAACGCAAGATAGCGCGACGTTGTGGCCGGGTGATTATAGGCCGCCAAAAAAGCGTTTTCCTCATCGGGGGTCAGTGGCGCGCCGCGATAGACCTGTTGCATGGCAGGCGACAGGAACATGGCAAGGTCTTCGCAGGGGTCGCCCTGTGCGGGGCATTGCCAGTCGATCAACGTCAATGCCGAACCGTCGACCAGAATATTGCCGGCCACCGGATCTCCATGGATCAAGCAGGTTTGGTGAGACGGCGGAACCGATGTCGTCGGGCGCATTTGGTTGACGCGGGCCTTCATCGTGGACTCGCACCCGTTCAGAATGTTTAGCGTGTGAGCCTCCAAATCGGCGCTTCCGTTGCACCCGGCTGGGGCCTGAACCGGGATTTTAAGGTCGTGCAAATCGCGCAATAACACACCGACAGCCTCTGGCCCGGTCAACCAGGGTGATCCCGGTGCGTGGTCGTAAAATACCCAATTCCCCTCTTGGTGAGTTCCGGTCGTGCGCAAACGCGGCACAAAGCCGGTCTGTTCCAATGCGCGCAGACACCGCGCCTCAAGTTCGGGATCATTGCGAAACAGGGGATTGCACCGATTGGTCCGGTAGAGCTTTAGGACCTTGTCACCATCTCCGCCGAGCACTTTCCACACCTGATTGGTGCGCCCGCCATACAAGGTGCGAAACTGGGCACCCGCTCCGATAAGCCCGGCGTCCAGCAGCCGGTTGACAAGGTCTTGTGGAGGAGGCGTCTGGTCAGGCAGCGGGATCACCGTTTGAAAAGCGAGTCGAGGGTTGCAAACCTTTGGCCTGTCTCGCCTCTTAGATCAAGCGCCCGCTCTGACTGCAGTCACGTCTCCAACCGGCACAACCTGCCCGCTTTCCAAGGTCAGAAGGACAGCACCCTCTCCGACTTGTGCTTCCACCACCCGGTTGTAGACCGTGGCCAACTGCTGTGACACAAGCTCTTCGCCGTCATAGCTTTCCAAAGTGGCCGAATAAGAGCCTGTTGGCAGGGGCGTGCCGGTACCGTCTGTGCCTGCCCATTCGAACTCTGCCTGATCGGTCGGAACGGGGATGCGGTCGATCACTGCCCCGTCCTTGTCGCGGATGACCATGACGGCGCTGTCCGCCGCAGCGCTGGCCTGCGCAAGCAAAGTAACGGGCTGGCCATCAAAGCGGAACGCGGCCGGTGACCGGACTTCCATCCCGACCCAGCTGGCAAGCTCGCCCATATCCACGTTGCCCATCGACAAGGCCAGACCAGTCAGAAGGTCGTTGGTCTGGACCTGTTGCTCGACCATCGAAAACTGCGCCAGTTGCGAGGCGTATTCCGTCGAGTCCAGCGGCTCGAGAGGGTCCTGATTCTTTGCTTGAGCCGTCAGCATCAGCAAGAAGGTTTCAAAATCCGAGGCCAGCCCGGATGAAACCGAAGGTGCGGTGGTTTGTGCCGTGTTACCGGGTTGAGTTGCAGATTGAATAGGAGTGATCATTGTCAAAGCCTCATGTCGATGCGCCCGAGAGTGCCAATTATTGGTCGGGCCGAAGGGTCTGGTTGCGCTTGGGTCGCGTGTTCGGGTTCTGATGCCGCAGTATGCGCATCGTTCTGTTCGTCCGATCCTGTGTCAGACGAAGTCCCGAGATCGAAAGACAAATCCCCCAGTCCAAGGGACTTGAACTCGGCCTCCAGCAACGAGATGTGCCGCCGCATCATGTCCAGTGTTTCGGGGCGTTCGGTGGCGATCGTCAGATGCAGCCCATCGTCGCGGCCATTCATGACGATCGAAACACGCCCCAGTTCTTCGGGGTTAAGAGCGATTTCGATCATACCTGATTGCGGTCGCGCGTGGATTGCCGCAGCCATTTGACCTGCGACGGCGCGGGCCGTCTCAGCGCGGGCAGATGCGGTCAAGGCTTGCGTGGCTGCCATAGTGTCGCGGGTTGAGGATGTGGGTGATACATCTTTGAAAGACGGGATTTCGCCTAATTCGGTTGTGGCAGAAACGTCGGGGACAACAGGGTTTTTTTCTGTCGCCATGATCTGCATCTGAACAAGACTGGTTGCTGTATTGATTGGCGTGCGCGGCTGCGCGGCCGGAGCGTCCTGAACTGGCTCGACCAGATTCGGATCGGCTGCATGTTCCGACAAAACCGGTGTCGGCGGTTTGGACGTTTGAGTTGCTTGGGCCAGTGATGTCGAATTCACCGCCCGATTAACGTCAGGCGCTACGGGCGCGGGAGTCTTGGTCGGTGAAACATGCGGTAGATCAGAGTCGACACGGCCGGACTGTTGGATTGGTGTATCCGGCTTGACGATGATGGCAGCCGCCGCCTCGCCCCTGACCACCGGTTTTTCCGGCGCCAGTGCAGTCCCGAATACTAGAATGGTGCGATCTTGTTGGACCTCAGGATTGCCATTGTCCAACGAGGTTGGCCGGTCAGTTGGCAAAGGCTCGGCATCTGTAGGTTCGTCGCTGATGGGCAGCTCATGTTGTACCGCCTCAGCGTCTGGCATCGGAACATCCGGCGTTTCGGCATCATCGGTGGTCGTTTCTGTCTGCTCGTCCAGAACGGATTGAAACGAACCCGCCTCTTTCTGTTCAGGCTGTTCCTGCGCGTTCTGGTTGCCTTTTGCATGGGTGGTCGGCGCTGACATCGCCGCTGTAAGAGGGTTGGGCATTTTGCTCCGACTCCGGTTGTGTGACCCGAAATCTGCCTGCAGGAAGTTACGTTTATTTTAACCGCTTTCGCCTTTGATCAAGAAAGTTCGACGTAAATTTCGGAGAAAACAATGCAGATCTCTGCGACCTTACCCACGCATCAAACACCCACCACATCCGACAGGCTGCGCTCTGCCGCGGTCGAGATTGAGGCAGCGTTTCTTTCGGAAATGCTCAAGTCGGCAGGGTTGGGTGAAGCGCGCAAAGCCTTTGGTGGCGGTGCGGGCGAAGACCAGTTCTCATCTTTTCTTGTTCAGCACCAAGCACGCCAGCTGGCCGAATCCGGTGGCGTTGGCCTTTCAGAAATTCTTTTGCGGTCCATGATGGAGAAAACCAATGCCGACAAAATCTGAACCTGATCTGGTGCAGTCTCTTGAAGAGGTTTTGGACCTGGAGCGCTCTGCTCTGATCGAAGGCGATCTGGATCGCCTTAATCATATGGTCCCTGCAAAGGAAAAACTAATCGGGGCGATCAACGAACTGGATGTGTTCGAAAGCGAGGATTTGATTCGCGTGCAAAAAAAGGTCGAGCGGAACCAGGCACTGCTGAACAGCGCGGCGGATGGGATTCGCGCTGTGGCCGCGCGCATGGCCGAACTGCGCCGGGTGCGTCAGGAATTCAGCACTTACGGGGCTGATGGGCAACGCAATGGCTTCGCGGTGCGCAGTCACCCGAAACTGGAAAAACGGGCATAGATGTCGGTTTGATTCAAATCCGAATTTTTCCGCGTTTGGGTTTTAGCACTCCGTTAGGGGATCGGCGGCAAAGGTGGTCGGGCATCTGAAACAGCAGGTGGCGCGAACAGCCCGACGGCGGATCGCAATGATCAGAAAGACGTTAAAGCCCGCATGTGGTGCGGGGTTAGCACGGGCGCAAAGGGCCCATACGAAAAAAGGAAGAAGCTATGTCCAGCATTCTGACCAACAATGGCGCAATGGTTGCGCTGCAGACCCTGAAATCGGTCAACAAGAACCTGGCAATGACCCAGAACGCGATCTCGACCGGTAAAGATGTTGCCACGGCCAAGGACAACTCGGCTGTGTGGGCAATCTCGAAAGTCATGGAATCCGACGTGAAAGGGTTCAACGCGATCAAAGACAGCCTCGCCTTGGGTGAGTCCACTGTCGCGGTGGCGCGGAACGCATCGGAAACCGTGACTGATCTGCTGAACCAGATGAAAGGCAAGATCGTCGCGGCGCAGGAAGACAACGTGGATCGCGGCAAGATCAACGACGACGTGACCGCGCTGCGCGATCAGATCACCGCTGTTGTCGGAGCGGCCCAGTTCAACGGGCTTAACCTGGTTAACGGGTCGGCGGGTTCAGCTTCTATTCTGGCTTCGCTGGATCGTGACGCGACAGGCGCTGTTACGGCTTCTTCCATTACCGTGACGGGGCAGGATCTGTCGGTTGGGGGTTATACGGCCAATGACATTTTCTCGGGCAGCTCAGCGGGTGCCTCGGCCAACGGTGACACTGTCGCGATCGCGCTGGATAATGGTGGCGGTAACGAACAGATTGAAATTGCCGAAAACGCCACCGCCTTTGCGGCCGGAGACAGCGTTAGCCTTACTGTTGGCGACAAGACCGTGTCCTATACTGTGACCGCTGACGATGCTGCAGCGACAACAACGGCTGACATCGTTGCCATTGCTTTGAAAGGCAAAGTTGACGAGTTGGGTATCGCCGGTTTGACCGTGGATTATGACAGCGGCACACCAGGTACACTCGATTTCACCAATGCCGGTGGCAATGACCTGACTGTCAGTGGTCAGTTCGCCAATGCTGGTTCTGGTGGTCTGGGTGCGTTGTCTTCGATTGATGTGTCCACCGGTGCCGGTGCCACCGCCGCTCTGGGTACGATTGAGACATTGATCGACACGGCTATTGATGCCTCGGCGGCCTTCGGTTCGTCGCAAGGCCGGATCGAAACCCAGAAAGAGTTCATCTCGAACCTAGCGGACTCGTTCAAGTCCGGTATCGGCTCGCTGGTTGACGCCGACATGGAAGAGACCTCGGCCCGTTTGCAAGCCCTGCAGGTGCAACAGCAGCTGGCCACCCAGTCGCTGTCGATCGCCAATCAGGCACCACAGTCGATCCTGTCGCTGTTCCGTTAACTTCAGGAACCTGGACGGGGCGTGGTTTCGCGCCCCGTCCCTGATCGCCCGCAGACGGCCTATTGGAAGGATTTCAAGTGACTCCGCAAACTCTTGCACAGCGTGCGTATGCACAAACCGCCGCCCCGACCCGCACACCGCGAGACACCGAGTATGAGGCGATTTCAAAGATCACACATCGCCTTAAGGCAGCGGCTGCGCGCCAGAAATCGGATTTTGGGGCATTCGTTCACGCGTTACACGAAAACCGCCGACTGTGGACGGTATTGGCCAGTGGCGTCACAGATTCCGACAACGCGCTACCAAATGAGCTGCGCGCCCGGATTTTCTATCTGGCCGAGTTTACCGAACAACACAGCAGTCAGGTGCTTGGAAACAAGGCAAGTGTTGAGCCGTTGCTCGAGATAAATATGGCCGTACTGCGTGGTCTCCGTCAGAGGGGGACTGCCTGATGGGAGGACTTGTTCTAAAACTCGCCCCGAAAGAGAGAGTGTTAATCAATGGGGTAGTCGTTGAAAATGGCGATCGTCGAAGCCGATTTTCGATCATGACCCCACAGGCGAATGTGTTGCGTCTGCGCGATGCAATTCACCCGGATGAGGTCAATACACCTGTCCGCCGTGTTTGCTATGCCGCCCAGCTTGTTCTGTCTGGCGATATGGAGCCGGGAGACGCCCGCCAACAGCTGTTGCGCCGGGTCGAGGAATTGAGCCAGGTGTTCACCGACGCAGATAGTCGCAAGGTTCTGGCTGAAGCGACCGAAGCGCTACTGACCGAGCAGTATTACAAATGTCTCAAATCCCTGCGTGCGCTGTTGCCGCGTGAGGAACGGTTGATGGCCTATCAGCAATGACATTCCAGCCGGTCATTCCCACTGGTGGCATTGTTGGCTGGCGTTTTCTGCAGCGCACTTATGACGCGCAGATCGAGAGCTTTGCATCGTCTGCCGTCAATGAGCGTGAGTCGCAATACTTCTTGGACAACATTGGCAAAGTGCAAACCGCCGAGGATCTGGTTTCAGACCGACGGTTGCTTCAGGTGGCATTGGGTGCGTTTGGGCTGGAGGGTGACATCAACAATCGCTACTTCATCCAGAAGATATTGTCGGACGGCACCAGCGCGGATGACGCCTTGTCCAATCGGCTGGCAGATGGCCGGTACCGAGAGTTTTCCGAAGCTTTCGGTTTGGGCCCAGGTGAAATTCGACGCACTGGCCTGGTCACGTTCATGGAAGACATCGCGCGCGACAATGTTGTCTCGCGGTTCGAAGTCGCCGTTGGAGAACGCGACGATACGATGCGTATTTCGCTCTATGCGCGCCATGCTTTGGCAGATCTCGCGGCTGAAGACACAAGCGCGGATACGAAATGGTTTGATCTGATGGGTTTACCTCCGTTGCGCAGCATGATGGAAACAGCGCTTGGTTTGCCATCCAGTTTTGCGCAACTCGACCTGGATCGACAGTTAGAGGTGTTCAAAGACCGGCTGTCTCGTGCAACAGGATCAGAAGATCTGAGCCAGTTCACTGACGAATCTGCAATCGACCAATTGACGGACAGGTACTTGGCACGAAGTCAGATTTCCCAGCTGCAAAGGACGATCTCGCCGGCGCAAACAGCCCTGATCCTGCTGGGTGGTTAGCCATTGGCTTTACGCCAGCAGGGTCAATCGAAATCCGTTCAAACAGGAACTGTGGTTTCAGCCGTTCAGCACGGCGTCAGCAGCCGTTCGCAGCGCATAGGACTCGACCGGTTTCGACACATTGTGAAGCTTAACATCACCCAGTGGGATAGCGTTGGCACATGCGGGGACGATATCGGCCGAAACCACGATCCGGTGATTGACTGTTTTGCCATACTCCCCAAGGCGTGCAGCTACATTGGCGGCTTGGCCGACCACTGTAAAATCCAGCCGTTCACGCGACCCGACATTGCCGTAAGTCACGCGCCCAAAGGCCACGCCGATCGAACAATCGCAATGAACTTCTGATCCCGATTGACGCAACTCGCCCAGCTTTTCGACTATTTGCACAGCCGTTTTCTGCGCATTGTCACGTGCCGACTGGGCATCTTCCCCGGCGGGGAAGACAGCCAGAACCGCGTCTCCGATGAACTTCAGGACTTCACCTGCGTTCTCATGGACGATGTTTGAGACGGTTTCAAAGAAATCATTCAGAAGACTGATATAGGTTTCCCGCCCCAACCGTTCTTCAAGGCTGGTCGAGTTGCGCAGATCACAGAACATGATCGCCGCATCAATCTCGTCCCCGTCACCCCGCCGGATTTCACCGCCCAGCACTCGCGCGCCCGAGCGTTTGCCCACGTAGGTTTCCAGAAGGACCTGCGCGTTTTCCCGCTGCATAAACACTTCGTAGAACCGCGCGATGACCGAGGAGCATTCGAAAACCAGCCCCAGATTCTCGGTGGTGAAGCCATGCGGATGATCGCAGGTCAGCGTTATGACATTGGTGCGCCCGTCAGAAAACGGCAGCGGCATGGCGACGTAATCGGTCGCACCTTTGGCGCGCAGATCCTCAATAATGGGAAAGCTATTGTGCGGGTTCTCATCATTCAGGCGTTGTCGTACACCGCCCAACCCATTGGAAACATGGCGCAGGGGGCTGTTGATGTAAGCGGGATGATCATGGATTTCGTAGGTCGGCACATTGGTCGAAATCTCGTCTTTGTCCTTTTCCCAGATGTAGTGTTTGCCTGCGATCAAAGGGTGCAGCGACCAGACAAGAATACTCAGCCGCTGAATTGCGATCCCGTGTTCCAGCATCTTTTCTGCCAGCGCCTTGGTAAACTCCTCGGACGTTTTGATGTCCGAGGCCCCCCGCATCAACCAGTCGATCAGCGGGCCGCTGATATTGCCGTCATCCGGCGTCTTGAGCCGGTTATCGCCCAAATCCATCCGATCATAAGCGGTTGATGCAAACCCTATATGGCCCTGAATGATCTTGCTTTCAGGCAGGGCATCTTCGTAAGCCCAGACTGAGTTTGCCAAGGTTTCGCCCGGCAGCAACACGTCCTGATAGGTGGCGGTGCCTTTGAACGGGCAGAAGGTTTGCAGATCGGTTTCAGCGCTCAGGTCGATTAGAACATCCTGGCGCGGGATATAGATCATCGGCGGCAACCGTGTTTCGTACATCACCTTGGCGTCTGCGCTTTGCGCCAGCAGGATGTCACCCCGGTATACCGAGACCAAGCCATTCAATCGTTCGACAGTGATTCCATAGCCACTGGACTTTGGTGCTGCGTGGACGTTCATAGGTAACCTCCTTGGCACAGGTTCCTAAAGGATGGGGCTTTTGCGCAGTCATTCCAAGGGGCGCGGTGCATTTTTCGAGAGCGTGAACCGCGCAATCAAACCATCTGAATGACGTCTTTCTCGATGGACAGCATGTACCCTTTTTTGGCGATGTTCTTGACCAGCAACTCGCTGACCATCTGATTGCCCAACGCATCCCGCAACCGTTTGATCCGTGTCGCGCCCGCGGCCTCGTCGCAATCGGCAGCATCCTTGCCTGAAATCACAGCCTCAATCTGAGCGCCAGACAGCATCTCGTCATCCAGCCGGGATTCAGCCAGAACAGACAAAGTCTCCATCGCGGCAGGGGTCAGTTTGAAATCCATGTTATTGAGGTAAACAGTGTTTTCTTCGCGGCTGATCAACAGGGACGTAACTTGTATACCCGTACGTTCGATCTGGGCCATGCGCCGGTTTAGCAAAACCAACATGACCAGAAACACAAGCGCGGTGACCAGCATCGCGCTGGCGAACACCAACAACACGAAAATCACCATCCGATAGCTTGAGAGCGTATCCGCAAACGCCGTGCCCGACTGGGCCAGAATTTCGAGCAGCCGAATTTCGGTCTGCGCGGTCAGATCGCTTTCGACAAACAATCGTTCGACGCGGGCGTTAAAGGCGTTTGCGTCGGGCAGAGTCCAGAACAGGAAGATGGCAGCCGTCACCAGAATCAAAACGATTGCGGCAATTCCTGCACCGACCAGACGTACTCCGGATCGTCGGGCCTCAGTAACGGAGATAGAATTGTCCGGCATTTGCCTTCCTTTTATCCAGCCCTTCCGGCCCAAACACCGACATCACGTTCAGCAAGGTCCAGCCCGACCCGCGCAGCCGTTGCGACACTTCTTGAGTCGCCTTGCCCTTGTCGCAGGCCGACACTTGCATCACCCCGTAGTGCAGGCGCAGGGGGTTGTCCTGTTTTGCCTTGTAATCGGCATAACAATCCGCCGCAGCCACAGAGCTTGCGACCGATATCAGGGCCAGAACAGCCAAGAAAGATAGGATCTGTTTCATAGGCCGCATCCTGCGCATGGCTTGGCCTGATATTCAATAACCCAAGGGGTTTTGGTGTCCTGATATTCGATAACATTTGCCCGTTATTGCTTGTCTGAGGGGGGCGTCCTCATTGTCGGTGCAAGGAATTCGCGATCGTTCACGGATCGCCCCAGCACTAAAAGGACAAGCACCATGCATCGGAAATTCATCGCCCTGATCGTAGCAACCGCCATCACCATAACAGGGGTGTCAGTGTCGCAGGCGCGGGCCGCAGATGCCAAAGACATTCTGGGTGGCCTGGCCGCCATCGCGATCATTGGCGCTGGCGTGCACTACTACAACAAAGAAAAAGACAAAGACCGTGACCGTCGTCACCGTTCGCACGTTCAGACACCTAAGCCGGTTCACCCCCATCATCCGGTTCGCCCGCTGCCCCACCACGTGGCCAAGTATGATCTGCCGAAACACTGCCTGCGGACGTACGAGCGTTACTCGCCCCACCATGCGCTTTTGGGGCCGCGTTGTCTGAAAAAGCATTACAAATACACCAATAGCCTGCCGCAAGAGTGCAAAGTCGGTTTCTGGAATGGCAAAAAGGTCAAGCGCGCCTACGAGCCCGCCTGCCTGCGCCATCACGGATACCGCGTGGTTTACCAGTAACCGTTTTCGAGCAGGAGCGGCGCCACAGAAGCGCCGTGCAGGAGAGGGTGGCGCAAGCTGCCCTCTCTTTTTTGTTGCGGACGGTGGCGAAACACGGTTTGCCAGAAAGGATGACAACTCCGAATTATGACATCGAACAATCAGCCAAAGCCCATGGGTATGTGCGGATCGCGGGCGTGGATGAGGTGGGCAGGGGCCCCTTGGCAGGGCCCGTGGTTGCGGCTGCAGTGATTCTGAACCCCGGGGACATTCCGCAGGGGCTGAACGATTCCAAGAAGCTGACCGACAAGCGCCGCGCTGCGTTGGACACTTCAATACGTGAACGGGCCGAGTTCGCGGTGGCCCAGGCCACAGTTGCCGAGATTGATACACACAACATCTTGCGCGCCTCGCATATCGCGATGGAGCGCGCAGTGGCCGCCTTGGACCCGCCCCCGGATTATGTGCTGATCGACGGCAACATGATTCCGCGCGGTTTGACGATCCCGGCGCAGGCGGTGGTCAAGGGGGATGGGCGGTCGGTCTCAATTGCAGCGGCATCGATCCTTGCGAAAAACTGGCGCGATCAGGTGATGGTGGATTTGGCGCAACAGCATCCCGGCTACGGGTGGGAGTCGAATGCAGGCTATCCGACAAAAATGCATCGCGAAGCGTTGCGAAATCTTGGCGTGACCCCACACCATAGACGTTCGTTCAAACCGGTCCACAATATATTGTATCAAGAGTAAATCGTAAGTCGCTGATTCAAAAAAGAAATTGACGGCGATTCGTCTTTGACTCATCCTTGTCTCAACCAAATGAGCGCAAAAGCGCCGTGGATACTTGAGGCAGTATAATGACCATAACCACCAAAAAGGGCGCAAAAGCGCTCCCTTTGAACACGATTCTATCCGGGGACTGCATCGATGTGATGAACAGTCTTCCCGAGGCGTCGGTTGACCTGATCTTTGCAGACCCGCCGTACAATTTGCAGCTGAAAGGCCAGCTGCACCGCCCGGATAACTCTCAGGTGGATGCGGTGGATGATCACTGGGATCAGTTTTCCAGCTTTGGGGCCTATGACCAGTTCACGCGCGAATGGCTGAAAGCAGCGCATCGACTGTTGAAGCCCAATGGTGCGATTTGGGTAATTGGTTCATATCACAACATCTTCCGTGTTGGCTCGGCCCTTCAGGATGCGGGTTACTGGATTCTGAACGACGTTGTCTGGCGCAAATCGAACCCGATGCCGAATTTCCGGGGCAAGCGGTTCACCAACGCGCATGAGACGATGATCTGGGCGTCCAAGCGTGAAGGCGCGAAATATACGTTCAATTACGAGGCCCTGAAGGCGTTGAACGAGGGCGTACAGATGCGCAGCGACTGGGTGCTGCCGATCTGCACCGGTCATGAACGTCTGAAAGATGAGAAAGGCGATAAGGCGCATCCGACTCAAAAGCCGGAATCGCTGCTGCACCGGGTGCTGGTCGGTTCGACCAATCCGGGCGATGTGGTGCTGGACCCGTTCTTTGGCACGGGTACGACCGGCGCTGTCGCCAAGATGTTGGGGCGCGAGTTCATCGGCATCGAACGCGAGGAAAGCTATCGTAAAGTGGCCGAGAAACGCATCGCCAAGGTCCGCAAATTCGACCGCGAGGCGCTGGAGGTCAGTGCCAGCAAACGCGCCGAGCCGCGCGTGCCCTTCGGTCAGCTGGTCGAGCGCGGGATGCTGCGTCCGGGCGAGGAACTCTATTCGATGAACCAGCGCCACAAGGCCAAGGTCCGCGCTGATGGCACGCTGGTGGGCGACAATGTCAAAGGCTCGATCCATCAGGTGGGGGCACATCTGGAAAACGCGCCGTCCTGCAATGGCTGGACCTATTGGTGCTTCAAACGCGACGGCAAGACTGTGCCGATCGACGTGCTGCGCCAGCAGATCCGGGCTGAAATGCACAACTGAATACCGCCGGTGCCTGTGGCCTGACACAAGGCACTAAGCCTTGCCCCGCCGTTCTCGGCGGGGTCTTTTGTTTTCATCACATTCCCATTTCGGTATGAATTCGATATAGCCCGCCGCGCACCGAGGGAGCCTCAGCCATGTCGGATACCACAGCCAGCGAATCCCGGTTTGGCCGGTTTTTTGTGACGCAACCAGACAGCTACGATCTGGACAACAAATACACCGAGGCCGCGCTGGAAAAGCACAAACGCGAGGGGTTGGAACTGGCCGTACGCGCACGTTGGGTCGCGATGGGACTAACCGGTGTGCTTTTGGTCTTTCTGAATCCCCAGTGGGAGGTGATGTGGTATCACTTCATTCTACTTCTGATCTGCGCAAACGGTTGGTTCATCCGACGTGCGGGCCGTGTCGGGCAATCGCGGGTCGAACTGCTTTTGATCTTTGTGGACCTTCTGATCATGACGCTGGGCATGATCATCCCGAACCCGTTCAGCGACGACGTCCGGCCACTGGCCATGCAGTACAGGTTCGATAACTTTCAGTATTTCTTCATTATTCTGGCGGCGGGAACACTTGCTTATTCCTGGCGGACAGTTGTGGCAATCGGGTCGTGGACTGCGATGATGTGGACTATTGGCTGGATCGTTGCATGGTGGGTTGCGACTCCGATCCCCGGCCTCAGCGAGCGGGTTGCTCAGGCGTTGGCTGGCTATCCTGACGTGGCCGAGTTCATGGACCCAAACAGCTTTATGCCGTCGCTGCGCATTCAGCAGGTCATTGTGTTCGTGATGGTTGCCGTGACGTTGGGTATCTCGATGCGGCGGCTGAACCGGTTGTTGATGACAAATGCCGGGCTGGAGCGGGAGCGCGCCAACCTGTCGCGCTATTTTTCGCCCAATGTGGTGGATGAGCTGAGCCAAAATGATGAGCCGCTCAAGCAGGTGCGCAAGGAAAATGTCGCGGTTTTGTTCATAGATATCGTGGGGTTTACCAAATACGCGGCGGGGCGTGATCCATATGAAGTGATCGAAGTCCTACGCGGGTTTCATGCCCGGATGGAGACCGAGGTGTTTCGCCATCACGGAACGTTGGACAAATATCTGGGGGACGGGTTGATGGCCACGTTCGGAACCCCGGTGCCCACGCCGCTGGACGCCAGTAATGCTGTGGCTTGCGCGCGGGACATGGTGGGGGTCATCAACCGTTGGAATGTTGAAAGACGGCGGCTGGGCGAGCCGGAAATACGGGTTGGGATCGGTGTTCACTACGGCTCGGTCGTATTGGGGGATATTGGGGCGAACCGGTTGGAATTTGCCGTCATAGGCGATGCGGTGAACGTGGCCGCAAAACTAGAGGCGCTGACCCGCGATTTTGACGTCAAAGTGGTGCTGAGTGACGAGGTTTGTACCCAGCTTTCCGAGGAAGGATCAAACGCTGCGATTTTGACCGAAGGATTTGTGCGACATACAGGTCAGAGCGTGCGGGGTGTAGAGCATCCGATGGATATTTGGGTGAAGTAGGTGCTCCCGCCAGTCTGTACGGCATCAAAGATGCCCTAAAGACTGTTGGGCCGGGCAGCGCGCGGGAGCGCGCTGCGGTCATGCGGGGGGCAACGGGTTTCGCGACTTATTGTAGGGCGACCAGTCGGTTATCTCGGGGTAGTATTGCCGCCTCCAGGCCTTGACACGGGGGTTCATCACGCGCCTCCACAGGGGCGGTATCATGGCGGCAACAGTCATAACGGGATAGCCGTAGGGCAATTGCGGCGCTGCGTCCTGCGAATGGTGTTGCAGCAGGGGAAAGCGGCGGTTGGGTTTGTAGTGGTGGTCCGAGTGGCGCTGCAGATTGATCAGCAGCCAGTTCGACGCCTTTTGCGAGGCATTCCACGAGTGGCGCGGCTGGACATGCTCGTATTTGCCCTCGCCCAGGTGTTTCCGGGTCAGGCCGTAGTGTTCGACATAATTCACCAGCTCCAGTTGCCAGATCGCAACGCCCGCCTGAATCAGGAACAGGGCAAGGCCCGAAAGACCTCCGATCAGTAGGGCCAGCAGCAGCATTCCTGCCTGCAACGCCCAATAGCGCCAGAACGGGTTTGCGCGGTCAGTCCACGGGCGATCTTTGCGGGCCAGCTTGTCGCGCTCGGCCCGGAAGGCCGAGGTCAGGCATTGCCACAGGACACGAGGGTAAAAGCGGTGGAAGCCTTCGTTATATCGGGCTGTGACAGGATCTCGGGGGGTGCCGACAAAGCGGTGATGGACCAGCAGGTGTTCTGATCGGAAATGTGAATACAGCACCATCGCCAGCAAGATATCCCCCAGCCAGCGCTCGGCCCGGCCTTTCTGGTGCATCAGCTCGTGGCTGTAATTGATCCCGATCGTGCCCGAGATCACGCCCATGCCAAAGAACAGCCCGATCTTGGACGCCGTGGACAGGTGGTCTGTATGTGTCGCGAACCAGATCAACCCGAACAGGGTCAGGAACTGAACCGGCACCCACGCTTTGGTCAACAAGATATACCAGTGCAGCGCAGTGTCGGGAGTGTCGGGGTCGGCGTTTTCAAGGTTTAGGCCCGTCAATCGATCCAAAACCGCGAAAGCCCACCAGGTCGATAACGGCACAAGCAACACCCACCAGCCACCTGCAAATGCGGCGACCCAAATCAATGGGATCAACAGCAAAGACACCCAGAATGGCAATGCTGCTTGCCAGCGAGACAGACTGTCTGTTGTGATCATTTGGCGCTCCGAACTAATGTAATCAGGTTAGACCCGGCACGCATTGTGGCACAATGGGTTACGTCGCGCGCCAGAGGTCATACGCCTTGCGCATCACTGTGGGCAGGTCACTGGGGCGGAACGCGTGTTTTTCGATGATTACCAAGCCACTATAACTCTGATCAGCGGGCAGATTGGCCGTCCAGATGCGCAAGATCAGATGAAAATGGGTAAAGGTATGGTGCACCTCACCTGACAATAGCCGCCAATCCGCTGCGAACGGTGGTGTCTCGGTCGGAGCCTCAGACCACTCGGACCCCGGCCAGCCCAACATTCCGCCCAGCAGGCCCTTATCGGGGCGGCGTTCCAGCAGCAGCGCCCCGTCTGAGCCTTGGGCGATGTAGACATGGCCATAGCGCGTAGGTTTTGGCTTCTTTGGCGTTTTGCGCGGCAGGTCCGCCTGTGTTCCGGCCTTGCGGGACCGACAGGGTTCGCGCAAAGGGCAAATTCCACAGGCCGGAGATTTTGGCGTGCAGATCGTTGCGCCTAAATCCATTACGGCCTGAGCATAATCTCCGGGTCGGGCCTGCGGGGTGTGTGCGGCGGCCTTGTCTTTCAGCTGCGGTTTCGAGCCGGGCAAGGGATCGTGTATGTCGTGCAGCCGTGCCATGACACGTTCGACATTGCCGTCCAGCACCGTCTCGGGGCGGTCGAAGGCAATGGCCGAGATAGCGGCGGCAGTATAAGGGCCGATGCCGGGCAGCGTCAGCAAAGCTTCGTAGGTGTCGGGGAACTGACCGCCATGTTCGTCCGCCACCACGCGGGCGCATTTCAGCAGGTTGCGAGCGCGGGCGTAGTATCCCAAGCCAGCCCACTCGCCCATGACCTGATCATCTGGGGCTGCGGCCAGCGCCTGCACCGTGGGCCAGCGCGTCGTGAACCGCATGAAATAGTCGCGCACGGCGGCCACGGTGGTCTGTTGCAGCATCACTTCGGACAGCCAGACGCGATAGGGGTCGGGCAGCACTCCGGCGGCCCGATCTGTGGGGCTGACGCGCCACGGCATCTGGCGGGCGTGGCGGTCGTACCAGTCCAGCAATTCGCTGCTGACGTCAAATTCGCCTGTGTCACGCAATTTTTAATCATCTCCCTGTCGGGTTTCGCTGGCGCCCGGTGTTCTGCCCTCTACAATAGTGGTGCAGGAGTTGGAAACCAGATGCAGCGCAGACGTTCTTCGACCCGCGGGTTCAAACGCACCGCGACATTGCTGAATACGCAGATCAGGCGCGCTGGCGAAAGCCGGGGGTTTGCCGTGTCGCGCATCCTGACTCACTGGGCCGAGATCGTGGGGCAGGACATGGCCGCCATCGCGCGCCCTGTGAATGTGGGCTATGGTAAGGGCGGCATGGGCGCGACGCTGACTGTGCTGACCACTGGCTCGCAGGCACCGATGCTTGAGATGCAAAAGGAACAGCTGCGCGGCAAGGTGAACGCGGTCTACGGTTATAACGCCATCAGCCGGGTTCGTATCACCCAGACCGCTCCGACAGGATTTGCCGAGGGGCAGGCCAGTTTCGATCACAAACCGAAGGCGGCGAAACCCACACTGAAACCGGAAATCGCGGCCGAAGCGGACCGGGCAGCGCAAGGCGTCCATGATGGCGATCTGCGTGCAGCCCTTGAACGTCTGGGCCGTAACGTTCTATCCAAACAAAAACGCTGAGAAAGGGCTGATACATGAGCCGTATTGCAACCGGAATTTGCGCGGCCGTCGCCATTGCCGCAGGCAGCTTTTTGCTGTCGTCACCAAACGCGTCATTTTCGCTGATCGGCAGCGCCGAGGCGCAAGAGGCTGAACTGGACACCTCGACCATCGTCGAAATGACTCAGGGGGCCGAGGATGCACCGGTCGAGATCATTGAATACGCATCCTATACCTGCCCGCATTGCGCGAATTTCCACAAAGGGCCGTATAAGCAACTCAAGAAGGATTTCATCGACACCGGCAAGGTTAAGTTCACCTACCGCGAGGTTTATTTCGATCGCTACGGCCTGTGGGCCTCGATGGTCGCGCGCTGTGCTGGACCCGATAAGTTCTTTGGCATCTCGGACCTGATCTATGAAGGCCAGTCCGAGTGGACGCGCGCTGGCGGTCCTGCTGAAATCGTGGATGAACTGCGCAAGATCGGGCGTCTGGCAGGGATCGACAACGATCAGCTTGAAGCCTGTCTGCAGGACGGAGACCGGGCGCGTACTCTGGTCGCTTGGTATCAGGAAAATGCCGAAAAGGATGGTATCCAGTCGACACCTTCGTTCATCGTGAACGGTAAAAAGGTCGACAACCAGTCTTATGACGAGTTCAAGAAGCTGATCGAAGCTGAATTGGGCAGTTAATATGGGTTGGCCGGTCTTAGGACCGGCCGCTACCTACGGCGACGGTGCGATTTTAAGTAGCATCTGCCTGACGTTGTCGGCGTCATTGACACGCAAACGGACGGGCAACGTTATTACTTTGCTGCGAAAGGCGGCGGGCAAACGAACAGCATCTTTTTCCGTTGTGACCATTTGAGCGCCCAACAAACGTGCCTCGTTTTCCAGGCGGGTCATCAACGCCGAGGTCAATGGTTGATGATCGTCCAAGGCTTCGGCCCGCAAGAGTGTCGCGCCTTGATTGCGCAAGGTCGCGAAGAACTTTTCCGGGTGGCCGATACCGGCAAACGCCAATACGGAAGTGTCGCTCCAGTCCATACCCGTTTGCAGAGGCTCAACCGCACCGGTGGCATGTGGAACAGTTAAATCCCCTGCCCAACGGTCTGAGAATTGGGCCTGCGCATCTGCGTCGCCCAACGACAAAACCAGATCGGCCCGCTGAAGCCCTACATCGACCGGTTCGCGCAACGGGCCTGCGGGCAGGCACAGGCCATTGCCGAACCCGCGTTCCGCATCCACAACGATGACCGAGAAATCCTTTGCGACCGAAGGATTCTGAAACCCGTCATCCAGCACAATAACCGTTGCTCCGGCTTGGGCCGCGGCTTTTGCTCCGGCGGCGCGATCTTTGGCGACCCAAACATCGGCGAATGCCGCCAGCAAAAGCGGTTCATCGCCAACATCTGCTGCGGTGTGTTTGCCGGGATCGACGCGAACCGGCCCGTCCAGCGATCCGCCATGGCCGCGGGTGACCACATGGGTCTGATGCCAGGCGTCGCGCAGTTGTTCGATCATCCAGATGACCGTAGGCGTTTTGCCAGTGCCGCCTGCGTTCAGGTTACCGACACATATAACCGGCACACCGGGGGCAAAGCCGGGATCGCTTGCAACGCGGCGAGCGGTTGCTGCCGCATAGAGGTGCCCAAGCGGCGACAGAAGCAGGGCCGCCAATGACGGTTTGTCCGGCGCAGTATTCCAGAAATCAGGTGCTCGCATGATCTTGGCCCCGCTGGTCCAGACTGTCCTGTACAATTTCGATCAGGTGATCCGTTTGCGGAGCGCCTTCGGACACGATTTCCCAACCCGCCAGAGCCATTCTCGCGGCCTCGTCAGGTGCCAGAAGTTCTACCACTGCATCGCCCAGTTCGGTCGCGGTGCGGACCAATCTAGCCGCACCTGCTCTGTTTAGCTGATCATATAGCTGCTGATGACGATGCACGAAAGGTCCGTGAATGACCGCGGTTCCCAGAGCAGTTGCTGTCAGCGGATCGCGCCCCCCTGCACCCCGTTCAAGCGAACTGCTCATGAATGCTACGGGTGACAGACGATACCACAGCCCCAGATTTTCAGGGTCCGATGTCAGTATAACCTGTGTTGTATCTTCGATTGTCCCTCCGTCATCCCAATTGACGCATCTAAGGTCCATCGAGAGCAGCCTGCGATGCAGTGGTTCGGCCTCGGACATGTCGGCGACATGAAGGATAAGAGCCAAGCGCGGCAGCATCCGCATTGCCTGGCGGTGCGCGCTGAGGACCGAGATGAATTCTTTGTCCTGAACCCAGGTTGCCAACCACACTGGCCGGCTGGACAGCGCGTGGGTCATTTCGATCAATTCATCTTCGGGCCAGGGACTTGGATTGGGGCTGACGTGCAAGGGCGGGGCCGTGTCGACTTTGGAGGCCGGGACGCCGAGCCTGCGAATGTGTCTAACTGTTTCGGGTGAAGTGGCAAGAATTGTTTGAAAACAATCAAATGTGTATCGTGTGATATCGGGCAACCATCGTGCGCCGCGTGCCACGTGGATATCAATCTCGGCTTCGATCAGAATCAGGGGTAGCCCACGTTCTTCAGCGCGGGTGATCACGTTGGGCATTAACCCGCCACCGACCCATAGACCAAGGTCGGGGCGCCAATGATCCAGAAATTCTCGTGCGGCGCCGGTCTGTTCGGACGGCAGATTGACCAAAGGATGGCTGCTTGCGTCCCACCGTGTCAAATCGACTCCGGGCGGAGCCGTCAGCAAGACCGACAGGTTGGGACGGGATTGGCGCAGACGTTGGCAGAAGCCCTCGACCACGCGCTGGCGATCCTGAGAGGCGATATGTATCCAGATCAGCTCACCTTCGGGGCGCGGGATGTAGGGTTTGTCCGTCCCGTTGGGAACGCCCCAGGACAGAACGCGATAGGCCGCAAGGCTAAGAGAGCGCGGTTTGCTCATGCCTGTATTCCAGGGCCTTCCGGAGCCAGTCTTTCCGACAATTGGGTGTGAATCCGCTGCCCCGCAGCGATGACCCCGTTCAGGCGCGGATTCGGGTTGTTGAACCGCAATAAGCTTCCAGTGCGATCCGTGCAGGCTCCTCCGGCCTCGCGAATGATAAGGTCTCCGGCGGCGATGTCCCATTCCCAGCTCGGGCGTAGTGTCAGCATACCGTCGAACCGCCCCTGCGCCACCAGCGCCAGTCGATAGGCCAAAGACGGACGATAGGTCCGGATGAAGTCTGGAACATCTTGGTTGCGCCAGTGACGCGCGTCCAGATTTGGCTTTGCGGCCAGAACCTGTGAGGTTTCCAAGTCAAAGGCGCCGGACACCCTGATCGGCGCGCCGTTAAGCGTGGCCCCCTGTCCTTTGGCAGCGGCGTAAAGCATGTCGCGCAAAGGTAAATAGATCACAGCGGCCGTGACTTCGCCCTGCTGGGCGACCGCAAGCGAATGCGCCCAGGTTTTTGACCCTTCCGCGAAACTGCGGGTGCCGTCGATCGGATCAATGATGAACACGCGATCTTTGGACAGACGAGCCTGCGAATCTTCGGTTTCTTCGCTGAGCCAACCGTAATCGGGCCGCGCAAAGGGCAGGCGTTGTTCCAGCATCGCGTTCACGGCCAGATCGGCTTCGGTCACTGGACCGGCTCCGTCGGGTTTGTCCCAGCGTCGCGCAGTTGTGCCAGAGTACCGCGTTGCGATCCTTCCGGCTTCAAGCGCAGCGTCGATCAGCAGTTGCAGGTCAGTTGCCGGCAAGTGTCATCCCTTCGATCAGAACCGACGGCACAACGCGCGACAGGTAAGGTCGTGCGTCATTTGCCGGAATGATCCGCCTGAGCATGTCGCGCAGATTGCCCGCAATGGTACATTCGTTGACCGGGTAGGCGATCTGCCCATTTTCGATCCAGAACCCCGAGGCCCCGCGCGAGTAATCGCCAGTATTGGGGTTGATCGTGGACCCGATCATCGACGTGACCAGCAGCCCGGTGCCCATGTCACGCAGCAGGTCTTCGCGGCTTTGCGTACCCTGGGTCAGGCTCAGATTCCAATTACTGGGCGAAGGTGGGCCGGACACGCCGCGTACCGCGTTCCCGGTCGAGACCATATCCAGTTTGCGCGCACTGGCCAGATCCAATGTCCAGCCAGTCAGGACACCGTTTTCGACAATAGCCCGGCGTTGGGTGGGCAGTCCTTCGGCGTCGAACGGGCGCGATCCGGCAATGCGCGGACGATGCGGGTCTTCGATCAGGGATACGTGGGAAGGAAGCACCTGCTCTCCCAGACAGTCGGACAGCCACGAAGATCCACGCGCGATGGCGGCTCCGTTGCTTGCACCCAGCAGATGACCGATCAACGAGGACGATATGCGTTCGTCAAACAGGACCGGGAACGTACCGGTCACTGGCTGGCGCGCGCCGACCAGCTGCACAGCCCGTTCACCCGCGCGGCGACCGATGTCATCGGGGCTGCGCAAATCGGACTGGAATGTACGGCTGTCGCCGTCATAGTCGCGCTCCATCCCGGTTCCCTCGCCCGAGATTGCAACGCAAGAGGTCGACCGGCTGCTGCGTTCATACCCGCCCGAAAAGCCGTTGGTCGCTGCCAGGTGCACGCGGTGAACCCCATAGGCCGCCGCCGCGTCTGATACTTGTGACACGCCTTGCACAGCCAGCGCGGCTGCTTCGGCTGCCAGAGCATCCTTTAGCAAGTCTTCGGCACTCGGCTCAGGCATTGGATCGAACAACTCAAGTGCCTCTACATCCCAATCAGCTGCCAGCTGATCCGTCCGTGCCAGTCCGGTAAACGGATCTTCGGGTGCTTCTTTCGCCATTGCAACGGCGCGTTCGGCCATGGCTGTCAGGGTCTCGGGGCGGCTGTCAGAACTTGAAACGATCGCCTGACGCTTGCCCAGAAACACCCGCAAACCCAGATCAGCCCCTTCCGAGCGTTCCGCATGTTCCAACGCTCCGCCGCGGACTTCGACCGAAACGGATGACCCGTCAAGTACGATGGTGTCTGCAGCGTCTGCTCCGGCCTTGCGGGCGGCGTCCAGCAGATCTTGGCTGATATCTTCGGGCGTGCGGGTCATGAAACCTCCGGTCTGGTTGTATTGGACCTAGCCTTGGACAGCTTGTCCCGCAAGGGCTGTGGGGGGATCAGGACCATAGCAGCTGCGTGAAGGGTGCAAAAACTTTTGGTTTTCAGCAAAAAACCGGCTGCTAAGGACTGGGGCATGGGCTAAACCTGATTGCGAAATGAAGGCTCTGCCCAGGTTGGCGCAGGGCAAACGGGCAGGGCAGTTTATGCAAGATCATCTCTCGTTGCGTGGGGTTCGGATACCGAATGATCCGGATGTCATCACGCCTCAGGTTGCACGATCCATCCGCGCAGAACGGTACGAAAAGGACGAAGTGACCGGCCTGCCGAAATTCATCGATCCCGAGGACCGCGTGGTCGAGCTTGGGGCCGGAATCGGGTTCATCTCGTCCTATCTGGCAACCCAGTTGAATGTTCGTCGCGTGATGTGCATCGAGGCCAACCCAACCCTTTGTGACTTTATCGGCCGCGTCCATGCCGCGAACGGAATTGAAGGGGTCGAAGTTCTGAATGCGGTCGCGCTGGCGGACTCGCACGAATTGGGGATGTCTACGTTTTACATTCGTGATCCGTTCTGGTCGTCCTCGTTGGACCCGAAACCCGACTATGTACAAGAGGTCAGCGTGCCCGAACGGCACTTGTCAGAAATTCTTGGCAGCTTCGACGCCAATGTTCTGATTGTCGATATCGAAGGCGGCGAGAAATACCTGTTCGACGGAGCCAATCTGGCGAATGTGGACAAGGTCTATCTAGAGGTGCACACCCGCAAGATCGGGTTGCGCGGGATAAAAGCGTGTTTCGACCACCTGTCCGCCCTCGGGTTCGCCTATGATCAGCGCGTCAGCAGTGGCGGGTCGGTCCTGTTTCGACGCGTCGGCCGCAGGTAAAAGGGGAAGGCTCCGACAGAAGCCTTCCCTCGATGGTTATTTGATACGCTGACCGTTCGCCAGAATCTGGCCCTCTTCGTTGAATTCAATCTTGGAGTTCAGCGTGTCAGGTTCTTCGCCCGGAACCGCCATCAGACCCATCATCATGCGGGCACCCAAAGCGTCGCTGTCCGACATCAGGCCCATGCCGATCAGCGTGTCGATCAACCCGTTCGCGCCGACAAGCTGCAGGTTTGCAGTACCTTTTGGCGTGGGCAGGCCGTCGAAAGCCTCGGTGTTTGCGTTGTCAAAGGTGAAATCGGCATCGCCGGTCAGCTTGGTTCCCACCAGCGAGATCAGCAATTCGTTGATCTTCATCGAATGCAGCTCGCCCGGTGCGGTATCGGACAGGGCCAGCGCCTCAACTGCGTTGGGGTCAAAGAAATTGGTCAGGATTTTCGCAGTACCGGTTGTGTCCAGCGCAATCGTGGCCGGGTCACGGGGCAGAGCGCCTGCGGGATCAAAGATGCCCCACAATACGTCCGACATGGTGAAGTTCGTCAGGTTCATCGCAAAACCAAACGGTTGAATTTCCTCAGATTCCTGGACCGGGAACTCGAATTTCAAACCCGCATTTTCCATCGCGACTTCGATCGGGAACGGCAAACCTGCAGTTGTTACGGCCACTTTGGTGCTGTTTTGTTCGATGTCGTATGCAAGACGCTGCGCGTCCAGGCTGGCGGCCAGGCGTCCGCCTTGGGACTCGCTTCCCAGTGAAAACGCTTGACCTTCGCTGGTTCCCGCCAAAGCGGATTTACCTGAATCGTAGGTGAAGCGGCCGGAAAAGGCGAAGCCGGCATCATAGAAAGCCTGCGGATCAGCGACGTCGAAATCTGATGGAATGACCGTGGTGCCTTCAAACGCGAGTTGTTGAAGCGCACCGTCCACATTGGCCGTCTCGCCGCTTTCGGGATCGTTGAAAACCAGCCCATATGTCAGGTCGGCGGCTGTAAAGTTCTGGTCAACATCGCGGTTCTCACCGATTTTCATCCGCGAGCTTCCGCTTACGTCGTTCAATGCAATGCTGACGGCCAGCGCGTCCGCGGGCATTTCTTCGCCATTTACGGTAAACCCATCCAACTTGGCCCCAATCGAGCCAGCCGAATAGTCATATGTCATATCCTCGGGCGAGCCCGAGACAACCATCTTGAGGCCGGTATGGGTGTATAGGATTTCGGTGGAGAATGACTCGCCACTGCCATCACCCTTCACGGTCATTGGAAAGTTTTCGGGGACGTCTACACTGACGGTGCCGTCTCCGTTTTCGGTCAGGGTCATCTGAGGGACGACCATGTCAAAGGATCCATCCTCTTCTGGCAGAGCCATCGTCATGGTCATATCGGTGACTGTCAGCACATTGCCGTCTGCGGTTTCCTGAGCTTCCACAGTATAGCCCATTTGGGTCAGGTAGGATTTCCAATCATCCCAGACATCCTGCGCGGTGACATCAGCCAGCGCCCCCTGAGAGATAACGGCATAGGCCAATACAGCACCGCAGCTGCGGTGAAGGAAAACGGACATTACAGAACCCTTCTTGATCAATTTTACAGGCATCGTCGTGCCTGTGGCTCCGGGCGTCAAGGGGCAAGCACTGGACCCTTTCCCCCTTTGCACGGTAGACGTTCACACAATCTCAAAACAACGGAGGTACAGGGTCCACATGCAAGGAAAAACCGTACTGATCACAGGGGCCAGTCGCGGCATTGGGGCCGAGGCGGGGCGCGTTTTTGCCGCAGCCGGGGCGAATGTCGCGCTGGTGGCGCGCAGCCGGGACCAGATTTCTGCACTGGCTTCGGAACTTGGGGACAACGCGATCGCGCGGCAATGCGATGTCAGCGTGTTTTCGCAGGTTGAGCAAGCCATTGCCGATTGCGTGGATCGCTTTGGTGGGCTGGACGTGCTGATCGGCAATGCAGGGGTGATTGATCCGATCTTTCACCTCGGAAATGCGGATGCAGATGCGTGGGGCAAGGCCATAGACATAAACCTTAAAGGCGTTTTCCATGGTATGCGTGCGGCTTTGCCGGTCATGCGAGCCGCTGGGGGCGGTACGGTGATCACTGTCTCATCCGGTGCAGCTTCGAACGCCATTGAAGCGTGGAGTCACTACTGCGCCTCGAAAGCGGGGGCAAAGATGCTGACGGAATGCTTGCATCTTGAGGAATCAATGCATGGCATCCGCGCTATGGGCCTGTCGCCGGGTACTGTGGCCACTGAAATGCAGCGGGTGATTAAGGCCAGCGGCATCAATGCGGTCAGCCAACTGGATTGGAGCGATCATATCCCCGCCGACTGGCCCGCACGGGCGTTGCTTTGGATGTGTTCACAGGATGCGGATGAGTTTCTGGGCACCGAGATTTCCCTGCGGCGGGAAGACATTCGAAAAAGGATAGGCCTGACGTGATCGAACTGACACAGGTGGATGGTCTTTGGACCGTTACACTTAACAATCCCGACAAAGCCAACGCGCTGACCGGGGCCATGCTAACCGAGCTCTGCCAGATTGCCGAGGCGGCAACCGATGCCCGCGCTCTGATCCTGACCGGCAAGGGCAAGGTTTTCAGCGCGGGCGCTGATCTGGACGAAGCGCGGGCCGGTCTTGCAACTTCGGATCTGTGGGAGAGGCTTTCGGGGGCCATCGCTGCTTTGCCCTGTCTGACCGTTGCTGCACTGAACGGAACACTTGCCGGTGGGGCCAATGGCATGGTGCTGGCCTGCGACATCCGAATTGCGGTGCCGAATGCCAAGTTTTTCTATCCGGTCATGAAGCTGGGTTTTCTGCCGCAACCGTCCGATCCCGGTCGCATGGCGGCTCTGATCGGACCATCGCGTACGAAGATGATCTTGATGGCCGGGCAAAAGATCACCGCCAAGGACGCCTATGATTTCGGTCTTGTCGACCGCGTGGTCGAGCCGGACGCATTGATACCAACAGCTTTGGAACTGGTTGCGGACAGCGTGGCCGCCGACCCGGAAACGGCCGCGGGTATCGCGGCGCTGTGCCCATGAGGCTGTCTGCTGTAAGGTTGCGTGTTGCCGATCCTGACCGGTTGGCGGCGTTCTACGGTGATACGCTGGGCATGTCCGCGCGTTCTCAGGGCGTTAGTCAGCGTGTGGGGTATACTGGTTTGGATGCTGACCTGGTCCTGATGCCCGGCGGCGGCGGGTACAGTCACGACCGCGGGCAACGGTATTGGAAGATCGGTGTCACAGTACCGGATGTCGATCTGGCGGTTAACGCTCTGCGCGCAAAGGGGTTTGAGGTTTCGGACCCCAAGCAGTTTCTGGACATTGGTTACCTGTGCCACCTGCAAGACCCCGAAGGGTTTGTGATCGAAGTGTTGCAGCATGATTTCGAAGGCAACCGGCCAGACAATGCCGCAAGCCCCGACGCGCCCTTTGCTGATGCGCGGATCGGGCAGATTACGTTGCGTACTGGCGATATCGCGGCCGAAGATGCGTTTTGCCGCGCGCAGGGCATGCGCTTACTGTCGATGCAGGATGTGGCACAGTACGGGTTCGATCTGCATTTCTATGCGTTTTCAGATGATACTCCGCCAAACGCGGATTTATGGTCCGTGGAAAACCGCGAATGGCTTTGGAAACGCCCCTATACGACGTTGGAGTTTCAGCACCTCGCTGGTGCCCAGTTTGCCCCTGTACCTGATTACCGGGGGTTGGAGTTTGAAGGGATCGACACGCCCCTTGCGGATGCATTTGGTGATCGGGTCTGGCCGGCTTGATCATCGCCCGCGTCGCTTGCCCGGCACTTTCGAGCGGAATCCGGGCGGGCGTTTGCGGACCCAGCTCAGGAATTTCTCAAGTCGGGGATGCGCGCGCAGAGTTTCGACCGTGTTATAGCTGCGGGCCAGTTCGGCCTCGGACAGGGTGGCATGGACCTCTTTGTGGCAGATGATATGCAGCAAAACCGTAGGTCCGCCCTTGCCCCCTTTGAGTTTTGGGATCAGATGGTGCAGGCTGCCGCCCCCGTCTGGGATGGGGCGGTCACACAGCGGGCAGATGGGATCGCGATCTGACATGGGGCAGAATGTGCGCCCGCAGATGCGAAAGGCAAGAGGACAACAATGGCGCAAGCGGTGGTAATCGGGGCCGGCCCCGCCGGTCTGATGGCAGCGGAACAGCTGGCCGCAGCGGGCCATGATGTGCTGGTTGCCGAGGCCAAGCCCTCGGTCGCGCGCAAGTTCCTGATGGCAGGAAAATCCGGTCTGAACCTGACCAAAGATGAGCCGCTCCAGACGCTGATGCCCAACTATGGCGACGCAGCGGATTGGCTGCGCCCGATTGTGGCGGAATTTGATGCCAACGCCGTGCAGGACTGGGCGCGGGGGCTGGGGCAAGAGCTGTTCACCGGATCGACCGGGCGGGTATTTCCCAGCGCTATGAAAGCCTCGCCATTGTTGCGGGGATGGTTGCGACGGTTGGATGAGGAGGGTGTGCAGATCAGAACCCGCTGGCGCTGGCTGGGCTGGGATGGCAACGCGCTGTCGTTTGATACGCCCGAGGGGGTGCAGGCGCTTGCGTCTGAAGCAACCGTGCTGGCGCTGGGCGGGGCCAGTTGGGCGCGGTTGGGGTCGGATGGGCACTGGGCGCAGGTACTGGCAGAGAAAGGTGTGGCGCTGGCCCCGTTTGAACCGGCGAACTCTGCTCTGTCGGTGGCGTGGAGCCCCCATATGCAACCTCATTTTGGCAAGGCGCTGAAAGCGGTGCGCTGGCTGGCCGGAGAGCTGGAAAGCCGTGGGGAAGCCACGATTTCCGCCACCGGGTTGGAGGGCGGGGGCCTTTATTCCCTGACCCCGGCCTTGCGTTCGGGCGCGGACTTACATGTTGATCTGTTGCCTGATCTGGACGCGGCGACCTTGCAGGCGCGGCTGGCCGCAAAAAGCGCGAAAACCACGTTCACGCAATGGATGAAAAAGGCGCTGAAACTGCCGCCGCAGAAAATCGCTCTGTTTCACGAGATGTCCAAGCAAGCTGCCGAGCCGCAAGGACACGAGGTGGCGGCGCTCAAACGCCTGCCCATCGTGGGCGCACGCCTGCGTCCGATGGACGAGGCGATCTCAACTGCAGGCGGGGTCAAACAAGCTGCCGTCAATGAAGGGCTGATGCTGACCGCGTTGCCGGGTGTGTTCTGCGCCGGAGAGATGTTGGATTGGGAGGCTCCGACCGGGGGCTATCTGCTGACCGCCTGTCTGGCGACCGGGCGGTGGGCCGGGCGTGCAGCAGTGGATTGGCTGGCCCGCGCTTAGCGCGACCGCGCCAGCATAGCCAGTCGGATCATGGCACGTTCAACCAAAGCCATAGCGGGCGCAGTTTGTCCGGCAGAGCGCAAGGACAGGTCTGTATCGGTCAGAACGGTCAGCGCGGTTTGCAGTTTTGGCGCGCCCCAGCCCTGCGCTTGCCGCAATATCCGGTCGCGCCGCTTGCCATAGACCGGCGGACGCAGCTTGCCGATGCCCTGTGCGGCCCCTCCGGGGTCTGAGGCGCAGGCATACAGAGTTCGAAAATGCCGTGTCGCGCCGATGCACAAGCTGACCGCGTTGGTACCCTGCGACTGCAGACGCCGGATCAGAGGGCCGATTTCGCCTGCCCGACCTTCGGCCACCACGTTCAGAACATCGTCCAGCGCTGCCTCGGTTGAGCGTGGCGCGCAGGCCTCGATATCCTCAATGCTTAGCTCGGCGCTGTCGCCACGTTTATACAGCGACAGTTTCTCGATCGTCTGGGCAAAGTCGCCCGGGCTGATACCAGTGGCCAGCTCGGCCAGTGCCGACATTGCTTCGTGCGGGATATTTTGCAACCCGGCCTGAGCTAAGATCCGTTCGATTTCTCCGCGCGAGGGCGGGTCGTCATAAATGCCCACCGCATAGGCCGCGGGATGACCCTCGAACGCCTTGCGGATTTTCGAACTGGGCTTCAACTGACCCGCAGTGACGATGATCTGAGCATCGCCGGGGGCCCAATCCTGTAGCGCGGCAATGATCGCGGGGGCGGCAACATCGGTGGTGTCTTCGACAAAGACAGCGCGCGGGCCGGGGAAAAAGCCCACTGCCTTGACCGCATCCAGCAACAGTGCGGGATCGCCGCGCAGGTCGCCCCCCGGCATTCGGGTTAGGCGCATTTCCTCTTCAGCATTCGCGCCGAGCAATGCGGCCAGAACCTGTTGGCGCTTCAATGCCACTCGCATCGCGTCCGCGCCATAGATCAGCAGCCCGGCCTTGTCGGCGTCGGGCCGCGCAAAATACCCCTCAGCCTCGCGCGGGCTGAGCTTCATTGCGTAAGATCCGGTGTCGCGTAAAGCCGACTGACGATCTGATCTGACAGAATCACCATCAGACGTTCATTCGCGTCCCGTTCATCTGCCAGTTCGGATACCGTCGATCCTGCGGCCGAGAAACCTACGAAATCCGCGACCGAGCCAGAGGTGATCACCTGGCCCGTCGCATTGGATCTGAGTGCGAAATCCGCTCGCCCTTCGATCGTGTAACGATCCGTTTCATTCGTTTGCGTAATCGCCGCCCGTCGACGGACGGTCGACACATTGACGTTCAGCGCGTAGTCCGAGCCCGAACTTGCACTGCGGCCCAGCCTTTGTTCCAGATTTTGAACCAGAAGATAGCTGTTGACCGAGTTAGGGGCAGAAACCTCGACTCTGCCATTCAGAGCCGAACCCGATCCGCCGGGGGCGTAAACAGGCTCGAACCCGCAAGCGGCCAGCGCCAGCGGTAATATCAAAAGGGTTCTGCGATCAAACAACGACATTCACGATCCGGCCCGGTACAACAATCACCTTCTTCGGCGCGTTGCCATCCAGCGCCTTTTGCACAGCTTCGGTGCTGAGCGCGATTTTTTCAACCTCTGCCTTGTCCATATCCTTGGGAACGCTGATTTCCGCACGGCGCTTGCCGTTGATCTGAATGGGCAGGGTGACGGTGTCATCGACCAGCATCGCTTCATCAGCGATGGGCCACGGCGCGGTGGCGACCAGACCTTCGCCGCCCAGCAGCTGCCACAGTTCTTCGGACAGGTGCGGGGTCATCGGCGACATAAGCTGCGCCAGTGTTTTGGCGGCCTGACGTTTGGCATCGGTGCCGGCCTTGGACTTCGCCAACGTGTTGGTGAAGGCATAGAGCTTGGCGATGGATGCGTTGAACCCAAAGGATTCGACCCCGCCCGACACATCATGGATCGCCTTGTGCATCTCACGCAGAAGGGTTTCGTCTTCTCCGTTGGCCGGAACGTCCGACTCGGCGATTTCCGATGCGATGCGATGTACACGGCTGAGATGTTTAAACGCGGCCTCAGCCCCGGATGCGGTCCACTCGACGTCGCGTTCGGGCGGCGAATCGGACAGTACGAACCAGCGCGCGGTATCTGCGCCAAAGGCCGAGATAATGCTGACCGGGTCCACAACGTTTTTCTTGGATTTCGACATCTTGGCCGAGGGGATGATCTCAACCTCGGTGCCGTCGGCCAGTTTGCCGTCGGTCACGTCCTCGGGCAGGTGATAGACCGGGCGGCCATTGGTGTCGCGGGTCTGGTAGATCTCATGCGTGACCATGCCTTGCGTGAACAGCGCGTCGAAGGGCTCGATGGCCTTCTTGGGCAGGTGGCCGGTGATCTGCATCGCGCGGGCGAAGAATCGCGAATAGAGCAGGTGCAGAATCGCGTGCTCGATCCCGCCGATATACTGATCGACATTCATCCAGTATTCGGCCTCCGCCAGATCAGTGGGGGTTTCCGCGCGCGGCGCGGTGAAACGGGCGAAATACCACGACGAATCGACGAACGTGTCCATCGTATCCGTCTCGCGCTGGGCGGGCGCGCCGCAGGACGGGCATTCGCAGTCGCGCCAGGTCGGGTGACGGTCCAGCGGGTTGCCGGGTTTGTCGAATGTCACGTCATCGGGCAGGCGAACCGGCAGGTTCTCTTTCTTTTCGGGCACCACACCACAGGAATCACAATGCACCACGGGAATCGGGCAGCCCCAATAGCGCTGGCGGCTCAGACCCCAGTCGCGCAGACGGTATTTGGTGACGCCTTCGCCCCAGCCCGCCTTTTCGGCGAAATCGACGGTGGTGTTGATGGCCTCATCACCCGTCGCTTCGGTCAGGCCGGCGAAGTGATTCACCCAGCGGACTTTCTCGGTTTTGGGCGGAACGAATGCGATTTTGTCGACCGGAGTATCATCATCCAGCGCAAAGAACGTATCGACCACGGGCAGGCCGTATTTGCGGCAAAAATCCAGATCGCGCTGGTCATGGGCAGGGCAGGCAAAGATCGCGCCGGTGCCGTAATCCATCAGGATGAAATTGGCGATCCAGACCGGCAGTTCCCAATTCGGGTCCAGCGGGTGTTTGACGGTTATGCCTGTGTCATAGCCCAGCTTTTCGGCGGTCTCGATCGCCTCTTCCGTGGTGCCACCCTTGCGGCATTCGGCCACGAATTCAGCAACTTCGGCGTTTTCAGCCTCCAGCTGCTTGGCAATCGGGTGATCCGGCGAGATACCGACGAAAGACGCGCCCATCAGCGTATCGGGGCGCGTTGTATACACCGTGATCGGCTCGGCCCCATCGGTGCGATCAAAGGAAAACTGCAACCCGCGCGACTTGCCGATCCAGTTTTCCTGCATCAGGCGCACCTTGGCGGGCCAGTTTTCCAGCGTGTCCAGCGCGCTCAGCAGTTCCTCGGAATAGTCGGAAATCTTAAAGAACCACTGTGTCAGCTCGCGCCGTTCGACCAGGGCACCCGAGCGCCAGCCGCGCCCGTTTTCCACCTGTTCATTGGCCAGAACGGTCATGTCGACCGGGTCCCAGTTCACCACGGCGTTCTTGCGATAGACCAGCCCGGCCTTGAGCATATCCAGAAACAACGCCTGTTGCTGGCCGTAATATTCCGGGTCACAGGTGGCAAATTCGCGTGACCAGTCGATCGACAGGCCCAGAGGCTTCATCTGCCCGCGCATGTCGGCGATATTGCCATAGGTCCAGTCTTTCGGGTGGCCTCCAATCGCCATCGCCGCGTTTTCCGCAGGCATCCCGAAGGCGTCCCAGCCCATCGGGTGCAGCACGTTGTGGCCGGTCGCCAGTTTGTGCCGCGCGATCACGTCGCCCATCGTGTAGTTGCGCACATGCCCCATGTGGATTCGGCCGGACGGGTAGGGGAACATCTCAAGCACATAGTATTTCGGCTTGTCCGCCTTGTGATTAGCGGCAAAGATTCCGGCCTTGTCCCAGGCCTCTTGCCATTTTGCTTCGATTTCGTTGGCCGAGTAGCGCGACATCGTGCGGTCCTTCGTGAATGAAAACGCCGGGTGAGAGCCCGGCGTGGTATTAGTGTGATTTTCGGCAAGTTGCTAGAACTTGTTGTCCGCGATGCGCAGCTGGCGGGCTCGGGACAGGATGGCGTCTTCTACCGCGCGTGTGGTCGCCGCGCTGACCGGGTTGCCCCCGCTGGTTTGGAGTGCGACGGATAGCGACCGCGCTGCGAGGGCTGGATCGCTGATGTGGACGGTCGCGCGATATTGGCGCCCGCCACCCGGTGGGGTGCCGTAACCCGTTACAATTACACCGGTAAACGGATCGACTTCCTGCACAGGCAGAAAGTTGAGAACATCCAGAGAAGCCGTCCACAGGTATCGGTTCACATTCGCGACCTGCTCGGCATTGCCGGTATTGAAAACATCCCAGATGGTTGAACGATTTGGGTCGTTCAGTTCCCGCTCGTCCGAACGTCCACCATCCACGTTTCCAAGATTGGGGTTGGGGGCAGCGCTCCGATTCTGTCCGCAGGTCGACACGAGTGCGGTCGCTATGATCAAGCCGAAAATCGTCTGCAGGCGCATTGTAGAGGTGTCCTGTTTCACTGGGTCTCACTTGCTAGGTGATACTCCTAGACAAGGTCCAGTGCGGCAACAACCCTATTATTGTCACATACGGGTGGGTTTACTGACTGAAGAGGTCACAAAACTGACTGTGGCATCCTTGCACCAATCTGTGGCCAATGCGGTCTTCACGTTTATGCCATACTTGCGTGAAGGGGGCAAAAAGAGCGAAACGGTTCCCGTGCTGAGACATGTGCAATGACACTTGTCGAGTTAGAAAACTTTGAAACCGAGGGAAACAAGATGAAAAAAGTTCTCTTCGCATCGACCGCTCTGATCGCAACCGCATCGGTTGCCGCGGCCGAAGTTAAGTTCAGCGGTTATGGCCGCTTTGGTATTGGTTACCTGGAGGATCGTGGCTTCACGACCACCACCACCACTGCAGGCGGTGCAACCAACACTTTCTTCAACGAAGCCGACGAGACCATTCTGGTTTCTCGCTTCCGTCTGAACATCGACGCAAACGTTGAAACCGACGGCGGCGTCGAGTTCTCGGGTCGTGTTCGTCTGCAGGCTGACGAAGATGCAAGCACCGGCGAAGCCAACGCGGCTGGCCTGAACGGCGCACGCTTCTCGGTCATCTACGGTGGTCTGCGTGTTGACGCGGGCAACGTCGCAGGTGCATTCGACAACCTGGCAAACTACTACGGTAACGAGCCTGGCCTGGAAAACTTCATCGGCCAGTACTCGGGCGTTGACTATGACTTCCTGGCATACTCGTCGACCGGTTCGGGTTCGAACGCTGTGTTCTTCCAGTACGCAGTTGGTGACTTCGCATTTGGCGCTTCGTATGACCAAGCGACCATCTTCCAAGGTCAAGGTGTAACCAACGACGCTGACCGTTGGGACATCAGCGCGACCTACACCTTCAACAACATCACTGCTGCTCTGGCATACGGTCAAACCGACTCGGACGGTCTCCTGGCCGACGACCCGAGCCTGCTGGTTCTGACGCTGGGCGCAGAATTCGGTGACTTCTCGGGTACTGTGTTTGTCGCAGACGATAAAACCGAAGTCGACGCAACCGACGGCACCGCATACGGTGTTTCGGCAGCTTACAATGTTGGTTCGGCTCTGACCCTGACCTTCGCTTACGGCGACGGTTCGGCTGACGCTGACCTGCAGCAGTACGGTATCGGTGCTCTGTACGATCTGGGTGGCGGTGCATCGCTGCGCGGTGGTATCGGCAACAGCGACTGTGACATCTGCGAAGACTCGCAGCTGCGCGCAGACTTCGGTGCCCAGTTCAACTTCTAAGTTGATCTGAACCGCAAGGTTTAAGGGCAGGTCTTCGGACCTGCCCTTTTCTTTTTGATCGACATGGTGTTTTCCTGCGCCCAAGCCAGAATGAGGAATCCCATGTCACTGCAGGAAATCTCTGCCCGTATTGCTAAAGCCGAAGCCGCCGCCGGGCGGCCGGAAGGGTCAGTTCAACTGATTGCCGTCTCAAAGGTGCAGCCCAACGAACGTATCCGCGATGTACTGCAACAGGGGCACAAGTGCTTTGGTGAGAATCGTGTGCAAGAGGCTGCAGGGAAGTGGCCCGAATTCTCTGCAACCTACCCCGATATTGACCTTCATCTGATCGGCCCATTGCAAACCAACAAGGCCCGGCAGGCGATGGAGCTATTCAGCACAATTCATTCGGTCGATCGCCCGAAGCTGGCGAAAACTCTTGCCCGTTTGGCGCAAGAGATTGGGTCATGCCCTGACCTGTTTATTCAGGTCAATACAGGTGAAGAAGATCAGAAAGCTGGGATTCTGCCAGCTGATGCTGATGCGTTTATTGCCGAGTGCCAAGACCTTGACCTGCCTGTGAAGGGGCTGATGTGCATTCCTCCGGTGGAAGAAGAGCCTGCGCTGCATTTTGCCTTGCTGGCCAAGATCGCCGAACGCAACGGTTTGGCAGGCTTGTCGATGGGTATGAGCGGCGACTTTGAGCGCGCAATCGCGCTGGGTGCGACCCATGTGCGGGTTGGGTCTGCGATATTTGGCGCACGCGTTAAACCTCAGGGATGATCAGCCGCGTGCCCGGTTGAACATGGGCTGCAATCCAATGGAGGTGATCGCGCCGGAAGGCGATACAGCCTTCAGTTGGATAACCTGGCCGCCGCCATTGATGCAGGAAAATGGCCGACCCTTGCCCTGGTATTGCATTCGGCCAGTTCCAATCCGTGAGCAACACCAGATCATATAGCGGGTCGGAACGGCGCAGCTTTTCGTGGCTGCAGGCGTAGGGCGCGCTGACCATTTGGTTATATCGCGCGTCGCACACATCATCAGACCACAGGTCGCGGGGCCCGATCGGAATCGCCCAAGCGGTTGGGGGTGAAATCCGGTCTGGCCGATAAAGCATTCCGACGATTTGATGCTCGCCAGTTGGGGTGGCACCGTCGCCTTCGCGTTTTGTCCGACTACGCCCGCCTTTTCCGATTGAACATGGAAACATGCGGCCAGCGAACCGAACCCCACGCGGCGTCAGCACCAGATCTTTTGGCGTCACAGCAGATGGCCCGACTTGGCTGCTTTTGTAGCCAGATACCCTCGGTTATGTGCAGTTTCACCAACCTTGAGAGGTACACGTTCGGTCACGGCAATGCCGGTTTTTTCCATCATGGCGATTTTAGCGGGGTTGTTCGTTAGCAACCGAACCGAGTTGAATCCCAGCGATTTGAGGATATCGGAGCCCAACCGGAAATCACGCTCATCATCCTCGAACCCAAGACGATGATTGGCTTCGACCGTGTCAAAACCCTGATCTTGCAGGAAGTAAGCACGCATCTTGTTGGCGAGCCCGATCCCGCGCCCCTCTTGGTTGAGATAAAGCAGGACACCTGCCCCTTCAGATCCCATCTGCGCCAGCGCGCCGCGCAACTGTGGTCCGCAATCGCATTTCAGGCTACCCATCAGGTCGCCGGTAAAACAAGCCGAGTGCAAACGCGCAAGAACCGGTTTGCTGCGATCCGGTCGCCCGATTTCAATGGCGTAATGCTCTTCGCCCCCATCTTCGGGGCGGAAGACGTGCAGGCGTCCGGCCTCGGAAACCTCCATTGGCAGGCGCGCGGCGACCACCTCGTTCAGCAGGCTACGATCTGCCAGATGCGGGGCAGCGCGGGTATGGTCGATGCAGGTCAACCCGTTCGAGGCCGCAAAACCGCGCCCATCTTCGATCTGCACAACAACAGCAGAAGGCAGAAGCCGCGCGGATTTGGTAAGGGCAATGGCTATACGGTGAAGGTTTGCATTGCCCGTACGTTCGCTCATCAACGGCCCCTTCATCGGAGCGTTCAGGTCGTCCGAGGGGTCGGCTACAGCCTGAACCCAGGAAATATCGACGTCAGCCGGAACCACGACCCTTGCCAAGTCACCGTCATAGGCCCGTGCTTTTAACGTTTCGGCACGGCGAACGGTGATGGCAACCACCGGGTCATCACCCAAACCACGTAAATCGGCAAGCCGTTGTGCGCTCAGCGTTTCTGCTGCAATGGCGACAACGCTGAACCCGGTGTCATCGGTCAGAACAACCGGAACGCCCATACGCAGGTCGGCCCGCGCCCGCGCCAGCAGTTCAGAGATATCCGGAATGAGACTCATGTATGTTACCCTATAACGGTCAAAACATCCTCTAGCGCGATCTGAAAGAAATGTGAAACAATTCCTACTCGCCGGACACGAGGGCGTGAGACGATTGCAGCAAACCTTGTTGAACGCGTGTTCTACGCGCAAGTGTCCGAAAAGGCTTAGGAGGACCGGGAATGGCACAGCTTAAGAAAATCCTGTTGGTGGATGATGACGAGGATCTGCGCGAAGCGCTGAGTGAGCAACTCGTGATGACCGAAGACTTCGACGTGTTCGAAGCGTCAGACGGTGCCTCTGCCATGGAGCGCGCCCGCGAGGCGATTTACGACTTGGTGATTCTGGATGTTGGCTTGCCGGATACCGATGGCCGCGAGCTGTGCCGCCTGATGCGCAAGCAAGGCGTCAAAAGCCCGATCCTGATGCTGACCGGTCATGACAGCGACGCCGACACCATCCTGGGCCTGGATGCCGGTGCAAATGACTATGTTCCTAAGCCGTTCAAATTTCCGGTTCTTCTGGCCCGCATTCGCGCACAGCTGCGTCAGCACGAACAATCCGAAGATGCCGTTTTTGTTCTGGGGCCGTACACCTTCAAGCCCGCGATGAAGATGCTGATCACCGAAGAAGATCGCAAAATCCGTCTGACCGAGAAAGAGACGAACATCCTCAAGTTCCTCTATCGTTCGGCTGATGGCGTCGTCGCGCGCGATGTGCTGTTGCATGAGGTCTGGGGATACAACGCGGGTGTCACCACCCATACGTTGGAAACCCACATCTATCGCCTGCGTCAAAAGATCGAGCCCGATCCATCGAACGCGCGCCTTTTGGTCACAGAATCGGGCGGATATCGGTTGGTATCTTAACTTTGATGGTATGACGCAGATCAAAGTGATACTCTGAAGATATATTTAGGTTACTCCCAACCCGTGCATGTCCGGGTAATGACATGTACCTCCCTGTTGGACTGCCGGGCCTTTGGCCCGGCTTTTTTTTGACTCGGGCGCTCTGCCAAAGTCTTGATCCAATTGCTTGACTTATCAGTGGTTCGCGGTGCCAATTCTGCCCAACGATCTGGGAGGCGTGAGACTTGGCAAACGAAATCTGCACTCTGTTGAATATTGAAAAACCCGTTCTGTCGGCCCCTATGGGTGGGGCCGCTGGACCTGAACTTGTTGCGGCTGTCTGTAGTGCAGGCGGGTACGGAGTGATTCCCCTATGGGGTAAGCCTGCGGATCAGGTCTCGGACGGGATAGATGCCGTGCGTGCGCTGACGGATCGCAATTTCGCCGTGAACCTGAACCTTGCCTTCCCGTACGAAGACCAGCTGCGGGTTTGTATCGACAAGCAGGTTCACGCCGTTTCGTTGTTCTGGGGGATGGAACCTTCGGCTATCTCGGACGCCAAGAAAGGTGGGCTGTGCGTCATGGTCAGTGTCGGTAACGCTGCCGAGGCGAAGGCCGCGCAAGATGCCGGAGCGGACATTATCGTTGCCCAAGGGTGGGAAGCAGGTGGCCATGTCTGGGGGCAGGTCGCGACAATGGCGCTGATTCCGGCCGTCGTGGACGCGGTTTCGATTCCTGTTGTTGCTGCTGGCGGAATCGCCGACGGGCGCGGTATGGCGGCTGCGTTGATGTTGGGGGCTTCGGCGGTTTGGGTCGGTACACGGTTTTTGGCCAGTGCCGAGGCAACGATACACGAAGACTATCGCCGCCGCGTGCTGAACGCGTCTGAGGCGCAGACCGAATGGTACACTGATCTTTATGATGTGAAGTGGCCGCAGGCACCACATCGCGCGTTAGCCAATTCTACCGCGCAAACGTGGAAAGAAGCAGGCTCGGCCGCTCCGGGGCATCGCCCGAACGAAGGCGAAATCATCGGTCAGCGCCCGGGTGGAGAGGACGTTGTCCGATACCAGAGCTATACGCCGTTGTCAGGGACAGAAGGGGATATCGAGGCGATGTCACTTTGGTCTGGGCAAGGTGTTGCAATGGTCCGTGACATCATGCCTGCCGCCCAAATCGTCGAGGAGATTTTCACTGATGCGCAGGCGCTTTTGAACTCCGCCCCTGCTCGATTATAGGCTGGGAAAGCGCTGCTTTTTCCGATGGCACCTAGTCTTCTACCGCGTTAACGTCGCGCGCAACCGCGATAAAGGAATCCCCCATGCCTTTCACTCTTGCCACCTGGAACATCAACTCGGTCCGCCTGCGCGAACCTATCGTGTTGAAATTGCTGCAGGAAGAGGCCCCTGATGTGCTGTGCCTGCAAGAGTGTAAATCCCCCGTCGAGAAAATCCCGACCGAAGGCTTTGCGGAACTGGGCTATACCTACATGGTTGCGCGCGGGCAAAAGGGCTATAACGGCGTCGCGATCCTGTCGCGTATCCCGATGGAGGAGGTGGGCGACAAGGACTTCGCCGGTCTCGGCCATGCCCGCCACATTGCCGCGCGGCTGGAAAACGGTGTGACCATCCAGAATTTTTATGTTCCTGCGGGCGGTGATGTACCTGACCGCGAGGTGAATGAGAAGTTCGGGCAAAAGCTGGATTACCTCGCCGACATGCGCGACTGGTTCCGCACTGACAAGCCCGAGAAATCCATTCTGGTTGGCGATTTGAACATCGCTCCGCGCGAAGATGACGTGTGGTCGCATAAACAACTGCTCAAAGTCGTCTCGCATACACCGATCGAAGTTGAGGCGCTGGCCGAGACACAGGATGCGGGCGGTTGGGTTGATGTCACCCGTCAGGATATCCCCGAGGGGCAGCTTTATAGCTGGTGGTCCTACCGCGCGCGGGATTGGGATGCGGCGGATAAGGGGCGGCGTTTGGATCACGTCTGGGCGACACCCGATATCTCGAACGCGGGGCATTCCAGCCGCGTCCTGCGCGACGCCCGCGGGTGGGAGAAACCCAGTGATCACGCGCCGGTTTTTGCCACTTTCGACCTGTAACAGCACAAATCTGCCCTTGGTTTCCGCGACGCGCGGCTGCATATAAGGCGCAAGTTTGAACCGGAGACGTATCGCCATGGACCTTCTGAACACCGCCACCGGCCCTGCCGCCACTGACCTGATCAAGGACGGGTCCGAGGCCACCTTCATGGCCGACGTCGTCGAAGCCTCGCAAGACGTGCCGGTCATTGTCGATTTCTGGGCCCCGTGGTGCGGCCCCTGCAAAACCTTGGGCCCGATGCTGGAAGAGGCTGTCACTGCCGCCAAGGGCGCGGTCAAGATGGTCAAGATCAATGTCGACGAGGCCCAGATGATCGCTGGCCAGTTGCGCATTCAGTCGATCCCGACCGTCTATGCGTTTCACAAGGGCCAACCGGTTGATGGCTTTCAGGGCGCGCTGCCGGGCTCTGAGATCAAAGCGTTCATTGACCGGGTGATCGAGGCCGCGGGTGGCGAAAGCCCCGGTGGTCAATTGGACGATGCTGTCGCGGCGGCTGAGGAAATGTTGGCTGAAGGCGCGGCCACGGATGCGGCCCAGACCTTTGCGGCCATTCTGGGCGAAGACCCCAACCATGCCGGTGCCTATGGCGGGCTGGTGCGCGCCCATATTGCTGCAGATGATCTGGAGCAGGCCGAAGCGATCCTGAACGGTGCTCCGGCCGAGATTTCCAACGCGCCCGAATTGGAAGCTGCCCATGCGCAGTTGGAACTGGCCAAACAGGCCGCCGATGCCGGCCCCGTGGCCGAGATGAAGGCGGCGGTTGAGGCCGACCCCGACAACCATCAGGCCCGGTTCGATCTGGCGCAGGCGCTGCACGCGAACGGCGATGTGGAAGAGGCCGTCGCGCAATTGCTGGACCTGTTCCGTCGCGATCGCGAATGGAATGAAGGCGCGGCCAAGGCGCAGCTGTTCACGATCTTCGATGCGCTCAAACCCAATGATCCGATTGTTCTGAACGGGCGGCGTAAGCTCAGCTCGATGATATTTGCCTAATTTCCGATCAGAGCTACACTCGGATACATGATGCATCCCGCCGACTTGCCGGAAACGGTTTCCGTATTCCCTCTGCCCGGGGCGCTGCTGCTGCCCCGCGCGCGCCTGCCGCTGCATATCTTCGAGCCGCGCTATCTGCAGATGCTGGATGATGCGTTGAAAACACCGGAACGATTGATCGGGATGGTGCAACCCAACCCGTCTGCCAGCAACGACGCGCGTCTTCACCAGATCGGTTGCGCAGGCCGTGTGACGCAGTTTTCCGAGACCGAGGATGGGCGCTATCTGATCACGCTGTCCGGGGTCTCGCGGTTCCGCATCCGATCCGAGTTGGACGCTTTCACCCCCTATCGCCGCTGTGCCGTGTCGTGGGAGGGGTTCGACCGCGATCTGGGTAAAACCGAACAGGATGACGGGTTCAATCGTCCGCGTTTCCTGAACCTGTTGGAAAAGTTCTTTTCGTCGCAAAACCTGTCGACGGATTGGGATACGTTGAAAGATGCGGATGATGAGCTGCTGGTGAATTCGCTGTCGATGCTGCTGGATTTCGACCCCGAAGAGAAACAGGCGCTGCTTGAGGCCCCCTGTCTGCGCACCCGCCGCGAGACCTTGGTAACACTGATCGAATTCGCCATGCGCGGCGGATCGAGCGAGGACCATTTACAATGACTGAACACGCGTTTGACCGCCACATGCTTGAGGCGCTGATCTGCCCGCAGACCCACACAACCCTGCACTATGACGCGGACAAGCAGGAGTTGGTGTCGAAAGCCGCCGGGCTGGCGTTTCCGATCCGCAATGGCATTCCTGTCATGCTGGTCGATGAGGCGCGCGAGCTGGACTAGATCGCGCGGCCTTGCAGCAGTTTGGGCAGGTCTCCGGTCAACCCAGCGGCCTCGCGCACAAAGCCGCGCCGTAGGCCCGGCAGCGATCCAACAATCCCCATGCCGATATCGCGGCCCATCCGCAGCAGCGGATTATCATTGGAAAACAGCTTGTTGAACACATCCGTCGCCATTGCCAGAGAGGCCGTGTCGAACCTCCGCCATTCCTGAAAGCGCTCCAGCACCAGCACAGATCCGATATCCTCGCCGCGCCGTCCGGCGAGCGTCAGAACTTCGGCCAATGCGCCCACATCGCGCAGACCGGCGTTCAGCCCTTGGCCTGCAATCGGGTGCATCCCGTGGGCGGCATCCCCGACCAGAGCCATGCGATCACCGATAAAGGAATTGGCGATGGTCAGGTTCAGCGGATAGGTGAACCGGTCTCCGGCGATGCGAATGTCGCCCAGAAAATCGCCGAACCGAGGGCGCAGAGCTTGCAGATAGTCGGCCTCGGGCAGGGCATTGATGCGCTTGGCAGTGTCAGACCGTTCGCTCCAGACGATCGAGCTGCGATTGCCGGTCAACGGCAGGATCGCCAGCGGGCCGGGGGGCATGAAGAACTGATGCGCGATACCGTGATGGGGCAGGTCGTGTTCAATCGCGCAGACCAGCGCGGTCTGGCCGTAATCCCACCCCATCCGCTTGATCCCGGCACGCGCGGCGGTGCCGCTGCGGCGGCCATCGCAACCCACCAGCAACCCACCCGAAACGGTCGCGCCATCATCCAGTGTCAAGGTCACTCCGGTCGCGTCAGCCTCTTGCGCGACAACCGTGCGTCCGTTGATCTGCGTGATCCGGGTCTCTTCGGCCATGGCGTCCAGAAAGGCGCGGCGCAGGTGGCGATCTTCGACCATATAGCCCATCGGGCCCTCTTCGATCTCGGCATGGTCGAAATGCATGAAGAACGGAGAGGGACCCGCGCCCGCATGTCCATCCGTGACCTTAATCTCCAGCATGGGCTGGGCGTGATCGGCGACCTTGTCCCACACGCCCACAGCATCCAGAAGCCGTTGCGAGGCCAGCGCCAGTGCATAGGCACGTCCGTCAAACGCCGCGTTCTTGCGGACTTTCTGGTCCAAACTGTCGATGACGGTGACGGAATGCCCCGTCTGCGCCAGCGCCAAAGCCAAAGCCGGGCCGTTCAGCCCGCCGCCTACGATCACGATATCCGAGGTCTGTTCCATGACCCGCAATATGCGCGCCCTTTCGGGATTGTCCATGTGCGGTCCTGTCGCTACCGTCCCCTCACAGCAGAATTTTCCAAGGGGGTAGGGATGCAGGACTGGTTGACCATGACGGCGTGTGATCTGGGGCGGGGAATCGGCATGGGCCAGATTGACCCGGTCGAGCTGACCGAGACCTATCTGACCGCCATCGACGCCCATCCCCAGCGCGACCGCATCTATGCACGCGTCACCCATGACCGCGCCCGGGCCGAGGCCAAAGCCGCGCAGGATCGCGCCGCGCTGGGCCTGCGCCGGTCACTGCTGGACGGGGTGCCGATCAGCTGGAAAGACCTGTTCGATACCGCGGGCACCGGGACCGAGGCCGGATCGGCCCTGCTGAAAGGCCGGGTGCCGCAGGCGGACGCGGTTGTCGTGCGCAACGCCACGGCCATGGGCACGGTCTGTCTGGGCAAAACCCATATGAGCGAGCTTGCTTTCTCGGGCCTTGGTCTGAATCCCATCACCGACACGCCGCCCTGCATTGATGATGTGGATGCCGTGCCGGGCGGGTCATCCTCGGGCGCGGCGGCCTCGGTCGCTTGGGGCTTGGCGGCTTGTGGGATTGGGTCGGATACGGGCGGCTCGGTGCGTATTCCGTCTGCGTGGAACAATCTGGTGGGTTTGAAAACAACTGCAGGGCGGGTCAGCCTTGAAGGCACGGTGCCGCTGTGCCTGCGCTTCGACACCGTGGGCCCGCTGGCCCGGTCGGTTGAGGATGCGGCGCATATGCTGGCCTTGCTGGAAGGCGGCACACCCGCCGACCTGCGCGGGGCCAGCCTGAAAGGCCGCCGCTTTGCCGATCTGCAAAACATTGCCAAGGATGACCTGCGCGATGCTCCTCGTGCCGCCTATGACAGCGCGCTGGAGCGTCTGCGCGATGCCGGGGCCGAGATCGTACCGCTGGAAGTGCCCGAACTGGCGGATGCGATGGCGCTGTCCGGTGTGCTTTACACCACCGAGGCCTATGGCCTATGGCGCGACGTGATCGAAGCCAACCCGGATGCGATGTATCCAGAAATCCTCGAACGGTTCCGAACAGGCAAGAATGTCTCGGGTGCGGATTACATCGCGGCGTGGTCGAAGCTGGAAGCCTGCCGCGCTGCATGGGATGCGGCCACATCCGGGTTTGATGCTGTTCTGGCCCCGACTGCTCCGATTCTACCGCCTAATCTGGATCGGTTGCTGACCGATCACGATTATTACGTCACTGAAAACCTGCTTGCCTTGCGCAACACGCGGATCGGCAACCTGATGGGCCTGGCCGCGCTGACCTTACCAACGGGAACACCGGGGTGCGGGCTGATGATGATGGGCTATCCGGGGTCCGAGGAGGCTCTGTTACGGATCGGATCAGCGGCCGAGGCGGCGTTGGCCTGAATGCCACAATCCCCTGATTCGCCATCACTTTGGCTGGACGAAACGGGGTGTGGTCTGTAACCTGCCTGAAAACGGGGCGATAATGATCCCGAACTTGAGGCAGTAGATATGAATTTCCCCGAGCGGTTTTCGAACCTACCGGAATACGCATTCCCGCGTCTGCGCACCCTGTTGGACCACCACCAGCCGGGCGGAGATGTGATTCACATGACCATCGGTGCGCCGATGCATGATTTCCCGGCTTGGGTGACGGATGTGATCACCGAAAATGCTGCAGGATTTCAAGGGTATCCGCCCAATGAAGGCTCACCCGAGTTGCGTGGCGCGATCACCGACTGGATCGCGCGCCGCTATGGCGTGACGATGGACCCGGACACCAATGTGATGGCCCTGAACGGCACGCGCGAAGGGTTGTACAACGCCGCCATGGCGCTGTGCCCCGAGGAAAAGAATGGCCAGAAGCCGGTCATCCTGTGCCCGAACCCGTTCTATCAGGTTTATATGGTGGCCTCGATCTCGGTCGCGGCGGAGCCAGTTTTTGTATCGGCCACTGCGGCCACTGGACACCTGCCCGATTATGCAGGCCTGCCCGAGCATGTGCTGAACCGCACGGTCGCGGCCTATATCTGTTCGCCCGCCAACCCGCAGGGCGCTGTGGCCTCGCGCGACTATTGGGCCGAGCTGATCGGGCTGGCGGAAAAGTACGATTTCCGCATCTTCGCCGATGAGTGTTATTCCGAAATCTACCGCAAAGAGGCACCGGTCGGCGCACTGACCGTCGCGCAAGAGATGGGCGCAGACCCTGAACGTGTGGTGCTGTTCAACTCGCTCTCGAAGCGGTCGAACCTGGCCGGGTTGCGCTCGGGTCTGATTGCGGGCGGGCCGGATACGATCAAACGGATCAAACAGCTGCGCAACTATGCCGGATCGCCACTGCCCCTGCCGTTGCAGGCCGCCGCTGCACGTGTTTGGGCGGACGAAGAGCATGTCATCCAGAACCGCGCGCTTTATCAGGAAAAATACGCTATCGCGGATGAGGTGTTTGCGGGCGTGCAAGGTTACATGTCACCCGAGGCCGGGTTCTTCCTGTGGCTGCCGGTCGATAACGGCGAAGAGACCGCATTGAAGCTGTGGCGTGAAACCGGGGTTCGGGTTCTGCCGGGCGCATATCTTTCTCAAGGCGATCCGGGGCAAAACCCGGGCGAGCAATTTATCCGGGCCGCTTTGGTGGCCCCAAAAACAGAGTTGCAGCACGGGCTGATCAAGCTGCGTGACTGCATCTATTCGTGAGGTACGAGGGCAAAATGGCATCATTGAACGCGCGCAACCGCGATCCATTGCTGGACAGTACAACGCAAGCCGCCATCGAACGGCGCAGCAAAGAGCTGATCGGGATTGCCTTGATCCTGCTGGGTCTGGCCTCGGCGGCGATGATCTGGTCCTACACGCCGGATGATCCGAACTGGATGGTCTCGACCGATGCGCCGGTGCAGAACTGGATGGGGCGGATTGGGGCTTCGATCGCGGCGCCCTTGTTCATGATCGTGGGCTGGGGCAGCTGGAGCATTGCCTTGGTCCTGATCGGCTGGGGCGTGCGCTTTGCCGGGCATTTTGGCGAGGATCGCGCGATTGCACGGCTGATCTTTGCGCCGATCTGGATTGCCGTCGTCTCGGTCTATGCAGCGACTTTGGTGCCGGATGAGGCTTGGCGCTCAACCCATAGTTTTGGTCTGGGAGGGCTGTTTGGCGACACCGTCATGGGCGCGTTGCTAACCCTGTTGCCGGTCGCATCGCATTTCATGGTCAAGCTGATGTCGCTGGCCATGGCGCTCGGGATGCTGGCGCTGGGCATTTTCGTCCTGGGTTTTACCAAGGAAGATGTGCGCAAAGGCTTCCGCGCCTTCCTGTTGGGCTTGGTGATGTCTTACGACACGCTGATGAACCTGCTGGGCCGCAGTGCGTCGGCAACCGCGCAGGCGGCTCGTGACCGCCGCGCGAAATGGGATGAGCGCAAAGCCGCGCGTGTCGAAGCCGCCGAAGCCGTGTTCGACGATGACTTGGCTTACGCCGATCCGCTGTTCGAAGAGCCTCCGCTAACTGCGCCCGAGCCCGTGAAATCGGGCTTGCTGTCGCGTATCCCCGATCTGATCCGCCGCCCGGATCCCATGCCCGAGCCCGAATTAATTGACCGCGAGCCTCTCGCCGATTTTGAAGAGATGCCGGGCGAAGACCGTATCCGGTCCAAGATTTCCGCCGCTGTGCGCAACCGCAAGGTCGCCGCGGGTGAGATGGCACCTGAACATGACCCAAACCTGCCGCTGACCAAGGGGCGGGGCCGTGGGCCCGATCCGTTGATCCTGAACTCTGGCGCGGGTGAATTGCCGCCGGAACCGCCGATGACGTCGACTGGTTTGCCACCCGAGCCGATGCTGACGGCAGAACCAACCGAATGGCAGGAGCCTCTGCATCAGGATTTTGCGCCCGAGCCGGACTATGATGAGGCCGTGTTCGAGGATGAGCCGATGGTTGAACCCGAGCCCGCCCCTCAGTCGCGCCCGGCGATGAAAATCCCGGTGGCTGAACCGCGCAAACCGGTTGTCGCGCAACCTGTGCGCCGCGCGCCTCAGCCTTCGCGCCGCGCGCAAGCCGAAGCGCAGCCTGCGCTGTCGTTCGAGGACAAGCATTCCGATTTCGAATTGCCGCCTTTGGGCCTGCTGGCCAACCCGGCGAACATTCAACGTCATCACCTCAGCGATGAAGCGTTGGAGGAAAACGCCCGGATGCTGGAAAACGTGCTGGATGACTATGGCGTCAAGGGTGAGATCGTCAGTGTTCGCCCCGGCCCGGTTGTCACTATGTATGAACTGGAGCCTGCGCCCGGTCTGAAAGCCAGCCGTGTGATCGGTCTGGCCGATGATATCGCACGCTCGATGTCGGCACTGTCCGCACGTGTTTCGACCCTGCCAGGGCGCTCGGTCATCGGGATCGAACTGCCCAATGAAAACCGCGAGATGGTGGTGCTGCGTGAAATTCTCGCCAGCCGTGATTTCGGCGACGGCAATCATGCGCTGCCGTTGGCCTTGGGTAAGGATATCGGTGGTGAGTCGGTCGTGGCGAACCTTGCCAAGATGCCTCACCTGCTGATCGCAGGGACCACGGGGTCGGGTAAGTCGGTGGCGATCAACACGATGATTCTGTCGCTGCTCTATAAGCTGTCGCCGGATGAATGCCGCCTGATCATGATCGACCCCAAGATGCTGGAACTATCGGTTTATGACGGCATCCCGCATCTGCTTTCGCCTGTTGTGACCGACCCGAAAAAGGCGGTTGTCGCCCTGAAATGGGTCGTGGGCGAGATGGAGGACCGCTATCGCAAGATGTCCAAAATGGGCGTGCGCAACATCGCGGGCTATAATGGCCGTGTGAAGGATGCTCTGGCCAAGGGCGAGATGTTCAGCCGCACGGTACAGACCGGCTTTGACGACGAGACCGGAGAACCCACCTTCGAGACCGAAGAATTCGCACCCGAGGCGATGCCCTATATCGTCGTTATCGTCGACGAGATGGCCGACCTGATGATGGTCGCGGGCAAAGAGATCGAGGCGTGTATTCAACGTCTGGCGCAGATGGCGCGGGCCTCGGGTATTCACCTGATCATGGCCACGCAGCGGCCCTCGGTCGATGTGATCACGGGTACAATCAAGGCGAACTTCCCGACCCGGATTTCGTTCCAGGTGACCTCGAAAGTCGACAGCCGCACCATTCTGGGTGAGATGGGAGCCGAGCAGCTGCTGGGGCAGGGCGATATGCTCTATATGGCCGGTGGTGCCAAGATTACCCGGTGCCATGGTCCGTTTGTTTCGGATGAAGAGGTCGAGGAAATCGTCAACCACCTGAAACAGTTCGGCCCGCCGGATTACATGAGCGGTGTGGTCGATGGCCCGGCCGAGGAAAAGGCAGACAATATCGACGCCGTTCTGGGCCTGAACACCGGGGGCAACACGAACGGAGAGGATGCCTTGTACGATCAGGCGGTGGCGATTGTGATCAAGGATCGCAAATGCTCGACCTCGTATATCCAGCGGAAACTTGCCATCGGCTACAACAAGGCCGCCCGTCTGGTTGAGCAGATGGAGGACGAAGGCGTTGTTTCCGCAGCCAATCATGTCGGAAAGCGCGAAATCCTCGTCCCCGAGCAATAGGATATTTAATAACAAGGGCAAAGCGCCTATCTGTGCCTTATGAAACAGATTGCTTTTGCCCTTGCTTTGACATTGACCGCACCCGCCGCGTGGGCCGCGGATAAGCTGCCATTGTCGCAGATATCAAACTATCTGAACGAGTTGAAAACCGTTCAGACCACCTTCACTCAGGTCAATGATGACGGGTCGCTCAGCACCGGTAAGCTGTGGATTGAACGGCCGGGCAAGATGCGGTTCGAATACGACCCGCCGAACAGCGCTGTTGTTCTGGCGCGGGCTGGGACGGTTCAGATTTTCGACCCAAAATCCAATCAACCACCCGAGCAATACCCCTTGCGACGCACACCATTGTCATTGGTTCTGGCGAGGAACGTGAACTTGGCTCAGGCGAATATGGTGGTCGGGCACGACTTTGACGGTACGGCTACGGTCGTGACAGCGCAAGATCCCAAAAACCCGGATTCGGGCCGGATCGAACTGATGTTCACCGGGGATCCGGTAGAGCTGCGCAAATGGGTGATCCATGACAACGCAGGCAGCCAGACTACGGTCTTGCTTGGACAGCTTGAAACCGGTGGCAAGCTGAACAGCGATCTGTTCTCGAAACGGACGCGGCGCGGGTCAGACAATCGCTGACCCGCTAACCGGTCAAATTCGGCAGCCCGCCAGCTGCGCCTGATACAGTTTCGCACGTGCATCCACATCATTGGCCACATTCAGCAGCCAGGTTTTGCTGTAGTGGCTGCCACGTGCGTAGCCGGTATGGCCTTCGTGATAGGCCAGATACTGGTTGCGGGTGTCATGCAGCTGAATGCCGTTGCGCTGGTTGGTTTTGTTCATGTACCAACCGATGAAATCCGACGCATCACGGATACGGTCGCGCTTGGCGCGGCGCTTGCCGGTTTCGCGCTGGTATTCCTCCCACGTGCCGTCCAGAGCCTGACTGAACCCATAGGCGCTGCTTTGACGGCCCATCGGGATGACACCCAACACGTATTTGTGCGGAGTGCGCGCATCGTGACGATAGCGGCTTTCCTGATAAATCGTCGCCATCTGAACGTGGACGGGGACACCCCATTTCCGCTCGGTGCTTTTGAAAGCTTTGATAAAGTCAGGTCGTTCGCGCGCAATACTGCACGCGTCGTTTAGCTTGCTGGGCGGCTGTTTGGAGCCACCACTACAGGATGCCAAAAGCAGCACCCCGAAGAGTACGATAAAAATTCTGCTCATGTGCCTCGTGCCTTTTTTCTTTATTCTAGCGCAGATTGAGCGTTTTGGAAATCACAAACGCTACAGGACAATAGCTAGAATTATAGGCATTGCGCCCACCGACAACACGGTCGAGACCATAACCATACCCGCTACGGCGTCCGCGTCTGCTTCGAAGCGTTCGGCCAGCAAATAAGAGGTCACGGCTACGGGCGCGCACATTTGCAGCACCAGAACCCCGAATGCGACCGAATCCAAACCGAACGCCAGTGCGATACCCCAGCCAAGCGCGAAACAGACCGCCAGTTTCAACGCTGAAAGCCAGATAGCTTGCCCCAGTTTCCGGGTGGTCAGGCGCGCTATTGCGACGCCGACAGTGATCAGCATCATTGGGATAGCCATTTGTCCCAATAGATCCAGTGTATTGGTCAGGAACAGTGGCGTTTCCCACCCGCGCCACAGAAATAGCGCGCCCAGCAAAGTGGCCCAGACCATCGGTTCGCGTGCTACTTTGCCAAACGCGCCTTTGCCAGCCACCAGATAAATCCCGTAGGTAAAAGAGAAAAGTGCAGTGACGGCCAGAAAGATCACGGCAAATCCAAGCCCGGCCTGGCCAAAGGCAAAGATGCAAAGCGGTAGCCCCAAATTGCCCGTGTTTCCAAAGATGAGCGGTGCAAGATAGGTTCTGCGATCCAGCCCGGAAAACCGCACAAATAAACCGAATGCGACAGCAAGTACCAGATGGCCAACAATGGCCGCCAGTGTGAACCGCGTCAGCTCGCCTGCTGGAATCTCAGTTTGCATAAGGGCAACAAAAATAAGGCTGGGTACTGCAAGCGTGACCGCCAAACGAGTCACGAATTCCAGTCGGTATTCGAATCCAAACTTGACCCACGCATAGCCGATTCCGGCCAAAAGAAAGACCGGAGCAACGATTTCAAACACTGTCAGTAAGAGGTTCACAGACTGTTTCCCTTAATTTCCGATCATTGATTGGCATTTCAGCGCATAAAAGAGTAGTAAGACCTTTGGGGGCTGAAGATATGCTGAAGACAAACGCCAAATACCGTCTGGGTCAGGTGGTTCGCCACAAGAAACATCCCTTCCGAGGGGTCATTTTTGATGTGGATCCGGAATTCTCGAACACGGAAGAATGGTATCAAGCGATACCGGAAGACAGTCGTCCGCTCAGGGAACAACCGTTCTATCATTTGTTGGCCGAAAACGACCAATCCTTCTATGTTGCTTATGTTTCTGAACAAAATCTGGTTGCTGACCAGTCGGGCGAACCGGTGGAACATCCCGATATTCCCGACATGTTCGGTCCGTTCGAAAACGGTGCGTACCCTTTGCACTTTCACCTGAACTGATAACGGGACAGCCGGCGCTTGGTCAGTAGCCAAGCGCACAACCGTCTTTTCTGGGATCGCTTGCGCCTTCAAGCACACCGTCCTCTTTGATGAGGATTGCCTGAGCGCCGCCGAGCGGGGTTTCCGGAATTTCAACTTTGTGACCCATATCGCCTAATTGTTCAGCCACCTTGGGCGGAATTCCGCGCTCGAGTTTCAGTACGCCCCCATCAGCGAATGCGCGTGGCGCGTCGATGCTGGCCTGAAGGTCCAAACCGTGATCGGTGAGGTTCGACAACAGGCGCGCATGGCCGGTTGGCTGGAACGCTCCGCCCATCACGCCGAAGGGCATAGTGATCCGGTTGTCCTGCATGACCATGCCCGGAATGATGGTATGCATCGGGCGTTTGCCGCCGCCCATTTCGTTGGGGTGGCCCTGTTGCAGCGTGAACCCAGCGCCGCGGTTTTGCAGCAAAATCCCATATTTCTCGGATGCGATGCCCGAGCCAAAACTGTGGAAGATCGAATAAATCAGTGACACTGCCATTCGGTCGCGATCGACGACGGTGATATAGATCGTATCTTTGTGAATTGCCTCAGTGACCGGTGCAGCAGCGGGCATCGCTCGATTGGGGTCGATCAACGCGGCTAAGCTGTCGGCAATACCCTGATCAGTGAACTTCTGAGCCTGTGCCATATGATCGGGGTCGGCAATGAACCGGTTGCGGGCGTCATAGGCCAATTTTGAGGCTTCAGCCTCAATATGAATACGCTCGACCCCGAACGGGTCCATACTGGAAAGATCAAAGTTCTTCAGAATATTAAGTAGAAGAATCGCTGTGGCCCCCTGACCGTTGGGCGGATGTTCGAACAGTTCGGTGTCATGGTACCGGCCGCTCACCGGTTTCGTCTTGGAAAAGGCGGTCGAGGCGAAGTCCGCTTCTGTATGTACGCCGCCGCGGCTTGTCAGGGCATCGATCATGTCCTGCGCGATGTCACCGGTGTAAAACGCATCCCTGCCGTATTTGGCAATCTGCCGCAGAACCTGGGCCTGACCGGGCGCGCGAAAAACCTGCCCGATTTTGGGTGCGGCTCCGTTGAACAGATAGTGGTCTCGTGCGGCGCCTTGCAGGTTGGATGCGCCTGATATCCAGTCAAATGCCACCCGCGGCGCGACTGGAACCCCGATTTCGGCATAATGAACCGCGGGTTGAAGAATGGTTTCAAGCCCGAGTTTTCCCTCGGTATCAGCCAAATGGCAAAATGCATCCACCGCACCGGGGATTGTCACAGCTTCGGGCGTGTTCAAGGGGACAGTCTCCAAACCCTTGGCGCGCAGGTCTTGCGCTTTGGCCGCAGCAGGCGCGCGACCTGATCCGTTCAAAGCCCGAACTGTGTTTTCGCCAGCGCGATTGAAAAGTACAAAGCAATCGCCGCCGATACCGGTCATTTGCGGCTCGCAAATTCCCAACAAGACCGCTCCTGCGATCGCGGCGTCCATCGCATTGCCGCCCTGCTGCAGAATTTGCAACGCAACCTGAGCCGCCAGAGGATGTGACGTAGCACACATGCCTTCGGTTGCCAGAACCTGTGACCGGCCCGGTGTATGGAAATCGCGCATGGTGATGCTCCCGTGACTGAACGCGCCGAACGTATCGCGCGGGTTGGTATTGTCCAGTCAAATCAAGGGGAAGTTCCTCGGCGCCGTTCACTGGGTGGGGGCTGTGACACTTGGCGCCGAGGGAAGCTATCTGAGCTACGAGTTAACTTTTGCTCTTTGTTTGCGGCGCGACAATGGTCTGATCTGGGCGTTATTGTGACATTTTCGACCTAGCCCAAGCGTGGAAAGTCAAAGCGCAGAGACAGACGATTGCAGCCGTCCGCGTGTTCATAACGGATTTCGCTGGTCAATTCATGGATCAGAAACCAGCCAAACCCACCTTCGGGTAGATCATCCAGCGAGGAGCCAAGCGGGGCAGGGACCCCGTCAGGTACGCGAAACCCCGGCAGTGGGTTGCCTGTGTCCGAGATCAGGATCTCAAGCCAGTTTTCGTGCAATCGGCATCTGACCTTGACCTTTGCCGGTGTAATTCCCGCATATGCGTGTTCAACGACATTATTGATCGCCTCGGCCAGCGCTATCTTGACGTCGGCGGCTTTGTGTTGCGGCAGGCCCTGAGCTTCCAGGCAGGTGCTAATTCTGGCGATACCAGTGCTGGCTTCAGCCTCGGTCGCGGCAAAGTTCAAATCCATGCAATTTTCGTCACACATGGCCATTGCGCCCATTCAGATCCGTCAGTCCGCCGCAGCCGTCAGCGCATCGTCCAATGTCGGGTACAGCTTGAACACCGTATCCATGCGCGTCAGCCGAAACACCTTTTCGACAAACGGGTGCAGCCCGGCCAGATCCAGACGTCTTTCGCTGCCGAGTTGCTTCATCGAGGCCACGATGGCCCCAAGTCCGCTGGAATCAATGAATTCCACATCCGTCAAATCCAGAACGACTCGTGGCGCCCCGCCTTGTGCCGTGCTTCGCATGTCTTCTTTGAACTGGATGGCCATCGCGGCATCAATCCGGTCGGAATGGACCGTAATGACCTGCGTTGTGTCAGTCGTCTTGCTGGTCAGGCTCATACGCGACTATCCTTCAAACTGAAAATCAATGGTAGAAATACGCTAGACGGCAAATCTTACCATTCGGTATCCAAAGGTAAGGAAGTTGAGAGGAGCATCCGTATGAAACAGGTCGTGATCGCAGGGGCTGCACGCACTCCGATGGGTGGATTTCAGGGGATGTTCGACGGGGTTGACGCTGCCGAACTAGGCGGGGCCGCAATCCGTGCGGCGCTTGATGGCGCACAGGCCGACACAGTGGACGAGGTTCTGATGGGTTGCGTTTTGCCGGCCGGTCAGGGTCAGGCGCCCGCGCGGCAGGCGGGCTTTGCTGCCGGGCTTGGCGAGGACGTTCCCGCCACCACACTGAACAAGATGTGCGGGTCGGGCATGAAGGCTGCGATGATTGCTTACGACCAAATCGCCTTGGGTCATTCCGACACGATGATTGCCGGGGGGATGGAGAGTATGACGAACGCACCATATCTGCTGCCCAAGATGCGTGGCGGTGCTCGGATTGGTCATGGGCAGGTCGTAGACCACATGTTTCTGGATGGGCTCGAGGATGCCTATGACAAAGGCCGTTTGATGGGAACCTTCGCCGAGGATTGTGCCGAGGCGTATCAGTTCACGCGTGAAGAGCAGGATGAATACGCCTTGCGCTCGTTGTCCAACGCGCTGTCCGCGCAGGAAACCGGTGCTTTTGACGCCGAGATCACACCTGTCGTGACCCGCTCTCGTAAGGGAGAGATCACCCATTCGGCTGATGAACAACCGCAATCGGCGCGCCCCGAAAAAATTCCGACGCTAAAACCAGCATTTCGCAAAGACGGGACGGTAACGGCGGCCAATTCCTCCTCTATCTCGGATGGTGCCGCGGCTCTGGTTCTCGCGTCGACCGATGCTGCCGAGGCCCGCGGGCTTACCATACGCGCGCGCATTCTTGGCCATGCCAGCTTTGCTCAGGCACCGGGTTTGTTCACCACTGCTCCCGTTCCTGCGGCGCAGTCCTTGCTGACTAAAATCGGGTGGTCCAAGGACGATGTGGATCTGTGGGAAGTCAACGAAGCCTTTGCGGTCGTCCCCATGGCCTTCATGCGCGAGATGGGCCTGCCCCGTGACATCGTCAATGTCAACGGAGGGGCCTGTGCGCTGGGGCACCCAATCGGCGCTTCGGGCGCACGGATCATGGTCACGCTTTTGAATGCGTTGGAAAAGCGGAACCTCAAACGGGGTGTGGCGGCCATCTGCATTGGCGGCGGTGAAGGGACAGCGATCGCAATCGAACGGGTTTGACGCTTTGGCGTTTTCGGCATAGGTCGCGGCACAAAGTAAATTGACCCGGACCAGTGACCATGACCGTCGACTATGCGCAGCTTGCTAAAGCTATTGCGGCCCTCACCGAGGGTGAAACGGATGAGGTCGCCCTGATGGCGACCGTCACCTGCGAGGTGCATCACAGCGATGATCGCTTTAACTGGACCGGGTTTTATCGGGTGACCGAGCCCGACCTGCTTAAGATTGGTCCCTACCAAGGTGGCCACGGTTGTCTCGTTATCCCCTTTAGCCGTGGCGTTTGTGGCGCGGCGGCCCGGACCCAAGAGGTGCAGCTTGTGGCTGACGTGGACGCATTTCCCGGCCATATCGCCTGTGCGTCCTCGACCCGGTCGGAACTGGTGCTGCCTGTCTTTGACGCGCAGGGAGAGGTGATCGCGGTGTTTGATATCGACAGCGATCTGCCCGATGCATTTACGCAGGCGGATGCCGATGGGCTTGCCGCGATCTTGCGCGATGTGTTCGCGCGCTGACGTCGGTTAGCCAAGCAGCGGGGGCAGAAAGGTGAAGGCAGCGTAGCAAGCAGCGGCCTGACCGATCAGGATTGCAAATAACCATCTCGAAAATCCCCGTTTGCGGGTCTTGTGGCGGAATATCCACCGCCCGACTATGGCTCCGGGGCTGCCACCCAGCGCAGCCAGCCATAGCAGACGACGTTCCGGCACACGGCGCTTGCGCCGCCGAGCGCGAAGTTTGTCCCAGCCAAAGGCCAGCAGGGTCAGGGTATTGATCGCCCACAGATACATCACTGCAATCCACATGCGTGACCGATACCGAACGTGGCCGCGTGACCCAAGTGAAAAAACGCTTGGTTTTTTCATCGATTCGCGCCATCGTGAAAAACAGGGATGAAATTTCACGACAACACGGAGCGGCGATTGAACTCACAGGCCCCCCAAAGCGCGACCCTTGGTGCTGATATCCGCGCCCTGCGCAAAGCGCGCGGGCTGACGCTGAGTGAGATTGCGGCAAAGCTGAACCGCTCGGTCGGGTGGCTGAGCCAGGTCGAGCGGGATATGTCCGATCCGTCCATCTCGGACCTGCGACAGATGGCTGATTGTCTGGGCGTACCAATGTCGATGCTGTTTGCCCATTCTGCCGCCCCGGCGGATGAACAGGGATATGTGGTCCGCGCCGGATCACGCCGCCCAATGGGATCGGGCGAGGAAGGACTGATCGAGGAACTGCTGTCGCCCGATCTGACCGATGATTTTGAGATGGTGCATTCCACCTTCGAGCCCCGCTCGCAGATGCAGACCCCCGCCGACCGTCCGACGCAAGAGGTGGGCTATATGATCTCGGGGCGGCTGGACCTGACGATTGGCGGGCGGCAATTCTCGGTCGGGCCGGGGGACAGTTTCCGTATCAAACACGAACCCTATCATTGGGCGAACCCCTATGATGAGCCCGCCGTGGCCATCTGGGTTATCGCCCCGCCGGTGTATTGAATGAGCTTTGAGGCCTGGACCATATTCGCTCTGTTCTGGGTGGTGTTCGTCACCACACCGGGGCCGAATGCGGTCAATTGCATATCAAACGGGATGAGCCTGCCCTTTGCCAAGGCAATGTTGGGCGTGCTGGCGATCCTGACACAGGCCAGCGCCTTTCTGATCCTGTCGGCGTTGGGCGTCACCGCGCTGATCGCGGCCTCACCCACCGGGTTTTTCATCGCCAAACTGATCGGCGCGGGGTTCCTGATCTGGATGGGCATTCGCGGCTGGATCAATGCCACCAAACCCGCGCCTGCATCTGAGCGACCCGCGCGCCACGTCTATCTGCACGCACTGGCGGTGGCGACGATCAACCCCAAAAGCGTGGCCGGGTATCTGGCGGCGTTTTCGCAATTCGTTCAACCCGACGTGCCGGTCTGGCAGCAGATGGGGGTGATCATGCCCACCGCGCTGGTCATCACAACGCTCAGCTACACGGGGTTCACCCTGCTGGGTGCGCTGATGGGCAAAGCCGCGCTTGGCGCTGTGTTCAACATCTGGGTCCGCCGCGTGATGGCGGGCTGTTTCATCATCTACGGCGTGTTGCTGGGCACTAGCGCAGCGCCTACAGCAAGGGGGTAAAGACATGCACACCGGTTCCTGCCTCTGCGGCAAGGTTGCCTTCACCATTGACGGAGAACTCGCCGCACCCAACGCCTGCCATTGCGGCCAATGCCGAAGGCAATCGGGTCATCTCTGGGCCTCCTGCGAAACCCATCAGGACAACCTCAACTTTACCTCCAGCGAGACGCTGGGCTGGTACCGCGCCTCGGACATCGCCAAGCGCGGCTTTTGCAGCGCCTGCGGCTCGTTCCTGTTTTGGCAGCACAATGATGAGGACACGATCGCGGTTTCAATAGGGTCTCTGGACGAACCCACCGGCTTGAAACTCGCCCAGCACATCTTCGTCGCCGACAAGGGCGACTACTACGACATTCAGGACGATCTGCCCCAGCGGGCAGACTAACAGGGAAGCAAAACCATGAGTGATTTTCCAACCAAGGCCCGTGTGGTCATCATCGGCGGCGGCGTTGTCGGCTGTTCATCGCTGTATCATCTGGCCAAGAAGGGCTGGACCGACTGCGTTCTGCTGGAAAAGAATGAACTGACCGCAGGCTCGACATGGCACGCAGCGGGGAATGTTCCGACCTTTTCGACCTCGTGGGCGATCATGAACATGCAGCGCTATTCGACCGAGCTGTATTCGCGACTGGCCGATGAGGTTGACTACCCGATGAACTACCACGTTTCGGGCTCGATCCGTCTGGCGCATAGCAAGGAACGGATGCAGGAGTTTCAGCGCGCCATGTCCATGGGCCGCTATCAGGGCATCCCGATGGAGATGTGGACTGCGGAAGAGGCCAAAGAGCGCTATCCGTTCCTTGAAACCCATGATCTTGAGGGCGTTCTGTACGATCCGACCGATGGCGACATCGACCCGGCGCAGCTGACGCAGGCGCTGGCCAAGGGCGCGCGAGATCTGGGGGCCAGGATCATCCGTTTCTGCCCGGCGACCGGCGTGAGCCAGCATGACGACGGCACCTGGACTGTGCATACCGATAAGGGCGATATTGCCTGCGATTACGTGGTCAACGCCGCCGGGTATTATGCGCAGCGCGTGGGTGAATGGTTCAAGCCTTTCGGCGGGCGCACGGTGCCTGCGATGGTCATGAGCCACCAATATCTGCTGACCGACGAAATCCCCGAGGTTGAGGCGTGGTCGAAAGAAAACGGCGGCAAGCTGCCGCTGCTGCGCGACGTGGATATCTCGTATTATCTGCGGCAGGAAAAAAATGGCTTCAACCTTGGGCCGTATGAGCCCAACTGCAAAGGCCATTGGATGACCGAAGACGATCCGATGCCCGAGGATTTCAGCTTTCAGCTTTGGAATGATGATCTGGACCGGATCGAGGATATCGTCACCGACGCGATGGAACGGGTGCCACTGATGGCAACCTCTGGCGTGGGTCGGGTGATCAACGGGCCGATTCCTTACGCGCCGGATGGTCTGCCGCTGATTGGCCCGATGCCCGGCGTGACGAACGCGTTTGAGGCGCACACCTTCACCTTCGGCATCGCGCAGGGCGGCGGCGCGGGCAAGGTGCTGGCCGAATGGATCGTCGATGGCGCGACCGAATGGGATATGTGGGCCGTCGATCCGCGTCGTTACACCGACTATACCGACCAGGACTATTGCAACCAGAAGGGCATGGAGGTCTACGGCAACGAATACGCCATGCACTTCCCGCATCACGAATGGCCTGCGGCGCGCGACAAGAAGCTGTCTCCGGTTCATGACAAGATCAAGGAACTGGGCGGCGTGATGGGCGCCTATAACGGCTGGGAACGCGCCAACTGGTTCGCCAAGCCGGGCGACGATACCTCGCTGGATGCGACGCATACATGGGGCCGGTCCGGCCCGTGGGAGCAGCGGATCAAAGAAGAATGCGAGGCGGTGCGCGACCATTGCGGCGTGCTGGACCTGCCGGGATTCTCGCGGTTCAAGGTGCAAGGGCCAGGGGCGGACGAATGGCTGCGGGGGCTTGTGACCGGGTCATTGCCCAAGATTGGTCGTGTCGGGCTGGTCTATTTCTCGGATAATCGTGGCCGCATCCTGACCGAAATGTCCGTGACCCGCGAAGCCGAGGATCTGTTTGTGCTGGTCACAGCCGCCACCGCGCAGTGGCATGACCGGGAATGGCTGGAACGCCATATGCCCGCAAACGCAGCATTCACGCTGGAAGACTGGACCACGCGCATGGACACGCTGATCGTCACCGGTCCCAAATCGCGCGAGGTGCTGGGCAAGCTGTGCGATGCGGATCTGACCCTGCCGTGGCTCAGCTTTCAGGAAAGCGAAGTCAATGGCAGATGGGTCGCTCTTTTGCGCGTATCCTTTGCGGGTGAACTGGGGTGGGAGATCCACGCCGAGAACGCGGACATACCCGCGATCTATGATGCGATCCTTGAGGCCGGGGCCACGCCGTTTGGCATGTACGCGCTGAACTCGCTGCGGATCGAGAAAGGCTACCGCGCGTGGAAGGGCGATCTGTCGACCGATTATACGCTGCTGGAAGGCGGGCTGGAACGCTTCGTCAAATTGGACAAACCGCAGGATTTCCCCGGTAAGGCGGCGATCCTGAACGAAAAGCAGCAGGGGGTGAAGAAGTCGTTCGTGACCCTGACGGTCGAGGCCGGAGACTGCGACGCGCCTTACATGTCCTGCATCTGGCAAGGCGATCAGATCGTGGGCGAGACGACCTCTGGCGCATGGGGATACCGCGTGGGCAAATCCATCGCGCTGGGCATGATCAAGTCGGAACTCGCCAACCCCGGCACCGCGCTTGAGGTCGAGATCTACGGCCAGAAATACCCCGCCGTGGTGCAGGAGGATCAGCCGCTCTGGGATCCGGCCAACGACCGGCTGCGGGCCTGATCCATGGCTGTTCCGCGCGTCATGCAGGGCGTCTATCTGACCCGCCACGGCGGGCCAGAGGCGCTGGAATGGCGCGCGGATATCCCGGTGCCGCAACCCGGACCCGGTCAGGTGCTGGTTCGGGTTGCCGCCGCCGGGGTGAACAATACCGATATCAACACGCGCGTCGGCTGGTATTCCTCGGATGTGACCGGCGCGACAGATGCGGTGGATCAGGAGGTCGATGCGGGCGGCTGGGGCGGCGCGCTGCACTTCCCGCGCATTCAGGGCGGCGATCTGTGCGGTATCGTTGAGGTGGCCGGGCCAGAGACGGGCTTCGCCGAAGGTCAGCGCGTCACCTGCCCGATCAACCTGCCGCGCCCACGCCCGGGCAATCCGACCGGCTTCATCGCGCTGGGGTCCGAGATCGACGGGGCCTTCGCGCAATATTGCCTGGTTGAAGCATCGGACCTGTACGACGTCTCAGCGTCTCCGCTATCTGATGCCGAGATCGCGGCCATTCCCTGCGCTTTTGGAACGGCCGAGAACCTGCTGACCCGCGCAGGCGTGACTGCAGGCCACAAGGTCCTGATCACCGGAGCCTCGGGCGGGGTCGGTCTGGCTGCTGTGCAACTTGCCCGGCTGCGCGGAGCGACCGTGTGGGGCGTCACCAGCCCAGCCAAAGCCGATGTGGTCAAAGGTCAAGGGGCAACGGATACGTTCGACCGTAACGCGCCTTTGCCGAAAGACATGTTCGATGTGGTGATCGACGTCGTCGGCGGCCCCGCATGGCCCGACCTGATCCTGTCGCTGAAACCCGGCGGGCAGTATGCGGTATCCGGTGCCATCGCCGGACCCATCGTTCAGGCCGATCTGCGCGATATCTATTTGCGCGACATCACCATCCACGGCTGTACCCATCAGGCATTTGAGGTCTTCGGACGATTGGTCGAACTGATGAATGCGGGTCGGATCAAACCTTTGATCTCAAAAACCTATCCGCTAAGAGATATCGCCGAAGCGCAAGAGGGCTTTCAGTCCAAGGCGTTTGCGGGAAAACTGGTTCTCATTCCCTGAGGAAAGGCAAGGCTATGGCGGATATCACCCTGTTGGACGGCTCGATCGGGCAGGAACTGGTCAAGCGCGGCGGCGAAAAGCCCACGCCTTTGTGGTCGACGCGGGTGATGATGGATCAACCCGATCTGGTGCGGCAGGTCCATGCGGATTACTTCCGCCGCGGCGCGACGGTGGCGACTACGAACACCTATGCCGTCCACCGCTCGCGCTTGGTGCGCGAAGGGATCGAGGATCAACTGCCCGCCCTGATCGACTCGGCGCTGACACAGGCAGAGCGCGCGCGGCCTGTGTTGGGTGGACGGATCGCGGGGGCGCTCGGGCCGCTGCTGGCCTCATACCGACCTGACCTGAAACCCGATGTGGAAGAGGCGGCGCTAAAATATGCCGAGCTGGTCGGTTTGATGAACGACCGGGTGGACCTGTTCCTGCACGAAACCGTCTCGTCCCTGCAAGAGGCCGAAGGCGCGCTGCGCGGTACGGAAAGCGCAACCAAACCCGTCTGGTTGGCGCTGTCGGTGATGGACAATGACGGCACCCGCCTGCGCTCGGGCGAGCATCTGGCGCAAGTGGCACCGCTGGTGGATCATTTCGGGCCGCAGGCGGTACTGATCAACTGCACCCGACCGGAATCGGTGATGCCCGCGCTGATGATCCTTGAAACGATAGGTCGTCCTTTTGGGGCTTATGCCAACGGCTTCACCGGCATCACGCAAGGGTTCTTGGAAGACGCCCCCACCGTCGATGCGCTGCAAGAACGTCATGACCTGACCCCCGAAGCCTATGCCGATTTCGCCATGTCCTGGGTCGAACACGGTGCCACCATCGTCGGCGGCTGCTGCGAGGTCGGCCCCGATCATATCGAGGCGTTGGCCCACGCGCTGCACGCTGCCCGACACCGGATCGTCTAGAGCGATGGCGGGTCAGCAGCATTTCGATATCCTCGTCGCCCCCGGCTATGTGCTGCTGGAACTGGCGTCGCTGGTCGAGGTGCTGCGGCTGGCTAATCGCGTCTGCCCGCACCCGCCCTTTACCTATGCGTATACATCGCTGAAGGGTGGAGCGATCCATTCCAGCAGCGATGCGATGATCCAGACCGAGGCGGTTAGCACCCAACCCAAAGCGGATTACCTGTTTGTCATCGGCAATTCCGACCCCGACCACCCCGATCTGTCACTGGGCCGCGTGGTGTCGGACTACACTTACCGCGGCGCGCAGGTGTTTCTGTTAGCTGAAGCCGCCAGCCGCTATATCGACGAACACGGCACCGAGGATATGGCAACCCATTGGGAAAACGCCTCATTCTTGCGCGAACGCGGTGCCCGGTTCGAGGCCAAGCTCTCCATCGCCACCCAGCAAGGCGCTGTCGTCACCTGCGCGGGGATGGAGGCGACGACGGACGTGGCGCTGTCGGTGATCGGCCGTCACATCTCGGGGCCCGCCAAGATGACCGTTGCCGATATCATGTTGCACGAGAACATCCGCGATTTTTCCTCGATGCAGCCGTTTTCCGGCACGCATCTGACAGCGACAGGCGATGCCAAGCTGGACCAGTGCATCAAGCTGATGCAGGCCAATATCGAAGACCCTCTGCCGATCCATCAGATCGTCGAGGAACTGCACCTGTCCAACCGTTCGCTCGAGCGCAAGTTCAAGACCTTCTTCGGCACCACCCCCAACGGGTTCTACCGCGAGATGCGGCTGGCTAAGGCCAACAACCTGCTTCTCAACACCACCATGAGCGTGCGCGAGATCGGCCTGGCCTGCGGGTTCCCGAACGGGTTTTCGTCTGTTTACAAAAGCTTTTTCGGCGTCACGCCCTTTGTTCTGCGTCGTGAAAAGCGCGCGGCACATCGGTGAAAATTACCCGTTTTGTGACGCTTTTGGCGCATTTGCTGTCGATCTTCCGTGGCATTTTGGCCCAAACCTGACAGTGCGGAGATTTCAGGATGGTTGATCTTCCCAACAAGGCCCGTGTGGTCATCATCGGCGGCGGCGTCATTGGATGCTCGGTCGCGTATCACCTGACCAAGAAGGGCTGGAGCGATGTCGTTCTGCTGGAACGCAAGCAGCTGACCAGCGGCACCACATGGCACGCGGCGGGTCTGATCGCGCAGCTGCGGGCGACGGCGAACATGACCAAGCTGGCGAAATATAGTCAAGAACTGTACGGCGCGCTCGAAGAAGAAACCGGCGTGGCCACCGGGTTCAAACGCTGCGGTTCGATCACCGTGGCGCTGACCGAGGAGCGGAAGGAAGAGATCTATCGTCAGGCCGCCATGGCCCGCGCCTTTGGGGTCGAGGTCGAAGAAATCTCGAACGAGCGCGTCAAAGAGATGTACCCCCATCTGAACGTCGAAGACGTCAAAGGCGCGGTCTATCTGCCGCTGGACGGGCAAGGCGACCCGGCCAATATCGCGCTGGCGCTGGCCAAGGGCGCACGGCAACGCGGCGGGATCGTCAAAGAACGGGTGAAAGTCACCGATATCGTCAAACAGGGGCGCACGGTCACGGGCGTCGACTGGGTCGCCGATGACGGCAGCGCCTCGGGCCATATCGAATGCGATATGGTGGTGAACTGCGCCGGTATGTGGGGGCATGAGGTCGGTCGAATGGCAGGCGTGAACGTCCCTCTGCACGCGTGTGAGCATTTCTACATCGTGACCGAAGGCATCGACGGCCTGACCCAGCTGCCGGTTCTGCGCGTGCCGGATGAATGCGCTTATTACAAGGAAGATGCGGGTAAAATCCTGCTGGGCGCGTTCGAACCGAATGCAAAGCCTTGGGCAATGAACGGCATCCCGGACAGTTTCGAATTTGACCAACTGCCCGAGGATTTCGACCATTTCGAGCCGATCCTTGAGGCGGCAGTAAACCGGATGCCAATGCTGGCCGAGGCGGGGATTCACACCTTCTTTAACGGCCCGGAATCCTTCACACCCGACGATGCCTATCATCTGGGCCTTGCGCCCGAGATGGACAATGTCTGGGTCGCGGCCGGGTTCAACTCGATCGGTATCCAATCTGCCGGAGGCGCGGGTATGGCGCTGGCCGAGTGGATGGACAGCGGCGAGAAACCGTTTGATCTGGGTGATGTGGATATCAGCCGGATGCAACCGTTTCAGGGCAACAAGAAGTATCTGTTTGAACGGTCCAAGGAAACGCTGGGCCTGCTTTACGCCGACCACTACCCCTATCGCCAAAAGGCCACCGCGCGCGGCGTGCGGCGTACGCCGTTCCACCATCACCTGCTGGAACAGGGTGCCGTCATGGGGGAACTGGCCGGGTGGGAACGGGCCAACTGGTTCGCCAACGCAGGTCAGGAACGCGAGTACCACTACAGCTGGAAACGCCAGAACTGGTTCGAAAACTCCGCTGCCGAACACCGTGCGGTGCGCGAGAATGTGGGCATGTATGACATGTCCTCCTTCGGCAAAATCCGCGTCGAAGGGCCGGATGCGGAGGCGTTCATGAACTATATCGGCGGCGGCGATTACGCGGTGCCCAATGGCAAGATCGTCTACACTCAGTTCCTGAACCGCAGCGGTGGGATCGAAGCGGACGTGACCGTCACCCGCCTGACCGAGACCGCCTATCTGGTCGTCACCCCTGCGGCCACTCGTCTGGCCGACCAGACATGGATGCAGCGCCACGCGGGTGGGTTCAACGTGGTCATCACCGATGTCACCGCAGGTGAAGGCGTGCTGGCCGTTATGGGCCCCAACGCGCGCGCGCTGCTGCAAAAGGTCTCGCCCGCCGATTTCTCGAACGCGGCCAACCCGTTTGGCACCGCGCAAGAGATCGAGATCGGCATGGGCCTCGCCCGGGCGCATCGCGTGACATACGTGGGAGAGCTGGGGTGGGAGATCTACGTCTCCTCCGACATGGCGGGCCACGTGTTCGAAACCCTGCACGAGGCAGGACAGGATATGGGCCTGAAACTCTGCGGCATGCATATGATGGATAGCTGCCGGATCGAGAAGGGATTCCGCCATTTCGGCCATGACATCACTTGCGAGGACCATGTGGTCGATGCCGGGCTGGGCTTTGCCGTGAAAACCGACAAGGGCTGCGATTTTATCGGGCGCGAAGCCGTGATCGACCGCAGGGAAACGGGTCCACAAAGCCGGTTGGTTCAGTTCAAACTAACCGACTCTGAACCGCTGCTGTTCCATAACGAACCTATCCTGCGCGATGGCGAATATGTGGGCTACCTGAGTTCAGGCAATTATGGCCACACGCTGGGCGCGGCCATCGGCCTGGGGTATGTGCCGTGCGCGGGTGAAAAGGCTACAGATGTGCTGGCCTCCAGCTATGAGATCGACGTCTGCGGCGTGAAGGTCAAAGCAGAAGCCTCGCTGAAACCGATGTACGACCCCAAATCGGAGCGGGTAAAAGTCTGAGGCGTGGGAAAAGGGGGCGCTGCCCCCGCCGCGGCAAGCCGCGACTCCCCCGAGGTATTTGAGGCCAGATGAAGTGCCGGATCCGTGCTTCATCTGGCTAAAAATATCTCGGAGCGCGAGGCAGAGCCTCGCATGTTGGATTGGTTCCAAACATGTGACGTATCAGAATTCCTGATGGCCGGCTTCACAGTTTTCGTGGTTTTCATAGGGCAGAGGTTTGCCGTAGAGAGTCCGATATCAGTCGGAGACCCACCGTGGCAAACACATCCATCCCACCGAATGCCGCAGACACGCCCAAGGGGTTGGTACTGGCTGTCACAGCCTATGTTTTGTGGGGATTCTTGCCGCTCTATATGAAAGCCATGGCGCATGTCGGGCCGATCGAGATTGTCTCGCACCGCATTATCTGGTCAGTGCCGGTGGCGGGGTTGCTGCTGGTCGCTTTGGGGCGGACACGGGATTTGAAGGCGGCGCTGGTGAACCCGAAGATGCTGGGCATGGCATGTTTGACGGCTGCGCTGATCTCGGTGAATTGGGCTATTTATGTGTGGGCTATTGCCAATGACCGGGCATTGGATGCGGCGCTGGGGTACTACATCAACCCGCTGTTCAGCATCGCCTTGGGCGCGGTGTTGTTGCGAGAGCCTTTGACCAAGACACAATTGGCGGCGGTGGCGATTGCGGCGCTGGGGGTGCTGGTGCTGGTCGTAGAAGCAGGCAGCTTGCCGTGGCCTGCGTTGGGTCTGATGGTAAGCTGGGGGTTTTATGCGTTTTTCAAACGGTCTTTGCCCATCGGGCCCAATCAGGGTTTCTTGCTTGAGGTGCTGATCCTGCTGATTCCAGCCCTGATGTATGTCACCTTGCTTGGCGTGAAGGGCACAGGGCATTTTGGCATGGGGCTTACGGACACCCTGCTGCTGGCCTGTGCTGGGATCGTGACGGCTGTGCCCTTGTTGGTCTATGCAAACGGGGCCAAACTGGTGCGGTTGTCAACAATGGGCATCCTGCAATACATCGCGCCAACCATGATCTTCATCACCGCCATAGCTGTGTTCGGCGAGCAGATTGACCGGGGCCGCATGATCGCTTTCCCACTGATCTGGACGGCGCTGGTGGTGTATTCGATCCCGATGATCCGGCAGATGCGGGCTCAGGCCTGACGCAATAGACGCGCGGCCTCTGCCGCCCATAAGGCATAGGTTTTCGGGCTTGGATGATACCCGTCAGGTGCCGCAAGTGCCGGGTCGTCCGGCAGATCGAGAGACAGATGTCGTGCCTGAGGGCAACTTTCCACGACTTCTCGCAACCCAAGATCCAACCGGGCGGCTTGTTGGCCCAGGACCCAGGCCAGTGGTTGGGGCAACGCGGGGAAGCGGTTCATGTGTGGTACGGCGGTTACAACGACGCGCCGGGCACCCAGCTGACCCGTCAGCAACGCAAGCAGCCGCGACTGCCGTTCCATGAAAACCCTTTGGGAAACAGCCCGCGTGACGTCGTTGACGCCCAAAGCGGTCACCGCCATGTCGAATTGCCCGTTCAAAGCCTGCAGGCGTTCGATCGTGTCCAGCGTCGTGTGCCCGGTTGTCGCCTCTAACCGCCACTCTACAGCGTAGTGGCGAGACAGCTCTCGGACCAGACACCCCGATAACGCTTGTGATTGAGTGCCTGCGCCGACACCAGCGGCTGAACTGTCCCCGGCAATCAGAAGACGCAACCGGGGACCGCGCCCTTCTCGCCCTTCACGTGGACCTGAGGGTTCGGGCAGGAACCGCGCGTTCCGGCGTACGGAAAACCCCTGTGCTGCCAGCACGGGCAACAGGGGAACGCGTAAAAGTTGATCAGCGGCGAGAGGCATATCAGCTTAGAGCGTCTTTGAACTTGAGGAACCGCGCGTCGGTCATAACGCGCGACATCATCGCTTCGCGCAGGGCACCAACGCTTTTGTAGGGGCGCATGACGACCTCGAAATCCTGGATCAGCCCGTCATCGTTTAGCGTGATCAGGTCAACGCCAACCGCATCCAGATCACCGATCTTGCACTGAAACTCCAGCGCCCAATCCTTGCCGTCCCCCATGATCCGGCGATAATGGAAATCAGAAAACACCTGCCCCACATGTCCCAGCACGGCCGCCACGGGTTCGCGCCCGGTCCATGTGCTGAAATAGGTGGGGGGCAAAAAACGCACGTCTTCGGCCAGCAACTCAAGGATCAGGGTTTCATCGCCCTTGGCGACGACCTCTTGCATACGCTCGATTGTGGGGTGCATTTGTTCTCCTCCGCTTTGGAACAGATTTGCCGAACCACTCCGAGCAGGCAAGGACGACGTTGCGGGAGGGGGCGCGGTAAGATAGGCAGGCGCGCATGAACGACGCCTATAATCCCCCTCAGACCCCACTGGATGTGCTGCACGAAGATGCGCAATTGATTGTGGTCAATAAACCCTCGGGTCTGTTGTCCGTGCCTGGACGCGGGGAGCATCTGGCCGACTGCTTGCTGACCCGTGTGCAAGCGGTGTTCCCTCAGGCGCTGCTGGTGCATCGGCTGGATAGGGATACATCGGGCGTGATGGTGTTTGCGCAGACGCCGCATGCGCAGCGTCATCTGAGTATGCAGTTCGAAAAGCGCCAGACCCGCAAGACCTATATCGCCCGCGTTTGGGGGAAGGTTGAGGACAAGACCGGCACTGTCAATCTGCCATTGATTGTCGACTGGCCCAACCGCCCCCGTCAGATGGTGTGCCACGAGACCGGAAAACCCGCCGTGACCGACTGGCGTGTGGTGAAACATGAGGGCGAGACGACGCGTATCCGTCTGTTTCCGAAAACCGGCCGCTCGCATCAGTTGCGCGTCCACATGCAATCGCTGGGTCATGCAATTCTGGGCGATCCCTTTTACGCGGAAGGGCCAGCGCGGGACTATCCGCGACTGATGCTGCATTCCGAAGAACTAAGGTTGAAAAGCCCCGATGGCGGCGCGTCGATGAAGTTCCGCGCCGGGGCGGATTTTTAAGCCGTCCCGGTCCATAGCAGTTTCAAATTTCCAAGCGAAAAACGCCTAATCCGTCGCCGGGGGGCGCAGGGTTGTCGAGTGGACATGAGTTCGCGTTCGATTTCAAACGCTCGCAGGTTGTGGTCCTGCGACCAGCGCCCAAGTTGCAGTGTCATCATGACGTGATTGTCGCGGCTTGGCATGGCGGATCTCCTGTGTGGGTGATCCAATCTGGCGCGTCACTACTGACACCACCTTGTCAGGGGGGTGTGCTAAGGTGTCAGCAGAAAAACTCCGGAGACCGCCATGCGTCGCTCGACCCGTTTGTTTGAAATCATCCAGATCCTGCGCGCCACCGACGCGCCGGTCACAGCCGAGGCGCTGGCCGAAAAGCTCGAAGTGTCGGTGCGTACGGTGTATCGCGACATCGCGGCACTTCAGGCGCAGCGCACTCCGATCGAGGGCGAAGCAGGGGTCGGCTACATGATGCGGCGGGGGTATGACCTGCCGCCCCTGAATTTCGACGCCGAAGAAGTTGAGGCGCTGTGGGTTGGTCTCTCAATGTTGGCCCGCACCGGGGACAGTACGCTGCAACAGGCTGCTGACCGGGTGTGCCGCAAGAACGAGGCACTGCGCGCGCCTGCGGACTGGTTGCAGGTGGCGCCGTGGGGCGCACCGATCGACGATCCCGACAAGGGCTGTATCCCCGTTGTGAACTACCGAGAGGCCATCCGCGCCGAGCGCAAGATTCGCATCACCTACATCAATGCCCAAGAGGAACAATCCGAACGTGTCGTGCGGCCTGTCGCTCTGATTTATCACATAGAATGCACCATGCTGGTCGCCTGGTGCGAGCTTCGTAGCGGGTTTCGCCACTTCCGCACGGACCGAATCTGGGCCTGCGAACTGATAGATGACCATTTTTGCGGTCAGGGAGAGCCGTTGCGCGCCATCTGGCAGGAACAAAACCAATGGGAGACTGGACCAAAAGCCCATTAGACGGCGGGTAACTGCCCATATCACCGCATTGTTGCTTGAGCCCGCCTGCACTAGGCACGATATACTGCCTCAAACAACATGGACCTAAAAAAGAGGTCCAGAGCAGAAGGTGAATTCATGACGATTTCCAAGTTTTTTGTAACCGCCGGGCTGTGCTCGGCCATGTTTCTGGGGGCTTGTACGGATCCCGGTACCCTGAACCTTCCGGCCGATCCGAACCAGAACGCCAAGCAAGGCGCAATTCTGGGCAGTATTGTTGGCGCCGGTGTTGGGGCGATTGCCAACGACTCGGACCCGCTTCTGGGTGCCGTGGCCGGTGCCGCAATCGGCGCAGCGGGCGGTGGTATCATCGGCAATCAGCTGGACCAGCAAGCGGCCGAGCTGCGGCAGCAACTGGCCAATGACGGCATTACTATTGTGAACGCAGGCAACCGCCTGATCGTGACTGTGCCCAACGACATTACATTCAACACCGACAGCGCGACCGTGCGTCCGGCGTTGCGGGCCGATCTGGTTAAGGTTGGTCAGAACCTGACACGCTATCCCAATTCGAACGTGCAGGTTATCGGCCACACCGACAGCGATGGCGAAGCCTCGTATAATCAGGGCCTGTCCGAACGTCGCGCGCGCTCGGTCGCGGATATTCTGCAAGCGAATGGCGTGAATGGCGCGCGGATCTCGACCATTGGTCTGGGCGAAAGTCGTCCTGCTGCATCGAACCTGACCGCTGCGGGCAAGGCGCAGAACCGTCGGGTCGATATCGAGATCATCCCCAACTGATCACATTGACCGGACAGGGCGCCTTTTGGCGCCCTTTTGCGCACACTGACTGCGCGTCAGGTGGGCTTTGGTCCACGACAAAGCCGCGCTAGGTATTGGGAAACACCGCAACGGAGTTTCCCAATGTCCGAACCGATCCTTCTGAGCCTTTCCGGCTCACTTCGCGAAAGCGCGACCAACCGTAAACTGCTGCGCGAGGCCGCCCGGCTGTTCGAACCCGCCACCCATATCGAGGCAGACCTGAATCTGCCGCTCTACGACGGCGATCTGGAAGAGGGCGAGGGTATTCCCGCCGCCGTTCAGGTGCTGGCGGATCAGATCGCGCAGGCCGATGCGGTGATCATTTCGACCCCGGAATACAACAAGGGACCGTCTGGCGTACTGAAAAACGCGCTGGATTGGGTCAGCCGAACCAAGGGCCGTCCCTGGGCTGACAAGCCTGTCGCTGTTATGTCTGCGGCTGCCGGACGGGCCGGTGGGGAGCGCGCGCAAATGGTTTTGCGCGGCTATATGGTTCCTTTCCAGCCGCGCATCCTGCAGGGTCCGGAAATCCATTTGGCTGACAGTTCGAACGAATTCGACGAACACGGCAAGCTGGTCAGCGAACGCTATGAAAGCGCCCTGCGGACCCTGATGCAGAAATTGCGGGCGGAAGCGGGTCTTTGAAAGCCCCGATGGCTTGTTCTGCACAGGCGCGCTGCTTAGGGTTTTCTTATGACCGAGGATATCCTGACTGACACCCTGGACCCGGCGCGTGCCGCCGCATTGCAGGCAATGCTGGGTCAAAAGCCAAGTGTGGCAGCCGGGTCCGAGTTGCCACCATTTTTTCATCACCTGTATTTCTGGTCTCCACAGACCCCAGATCAGCTGGGGCGCGACGGGCACCCAAAAGTCGGCGGGCTGATCCCCGACATGGGCCTGCCGCGCCGTATGTGGGCCGGAGGACGGTTGGAGTTTCATACGCCGCTAACAGCAGGAGCGCAGGCCGAGAAGCGGACGGTTTGCGAAAGCTCCGAGGTGAAGGCTGGACGCAGTGGCCCGCTTGGGTTTGTCACTCTGCGTCACGAATTCCACCAAAACGGAGCGCTTTGCCTGACGGAATGGCAGGATTTGGTTTACCGCGAAGACCCCTCGGCGAATGTTGCCCGGCCTGTCGCACCTCGAGCACGTGTGGATGAAACGCATCGGCGGGAGGTCGATTTCGATTCGACAGTGCTGTTTCGCTATTCGGCGCTGACGTTCAACGGGCACCGCATACACTATGATCTGGATTATGCCCGCGAAGTCGAAGGCTATGACGGGCTGGTTGTTCACGGACCCCTGCTGGCGCAACTGTTGATGTTGTTCGCGCAGGATCAGACCGGCCCGTTGGCGCAGTTTTCTTTCCGGGCCTCTTCGCCTTTGATGCATTTCGAGCAGGCGGTTTTGTGTCGGAACGGCGCGGATATGTGGGTGCGTGGCCCGGACGGACGCCAATGTATGAGCGCGCAGGCCGTGCCCCGTTCAGAGTGAGGCTTCTGGCCGGAAATCATCGGGGATGGTATCGCGTTCTTCCAACACCAGATCGGCCATCACCTCAGCCACTTTCGGCGCCATGCCAAAGCCGATCTTGAACCCTCCATTGGCAATGAACTGCCCCTGATGCAAAGGATGTGCCCCCAACATCGGTGCACGACTTTTGCTGCGAGGGCGGATGCCGGCCCATCGTTCGATCACTTCAGCCCCGTGCAGCACCGGCACCGCCCGCATGGCGCGTTCCAACACATCGTCCAGCGCAGCGTCCGTATTGGTTGGATCGTCATACTCTCGTTCCGAAGTCGAACCGATTGCCAGCGTTCCGTCCGCATGAGGAACGAAATGAATGGCGTCTGCAAAAAGTTGTGGAACGTTACCCGCATCAAATCGCAGCAGGGCGGCCTGTCCCTTGACGCCGTTGCCGACGGTCTTGCCGAAAGCGTCGCTCAGTGCTTGCAGCCCGGCCAACCCGGTGGCGTGGATAACCTGACCTTTGTCAGGCGCTTCCGCCTGAACGTGCACATCCATCACCTCTAACGCGGCGACCAGCGCGGCACAGGCCCGTCTGGGGTGCATCCGCGCGCTGAGCGTGTCGTGAATGACGAAATTGGTGGGGCTGGGCGGGCACCAAGCACCGATCTCCGAGGTTTTGACCACGCGCCATTCGGCATGGCCTTGCCACAAGTCTTGTGCCGTCCCGGCTCGCGCGTAGGCAAGGTCCAGGCTGCGTTGATCGGCAATGGGTTGCAGGCGACCTGACCGGGCATAGCCGGGCGACACGCCTCCTGTCGCCTCGACCTGTTTCCAGAACGGTTCGGCCATGATCAGGCTGTCGAATTGAAAGGCTTTCTTGGCGTTCCAGTTCTCGGGCACATGCGGGGCCAGCGCGCCCACTAGCCCGCCGCTAGAGCCCGCACCGGGGCCAAACGGGTCCACCACCTGAACCTTGGCACCGCGCCGGGCGCAGGTCCACGCGATGGACAGGCCAAAGATACCCGCACCCCGCACCGTCACATCGACCATTGCCAAACCTCATTTCCTTGTTCAGTGTCGCGCCGCTTAGCTACAGGATTCCCCGATGGCAGACCAGCGTGCCGAACTGACATGGCGGGACGGGCAGATCCCCGTCTCGGACCGTTTCGATGACCCCTATTTCTCGCTCCAGAACGGGTTGGAAGAAACACGGCATGTTTTTCTGGCGGGCAATGATCTGCCTGCACGGTTTGCACCGGGATTTCGCATAGCCGAGCTGGGATTCGGCACCGGTCTGAACATGCTGACGGTCTGGTCAGCTTGGGAAAAATCGGGCCAGACGACTCCGCTGACCTTCACCAGTTTCGAAGCCTACCCCATGGTCCGCGATGACATGTCCCGCGCCCTGGCCGCCTTTCCCGAATTAGCCCCGTGGGCCGAACGGTTTCTGGCCACATGGCGGGGAGGCGTTTGTGATTTGGGCACTCTGCACCTTGAGGTCATCGAAGGCGATGCCCGGCAAGCTCTGCCTGCGTGGCAGGGCCTTGCGGATGCGTGGTTTCTGGACGGGTTTTCCCCAGCCAAGAACCCCGAGCTTTGGGGTGCTGACCTGATGCAACAGGTGGCGGATCACACGGCCAAAGGCGGCACTGCTGCCACCTATACTGCCGCAGGGTTTGTGCGTCGCGGGCTGGAGGATGCGGGCTTTACTGTCACACGTGCACCGGGTTTCGGCCGCAAACGCCATATGACCCGCGCTGTCAAATCATGAGCCAGCAAAACAACACCCGCGCGGGCATCGCGCTGATGATTGCGGCCACCGTGGTGTTTGCCCTGCAGGACGGAATCTCGCGCCATTTGGCAGGGACATATAACACCTACATGGTCGTTATGATCCGCTATTGGTTTTTCGCGGCGTTCGTCATCGCACTGGCCCTGCGCACACCCGGAGGGATCGCGGCCACTGCAAGAACCAGTCAGTTGGTGCTGCAAATTCTGCGCGGTGTTCTGTTAGCCGGAGAGGTCTGCGTCGCAGTATATGCCTTTACCATCCTTGGGCTGATCGAAAGCCAGGCGGTTTTCATCTGTTATCCCCTGTTGATTGCGGCACTCAGCGGGCCGGTACTGGGCGAACAGGTCGGATGGCGGCGCTGGTCGGCAATTGGAGTGGGGTGCGTCGGGGTTCTGATCATCCTGCAGCCGGGCATGGGCGTGTTCAATCCGTGGGCGGTGATCCCACTGATCTCGGCCCTGATGTTCGCAGTTTACGGCTTGCTGACCCGATACGCAGCACGACGTGACAGCACCGCGACCAGCTTTTTCTGGACCGGTATTGCCGGGGCCGTTGCCATGACTGTCATAGGCCTGTGGTTTTGGGAGCCGATGGTCGGTGGCGACTGGCTGTGGATGGGCCTTTTGTGTCTCAGCGGCGTGCTGGGGCACTGGCTGCTGATCAAGTGCTATGAGATGGCCGAGGCCAGTGCCGTGCAGCCTTTTGCCTATTTCCACCTGATGTGGAGCGCAATCCTTGGCATCTCAGTCTTCGGAGAATCGCTGCGGCCCGCAGTTGTGGTCGGGGCCGCGCTGGTGATTGCGGCGGGGTTGTTCACCCTATGGCGCGAACGCCGCCAGAGTTGACCCCGTGAGTTCTTGCGAAAACGGGACAGGCAAGGCGGGCCGCCCAAGCCGTGCGCGGTAAACCGGCAGGCTTTCGGCGACGCGCATCACATAGTTCCGGGTCTCGCTGAACGGGATAGTCTCAATCCAGTCGACCATGTCGATCTCACCTGCACGCGGGTCGCCATACCGATCCATCCACGAGATCGGCCTGCGTGGTCCAGCGTTATAGCCTGCGGCCATCATCACCACGTTGCCGTTGAAATCCTCGGCCAGACTGGACAGGTAGTTCGCCCCCAGCTTGGCATTGTACTGCCAGTCCGACGTCAGGCTCGAGGTCTTGTGCCCGCTGAGGATGCCCAGATTCCGCGCCACGTTCTGGGCGGTGGCGGGCATCACCTGCATCAATCCACGTGCGCCTGCACCGCTGATGACGACTGGATCAAACTCGCTTTCTCGGCGGGCGATGGCCAGCGTCATTTCCTTCGCCATTGGAAGGCCAAGATCGGCAACCGGATGCACCGGATAGTACGCAGCGGGCAGCACGACACCGGTTTTTGCCGCCCGTTTGGCAATCATCACTGCCAGATGTGGTTGTTTCAGCTCGATCGCCAGATCACCCAATTGGTTGGCCTGCGTGTCATCCAGATCTTCGACCAAGTGGGTCAGGAAGCGTTCTGATAGGTTGTCCTCGCCCGCACGCAGCAGCAGTAGACCGGCTTCCAGCACGCTGGAATCGGCAAATCCTGCCTGTTTCCAATGCGGGGCTCGGCGTGGGCTGGCCAATTCACTGTCAAAGGGTCGACCGATCCGTTCCGCCGCCAGCAAGCCATAGAATGAGGTCTGGTAGTCAGCCCCCATCGCATAAGCTTCATATGCCTTGTCCGCATCCCCCTGAGCCGCGTAGGCCCGCCCCAGCCAATAGCCGCCGCGCCCCTTCGAAATAGGGGACGCAACTGCATCCGAGAAGTTCTGGAAATGGCGCACCGCCGTGCCAGGGTCGTTCAGTTTCCGCAGTGCCAGAAATCCGGACAGCCATTCCAGATCGGCATAGCCATAGCCCATCTCAGGCGTCATATGGTGGTTCGCTGCAATCTTGTAGGCTTTCGAGGCGCTACCATTGCGCATCTCAAGCCGCGCCAGACGGCGGCGACCTTCGGCCCATTTGTCGGGTTCCCCCAACGCATCCGGCCCGGTGGAACGCGCCAGCATCAAGTCAATTGCACTGTCGTCCAGCTCTTTCTTGTCGCGCCAGACAAAGCGGTCAAAGGCCAGCCCCGGCGCGTCCGTCAGTGATTTCGGAACCGCAGCGACCTTGCCATCGACACCCGGTTGCCGCTTTTGCAATGCAATTCGCGCCTCGGCCAGTTTACGCTGATCGGTACTGACCAAAGGCAACATCTGGCCAGCGCTCACCAGATGACCGTCCCACAGCATCCGGTCCAGCCGCGCCGCGTGATGAGGTTTCAGTAACGATCCAAAGTTCTCAAGATAGTTCTTTTGCAGTCCAGACCCCATCGGCATGGTCCGCCAGGCAGCCACGATATCAGCCTCGGCATCTCCCGACCGCCCCTTGGCCTTCAGCGCCACAGCATAATTCAACGCACCCTCGGCGGTCTGAGGTGGAACGTCGGTATAGAATTTCACGACACGATCCGGATCAGCTCCGGTAAAGGCTGGCTCGCTCTTGCGTCGCAGCCATGCGAGGCCTGGCCAATCGGGGCGTCGGTCCAGAAAAACCAACACATCGCCTGAAGTCCCGAAGCCTTCGCGCAACCAGTGCCATACGATAATGTCGCGCGATACCGACCCTCGGGCACCAGATTCGCGCAGGGCGGCGTTCCAATCGCCTTTGCGCATCTCGTAAAGACCCGCGCGCAGGTCGCCCACCGCGTCGGCCCTTGCCTGCCCGAATGAAACCAGAATCACAGCCGTAAAAAGCGCCAGAACGCGTGTCATGCCTTGCATTTCCCAACCAACCAAGGATAGAGCCATTCAGGATAAAGCTTGCACCGCCGGGATCAACACACATCGCCAAGATTGTGATGACCCGCGAGGCAAAAAACACTAACCGCACACCAAGGAGCGTGTCATGTTCAAAGGCTCAATGCCAGCCCTCGTCACTCCGTTCACTAACGGCGCGTTGGACTTGGATACGCTCAAACGTTTGGTCGAGTGGCACATTCAGGAAGGCTCGACCGGATTGGTCCCTGTGGGCACGACGGGCGAAAGCCCCACACTCAGCCACGAAGAACACGAAACCGTCGTGGCCGAGGTCGTCAAGGCAACCGCCGGTCGCGTGCCAGTGATTGCGGGGGCTGGATCGAACAATACCGTCGAAGCAATCCGCTTTGTGCAGTTCGCACAGACAGTTGGCGCGGATGCGGCACTTGTTGTGACACCCTACTACAACAAGCCGACGCAAAAAGGGCTGATCGCACATTTCCGCGCGTTGCATGACTGCGCAGATATCCCGATCATCATCTACAATATTCCGGGTCGTTCGGTCATCGACATGTCACCCGAAACCATGGGTGAGCTGGCCAAACTGCCACGCATCGTAGGCGTCAAAGATGCCACAGGCGATATCGCTCGGGTCAGCCAGCAACGTGCCTCCTGCGGCCCGGAATTCTGCCAGCTATCGGGCGAGGACGCCACTGCGCTGGGTTTCAACGCCCATGGCGGCGTTGGCTGTATCTCGGTCACTGCAAACGTGGCACCCAAGCTGTGCGCCGAATTTCAGCAGGCCACGCTGGATGGCGATTATACCAAGGCGCTTGCGTATCAGGACCGCCTGATGCCCCTGCACGAAGCCATCTTCATCGAGCCCGGCCTTGTGGGCGCCAAATACGCGCTTAGCAAACTGGGCCTGTGCAGCCCCGAAGTGCGCTCGCCGCTGACCGAACTGGAAGACAGTACCAAAGCCGCGATCGAAGCAGCCATGAAACACGCAGGCCTGTTGTAAAACCGCGCTTCCGTCCGGATCCGTTCTTCATCTGGCTACAAATACCTCGGGGGAGGAATTGGCCTTAAAGGCCAAGGAGGGGGCTGGCCCCCTCCATCAGCGTTTGCCGTAATACAGCCCCACGACATGTTCCGCCTGCGCGAAGAACAGCCAACGTGATGTGGCAACACCTGCGATATGGGACAAGACCGCGACGGCGGCAAAGGCATGGCTGAACGGCAGCAGCAGGAACAACACCGGTGCCATGAATGCCAGCACAAAAGAAATGATGCGAAGTTTCTCAGCATGTTTGCGGCCAACCACATGCACGAACTCGCGCAGCAGATAGTTCGTACCGGTGTGCGGCGGTTCAAACGCTCTGACGTCACCACGTGATCCTAAACCCGTGGCCGTTCCGATATCGGTGCCGGAGCGGGCCAAGGCAGTATCCCCACGCCACCAATACAGCGCTTGAATTGTAGCGGCGACCACAAGAAGTATGATGGAAACTGTGGTTTGTCCGGCCAGCAACGCGCCACCCGCCATGCTGAAACTAAGAAACATCGCCGGTGTCAGCACCATGTTCCAGCGCGGGATTGTCTTGAGTTGGGTATAAATCATCGAGGTCGTGAAAACCGTGGCCAATGAGAAAGCCGCGCCCAACAGGCCCAAGACACTCCAGCGTTGACCTGCGAAAACGACCCCAAGCGCATAAAGCCCCATCACGATCAAAGCGATCACGGCACACCAGCCTTCACGGCTGAGCCAGCTTGACCGCCATTGTGTAAACGCCTTCCACGCGCGTTCGGGGCGCCCAAGGTGGAAAGTCGAGGCCATCAAACCGCCAACTGACAACGCATAGGCGATCAAAAAGAAAACAAACGCCACCCAGCCCGAGACGTCAGGTATTCCCAGACCCAAAAAGAACAGAAGGCCGAAACCCAGGCCTGACAGGGTGGTAAAGATGATGACAGAAGGGGCCGGGTGCATCAGAGCTTCTCCAGTGCTTTATCGAGCCATCCAAGGAACCCTTTCGGCTCTTCGGCTACAGGGGCCAGAAGGGGGGCGAGGATGTCGATCTGGTCCTCGATCTGATCCTTGGGCCGCGGCGGCAGGTATTTGTTGACGGGTTTGGTGCCCATCTCAGGCATTAGGTCCATGCCCTCGCGTTCGGCGACCAGCTTGCTGACATCGCTGTCGGGGTCCCCGAGGTCTCCGAAATGGCGAGCACCCGCAGGGCAGGTGCGCACGCAGGACGGCACGCGATCCTCCTCCGGCAGATTGTCGTTATAGATGCGGTCGACGCAGAGGGTGCATTTCTTCATCACGCCTTCCGCCTGATCCAGTTCACGCGCGCCATAGGGGCAGGACCATGCGCACAACCCGCAACCGATGCAGTCGCTTTCATTGACCAGAACGATCCCGTCCTCGACCCGTTTATAGCTGGCCCCGGTGGGGCAGACGGTGACGCAGGGGGCGTCCTCGCAATGCAGGCAGGACTTGGGGAAGTGGATGAGTTGAGCATGACCGTCGGCGGGTTGTACCTCATAGGAATGCACCCGGTTGAGGAACGTACCCGAGGGGTCGGCCCCATAGGCATCCTGATCCGATAGCGGCGCGCCATAGTTTTCCGTGTTCCAGCCTTTGCAAGAGATCACACAGGCGTGGCAACCGACGCAGGTGTCAAGGTCGATGACGAGGCCCATTTTGCGGTCGGTCGATGGGGGGAGCTGGGTCATGTGCTTTGACCTCCGCGTAGGTGGTGAGGGTCGGTGCGAGGGGCCAGCCCGCCGCCATTGGTTGCTCGAACCAATGGCGCAACCAAAGGCGGCTCCCCGGGATATTTTTGGCCAGATGAAGATTGGATCCTGCTCATTTGCCAACCTTCCATGCCAAGTCCTTGGGGCCGGTGCCGACTGGGGACTGAATCGGGGCGAATTCCGGCTGGCTTTCGGCGTCGGATGGTGGATCGGCCTTTTCGATGTTTACCTTGAGGTCGAACCACGCGGCCTGTCCGGTGATCGGGTCCGAATTGGCCCAGCGCATTCCGTCGCCTTTTGGGGGGAGGAGTTCATGGATCAGGTGGTTCAGCAGGAAGCCTTTGGTGGCTTCGGGGGCGTCTTCCTGCAAGGCCCATGCGCCTTTGCGTTTGCCGATGGCATTCCACGTCCAGACGGTGTTGTCGTTCAGCGCGGCCATCTCCATCACCGGGACGGTGATCTCGCCATGGGGCGAGGTGACTTTGGCCCAATCGCCGTCCTGCAGACCGTGTTCACGCATCAGTTTGGTCGGCACATAGAGCGGGTTGCGTCCGTGGAGTTGCCTGAGCCACGCGTTCTGGGTGCCCCATGAATGGTACATCGCCATCGGGCGCTGGGTCAGGGCGTTGACGGTGAATCCTTCGTTGCCTTGTTGGTCCGTCTCATACCAGATGGGCAGCGGGTCCATCGTGTCTTTGAGGCGCTGGCGCAGGTGCTCGGGGGGCTGGCGGCCGCCGTGGCCTTCGGCCGCCAGTTGGAATTTGCGCATCGGTTCAGAATAGAGCTGAAACAGATAGGGTTGAGGGCTGTCATAGAGGCCCATGCTGACCGCCCAGTCCTGATAGGCCGTGTTCCACGGTTTGTAGTAATCCGCACCTTCGGGGATATGGGCGACGTAGAAGCCGCCGTTCTCGATATAGCGGTTCAGCTGGTCTGGATTGACCGCGCCGCGCCCTTCTTTGTTGCCATCCTCGCCCCGGAACCCCGCAAGCGGTCCGATGCCCGGTTTGCGTTCGTGGTTGACGATATAGTCGGCGTAGTTCTTCCATTTGGGCGTGCCGTCTTCGTTGGTGAAGCCGGGCAAGCTCATGCGGTTGGCCAGTTCGATCAGCACCGACTGGAACCCGCGCACATCGCGGTCGGGCTCGACCACCGGCCAGCGGATGGCGTCTGCTGCGGCGTCGGCCTCGCAGATCGGGCGGTCCAGCAGCGAGATGCAGTCGTGCCGTTCCAGATAAGTCGTGTCGGGCAGGATCAGATCGGCATAGGCCACCATTTCCGAGGAATAGGCATCCGAGTAGATGATCTTGGGGATGACGTATTTGCCATCTTCGGTCTTGGCCGACAACATCTCCATCACGCCCTTGGTGTTCATGGACGAGTTCCACGACATGTTCGCCATATACATGAACAGCGTGTCGATCTTGTAAGGATCACCGGCGGCGGCGTTCGAGATCACCATATGCATCAGCCCGTGGGCGGACATCGGGTTTTCCCAGGTGAAGGCCTTGTCGATGCGCTGGGCGTTGCCGTTTTCGTCCAACAACAGGTCTTCGGGGCCGCGCGGGAAGCCGAGGTGCGGGCCTTCCAGCGGGCGGCCCGGTCGGCGGTCGCCGTGAGGCGTGGGGTGCGCCTCGACCGGTTTGGGGTAGGGCGGTTTGAAGCGGAAACCGCCGGGAACCTCGACCGTGCCCAGCAGGATTTGCAGCACATGCAGCGCGCGGCAGGTTTGGAAGCCGTTGGCATGTGCCGATATTCCGCGCATGGCGTGGAAGCTGACCGGGCGGCCTGTCATTTTGGCGTGTGTCTCACCGCGGAAGTCGGTCCATTCGTGATCCAACTCGATCGCCTCGTCAAAGGCGACGCGGGCGATTTCGGCCGCGATTACGCGGATGCGTTTGGCAGGGATGCCGCAGCGGTCGGCCACGTTTTCAGGTGCGTGCTCGTCGGACAGGTATTTCTCGGCCATCAGGTGAAAGACCGGGCGGTGGGTGACGCCGTCTTTGTCATAGGTGGCCGACAGGTCCGGGCGGACGCCGGGTTTGTCAAAGGCGGTGAGTTCGCCGGTCACGCGGTCGATCACCAGCGGCTTGCCGTCGGCGTCGCGCAGGAACAGGCCCTTTTCCGGTCCCTCGGCGGCGTTCACCAGAACCGGCGCGTTGGTATAGCGGCTGAGGTAATCGAGGTCGATTTTGCCCGCCTTCATCAGCACATGAATCAGCGACAGGATGAACAGACCATCAGTGCCGGGCGTGATCCCGACCCAATCGTCGGCCACCGCGTTATAGCCCGAGCGGATTGGGTTGACGCCAATAACCCGTGCGCCGCGCGCCTTGATCTTGCCGATGCCCATCTTGATCGGGTTGCTGTCGTGATCCTCGGCCACACCGAACAGCATGAACAGCTTGGTATGCTCCCAATCGGGCTGGCCGAATTCCCAGAACGCGCCGCCCATGGTGTAGATGCCGCCCGCCGCCATATTGACCGAGCAGAACCCGCCATGGGCCGCGTAGTTCGGGGTGCCGAAATGCTGCGCCCAGAAGCTGGTGAAAGACTGCGACTGATCGCGACCAGTGAAAAAAGCTAATTTCTGAGGGGCCGTTTCGTGCAGTTCGTTCAGCCAGCCGACTGCGGTGCTGATCGCCTCGTCCCACTCGATCTCGCGGAACTCGCCCGAGCCGCGCGGGCCGACCCGACGCAGCGGTTTGCGCAGGCGCGAGGGCGCGTTGACCTGCATGATCCCCGCCGACCCCTTGGCGCACAGCACGCCCTTGTTCACAGGGTGGTCGCGGTTGCCCTCGATATAGGCAACCTTGCCGTCCTTCATGTGGACGTTGATGCCGCAGCGACAGGCGCACATGTAGCAGGTGGTCTTGCGGACCTCGTCGGAAACCTTGGGCGAGGTGTCGATCACTGGCTGGTTCAAATGCGCCCCCTGTTTTTTGGCTAGCGATCCGATCATTCCCATAAAAAGCGGAAAATCGGAATAAAATTTTCGTTTTTCTGCCCGAGGGCGGCTTATGTCCCGGCATCATTGTGTTGCGCCTGAACGGCGGTGACGGCGATCATGTGCAGGATGTCTTCGGACGAACAGCCGCGCGACAGGTCGTTTGCGGGTTTCGCCAGCCCTTGCAGTACCGGGCCGATTGCCTCGACCCCGCCGATGCGCTGTGCGATTTTATAGCCGAGGTTCCCAGCATTCAGGCTGGGGAAGACAAAGACATTTGCCTCACCTTTGAGCGGCGACTCTGTGGCCTTGGTTGCGGCGACTTCGGGAACGAAGGCGGCGTCGAATTGCAGCTCTCCGTCGATCAGCAGGGTTGGGTCCTTGGCGCGTGCGATCTGTGTGGCTTCGACCACTTTGGACACTTTGGGGTGCTCTGCGCTGCCCGAGGTGGAGAAGGACAGCATCGCTACGCGCGCCGTATCGCCGGTCAGGGTGGTATAGGACTCAGCCGAGGCACGGGCGATTTCCGCCATTTCCTGCGCGTCGGGGTCCACGACCAGACCGCAATCGGCAAAGATCCGGGCGCCTTTGACCTCGTGATGGTCCTGGCAGAACAGCATCAGGAAGAAACTGGACACCATCGCCGCCTCGGGCGCGGTGCCGATGATCTGCAACGCGGCGCGCACGGTGTCCGAGGTGGTTTCGACCGCGCCGCCGACCGTGCCATCGGCGATGCCCTGCTGCACCAGCATGGCGGCATAAGTCAGGCGGTTGGTGATCTGCTGGCGGGCGTCATCCGGCGTCATGCCTTTGTGTTTGCGCCGTTCATACAACGCCTGCGCAAGGCCGGCTGTCAGGTCAGAGGTGGCCGGGTCATGGATGTCGATCCGGTCCGGGTCATATCCTTCATGTGCGCCAAGAAGGGCCGAAACTTCGGCCCTGTCTCCGATCAGGATGATCCGCGCAACATTCTCTTTCACGGCTTTCACCGCGCCTTCGACAACGCGGGGATCATCGCCCTCGGACAGGGCGATGATCTTGTCCGACGCGCTTGCCGTCCCGAGAATGGCGCGCAGAGGCTTCACCCCGGTTACGCCCCGGCCTGCGGGGTCATGTCATCGGCGGTGACGCCTGCAACGGCCACCGGTTTCTTCATCGCGTCGCGGCGGAAGGGCTCACCCAGTTCTTGGTTGATCATGGCTTCGATCAGGGTGGTGATGCCGTTCTTCTGGTCCTCGATGGCTTGGTTCAGGGCGGCTGTCAGCTCATCCATGGTACGCGCCACCACGCCTTTCAGCCCGCACGCCTGCGCGATACCGGCGTAAGAGACCTTGGTGTCCAGCTCGGTGCCCACAAAGTTATCGTCGAACCACAGGGTCGAGTTCCGTTTTTCGGCCCCCCACTGATAGTTGCGGAAGACGATCTGCGTAATCGCGGGCCATTCTTCGCGCCCAATGGCGGTCAGTTCGTTGACCGCGATGCCAAAGGCACCGTCACCGGCAAAACCCACAACCGGCACATCTGGGCAGCCGATCTTGGCACCCATGATCGACGGCAGGCCATAGCCGCAGGGGCCAAACAGGCCGGGGGCCAGATATTTACGGCCATCCTCGAAGGACGGATAGGCGTTGCCGATGGCGCAGTTATTGCCGATATCGGACGAGATGATCGCCTCTTTCGGCAGGGCGGACTGGATCGCGCGCCACGCCATGCGGGGGCTCATCCAGTCGGGCTTGGCCGCGCGAGCGCGCTGGTTCCATGTGGTGCCCGGATCGTCATCCTCGTGGTCCATGCTGGACAGCTGTTGCGCCCAAGCGGATTTCTTCTGAGCGATTTTCGCCTTGCGCTCATCGCGCCCCGCGTCGCCTGCTGTCTCGCTCAGTCCTGCCAGAATACCTTTGGCCACTTTGGCCGCGTCGCCGATGATGCCGACCGAGACCTTTTTGGTCAGGCCGATCCGATCCGGGTTGATGTCGACCTGAATGATCTTGGCATCCGCCGGCCAGTATTCCATGCCATAGCCCGGCAGTGTCGAGAACGGGTTCAGACGGGTGCCGAGGCACAGAACCACATCGGCCTCGCTGATCAGCTCCATCCCCGCTTTCGAGCCGTTATAGCCCAGCGGGCCAGCAAACAGAGGGTGCGAGCCGGGGAAGGCGTCATTGTGTTGGTATCCAACGCAGACCGGCGCATCCAGACGCTCGGCCAGCGCCTTGGACGCCTCAATCCCGCCTTCTGACAGAACCACACCCGCGCCATTGAGGATCACCGGGTTTTTGGCGTTCGACAGCAGCTCGGCCGCCTGCGCTACGGCGCTTTCGCCGCCCGAGGGACGCTCGAATTCTACAATCGCCGGCAGGTCGACGTCGATGACCTGAGTCCACATGTCGCGCGGGATGTTCAGCTGCGCGGGGGCACTGGCGCGTTTGGCCTGCATGATCACGCGGTTCAGAACCTCGCACACGCGGGTCGGATCGCGAACCTCTTCCTGATAGGCGACCATGTCTTCGAACAGTTTCATCTGCTCGACTTCCTGGAAACCACCCTGACCGATGGTCTTGTTCGCGGCCTGCGGCGTGACCAGCAGCAGCGGGGTGTGGTTCCAATAGGCGGTTTTGACGGCGGTGACAAAGTTGGTGATGCCGGGGCCGTTCTGGGCAATCATCATCGACATTTTGCCGGTGGCGCGGGTGTAGCCGTCGGCCATCATGCCGGCGCTACCTTCGTGGGCACAATCCCAGAACATGATCCCTGCCTTGGGAAACAGGTCCGAGATCGGCATCATGGCCGAGCCGATGATCCCGAACGCATGTTCGATTCCGTGCATTTGCAGAACCTTAACAAAAGCCTCTTCCGTGGTCATTTTCATCTGAATGATCTCCGCGCATATGTGGAATGGCCGGGTCTTCTGCCCGGCCTTTAGATACGGTTTTGACGGATGGCGCGGGGTGGCGTTAGGGCCAGAATGCGCGGCGGAATAGGTCCAGTATTACGCTAACAAGCGGCGATTGCTTCGGCGATGCGTTTTATACCCGGATTGATGCGATCCGGCGCGATCGAAGAATATCCCAAACGGTAGAAATTCTGCGGCCGATCGGGGCCGGAAAAGAAGGGCGCGCCGGGTTCGATATGAACGCTCTGGCCTTGTAGTTCCTGTGCTAGCCGGGCCGTGTCCACATGGTCCGGAGCCGACATCCAGATGGATGAGCCGCCCAAAACGCCGCGCCCGGCCACGGTCAGGCCATGCTGTTCGACAGCCTGATCCAGCGCCGCGCGCCGCTGCGCCAGTGCTTTGGACATCCGCCGGATCTGCGCGTCATAGTGGCCGAGCGACAGGAAATAGGCCGCCGTGCGCTGGATATGCCCCGGCGGGTGGCGCAGAACCAGCGACCGCAGGGCGCGGGCCTCACGGATGAACGGCTCGGACCCGACCATGTAGCCAAGGCGCAGGCCGGGGAACAGCGATTTGGAAAAGCTGCCCACATAGATCACCCGCCCGTCGCGATCCATCGATTTGAGCGCGGGCGAGGGCGCGCCCAGAAAGGCCATCTCGAACTCGTAGTCATCCTCGACCACCATGGCGTCCAATTCGCGGGCGCGGGCCAGCAGGGCGGTGCGCCGGTCCACGGGCATAGTGGCGGTGGTCGGGCTTTGGTGGCTTGGGGTGGTAAAGATCACATCGGTCTGATCGGGCAGCGCCTCGGGTGGCAAGCCGTCGCGATCCACTGCGACCGGGGCCACTTTGCAATCGGAATGGTTCAGAAGATCGCGCAGGGCGTAATAACATGGGTCTTCGATCACCGCAGTTCGGTTGTGGTTCAACAGAATGCGAGAGGCCAGCCAAAGCGCGTTCTGCGCGCCCATGGTGATCAAAATCTCTTCGGGGCGGGCGGCGATGCCGCGGCGGGGCAGGGTGTGGCGGGCGATGAATTCGACCAGCAGCGGGTCATCCTGATCCACGTAATCGCCGGTCAGGGAATCGAAATCCTTGTGCCCCAGCGCCCGCACCGCGCACAGCCGCCAGTTGGCGTGATCGAACAGCGACCGATCAGCCTGACCGTAGATGAAAGGATAGCGGTAGTCGCGCCAATCGGCGGGTTTGGTCAGGGTGTCCCCGTCCGAGAACCGACGGGCCAGTGCCGTGGTCCAGTCAACCGTCTCGTCGCCGCGCGGGGTGGGCGTGTATTTCGGCGGCACCGGCGCGTTTTCCGACACGTAATACCCCGACCGGCCCTTGGCGGTCAGATAGTCATTGGCCAGCAGTTCCGTATAGGCCAGTGTCACCGTGATCCGGCTGACGCCCAGATGGGCCGCCAGTTTGCGAGATGAGGGCAGCTTCTCGCCCACATGAAAACGGCCCGACAGGATGCCTTCGGCAATCATTTGCTGAATCTGCGCCTGCAACGTGCCCTGACCGTTGAGTTCCAGAAAGAAGGTGTCGACTGAGATGCCCATTCAAGTCTTATAGGGTGGACTTATGCGGCGAGCAATCTGGACTTACGCATTTTGTCATTGACGGGTGCGCGACATTAACCTAAATAACTAGAAAACTAGTTTAATGGAGTTGCGATATGTGGGAAACTGCAGCAGCAGGGTTTTCGGCCATGGGGTCCGAGGCCCGGTTGAAGGTTCTCAAAACGCTGGTCCGCGCCGGTCAGGCCGGGCTGACGGTTGGTGAGATTCAGGAACGCACCGGAATTGCGCCGTCTACTCTTGCCCATCACCTGCGCTTTCTGGCCGCCGGAGGGGTCGTGCAGCAGGAAAAGATCGGTCGCACCACCATCAACCGCGCCAGCTATGACGAGCTGCGCGCTTTGGCGCAGTTCATTCTGTCCGAGTGCTGCGCAGACGAAGTCGGAAAGGCCGCAAACGATGGCTGAGTTAACGCAAAACCCGAAGGTCCAAGCGAAAGCTGCGCTGGAGTTGATCAAAACGCCCTGGACGGTCATCGTGGCTATTCTGATCGCGGTTGCCGTTCTGGACCCGGGTAACTGGGGTGAGGTGGTAATCTTCGCGGGCAAAGCGTTGGCGCATACCGGGCAATATATCCTTTTCGCTGTGTTGCTACTGTCCTACCTCAAAGCCACCGGGGCCGAGGTCATGGTCGCCCGCGCTTTTGAAGGGCGCGAGACGCGGATGATATTCCTCGCCGCCCTGTTCGGAGGGTTGGCCCCGTTCTGTTCATGCGAGGTGATCCCCTTCATCGCCGGTCTGCTGGCGCTGGGCGCGCCTTTGTCGGCGGTGATGGCGTTTTGGTTGAGCTCACCGCTGATCGACCCGCCAACCCTGCTGATCACGGCGGGCGCGCTGGGTTGGCCGTTTGCCATAGGCAAGGCCGTCGCCGCTGTTACTTTGGGCCTGTTCGGAGGCTTCGTGGTGCGCGCGCTGATGCGTGGCGGAGCGTTCGCCGAGCCTCTGCGCGTTTACAAACCCGCCGGGTGCTGCGGCTGTGGTCCGAAACAGGACGACAAACCGGTCTGGAAATTCTGGCAGGAACCGGAACGCCGCACGCGGTTCCGAGCTGAGTTTGTCCAGAACGGGATGTTCCTGCTGAAGTGGCTGGCTTTGGCCTATGTGCTTGAGGCGCTTCTGGTCAGCTATGTGCCGGCTGATCTGATCGCACGTGTGGTTGGGGGCGAAGGCGTCGTGCCGATTGTCATCGCGGCGCTGGTCGGAATGCCTGCCTATCTGAACTCTTACGTCGCACCGCCGTTGCTGGCGGGTCTGACCGAGCAGGGCATGAGCGCAGGCGCTGCCATGTCGTTCATGATCGCAGGTGCGGTCAGCTCGATCCCGGCGATGGCTGCTGTATGGTCGCTGGTCAAGCCACGGGTCTTTGCGACCTATCTCGGATTGGGGATTACTGGCGCGATCATCTCAGGGATCATCTTTCAGATGATCTAAAGGAAAAGCCGCCCGGAGATGCCTCCGGGCGGCTTTGCTTATTGGTTGGCCTCGCAGAGGCTCGGCATTTTGAAGCGGTACCTTGCTTCCCCGCTATTGACGTAAACGCGTTTTTCGACGCAAGCGGTATCGCCGACGGTGCGCGCAACGTGTTCCTTGGATTCGTCGATCGAGATTGTTGATCCGTCGGGCAGACGAACCGACGCGATAACACCGTGTTTCAAATCCCCATTCATTGGGGTTGCTGTCAAAACCGAAACCGTCAGGTACGAGTCGTGTTCATGCGCGCCATCATCGTTGAGTACCAGCAGCGCTGCCGCGATCGAGATCGTGCCGGTGATCGCCACCATCAGCAGGCCCCATGTTTTCAGAAACGCATAGATTGACACCGCACGGTGCGGGCCGAAGACAGAAGACAAGACATTCAGCATAGGTATCTCGGGCAAAAAAGCCCCGGCCGTTTCGGACCGGGGCTGATTGGGTATCAGAAGCGCGGATCTTCGTCTTCTTCCTCATCTCCGCCACCTTTAGGCAGGTTGAAGAAGCTGTCGGCGTCGATGATCGGCTCATCGTCCTTTTCCTCGACCGGATCATCGGAAAGCGAGAAGGTTTCCAGCCCCTCGATGGCTGTCGGGATTTTCGGTGCGGCGTCCATTTCCAGCGACTGCTCGGTCGAAACCAGCTTGCGGCGCTCATCATCGCTCATGACGCCGCCTTCGGCGGCTTTCTTCGCTGCAGCCTTTTGCACGATCGCGTCCAGCTCGGATTGTTTACACAGGCCCAGCGCAACCGGGTCGATCGGCTGCATGTTGGCGATGTTCCAGTGCGTGCGCTCACGGATCGACTGGATGGTGGGCTTGGTGGTGCCGACCAGCTTGGCGATCTGGCCGTCGCTGAGTTCCGGGTGAAATTTGACCAGCCACAGGATCGAGTTCGGACGGTCCTGACGTTTAGACAGCGGGGTATAGCGCGGGCCGCGGCGCTTTTCCTCGCCCGCGGCAGCGGCGTTGAACTTAAGCTTCAGCTTGTGCAGCGGGTTGTTCTGCGCCGAGTCAATTTCTTCCTGGGTCAGCTGGTTGTTGGCGATGGGGTCGAACCCTTTGACGCCGGCGGCCACGTCACCATCGGCGATACCCTGCACCTCAAGCTCGTGCATCCCTACGAAATCCGCGATCTGCTTGAAGCTGATCGTGGTGTTGTCCACCAGCCAAACGGCGGTTGCTTTGGCCATAAGCGGTTTTGCCATCAGCCCGTCTCCTGTAAATACATCTGTCCCGTCGCCGGAATTCGGCGGCCCCGTGATCTTGGGGCAGGTTTCCGTTGTCGGGGAACTTCGGGCCTATATAGTCGCGCAAAGGCAAGAAGGGAAGAGGCGAATGCGTCACGGGATTCTAGCGCTGGTCATGTGGGCGTTCAGCGGGCTGGTCGCACTGGCCGATGGAGAGAAGGCGGGCGTGTTCGACTATTTCGTCCTGTCGCTGAGCTGGTCGCCCAACTGGTGTGCCCGCGAAGGTGATGCGCGCGGTTCTGATCAATGCGAAGCGCGGCATGATCACGGGTGGATTCTGCACGGGCTCTGGCCACAATATCATCAAGGCTGGCCGTCTTATTGCCCGACGGTCAAGGCGCCGCCGTCGCGCGCGATGACGCGCGAGATGGCGGATATTCAAGGCACCTCGGGGCTGGCGTGGCACCAGTGGAAGAAGCACGGAACCTGTTCGGGCCTGTCTGCAGCGGACTACTACGCTTTGTCGCGCGCGGCCTATGAGAGTGTCACCCGCCCGCCTGTGTTCCGCAAGCTGGACGGGGCGGTCAAACTGCCCGCCTCGGTGGTCGAAGAGGCGTTTCTGAAGGCCAACCCCGCGCTCGAGCGCGACATGATCACCGTCACCTGCAAACAGGGCTATATCGAAGAGGTCCGCCTTTGCCTGTCGCGCGACCTGAAACCTGTGCCATGCGGCCGAGATGTGATCCGCGACTGCACGGCCAAGGACGCTCTGTTCGATCCGATTCGTTAAAGCTCGCGGTTCTGGCACTCCCGCGCATAGCCCAGCGCCTTGGCGGTTCCTTTCAGATCAATGGCCATCACGGTTTCACCTTGCGGGTTGTAGATGGTCAAGGTTTTGTTCTGTGCAATCGCATCAACGAATTTGGGGTCAGTGAAAAACACCGTTGCACCGGGGACATCGCGTTCGTTGAATCCAATTGCAGTGCCATCATAGCTCTTGCCGTCCAGTTCAAAGCGGATCGGATAGCTCTCGCCCTGTTCGATCTCGCCCCAGGCCTTGTTGTAGACGGCGAAATAACCGCGTTTGTCCAACGCGTCATATCCGATACGCACGACCGAGAGATCCTGATAAATCGTCTGGATCAGGCACCCGTTCCCAAGCGCAGGGTCCATCATGATGTTCCAACCCTCGACGAAACCCTTGTCGATGAGGTCTTGTGCAAACGCTGTTGTTGTTGTGACTGCCGTTAACAAAAGAGCAAGAAGACGAGGCATTGGTTAAGCTCCTGAAATATGTAGAATAACGGTCGCACGCATTCGGAATCGAGTTGATACCAAAGTCCGGTGCATCTAAAGCGCCAAATGTGCCGAACGTTTATATCAAATCTTGAGAAGCAGGCGCAATTGTTCCATTTTGTGCGCGATCGGGTAATGCCGGTGGTGGCCGTTGTTCGAGATTAGATGTTTTCACTATTCAGGATCACATGATGAACCGTCAACAGATACGTTTTCTTCGACGTACCTGCACCTCGGTGCAAATGCGGCTGTCCGAGGAAAGCCCCCTTCGTGGAACGTTTGAGCGGGGGGACGAGATCTCGCTTCTAACCGATGGCTCGATCTTTCCTCATGTCGCGCAGCAGCACGAGTGGAATTTCAACGAAACACGCTTTATTGGTCAGGTTTGCGATGCAGCCTCTTACCATCTTATTGATGTAGGGGCGAATGTCGGGCTCTATACGCGGCAGGTGCTGCTCAATTACCAGAACGTGCATTCCGCTTCCTGTTTTGAACCCAGCCCGGACAATGTCGAGCATCTTGAGCGAAATATCGGCGGGATGCCAACTGCGACGGTCCATAACTTCGGTCTGGGAACGACAGATGGTGAGTTGACCTTTTTTACTGACGATGTGAACGGAGGGAATTTTTCGTTCAATGAGAATGCAGTAGCGGGCAGAAACCATCACGTGATCAAAGCCCCGATCCGCAAGATATCGGAGCAGCTGCTTGACGATTGCATGGGGGATGAGGCCCGAAAGCGACGGTTGATTTGGAAATCGGATACCCAAGGTTTGGATGAGGTGCTGATGAGCGAACTTCCACTTGGATTCTGGCAGCGCGTAGATTTGGCGGTGTTCGAAGGGTGGCGGATACCAAAACCTGAATTCGACGCCCAGGCCTTTGCCGCGGTCCTGAAGGCGTTTGACTTTGTTTATATCATGGGTAGCAGGAACAAAAGACTGCAGCGGACAGACGCGGAACAATGCATGCATTATCTATCCGGTACAGACCGCAGATGGGCCGATGTTTTCCTGTCGAGGCGCGAGCTGTCCTGAGCGCTTAACCTGCTATTTAGGTCTGGTATGGGTCGCTAGATCTCCTTGCGCGCCCGCAGCGCTGCCGTGATCGTTCCGTCATCCAGATAATCCAATTCGCCACCAATCGGCACACCCTGAGCGAGCGAGGTCAGGCGCACCTGACCCTCTAGCTGGTCGGCGATGTAATGGGCTGTGGTCTGGCCATCGACGGTGGCGTTCAGGGCGAGGATGACTTCGGTGATCCCTTCTGCAGTGACTCGATCTTTGAGGCGCGGGATGCGCAGTTCGTCCGGTCCGACGCCGTCCAGTGCCGAGAGTGTCCCGCCCAGCACGTGATAGCGGCCTTTGAACACGCCTGCGCGCTCCATCGCCCAGAGGTCGGCCACGTCTTCGACCACGCAGAGCTCTCCGGTGGCGCGGGCCTCGGCGTCGCAGATGTCACAGATGTCCGTGGTGCCCACGTTGCCGCAGTTCAGGCATTCGCGGGCGGTGATGGCGACCTGCTGCATGGCGTCCGACAGGGGCGTCAGCAGCAGCGCACGTTTGCGGATCAGGTGCAGCACCGCGCGACGGGCCGAGCGGGGCCCAAGCCCCGGCAGTTTGGCCATCAGGTCGATCAGATTGTCGATGTCGCTGTTCGAACTCAACGCGTGTACCCCTGCACAGGGACCGGGCAGGGTGCCCGGCCTTTGGACCGTCAGGCGTGTCTATCAGAACGGCAGCTTGATGTCTGCGGGCAAACCCATGCTTTCGGTCAGCTTGGCCATCTCGGCCTGCGCGCGTTCGGCGGCTTTGGTCTGCGCGTCTTTGATCGCGGCGAGGATCAGGTCTTCGACGACCTCTTTGTCGTCGCCGTTGAAGATCGAGGGGTCGATGTCCAGACCTTTGAGTTCGCCCTTGGCGGTGGCGGTGGCTTTGACCAGACCAGCACCGGATTCGCCGACAACCATCAGATTGTTCAGTTCTTCCTGCATGTCGGTCATCTTGGTCTGCAGATCCTGCGCGGATTTCATCATCTTGGCCATATCGCCCAGACCGCCGAGTCCTTTAAGCATTACGTTTTCTCCTGTAAGCGGGGGCGCAGAGCGCCGTGAATGAGTTTGGCACATATCGCAATTGCGAGCGCAATGAACAAGAGGGGAGAGCCAATACAGCCTTCTTGCATTGCGAACCAGCGAACATCGTTCAGAACAGGGCCGTAGTGATCGATACCGATCAAGATGGATAGCGATAGCCAGACAACCGCGAGGATCCACTTTGGAATGCGCCACTTTGACAGAATTGCAACTGCAGTCAGACAGAGCATTCCAAGCACGAAAGGGTTCAAAATCAGTGCGAAGAACTCGTCCAACATAGATGCTGGGCCAGAAGCCGGGTCCCAACGCGGGCGCTCCTTGTCGCAGACTTCTGCCATCGTGCTTGAAGCCAAGAGCGAGAGGATCAGTCCTCCTCGAACGGGTCCCATTCGTCTTCGACCTCAGGCAGGGCTTCGGTTTCGACCTTGGCGGCGCGCTCTTCGGGGGTTTCGATGCGCTTGATCTTCGCTTTGGGGAACTGCGCCAGAACGGCCTGCACCAGCGGGTGCTGTTCGGCCTCGGCCTTTAGGGCCAGATCGGCAGCATCGCGTAGTTCGGCGATGGTCGCGGCCTCACCGTTGGGCGCGATCGTCACCGCCCAACGATTGCCGGTCCAGCGTTGTAGTGCGGTGCCCATGCGCGCGGCCAGATCGGTTGGGGCCGCGTCCGTCGGGGTGAACTCGATCCGTCCGGGTTGGTAGGACACCAGCCGGACGCCGTTTTCGACCTCGACCAGCAGCTTCACGTCCCGGTTGGTGCGGATCAACTCAACCACATGTTCGAAACTCGGATATCGTGCCAGAGCCGTCTGCACATCCTGCGCCAGTGCGGCCGTGGGCGCTCCGGCCCCGCCGCGAACGGGCGGCGCATAGGTGGACGCCACCGGGGCCTGCGCGGCATGAGTTGGCGCGGGTATTCCACCGCCCGGACCACCGTTGGGCGTTGGGGGAGGCGCGTCCTGCAGCCGTTTGATCAGCTCTTCGGGGCTGGGCAGATCGGACACATGGGTCAGGCGGATCACGGCCATCTCGGCGGCCATCATGGCATTGGGCGCGGCCGAGACCTCCTCGAGTGCTTTCAACAGCATTTGCCACATGCGTGTCAGAACGCGCATCGGCAGGGCCTCGGCCATTTGTTGACCCCGCGCGCGCTCATCGGGGGAAACGGTCGGGTCTTCGGCGGCATCCGGCGTGATTTTCACCACCGACACCCAATGAGTGATCTCGGCCAGATCGCGCAGCACGGCCAGCGGGTCGGCCCCTTCGGCATATTGCGCGCCAAGTTCGGTCAGCGCCCCGGCGGCGTCGCCGCGCAGGATCATGTCCATCAGGTCCAGCACCCGGCCCCGGTCGGCCAGACCCAGCATCGCACGCACCTGATCGGCGCTGGTTTCACCAGCCCCGTGTGAAATCGCCTGATCCAGCAGCGAGGTCGCGTCCCTCGCCGAACCCTCGGCGGCGCGGGTGATCAACGCCATCGCGTCTTCGGCGATCTGTGCGCCTTCGGCATCGGCGATCTTGCGCAGCAGGCCGATCATGTCCTCGGGCTCGATCCGCCGCAGGTCAAAGCGCTGGCAGCGGGACAGGACCGTCACCGGAACCTTGCGAATCTCGGTGGTGGCAAAGATGAACTTCACATGCTCGGGCGGTTCCTCAAGCGTCTTGAGCAGCGCGTTGAAGGCGTTGGTCGACAGCATGTGAACTTCGTCGATGATGTAGATCTTGTAGCGGGCCGAGGCCGCGCGATAGCGGACGCTGTCGATGATCTCGCGGATATCATTGACACCGGTGCGGCTGGCGGCGTCCATCTCCATCACGTCGACATGGCGGCCTTCCATGATGGCGGTGCAATGTTCGCACTGGCCGCAGGGTTCGGTCGTGGGTTTGCCCTCACCATCGGGGCCGATGCAGTTCATGCCCTTGGCAATGATCCGGGCCGTGGTGGTTTTGCCGGTGCCGCGAATGCCGGTCATGATAAAGGCCTGCGCGATCCGATCCGCCTCGAACGCGTTTTTCAATGTGCGTACCATGGCCTCCTGCCCGACCAGATCGGCAAAGGTTTCGGGGCGGTATTTGCGGGCAAGAACCTGATAGGCGGGGCTGGGCGTGTCGGTCATATCTGCTCTGTCGGATTCGGGTTCCGACGCAGCGTAGAGACCCCCGCCGCCCGCGTCCACCGCCGCCAACGGGGAAATTCGGTTTGCAGGTCAGTTTGCACGGCATAGAAGCGATGTGAAAAGGAGGGCGGGGATGGAGCCATTTGCAATTCACGCGGTCGCGGTCGGGGCTGGCCATGTCGCGCTGTCACCGCTGCCGGGGCGCACGGAGGAATATGCGCGGGATTTGGATGTTATCCGCCGCTGGCGGCCCGGTCTTGTGATCTCGATGACCACAAGCCCCGAGATGGCGCAGGCCGGGGCGGGAACACTGGGGGATGACCTGCGCGCCGAGGGCATAAGCTGGACGCACCTGCCGATTGTGGATTTTGGCGCGCCGTCACCAGACACCGAGGCCGCATGGCCGCAGATCAGCCAGTCCGCCGCGCATATTCTGGCGCGTGGAGGGCGGGTGCTGGTGCATTGCCGGGGCGGGTGCGGGCGGTCGGGGATGATCGCCCTGCGGCTGATGGTCGAACAGGGCATAGCACCTGACGCGGCGTTGCGTCGCTTGCGCGCCGTGCGGCCCTGTGCGGTTGAAACCGATGGGCAAATGCGCTGGGCAACCTGCGCGCCGGACTGAGTTACAGCGCCAGATGCTGCTGGGGCTGTGCTGATTGCGCCGGGGCCAGCTCTGACACTTCAAGCATGGCGCAGGGCGGCGCTGGCAACAGGCTGGCCGGACGGGCCGCCGCATCGGGGCCGAACAGCATATCCGCATAACCATCCAATGCGTCGAGCGAGGCGTCCGTGCTGGTGCCGCAGAAGATGCGAATTTGATCTTTCCGGGCGCGGAATCGAGCGATGCAGCCCTGTGGGCAATGGCCCAGCTCTCCGCTGCCGTCCAAGGCGAAGTCATCCGAAGTGGCGGGCACTGCGGATTCCATCGCTTGCACAACAGCCCGTGCCATCTGCGCCAGAGCCGGGCAGGTCTTGCCGGTTTTCTGACATAGGGTTGCACTGAATTGGTGCGTTTTTGTCTTCCAGATCATAATGCGCCCTCCGCGCGGGGAACGGGGCATGGATCAGGTGTGACAGCGCGCTGACAATCCCGCCCGGACACCCCGCCCGAGTTACAGTTTTGCTTTGATGGCAGGTCTCCTGACTTGCGGGTCATCGCGTTGCCGACCTTCCCAGCCGTTTGGCCAGTGGTATTTCGGCATTGCTTACCGCTTACAGTTGCGGGGGCAGTCGCGGCCTTGGTTCGTTCCGGCATGACCGGGCAGAATCGCACCGTGTTCCCTTTTCATCCTGTCCCGACACGGGACAAGAACCATCACGCCATCGCTAGCGGTTGAGCGGGCTTTGAGTCAAGCGGCAGTAGGTGCAAAGTGGACGTTTGGTCATCTTGATGCGCCCTTGACTCAGCCTGGCCAAAGAAGTGGGGATAAGGGGTAAACCGAACAGTTCAGATCAGGTGAGCAATGCTATGCTGGATGATACACCCCCCGTCCTGACCGAGGATTTTCGGTTTTCTGCCGGTTCGGCAATGCTGTCGGCGCGCCTGTACCGGCCCGTGACCGATCCCAAAGTCGCTGTGGTTGTACATGGTGCGACCGGTGTCCCGAGGGATTATTATCAGCATTTCGCGCATTGGCTGGCAGCGGATCAGGGGATCGCCTGCCTGACCTACGACTATCGCGACTTTGGCCACTCACTAACCGGACCACTGCAGGAATCGCGGGTGAAGATGGCGGATTGGGCGCTGACCGACATGCCTGCCGCCAGAGCGGAAATGCGCCAACGTTACCCACACGCAGAACACTGGAGCATAGGACACTCGGTCGGAGGGATGTTGGGGCCAATACAACCTGATATCGACCATATAGATCGCATGATCTGTGTGTGTTCGGGGCTGGTGACAATCAGTGATCACCCTTGGCCTTATCGCGCGCTGGCGTCCTTGTTCTGGTATGGACATGTTCCGCTGGCGGTAAAAACCGTTGGATACCTGCCAGGAAAGGCAGTGGGATTTGGGGCCGACCTGCCTGCATCGGTTTACTGGCAGTGGCGTAAGTGGTGCACGGCGCCCCAAAACTATCTGCCTGAAATCGGAAAAACGCTACCAGCCGCAACCTGGGCAGAGAAAGGCAAACCGGTCGATCTGTTCACTTTCGAGGACGACCAGATGGTTCCGCCCGAAGCCGTTTGGCGGTTGGCAGATCTGTACGGCTCCAGCGCTCGGCGTCATGTACTGTCACCGCAGGAATTCGGACTGAAGGACATTGGCCATATCGGCGCGTTCGCGCGTCGCAACGCGTCCCTATGGCCGCGCTTGATCGCATAAGTGCTGCGCGTCTAAACCGGTCAAAACTGTCGGGGGATGAAGTGAGAGGTTGGACATCGACCCAAGCGGGGCTCGTTGTGGCTGCTTCCTTCCGGACCTGACCAGGTTGGCGAGGCGCTCGCCCGCGCCAACCTCTCAACGGTGGATATAGGCATTTGGTTCGTGCTTGGCAACCCGTCAGAGGGAGAGCTGAATATTCAGGAAACCTTTCGCATCCGGACCGATGACTTTGGCGCGATAGTGTACCAGTTCTTCCAGGTGTTGGTCAGCGGCCTCTCCGGTTTTCACAAGCGCATGGGCACCGGGTATGGGTGACAACCGAAAAGGCTGGGGCGCCTCTTCCAACGGGTCTATTGGTAAGACGCCCGACAGGTAATCCCTTACAATATGTTGAATCGGAAGGACTGGCAGAGGAATTCGGGTCGCGTTTTCGGCAAACGGGAAGTTCCCGCCTCCGTTGGCGCGATAGTTGTTCAACGCGACAACAAAGCGCTGATTTGCGTCGATAGGGCGGCCGTTGAATCGCAATTCGCGAACCCGATGGCTGTTGGGATGAAGTATTGCGCCACCTGTGTCGAACCGCGCCGGAGATGCTAGATCTAGTGCGTAAGTTAACCCGTGTAGCACGTCAAAATTATGTCCGGCGCGATTCGCATCCACAAGGTCCGATTGTTCACCCGGGCGCATCTGGTTCAGCACGCCAGCGGACATTTCCAGCCAATCCTTGATTTCAGTGCCCGAGACAATGACGGCCTGCATCTCATTCGGAAACACGTTCAGGTCGGCGACATGTCGCGTACATATCTGCCCGGGTGGGATATCGGTGAAAAACCGAGGTCCTGCACGACCGCCGAATTTCGACGGCGCAACTGCCGACAAGACGGGTAGCCCCGCATAGGCAGTTCCCTGCACATGCTGCCGCAATGCTGCGGCTTGCGCGGCAGCCACAAGCGCCAGACCGCGATCCCAGGCGCAAAAGCTGAAATAGCTGTGCAGATGATGCGACGTGTGTCCAACGGGCGTGTTGCATTGCGCGCGAGTTTCGCGGTGCGCCTTAGCAAAAATCCGCGACAGTTCGGGGTCTTCCAGAACCTCAGCGCCAACAAAGTCGGGTGCGATTGCCTTCAGGTGTGAACGGTGCGTTTCTACATGCCATTTTCCGTCGTCACCGAGTGTCATCGTCAGGTCAATCACACCAAGATGCGACCCTGCACTGCCCGGCATGACAACCGGCTTGCCGTGCACTTGACCTTTGGCACTGTCCACGAACGCAAACCCTTTATGCGACGCGCCAGGCAAAGTCAGATGTGAATGTCCCGCTATGATCGCATCGATCGGTTCGATGGCCGCAACGGGAATCACGGCGTTTTCCAGATTCGGCTCCGGTTGGGCGGTGCCAATCCCGGAATGCGCCAGTGCGATCACAAGATCGCAGCCAGTGGCCTTCAACTCTTGCGACACATGTCGTGCCGTGGACAGGATATCGTCGATGCGCACCTTTTGCTCTAGGCGGTGCGCCTCCCAGTTCGCAGTTTGCGGCGGCAGGGCTGAAAAAACGCCGATTCTGATCGGATATTCGCGGCCTCCGGCTTTCATGGTTCGCCTTAGCACTGTCTGCCTGCTCCAAGCACCGGGGCGGTCCAACCGGTGCGTGTTGCTGCATAGGACAGGGCAGGGGGATTGGGGCAGGATACGGTCCAGAACCTGTAAGCCGAAGCCGAAATCATGGTTTCCCAGCCCGATGGCATCGTAATCCAGCGCTTCGAAAGCCTCCATCAGAGGATGACGGGTCTGGGTTTGTGTTACGGCCCATTCCCCAATAGGCGTTCCCTGCAGCGAATCTCCGTTATCCAGCAAGATGGTCAGGGCATCTTTGGCCTCGGTTCGAGCTTGGCGGATCAGTGTGGCTGTGCGGGTAAACCCAATCATGGGTTCCGGCGCATCCCGATAATAGTCAAACCCGGTCACATTCATATGTAGATCCGAGGTTCCCAAAATCCTGATCGTTGCGGTTAGAGAGGAAGGGGGATGTTGCAATACTCTACTTTTAGACGTTTTTGGTTAACCTATTTCAACAAAAAGAGTATTTGACGCAAGTTTCAAGGCAGAGTTTGAGTTGATCACATTATCTCCTCAATTTCCCACGAGGCAGAAATGTCGTTGCAACGATCCGGCGCTCGTGGCAGCCCTGTGCCGACAACCTGAAGGGATTGTAATGAAATACGCGGAAACCGTGACGTTTGGCGGGTCGGGACTGGATCGCGCGGCGCATCTGCGCAACGATCCCGAGGGGCTTGCGCAAGTCGCAAACGACCCGGAGGCAAGGTGCCTTTTGTTGTGGCGCGGTAAGGTGCTGGTCGAGGGCGAAGCTCTGGATCGGCTGGCGTTGCTGCCGCTGACGCACGATCTGCTGCGCAATGGACCGGGTGGTATTGTTGAGGATCCGGTCTTTTTAGGTATTTCGGATCACGTTCCGCTATTCGCTTTGGACATCTCGGGGTGGGACGCCGAGGGGCTGGACCTGTCCGAGGTTGGGGCATTCTTCGACCGTTCCGAGCAACAGCACCCCGCGTTGCCCATCGGGCATGTTTTTGTCGAATTGCGCCGGATCATGACCCGTCTGAACCCTCGGGATGCGGAGCTGGCGGCAACAGCCAAGGCGGTGATCGGCTGGCACGAGACGCACCGTTTCTGCGCCCGCTGCGGTGCCGCCAGTGATTTGGCGCAGGCGGGATGGCAGCGCAGCTGTCCGTCTTGCGGGGGGCAGCATTTCCCGCGCACGGACCCGGTTGTGATCATGTTGATCACGCATGGAGATTCGGTGTTGATGGGGCGGTCTCCGGGTTGGCCGGACGGGATGTATTCCCTGCTTGCGGGCTTTGTCGAACCCGGTGAAACGCTCGAGGCTGCCGTGCGCCGCGAAGTGATGGAAGAGGCCGGAGTACCTGTCGGCGCAGTCACCTATCTGTCCAGTCAGCCCTGGCCCTTTCCCGCGTCGTTGATGTTTGGGTGTGCAGGTCTGGCGCTGTCACGCGATATTACAATCGACCCGGTTGAAATCGAAGATGCCATCTGGGTCAGCAAGTCGGAAATGATGCAGGCCTTTGCTGGTGAGCATCCGACATTGATGCCTGCGCGGAAGGGTGCCATCGCGCATTTTCTTTTGCAGCACTGGCTGGCGGATACGCTGGATTGACAGAATATTGGGGAATCAAAGGTAAGAGCCTCGGACACCATGCAATTCACAGCACATGAAGATATCGACGCACCCATCAACGCGGTGTTTGAAATGGTCGCTGATTTTGAACGTTTCGAGCGTATGGCAATGCGTCGCGGGATCGAAGTCAGACGCCTTTCGGGTCACATGGGTGTTGTGCCGGGCACCACATGGCAGGCGGATTTCAAGCTTCGAGGCAAGCCGCGTCGCGTCTCTATCGAGATGGCCGAGTGTGATCCGCCATCAAGGATGCAGTTCAACGCGGCAGGAAAGGGCGTAAGTGGTACGACGACGGTTGACTTCCTGGCCTTATCGCAACGCCGAACCCGGTTGAGTGTAGACCTGAGTCTGGCTGCAAAGTCATTGCCAGCACGCCTGTTCCTGCAGTCTATCAGACTGGGAAAGTCACGCTTCAAACGACGTTTCCAATCACGGCTCAGCGAGTTCTCGAGAGAGATAGAAGAACGATATCATCACGGCTGAAATACCAGTAACAAACGTTCATCTGCCTGACTAACCGCGCGGTTGCGCTGCCGGGTAAACGCCCAGAACTTCGACATTGGTGGTAAAGTGCTGCAGCTCGTCCATTGCCAGTTGCACGTTGCGGTCATCTGGATGGCCAACGATATCAGCGTAGAACTGGGTCGCCGTAAAGGATCCGTCGACCATATAGCTTTCCAGTTTGGTCATGTTGATACCGTTGGTCGCAAATCCGCCCATCGCCTTGTAAAGCGCCGCCGGAATATTCCGGACCTGAAAGACAAAGCTGGTGATCATCCCGTTTTCGCCGCGCCGCGCGTCGTCCGCTTCGCGTGACATCACCAGAAAACGAGTGGTGTTGTCGTCGTTATCCTCGATATGGCGGGCCAGAACGTCCAAGCCGTAGATCTCTCCGGCCAATTCGCTGGCCAACGCCGCCGAGTGAACCTCGCCCTGTTCGGACACTTCGCGCGCGGCGCGGGCATTGTCTGGGCTGACACGGCCACGGATGCCGTGTTGTTTCAGGAAGCCCGCGCATTGTGGCAGCAAGACCAGATGGGAATGCGCCTCGGTAACATCCTCCAGCGACGCACCCGGAACGGCCAACAAGTTGATATGCACCCGCACGAACGCCTCGTCGATAATGTGCAGCCCGCTATGGGGCAGCAAGCGGTGAATATCGGCCACTCGGCCGTAGGTCGTATTCTCAACCGGCAACATCGCAAGTTCGGCTTCACCTGACCGAACCGATTCGATCACATCCTCGAAGGTACGGCAGGGCAGGGCCTCCATATCGGGGCGCGCGTTGCGGCAAGCCTCGTGGCTATAGGCGCCGGGTTCCCCCTGAAATGCGATACGTTTGGTCATTTGGTCGATTCCGTGCAACAAGTTCCAAGATTGGGCGTTTAGTCGCGGTGTCTATACCTTGCCTCTTGTCAGGGGAAGCCTTAGACACCCCCAAGACAGCTAAATGGACTCGCGATCAATGTTCGACACGATGACAGTTACCAAGGCCGCCGCAGGCCTGTTTGGCACCTTCCTGGTGCTGCTTCTGGCCAAATGGGCCGCCGAAGGCCTGTACCATGCCGATGGTCATGGCGAGACGGCCTCTTACATCATTGAAACCGAAAGCTCTGGTGAAAGCGCCAACGCTGAAGAAGTGGTGTTCGAAGACCTGCTGGCCGCCGCCGATCCGGAAAAAGGCGCACGCGTTTTCCGCAAATGCACCGCTTGCCACAAACTGGAAGACGGAGCCAACGGAACCGGACCCTACCTTTACGCCGTTGTTGACCGCCCTGTTGCATCGGCCAAGGGTTTCACCGGCTATTCGGCTGCGATGCAAGCGCATGGTGGCAACTGGACACCAGAAGCACTGGATGCGTTCCTGACCCGCCCAAGTGCGTATATCTCGGGCACTTCGATGAGCTTTGCTGGCTTGAAAAAACCGCAAGAGCGCGCGGACCTGATTGCCTATCTGCAGACAATCGGCGACTGATCCAGTCCTTGGAAATTCCAAAAATTGAAAGCCGCTGCTTTGTGCAGCGGCTTTTTTTGTCTAAACAGAACTTCACAAAGCGCTCACGCATTCTAAACTTGAATCTGTCAGCGCTGGCCTTTTAGCTTTCGCGTACGAAAATAAAGACGACAACGATCCAGAGGATGAGCCACATGACACCCCTCCTGCCTGCACTGCGCGTTTCGAATATGCGACCTTGGGCGGCAGCATTGGGAATAGCGATTGTTATGGGGGCAAGCAGCGGGGTCAGCGCCGCAGAAGAAAATGTGACGCGCAGCCATGGGTATTCTTACTTTGGCAACCTAGACTACCCGGCGGATTATCCGCATCTGGGTTATGTGAATCCCGAAGCCCCAAAGGGTGGCGAGCTGTCGCTGGCTGGATCAGGCACGTTCGACTCTCTGAACCCGTATTCGCGCAAAGGGCGTGCCGGTGCATTGACGACCCTGCAGTACGACTCGTTGATCGACAGCACCTCGGATAGTGTGGGTCAATACTATGGTCTGCTTGCGGAAAGCATGGAGTATGACGAAGGCCGCAACTATGTGATCTTTCACATCCGGCCCGAAGCAACGTTCTGGGACGGATCGCCAGTAACTGCCGAAGATGTGGTCTATAGCCACCGACTGTTTATCGAACAGGGTCTTCCATCTTATGCGCAGGCCGTTGGCCGGATGGTCACCGGTGCCGAAGCATTGGATGATCATACGGTCAAGTTTACCTTCAGTCCCGAAGTGACGCGGCGTGGGTTGATCGAAACGGTTGGCTCGACACCGGTGTTTTCGAAAGCGTGGTTCGAGGCCGATGAGAGCCGCCGCCTGGACGAACCGCGGCTTGAAGTGGCCGTTGGGTCGGGGCCGTACAAGCTGGATAGCTATGACATTAACCGCCGCATCGTTTACAAGCGGCGCGACGATTATTGGGGGCAGGATTTGCCGATCAATGTCGGGCGCAATAACTACGACACCATTCGGGTCGAGTATTTCGCCGACCAGACCGCCGCGTTCGAAGGGTTTAAGGCCGGCGAATACACAATGCGCATCGAAAGCGACCCCAAGCTTTGGGCTTCGGGGTATGACTTTCCAAAGCTGACCCAAGGGTCGGTCGTTCGTGATGAGATTACGGATGGCAGCCCGCCGACGCCATCGGGTTTCGTGTTCAATCTGGGAAAGCCGCAGTTCGAGGATAAGAATGTCCGCAAAGCCATAGCGCTGGCTTTCAATTTCGAATGGGCAAATGAGTCGCTGATGTTCGGTCTCAATTCACCGCGCAGCTCGTTTGTGCAAGGTACTCATCTTGAAGCGACAGGCGCACCAGAAGGGGCTGAGCTTGCCTTCCTCGAGGCGCTGGGCGACGTTGTGCCGGCCGAAGTCCTAAGTGAACCTGCCTTGGTTACTCATGAATCCAATTCGGCGCGGCTGAATGATCGTCGAAATCTGCGCAAGGCTTCGAAGTTGCTGGACGAGGCCGGTTGGCCGGTTGGTGACGGCAATCTGCGGCGCAACGCTGAAGGGCAGACGCTGAAGGTGAACATCCCTTACGCCTCAAGCATTCCCACATCGACGGCCACGATGATCGAGACTTTCGTTCAAAACCTGCAGGCGATTGGCGTGGATGCCTCGGCCGAGAAGGTTGATCCGTCACAGTTCACATTGCGCCGTCGTGAGCGCGACTACGACATGGTTTATTCGAACCGGTATGGGTCGTTTTTGTCGACGGGCGGCGGTCTTAGCCAGATGTACGGTTCGGAAGAAGCCGCCTTTAGCCTGTTCAACCCTGCGGGTTTGGCCAGTCCTTTAGTCGACGCGGTCATCGAATCCTCATTCGATACGACAAATCAGGAAGAACAGGACGCAGCACTTATGGCATTGGACCGTGTCCTGAGGTATGAGTTCTTTATCATCCCCGACGGTTATGTCGCGGACTACTGGACGGCTTACTACGACATGTACGAATACCCTGAAAACCTGCCGCCTTTCACGCTCGGTTATCTGGATCTTTGGTGGGTAAACCCTGAAAAAGAGGCTGACCTGAAGGCAAAAGGCGCACTGCGTTAACATGGGCGCCTATATTCTAAGACGCCTGTTGCTGGTTATTCCGACCCTTCTGGGCATCATGATTGTCAACTTCACGCTGGTTCAGTTCGTGCCCGGTGGACCGATCGAACAGATCATTGCTCAAATCGAAGGGCAGGGTGATGTCTTTGCCGGTTTTGCAGGCAGCGGTGACGCCGGAGCGGCCGCTGAACCCGCCGGAGGGGTCTTTGACGACAAATACGTCGGCGCCCGTGGTCTTCCGCCTGAATTCATCGCCGAGCTTGAGAAAGAGTTTGGGTTCGACAAACCGCCGGTCGAGCGGTTTCTGTCCATGATGGGCAACTACCTGACATTGGATTTCGGCGAGAGCTATTTCCGGTCGATCAGTGTGATCGATCTGGTGTTGGAAAAGATGCCTGTGTCGATCTCGCTGGGTCTTTGGTCGACCCTGATTGCCTATCTGGTGTCGATCCCGCTGGGCATTCGCAAGGCCGTCAAGGACGGATCGCGGTTTGATACCGTGACCAGCGGGGCGATCATTGTTGCCTATGCCATACCCGGGTTTCTGTTCGCGATCCTGTTGCTGGTGTTGTTCGCCGGTGGTTCCTACTGGCAGATATTCCCGCTGCGGGGGCTGACCTCGGACAATTGGGACAGCCTTAGCCTGTTCGGCAAGATTACGGACTATTTCTGGCACATCGCTTTGCCGATCATAGCGCTTACGATTTCGGCTTTTGCGACGCTGACGCTGCTGACCAAGAACTCGTTTCTGGACGAGATCAAAAAGCAATACGTCATGACCGCCCGCGCCAAGGGACTGAGCGAGCGGAAGGTGCTGTATGGCCATGTGTTCCGTAACGCGATGCTGATCGTGATCGCCGGCTTTCCAGCCGTGTTCATCGGTGTGTTCTTTGGTGGCTCGATCATTATCGAGACGATCTTCTCGCTGGATGGTCTGGGCAGACTTGGCTTTGAGGCCGCCGTGGCCCGCGACTATCCGGTGATCTTTGGCACCTTGTTTATCTTTGGCCTGATGGGGCTGGTTGTGGGCATCATCAGTGACCTGATGTATGTGCTGGTCGACCCGCGCATCGACTTTGAAAAGCGCGAGGGGTAAATGGCTCTTTCTCCGCTCAATCAGCGCCGCTGGCGCAACTTCCGCCGCAATGGCCGGGCCTTCTGGTCACTGATCATCTTTTCGATCCTCTTCGGCCTGTCTCTGTTTGCCGAGTTCATCGCCAATGACAAGCCGATCCTTTTGAAGTACCGGGGCGAATTCTACACGCCGATCTTCAATTTCTACGCCGAAACGGAGTTCGGAGGAGATTTCCAGACCGAGGCGATCTATCGCGACCCCGAGGTCATGTGCCTGATCGACAGCGGCGGGATAGAAGACTGTTTCGACGACCCCGAAGGCATCATCGAACAGATCGAGGCCGGCACCTATGAAGCTGACGGGTTTGAACGCGGCTGGGCAATCTGGCCGCTGATCCCCTATTCCTTCAACACCAGCGTGGATCGCCCAGGTGCCGCGCCGCTGCCGCCCAATGGGCAGAACCTGCTGGGTACCGATGATACCAAGCGCGATGTGCTGGCGCGGGTGATCTATGGTTTCCGTTTGTCCATTCTGTTCACGCTGATGGTAACTGGCGCTGCCAGCATTGTCGGTATCTTTGCGGGGGCCATTCAGGGCTTCTTTGGCGGTTGGCTGGACCTGATATTTCAGCGTGTGATTGAGATCTGGTCAGCGACGCCCTCGCTTTATGTCATCATCATCATGTTTGCGGTGTTGGGGCGAAGTTTCTGGCTGCTGGTGATCCTGATGATCCTGTTCAGTTGGACGGGCTTGGTCGGTGTCGTCAGGGCTGAATTCCTGCGGGCGCGAAACCTTGAATACGTGCGCGCCGCACGGGCGCTGGGCGTGGGCAACATGACGATCATGTTCCGCCACATGCTGCCGAATGCCATGGTGGCGACGCTGACCTTCATGCCGTTCATCGTGACGGGTACAATTGGCGGTTTGGCCTCGCTGGATTTCCTTGGCTTCGGCCTGCCGTCCTCGGCCCCATCACTGGGCGAACTGACCTTGCAGGCGAAACAGAACCTGCAGGCCCCATGGTTGGCCTTTACCGCGTTTTTTACCTTTGCCATTATGCTGTCGCTTCTGGTCTTCATCTTCGAAGGCGTCCGCGATGCGTTTGATCCCAGAAAGACCTTCTCATGAGCCTTTTGGATGTGAACAACCTGAAGGTCTCGTTCAAGCAGGATGGTCAGGTCTCGGCGGCTGTCAAAGGCGTGTCCTTTACCGTTGATCGTGGGGAAACCGTGGCTTTGGTGGGCGAATCCGGGTCGGGCAAATCAGTGACGGCGCTGTCCACGGTGTCGTTGCTGGGCGACAGTGCGATCGTTGAAGGTTCGGTCAAATATGACGGCGATGAAATGATCGGAGCGTCAGAGGACAAGTTGATGGATGTGCGTGGAAACGACATCAGCTTTATCTTCCAGGAGCCGATGACCTCGCTGAACCCATTGCACACGATCCAGAAACAGATGGCGGAATCGCTGGCCCTGCATCAGGGTCTGACTGGGGATGCTGCACGAGACCGGATTGTGGAACTGCTGACCAAGGTGGGCATCCGTGATCCGCGTGACCGGCTGGACAGCTATCCGCATCAGTTGTCAGGCGGGCAGCGGCAACGGGTGATGATCGCCATGGCGCTGGCCAACAAGCCCGATATTCTGATCGCGGATGAACCCACAACGGCTCTGGACGTGACCATTCAGGCGCAAATCCTTGAACTGCTGGCCGAGCTGCAAAAGTCGGAAAACATGGGGATGCTGTTCATTACCCATGACCTTGGCATCGTGCGCCGCATCGCCGACCGGGTCTGTGTGATGAAAGACGGTGAGATTGTCGAGACCGGCGTCACGACCGAGATTTTTGACAACCCCCAACACCCCTATACGCGCAAACTGCTGGGGGCCGAGCCCTCGGGTCAGCCTGATCCGGTGGCGTCGGATGCCGAAGAGGTTGCACGGACAGATCACCTCAAGGTCTGGTTCCCGATCCAGCGCGGATTTCTGAAACGCACTGTGGGTCATGTGAAGGCGGTTAATGACGCCACGCTCAGCGTGCGCGCGGGTGAGACGCTGGGCATCGTCGGCGAAAGTGGTTCGGGTAAGACGACGCTGGCGCTGGCGATCATGCGGCTGATTGCGTCCGAGGGCGGGATCACCTTCCGTGATCAGGACGTGCGCCGCTGGTCCACGCGCGAGTTGCGACGGCTGCGCAAAGATATGCAGATCGTGTTTCAGGACCCGTTCGGCAGCCTAAGCCCGCGGATGACCTGCATGCAGATCATTGCCGAGGGGTTGGCGATCCACAAGGTCGACCCGCACCGCGCCCCGCGTGATCTGGTGGCCGAGGTGATGACCGAAGTGGGCCTCGACCCCGCCGCAATGGACCGATATCCCCACGAATTCTCGGGCGGGCAGCGTCAGCGGATCGCCATCGCGCGCGCCATGGTGCTGCGGCCCAAGCTGTTGGTGCTGGACGAACCGACTAGCGCGCTGGACATGACTGTGCAGGTGCAAATCGTCGATCTGCTGCGCGATCTGCAGCGCAAATACGGGCTGGCCTATCTGTTCATTAGCCACGACCTGAAAGTCGTACGCGCCATGTCCCACAACGTGATCGTCATGCGCAACGGAGATGTGGTCGAGATGGGCACGGCAGAAGATCTGTTCGAGAACGCCCAGACCGACTATACCCGCGAGCTGATTGCGGCGGCGGGCTGATCCCAGCCCGCCTTTTTTTTACGCGCTGGCTTTTTCCTGCGCTGCCGGTTTCGGCACCGGACCACGCAGTTCCTCATAGTGATCAAAACTCAGCTTGACCCAGCCGGTGCCGCGTGTGGCGCTGGCGAGGGTGCGGTGCAGTTCATCTTCGGCCACGGCGGGAAGCTGGGCATTGAAAATCTCCCAGCCTGAGGCGTTTGGATTGCCTTCAAACCCCAGCACCTGACCCTGCAAGGAACTGATGGTGGGCACCAGATCGCCGACGAAATCCGAGGGCAGGTGGATCTCCGCATTTAGGATCGGTTGCAGCACCACCGGCTTGGCCTGTGGCAGGGCTTCGCGCACCGCGTTCTTGCCTGCGGTGCGGAAGGCGTAATCGGAACTGTCCACGTTGTGGTGCTTGCCGTCGCTCAACGTGACTTTGACATCAACCACGGGAAACCCTTCGGGCCCCTGCTCCAGCGCGTCCTTGGCCCCATGTTCGACCGAGGGGATATAGTTGCGCGGGACCGCGCCGCCTTTGACAACCTCTTCGAACTGGAACCCCGCCCCGCGTGGCATGGGCGCGACTGAGATCACCACGTCGGCAAACTGCCCTGCGCCGCCCGACTGTTTGCGGTGACGGTGGCGATGTTCGACGGGTGCGCGGATCGTCTCGCGATAGGCTGTTTCGACGGTGTCGGTGGCGATCTCGATCCCGAAATCCTCGGCCAGCTTCGCCGTCACGCGCCGCATGTGCTGTGGGCCTTGAGAGCCCAGAACCGCGTGGCCGCTCAGGTCGTCTTGTCCCAGATGCAGGCCGGGGTCGATCTCGACCAGACGCGACAGGGCGTTGGACAGGCGCACGTCGTCGCGCTCATGCGCGGGTGAGACGACCTGACGGTGCCCCGCCGGGTGTGACGAGGCCCATTCGGGCAGCGGTGTCGCGCCTTTGCTGTCATAGATGTTGCCGGGGTTCAGGTGATCGGATTTTACCGCCAGCCCGATCTGCCCGGCGGGCAGGTCCGCGATCTGGGTCTTGGCGTCCAGCGTGGTCAGATTGCCGACGGTCTCACCGCCCAATGCCTCATGCGCTGTGACGCCGTCACCCAGGCCCCGCAGGACGACGATCTTGCCGATATGCTTTTTCACATCCGCAAAGCCTGCGATGGCGCGGGCGTTCTCGGCGGCCTCGTCCCGGTCGGCAGCGATGTCGAATTCGGGTGCTTCGTGCCGTAGGGCTTTCATCAGGCGGGTCAGCCCGTTGCCATGGCTGGCCGCGCCCAGACAGGCCGGGATCAGTTGGTGGTTCTGCAGGACCTGCGCGGCCAGATCGTAAATCTCACCGTTGGGGGGCTGTTTGTCTTCGATCAGCTGTTCCAGCAGGTGATCGTCGAAATCCGACAGCGTCTCCAGCAGTTCAGTTCGTGCCTCTTGCTCGCGATCCTCAACCGATTGCGGCAGCTCGATCAGGGCCGAGGGTTGGCCTTCCTGATACTTCCACGCCCGCTCTGAGATCAGGTCGACCGCACCAACAATCGTGTCGCCTTCGCGGATCGGCACTTGGCGCAGGGCGATGTGGTGCGTGCAATAGGTTTGCAGCGCCGAGATGATGTCGCGGATGCGTCCACTGGGGCTGTCCATGCGGTTGATGAACAGGAAACAAGGGATGCCGGCCTCTTCGACCAGGCGCAGATAGGGGGCGCAGAGGACGGCTGCGTTGGGGTCGGGTGGAACGACCACGACCGCTGCGTCCGAGATCGCCATGGCAGGGCCGACATAGGCCAGGTTATCGCCGCCCCCGTCGACGTCGATGGCGCACCAGGGTTCGTCCAAGTAAGAAAAACCGTGCAAATGCACGGTCCCGGACACGTCGAATGTGGTGGGCCGCCCGTCGAGGCGGCTGATGGCCTCGACCAGAGTGGTTTTGCCCGATTGGCTGGGGCCGAGGACGGTGAAAACGCGCATGGGTGCTGTCCCTCTTTCAGGTTGCAGATATACCTGCACGAAAAGGGCTGTCCGGCGCGGTTGCGTCGGTAAAAGCTGTCTGCGAATTCGCCTGCCTCGGGGTGCGATTGCACGCCCCAAGTGTGGAGAAAACCAGAGGCCTGCGTCAAGCCCCTGTGCGGGTTGGGGGTCGGCTGGCCGTGAACCCGGCCCGCCGGAAAGAGGTCAGATCGCCGAGCTGTGGCCTGCCTTGCTCAGGTCATAGGCGTCAAAGCTGCGGGCGATCATGCGGGTCAAGGCGCGGGCTTCTTGCGGGATGTAAAGGCCATCCTCGGTGATGCGCAGCAGCCCGTCAAAGGCGGCGTTGGCGTCCGCATACATGCCCTGCAATTCGGCGACGGAGATGTCGTGGTCGCGCAGGATTTCGGCTGTGTTGATCTGAAAATCGCACATCAGTGCCTCGATCAGGCGCGCGCGCAGTACGTCCTGACCTTTGAACAGGTGTCCGCGCGAGGTTGAGAATCGCCCCTCTCGGACGGCCTTGGTATGGGCGGACGTTGCGGGCGCGTTCTGCGCATAGCCCTGCGGAAAGCGCGAGATCGAACTGGCCCCGACACCGATCAGAACTTCGGCCTGATCGTCGGTATAGCCTTGGAAGTTCCGCTTCAGCTTGCCTGCGTTCAGTGCGCGGGTCAGGCCGTCATCCTGCGTGGCGAAGTGGTCGATGCCGATCTCGGCGTAATTGTCCCACATGAACAGACGACGGGCGGTGTCGAACAGATCCAGACGCTGTTCCGGAGTAGGCAGCGCGTCCGAGGGGATCATCTGCTGCCGTTTGGCCATCCACGGCACATGTGCATAGCCGTAAAGCGCCACCCGGTCGGGGCTGAGCGACAGCAGTTTTTGCACGCTTTCCGTCATCCGGGTCTTGGTCTGATGCGGCAGACCATAGAGGATATCGGCGTTCAAGCTGGTGATGCCGCGTTCGCGGATCATGTCCACGGCCTTGCGTGTGGTGTCATAGCTTTGGATGCGGCCGATGGTCTTCTGTATCTCGTCGTCGAAATCCTGCACCCCAATTGAGGCGCGGTTCATGCCGGCCTCGGCCAGCGCATCCAAACGCGCCTCGTCAATCTCATTGGGGTCGATCTCGACCGAAAACTCGGCATTCGGCCCCAAAGGCACCACGTCCAGAATTCGCGCCGCCAGTTCGCGCATCAGATCCGCGTTCAGCAAGGTCGGCGTGCCTCCACCCCAATGCAGACGCGACAGGGTCACACCCTCGGGCAAGCGCGCAGCCAACAGGTCCAGCTCGGCCTTGAGGACATCCACATAGGCTATGACTGGGTTGTCCGTCTGGGTGCCTTGTGTACGGCATGCGCAGAACCAGCATAGCCTGCGGCAGAACGGAACGTGGATATACAACGAGATCTCGCTTCCGGGTGTGATGCCGGAAATCCAGTCTCCAAAAAGCTCTGACCCCACGTCATTGCTGAAGTGGGGGGCGGTGGGATAGCTTGTGTAACGCGGGACTTTCGCGTCAAATAGTCCAAGCCGTGCCAGTTGTGGTTTTACTATCATACCGGTACGGTTAGAGGACGCCACGAACAGATGCTTTGATAGAGATCAAGTGGAAGCGCGCATGACACCCACATTCAAGATCGACCATACGAACTGTGCAGACTGCCCGATCCGACATCGGGCCGTGTGTGCCCATTGTGATGCCGATGAGCTGGAAGAGCTTGAAGGCATTAAATATTATCGTAGTTTCGAAGCCGGACAGACGGTCATCTGGTCAGGTGACCAAATGAATTTCGTTGGGTCCGTCGTCTCTGGTATCGCCACTTTGACCCAGACGATGGAAGATGGCAGGACCCAGATGGTGGGCCTTTTGCTGCCCAGCGATTTCGTCGGGCGTCCGGGGCGCGAATCGGCCCCCTATGATGTGCAGGCGACGACCGATCTGGTCATGTGCTGTTTTCGAAAGAAGCCTTTCGAAGAACTGATGAACACTACTCCGCACATCGCGCATCGGTTGCTGCAGATGACTCTGGACGAGTTGGACGCGGCCCGCGAATGGATGCTGGTGCTGGGGCGCAAGACCGCGCGCGAGAAGATCGCGAGCCTGCTGTCGATCATCGCGCGCCGCGATGCCTCAATCAACCAAAAAGGGGGACCCATCGTCTTCGACCTGCCGTTGACCCGCGAGGCGATGGCCGATTACCTCGGCCTGACACTGGAAACGGTCAGCCGCCAGATCTCGGCGCTCAAAAAAGATGAGGTCATCCTGTTGGAAGGCAAGCGCCACGTGACGATCCCCGATATGGGCCGCCTTATGGAAGAAGCGGGTGACGACTCGGATGGTGGCTTTCTGGTCTGACGCCTTTCAGTGCGCCAGAAAGACCGGAACCGAGGATTGTTCCAACATGTTGCGAGTTGCGCCGCCAAGAATGGCTTCGCGGAAGCGCGAGTGGCCGTAAGCCCCCATGACGATCATATCAGCCTGAGTATCCACAGCGTGACGGTTCAGGATATCTGATACCCGTGGCATGGTTTTGCTGAGAACATCTATTTCACACTTGACCCCATGGCGCGACAGCATCTGTGACAGCATCCCACCGGGGTCCGAACGATCCGGGCCATGCCGAGGCGGGTCAATTACAACGATACGCACTTGGGTTGCCGCAATAAGGAAAGGCAAAGCCCGGCGAATAGCGCGCATGGCCTCGACGCTTTCATTCCAGCCGATCAAAATGGTGCCGGGCTTGCTGAAGACTTTAGCCGAGTCCGGAACAATTAACACAGGGGTGTGCCCTTCGAACATCGCGGCTTCGACAATGGGTTCCGCTTCGACGCCGCGGTTTTCACCGTAGGGCTGCGGCAAAACGACAAGGTCGGAAAACCGGGCGCGATGCGCAACATGTCGCCCCAAATCGGCGATTTGCGCAACACCGGATTCGGCAGACCATCGCACTCCTGACTTGCTAAAGAAGTCTTTTGCGAATGCCAGAATCTCTTCGGCTTCAGCATTGGCCCGGCTTAGGGTTTCCTGAAGAATCAGAGCGTTAGCGCCCGCATAATAATACCCTGTCTGGCTGCGGTCGACGCCAAGACACAGTGCTTCAGCATGCGCGTCCTGAGCCCCAGCCAGCGCCACGACCTGTGCAAGTGCCGAGTCAGATTGCGTGGTTTCTGTCATAACAGTGAGGAGAGATTTGTAAGCCATGTTGACCTCGTGCTTACGGGCCGGTTCCCTGCGACGTTCCAGCCCATTCGTTTCCTCAGCATTGTCATAGTATGCGGAGCTCTGTCTTGACACAGATCAAAGCAGTTTGAGCAGCTGTCGTAGAAAACAGCAGCCAGTCAAATGGGTCTCGCGACACCAAAGAATCGCGCGGGGCATGGCAAAGGGACGCAATATGTCAAATTATATCAAGCTGATCGTGCTTGGTGTGATTGCGGTATTCGCCGCGATCGCAACCAATTATGCACGCGATTTGGCGTATCAGGTGCATGCAATTCTGGTGATGTTGATCGCCGGCGGTTTGTTCATCTGGACGCTGAGAAACACGGATGAGCCAGAGAAATTCGAGGATCATTCCGGTGAGTACATGGATGGGGTGATCCGCTATGGCGTGATCGCAACCGCCTTTTGGGGGGTGATCGGTTTCGTCGCAGGAACCTTTATCGCGTTCCAGTTGGCCTTTCCGGCGCTGAACTTTGAATGGGCGCAGGGTTATCTGAACTTTGGCCGTTTGCGTCCGCTGCACACCTCGGCAGTGATTTTTGCATTTGGTGGTAACGCACTGATTGCGACCTCATTCTACGTGGTGCAACGCACCAGCGCCGCGCGCTTGTGGGGTGGCAATCTGGCGTGGTTCGTGTTCTGGGGCTATCAGCTGTTCATCGTTCTGGCTGCAACCGGCTATGTTCTGGGTGGTACGCAATCCAAAGAGTATGCCGAACCCGAATGGTATGTTGACCTGTGGCTGACCATCGTCTGGGTCGCCTATCTGGCCGTATATCTGGGCACCGTGATCAAGCGGAAAGAGCCGCATATCTACGTGGCCAACTGGTTCTACCTGGCCTTTATCGTGACCGTTGCAATGCTGCACGTGGTGAACAACATCACCATCCCGGTCAGCATCTGGGGTTCGAAATCGGTCATCGTCTGGTCGGGCGTACAAGACGCCATGATCCAGTGGTGGTACGGCCACAACGCTGTGGGCTTCTTCCTGACTGCCGGTTTCCTGGGCATGATGTATTACTTCATCCCGAAACAGGCCGAACGTCCGGTGTTCAGCTACAAGCTGTCAATCATCCACTTCTGGGCGCTGATCTTCCTGTATATCTGGGCCGGTCCGCACCACCTGCACTATACCGCGCTGCCTGACTGGGCTTCGACGCTGGGCATGGTGTTCTCGGTCGTGCTGTGGATGCCGTCCTGGGGTGGTATGATCAACGGTCTGATGACCCTGTCGGGCGCATGGGACAAGCTGCGCACCGATCCAGTGATCCGTATGATGGTAATCTCGGTCGGCTTCTACGGCATGTCCACCTTTGAAGGTCCGATGATGTCGATCCGCGCCGTGAACTCGCTGTCTCACTACACGGACTGGACCATTGGTCACGTGCACTCGGGCGCGCTGGGCTGGAACGGCATGATCACCTTTGGTGCGCTGTACTTCCTGGTTCCCGTCCTGTGGAAGCGTGAGCGTCTGTATTCGCTGCAGATGGTCAGCTGGCACTTTTGGCTCGCCACGATCGGCATCGTTCTGTACGCCGCGTCGATGTGGGTCACAGGTATCATGGAAGGCCTGATGTGGCGTGAGGTGGATGCCAACGGCTTCCTGGTGAACTCGTTCGCCGACACCGTGGCTGCCAAGTTCCCGATGTATGTGGTGCGTGCTCTGGGTGGCGTGATGTTCGTCGCTGGTGCCGTGATCATGTGCTACAACCTGTGGATGACTGTGCGGAAAGCGCCGGCCAAAGAGGCCAGCCTGTCCGTCGCGGTCCCGGCTGAATAAGGAGGGCCGGAGCAATGGCAATTCTCGACAAACATAAGATCCTCGAGACCAACGCGACCCTCCTGCTGGTGTTCAGCTTTCTGGTCGTGACCATCGGTGGCATCGTTCAGATCACCCCGCTGTTCTACCTTGAGAACACCATCGAGAAGGTGGAGGGCATGCGCCCTTACACCCCTCTCGAGATGGCAGGGCGTGAAATCTACATTCGCGAAGGCTGCTATGTCTGCCACAGCCAGATGATCCGCCCCATGCGGGACGAGGTCGAACGCTATGGCCACTACTCATTGGCGGCTGAATCGATGTATGATCACCCGTTCCAGTGGGGTTCCAAGCGGACCGGTCCTGATCTGGCCCGTGTGGGAGGCCGCTATTCGGACCAGTGGCATGTGGACCACCTGCGTGATCCGCAGTCGGTTGTGCCGGAATCGGTGATGCCGAAATACGGCTTCCTCGAAAACCGCAAGCTGGACGGCAAGTATATCGGTGACATCATGCAGGCGAACGCTGTTGTCGGCACGCCTTACACCGAGGACATGCTGGCCAATGCCGAGGCTGACTTCCGTGCGCAGGCCGATCCCGACAGCGACTATGACGGGCTGCTTGAGCGCTATGGCGACAAGGTCAGCGTGCGCAATTTCGATGGTCAGCCAGAGCTGACAGAAGCGGATGCGTTGGTGGCTTATCTTCAGATGCTGGGCACGCTGGTCGATTTCTCGACCTTCACCCCGGACGCAAGCCGCTAAGGAGGGCGTTATGGAAGAATACACACTCCTCAGACAGTTCGCGGATAGCTGGATGCTGTTGTTGTTGTTCACTTTCTTCATTGGCATCGTGGTGTGGGTTTTCCGCCCCGGTTCCAGCAAGGAATACAACGACACCGCCAACATCCCCTTCCGGCATCAAGACAAACCCGCCGAATCCAAGGAGGCGCGGCCATGAGCAAGACACCTGATAAACAGCCTGGCGATCCGAATACCACGGGTCACAGCTGGGACGGTATCGAAGAATTCGACAATCCGATGCCTCGCTGGTGGCTGTGGACCTTCTACGCCTGTATCTTCTGGGGCGTGATCTACACCATCATGTATCCGGCATGGCCGCTGGTTCAATCGGCAACCGCTGGTGTTGTTGGCTGGTCCTCGCGCGGGGAAGTGCAGCAGGATATCGTGTCCTTCGAAGAAGCCAACGCGCCTTGGAATGCGCGGCTGGTGGAAACGCCGCTTGAGGAAATCTCGGCGGACGCCGAATTGCAGCAATACGCTGTGAATTCGGGTGGTGCCGTGTTCCGCACCTGGTGTGCGCAGTGCCACGGCTCGGGCGCGCAGGGGGCCACCGGCTTCCCGAACCTTCTGGATGACGCCTGGCTTTGGGGCGGTTCGCTTGAGGATATCGAATATACCGTTGCCTATGGTATCAGGAATGAAGAAAGCGACGATGCGCGCTATTCCGAGATGCCGGCCTTTGGCGAGCTTCTGGAAAAGGATGAGATCACTCAGGTCGTTCAATATGTGATGTCCCTGACCAACGCCCAGTCGGATGACGCCGCGGCTGAAGCCGGTAAGATTGTCTTCGAAGACAATTGCGCGGCCTGCCACGGCGAAGACGGCAAAGGCGATGTCTTCCAGGGCGCGCCGAACCTGACCGACGCGATCTGGTTGTACGGTGGCAGCGAAGAGGCTTTGACCAAGACGGTCACCTACAGCCGCTTCGGCGTTATGCCTCCGTGGGAAAACCGCCTGACTCAGGCGCAGATCCGCGCCGTGACCGCTTATGTCCACCAGCTGGGTGGCGGTCAGTAAGGCGAAAAGAATACCTCCGGACGGTTCGCCGTCCGAAGGTTGAAGCACCGGCTGTTCCATCTGTTCGCGCGTTTCCAGAACAGCCGGTGCTGACTTTTTAGACTACCGACGAAAAAAGGTGTGGTCCAGACTCACCTTTTCGCGCGCATCGCTTTTTTGTTTCCACCAATGCGCCTCCGGCAACCAATTCTGGCGGTGTTCCTTTTCTTGCTGATTGCGGTCCATGCTTTGGGTCGCGGTCATGAAACTGCGCGCTAGGATCGAAAGCATTTTTGCACTCCTTTGCTGTTTGTAGCTTATTTGAGGATTGCCCTGTGGGCCCTAAAATGCGACTCAATTACCTTGTCAGTGTGTAAGTAAGGCTTACAGATGGATTGGATGAAGATGCCGCCCTTTGCAGCGCTCAGGGCTTTTTCTGCCTTTGCGGAAACGGGTAATGTGGTGCAGGCGGGTTCGATGCTGAATGTCAGCCACGCTGCAATCAGCCAGCAGCTGCGGGCGTTGGAAAAGCACTTAGGTACCAGCCTTCTGAACCGGTCGGGCAAGTCGATGGTTCTAACACCCGAGGGTGAGCACCTGGCCCAAGCTTTACACCTTGGGTTTCGCGCCATTGGCGCGGCAGTGACTGATCTGGTGCAATCGGGCCTTGATCGGCCGGTTCATGTTTCTCTAACCCCGTCTTTCGCCGCATCGTGGCTGATGCCAAGGCTGCCGGCTTTTCAGGCGGAACATCCGGATATTGACTTGGCGTTGGAACCCACCCCAAAGCTTGTGACTCTCGGGCCCGGCGGGGTGGATGTGGCTCTCCGTTATGGAGCGGGAGGTTGGCCCGGAGTGACATCCGAGCTTTTATTGCCAAGCCCGATTACCATAGTGGCCGCGCCTTCATTGCTGGGGGACAAGACGAACTGGACTGCTGCCGAGTTAAGTCAGCTGCCTTGGCTGGAAGAGTTCGGGACCACTGAAGCAACGACATGGCTTGCTGGACAAGGCGTAGAGCACGGCCCCCGTGCAGGGCGAATTGCATTGCCCGGAAACCTGCTGCTGGACGGGCTCCGCACGGGTCAGGGCGTCACGGTGACGGCGCGGCATTTTGTCGAATCCGACATCGCCGACGGACGGCTGGTCGAACTGTTTTGCCAGCCGGGTAACAGCGGATATCATATTGTAACCACTGAAAACTCTATGCGTCCGGCGGTCAGAACCTTCGTATCGTGGCTTCGGCGGCAATCCGGTCGCATGTGACAAAAGGTGTCTGCACGATGCGCTTTTGACCCATGTCAAAGAGCTTATCTGTGTGATCTGGGACAAGACACAAAAAATAAAGCCAAATCTGGAGCCAGCTCGTGAGCGATTCCGACCCCGCCCCCAGCCTATATGCTGCAAGGGAGCCTATTTTCCCCCGTCGTGTATCCGGCCCGTTCAGAAACCTGAAATGGATCATCCTCGCGGTTACTCTGGGGATCTACTACATCACTCCGTGGATCAGATGGGACCGTGGCCCCAGCCTGCCGGATCAGGCGGTGCTGCTGGATCTGGCAAGCCGCCGGTTCTATTTCTTCTGGATCGAGATCTGGCCGCACGAGTTCTATTTCGTGGCCGGTCTGTTGATCATGGCCGGTTTGGGCCTGTTCCTGTTCACCTCGGCTTTGGGACGCGTATGGTGTGGCTATGCCTGTCCGCAGACGGTGTGGACCGACCTCTACATTCTGGTCGAACGCTGGATCGAGGGCGACCGCAACGCGCGTCTGCGTCTGCATCGGCAGGAAAAGATGGATTTGCGCAAGGCGCGTCTGCGGGTCACGAAGTGGACGGTTTGGTTGCTGATTGGTCTGGCGACCGGCGGGGCATGGGTGTTTTACTTTGCCGATGCGCCCACATTGCTGCGCGATCTGGTGACTGGAAACGCGCATCCCGTGGCCTATACGACCGTGTTGATTCTGACCGGCACCACTTTTCTGTTTGGTGGGTTTGCGCGGGAACAGATCTGTATCTACGCCTGCCCGTGGCCGCGTATTCAGGCCGCGATGATGGACGAGGATACTCTGGTCGTGGGCTACCGCGAGTGGCGGGGCGAACCGCGCGGCAAGGGCAAGCGCACGGCGGATTCCGAGCTTGGCGATTGCATCGACTGTATGGCCTGCGTCAATGTCTGCCCGGTGGGAATCGACATCCGTGATGGCCAGCAGTTGGAATGCATCACCTGCGCGCTGTGTATTGACGCCTGTGACGACATGATGGCCAAGATCGGCAAGCCGCGCGGTCTGATCGATTATATGGCGCTGAGCGACGAGACCCGCGAACGCGCTGGTCAGCCGCCCAAGAACATCTGGAAGCACATTCTGCGCCCGCGGACCATCATGTATACGGCCATGTGGTCGGCGGTGGGCTTTGCGCTGCTGTTCGCGTTGTTCATCCGCTCGGAAATCGACCTGACCGTCGCACCGGTGCGGAATCCGACCTTTGTGACCCTGTCTGACGGGACGATCCGCAACACCTACGACGTTCGGCTACGCAATAAGCATGGCGAGGATCGCTTGTTCAAATTGTCGCTGACCGGCGATCCGGCCATGCGGATCGTGATTGAGGGCACGAATCTTGATACAGTAAATGTCACAGCCGATACTGCCCAGCTTGAGCGTGTCTATATCGTTGCGCGTAAAGAGACTGGTCCAGCGGCAGAGGATGTGACGCCTGTGCGCATATGGGTCGAAGACCTGCAAAGCGGTGAGCGCGCCTATAAGGACACGACCTTCAACGGACGAGGGCAGTAAGATGGCAGAACGTCAATTCACCGGAAAACACGCGCTGGCCGTGTTTGTTGGGGCCTTCAGTGTGATCATCGCCGTCAATCTGGTGCTGGCCTACAGTGCTGTGAAGACCTTTCCGGGGCTTGAGGTTAAAAACTCCTACGTGGCCAGTCAGGAGTTCAACGAACGCCTGCAGGAACAGCAGGCTCTGGGTTGGGAGATCCGGGCCGAGGTTTCCGGCGGATTGCTGATCCTGCATATCACCGACCAGACCGGTGCGCCGGTTCAGGTGGCCGAGCTGCAGGCCGTTGTGGGTCGGGCTACTCACGTCAAAGAGGATTTCGCTCCCGATTTCACCTTTGACGGCATCGCCTATGCAACGCCCGCGTCGCTGGGCAAGGGCAACTGGAACATCCGTCTGGTTGCCAAAGACCATAGCGGAGCGGAATTCGCGCAGCGCGTACCGCTCTATGTGAAGGGGTAGGGGACTGTGGCGCAGATGAGTTCCGGCACAGTGGCTTGTCCGGGTTGTATCGCAGCCCCTGCAGAACCGGCACGGCCGATCCCTCAGGACGTGCAGATCGCGCTGTCGTTGCCAGGTATCCATTGCTCGGCCTGTATCTCGACGGTCGAGCGTGCGCTGAACGCCACGCCCGGCGTCGAGGATGCGCGCGTCAACCTGACCCTGAAACGCGCTATGATCAAAGCTGCGCCCGATCTTCGTGCTGTCGATCTGATTCCGGTGCTGGAAAACGCGGGTTTTGAGGCGCATGAGTTGGACCCCGGCGCCCTGTCCGCCACGCAGGCCGACAAGGCGGGGCGTGATCTGCTTATGCGGCTGGCGGTGGCCGGGTTTGCCTCGATGAACGTGATGCTGCTGTCGGTCTCGGTCTGGTCCGGGGCGGCGGATGCAACGCGGGACATGTTCCACTGGATTTCGGCGGCGATTGCGCTGCCTGCGATTGCCTTTTCCGCCCAGCCCTTCTTTGCGAATGCCTGGTCGGCCTTGCGCGTGCGTCGTCTCAATATGGACGTGCCAATCGTACTGGCGATCCTGCTGGCGCTGGTCACATCGCTGTGGGAAACCGCGCTGAGCGGCGAGCATGCCTATTTCGACGCCGCCCTGACGCTGACCTTCTTCCTGCTGGCCGGGCGATACTTGGATTATCGCACGCGCGCCGCTGCCCGATCCGCGGCCGAGGAGCTGACCGCGCTCGAAGTGCCCCGCGCCATTCGCGTGGTGGACGGGGCCGAAGAAGAGGTGGCCGTTGCCACGCTGAGTGTGGGCGACCTGATCCTTGTCCGTCCCGGTGGGCGGATGCCTGTGGATGGCGAAATTGTCTCGGGCCAGTCCGAACTCGACCGGTCGCTTCTGACCGGAGAAACCCTGCCGGTCTTCGCCGAGGCGGGCACGACTGTCAGCGCCGGTGAGGTCAACCTGACCGGCCCCCTGACCATCCGCGCAACGGCAGTGGGCGAGGATACTTCGCTGCACCGTATGGCCGATCTGGTGGCCATCGCCGAGTCTGGCCGGTCGCGCTACACCTCGCTGGCCGACAAGGCGGCCAAGCTCTATGCGCCGGGGGTGCATATCCTGTCGGCGCTCAGCTTTGTGGGGTGGTATATCTATTCCGGTGACGTGCGGACGGCGCTGAACATCGCCGCCGCCGTGTTGATCATCACCTGCCCTTGTGCGCTGGGTCTGGCCGTGCCTGCGGTGACCACGGCGGCCTCGGGGCGGTTGTTCCGCAAGGGGATGCTGATCAAACACTCCACCGCGCTGGAACGTCTGGCCGAGGTCGATACGGTTGTCTTCGACAAGACCGGCACGCTGACCTCGGGCACGCCGGAACTGACCAATCTGGGCGATCACTCCCGCACTGATCTTGAGGTCGCACTGGCCCTGGCCGAGGCGTCCTCGCACCCGTTGTCGGTTGCTTTGACCAAGGCCGCGCGTGAGGCCGGGATCAAACCCGCCACGCTGAAAGACGTCACCGAGGTTCCGGGCTATGGCACCGAGGGCACGTGGCGCGGCCAACGCGTGCGTCTGGGCCGCGCCGCGTGGACCGGTGCAGACGAAGGCGACCAGACCGCCGCATGGCTGGCCATCGCCGGGCAAGCGCCGTCGGCATTCCTGTTCTCGGACGCGCTGCGCCCGGGCGCTGCGGAGGCGGTGCAGACGCTGCGCGATGCGGGCAAAGAGGTCATCCTGATCTCAGGCGATACAAAGGGCGCGGTACAGGCACTGGCGGGCAGGCTGGGGATTGAGAACTGGATTGCGCAGGCTCTGCCGCAGGACAAGGCCACGCATGTCGAGGCGCTGCGCGATCAGGGCCACCATGTGCTGATGGTGGGCGACGGGCTGAACGACACGGCGGCGCTGGCGGCGGCGCATGTGTCGATCTCTCCGGCCTCGGCACTGGATGCCGCGCGGGTGGCATCCGACATCGTGCTGCTGGGCAATGACCTGTCACCTATCGCCGATGCCTGCGATACCGCTGCCAAAGCGACAAAACGGATTCGCGAAAACTTTCGCATCGCCACCGTCTATAATATCATCGCAGTGCCGTTGGCTGTGGTTGGTCTGGCGACGCCGCTGATTGCGGCGCTGGCGATGTCGACCTCGTCGATCACCGTTTCTTTGAACGCGTTGCGGGTAAGGTAAAGCGATGGAAGTTCTGGCCTATCTGATACCGATTTCCCTGTTTCTGGGTGGGGTTGGGCTGGTGGCGTTTGTCTATACTGTCCGCTCGAACCAGTACGACGACCCTGAAGGGGACGCGCGGCGCATCCTCAGCGATGAATGGGACGACAAGCCCAAGCCCTGACAGCCCTTGAAATTGCCGCAATGCCCGGTTATGTCCGGCCCATCCGCTAGCAGAGAGAACACCGCCAAATGGCTACCATTAATCCGATCCAGTTCATTCAGCAAGTCCGCGCCGAAGTCGCAAAGGTCGTCTGGCCGACGCGCCGCGAGGTTCTGCTGACCACGGTCATGGTGTTCATCATGGCGGCCCTGACCGCTGTGTTCTTTGCGTTGGTCGATCTGGGCATTCGCGGCGGTCTGCAACTGATCCTCGGCATGTTCGGCTAAACCCGCGCGGGCAGGGTGGAAACACTGCTTCCCCCTTGCACAGCTCGCGATGTCCTTGTAGGTCACGCGGAACTATTCGGAATGGGCGTGCGGCGATTCGGACCGCGCGCCGCTTTTTATTCCGGGTAGCGTAATGGAATTTCAATCACGGGCACGCGTTGCCGCTGCCTGAGAAAAACAAGGACGACAGGTTCATGGCGAAACGGTGGTACTCGGTCAGCGTTCTTTCGAATTTCGAAAAGAAGATCGCAGAACAGATCCGCACGTCGGTGGCCGAACACGGCCTTGAGGACGATATCGACGAGGTTCTGGTGCCCACCGAAGAGGTGATCGAAGTGCGCCGGGGCAAGAAGGTCACCACCGAACGCCGCTTTATGCCCGGTTACGTGCTGGTGCATATGGAGATGTCGGATCAGGGCTATCACCTTGTGAACTCGATCAACCGCGTCACCGGTTTCCTGGGCCCGCAAGGCCGCCCGATGCCGATGCGCGATGCCGAGGTGAACCAGATACTCAACCGCGTTCAGGAAGGCGAAGAAGCGCCGAAACTGATGATCACCTTCGAGGTCGGCGAGAAGGTCAAGGTCAACGACGGCCCGTTCGAGGATTTCGACGGCATGGTCGAAGGCGTGGACGACGAGAACCAAAAGTTGAAGGTTTCGGTCTCGATCTTTGGCCGCGAAACACCGGTCGAGCTGGACTTCACCCAGGTGACCAAGCAGAGCTGATTTAACCTGCTGCGAGATTCGAAGCGCCGCGATGCCTTGGGCAACGCGGCGTTTTTTGATTCAAACCAGTTCTAGCGGCCGGAGGAAAGGGGCAGGCTACTTCGGTGGCAGGGAAAAACTGTGTCGCTATGGCGGTCCGGGGATCAGTTCATTTTGTTGAAGGGTCGTCAGAATGTCGAGGATTGTCGACGGGCTGAAATCCACCGATCCGTCAAGAAAGACACCCAGCCCGCCTTCTCCGATTTCTTTCGGGCCGCCATTGTCGTAAACCGGATCGAGTGAAGCGAGTTCTGCTGGCAATTCCGGACACAATGGGGTTTCGTTCAAAACAAGGTCCACAGCGGCCAGCATCAATTCTTTAACAGAGTCCAGAGTGTCGTCCTTCAGAAGTTGCTCGCGCTGTTCTTCAGGGGCCGTAAGTGTAAGATCAATGAGTTTGAAATAAGCACAATTGTCGCGCAGCTCGACGGTCGCCGCGGTGGACATATTCGCCAGGATGGCTCTTTTTTGTTCGCCCCGCTGAAAGTCGCGCTCGCTGGTTCGACTGCATTCGAAGATTGTGATGGTTACATCTCCATTCAAGTCAATCGCGTCGTCTTGGGCTTTGAGGCTTAAGTCATCCAGCCGGGCCTGCAGGCCGCAATTGTCGATGATCGCGTTGTCAGCCAACTGCTCTGGCACTGTTTTTTGTATCTCTCGGAGATCGAGAAGGGCGTTTACCCCGATCCGTGTAGGGGCAGCGGCAGTGATTTTCAGGTCCAGCGTGTAGGGGAGCTTTGTTTCGCGCACCGGCAAGGTTGCGTCGATCAGAAAGTTCACCTGCTGAGCGCTAGGAGCGCGAACGCCGGGAACTGCTGCTGCCAAGACCAAGATCATGAACCAATGTCTCATTCAGCAAACTCCAAAACACCAAGAGCTTTTAGGCCCGCAAGGACTTTGACGATTGTCTCGGCGCTGACATCAGCCGATCCGACAACTGCGGCTCCCATCCCGCCCGGAGCAATTTCGCGTGTGCCGCCGGATTCGTAGATCGGGTCGAGAACTGCGAATTCTTCGGGCAGTGGCGGGCAGACCGGGTTTGCGGCCAAAAACTCTCCACCCTTTTCTAGCACGGCTTCGTTGATGCGGTTGGTCAAACCAAAGAGATTGCTGACGGCGCCGATAAAGCCACGCGGGTTCAGGTCAACATTTTCGATACTGAATGTCAGGCACTGGCCTTTAACTTCCGCCTTGGCGACAGCCACGGCATCGACTGTAGCCCCAAAATAACGAATGCCAGCTTCTTCACGCCGGTTGCACCTGGTAAATTGAGCGCGGGCCGAACCCTCGACCTTTACAGTATCGCCTGTGGCAGTGACATCGCGGATCTCAAGATAGATCTGACGTTTGCAGCTTTCTTCCAGAGGGCCAGTCAGAATCTGCGGCGCCTTTTCCTGCAATCCGCGCAGGTCCATGAACGCCCTTATTTGCAACCGTGTGGGGCTGGCTTCTTCAAGGCCACTGTAAACCGTGAAGGGAACGGGAATGTCGCGTAGGGGAACTTCCTTGGTCAGTTTTATCTGAAACCGACCGGCATAGTTGGCAGGATCAATCCCCGTCGTGACGGTTGACGCGGGACTGTTGGACCCATTGGATTGGCCGGTTGTCTCGGACTCGGCGTCCTGATCCTGAGCCTTGCTGCCACATCCCGGCAGCATCGCTAGGAAAACGCAGATCAGTAGCCCCTTGTTCAGCCGAGATGATGCCATCCCCGATCACCTCTTTTGCAATCAAGCAGTTCCAAGATACCCGTCTTGTTCTCTGGCGCAACTTATGTATTCAAGTAAATTATTCTGTTTGGCTTTTCTAACTGACACTGGGGTCGGACCAAGACAAAAAGGGTCAATTGGGAATAAGGTGACATCTACTTGCCAACCCCATCGTTCCCCTGTAAATGCCGCCTCTATCGTCTTCGGGCGAGATTCTCTCGTGGGAGGTTGTTGGGATCGCGATCCCGGATCGGACCACGCAACATAAACCGGGTGGAACGCGTTTCACCTACGTTGAAAGGAAAACCAAATGGCCAAGAAGCTTGCTGGTACAATGAAGCTGCAGGTTCCTGCAGGTCAGGCGAACCCGTCGCCGCCAGTTGGTCCGGCGCTGGGTCAGCGCGGCATCAACATCATGGAATTCTGCAAGGCGTTCAACGCCAAGACTGCAGACATGGAGCCCGGCGCCCCATGCCCGACCGTGATCACCTACTATCAGGACAAGTCCTTCACCATGGACATCAAGACGCCGCCCGCGTCTTATTACCTGAAAAAAGCAGCTGGTCTGAAGCCGGTTGGCAAGCGTAACCGCCCCCGTGGCGCGGAAAACCCAGGTCGTGAGACCGTGGCAACCGTGACCTCGAAGCAAGTTCGCGAAATCGCCGAAGCCAAAATGAAAGATCTGAACGCCAACGACGTCGAAGGCGCAATGCAGATCATCCTGGGCTCGGCCCGCTCCATGGGCATCGAGGTGAAGTAAGATGGCAAAACTTGGTAAACGCACCCGCGCTGCGCGCGAAGCTGTCGCCGGCAAGGAAAACCTGTCGATCGAAGACGCAGTTGCCCTGGTCAAAGCCAACGCAACTTCGAAATTCGACGAGACCATCGAAATCGCGATGAACCTGGGCGTTGACACCCGTCACGCTGACCAGATGGTTCGCGGCGTTGTTGGCCTGCCCAACGGCACCGGTAAAGCGATGCGCGTTGCGGTATTCGCTCGTGGCCCCAAGGCTGACGAAGCGAAAGAAGCTGGCGCCGATATCGTTGGCGCAGAGGACCTGATGGAAACCATTCAGGGCGGCACCATTGAATTCGATCGCTGCATTGCCACCCCGGACATGATGCCCATCGTTGGCCGTCTGGGTAAGGTTCTGGGCCCCCGCAACCTGATGCCGAACCCCAAGGTTGGCACCGTGACCATGGACGTCAAAGCAGCCGTGGAAGCAGCCAAGGGCGGTGAAGTTCAGTTCAAAGCGGAAAAAGGCGGCGTTGTGCACGCTGGCGTTGGCAAAGCGTCGTTCGACGAAGCCAAGCTGGCCGAAAACGTGCGCGCATTCGTTTCGGCTGTGGCCAAGGCCAAGCCGTCGGGCGCAAAAGGCACCTACATGAAGAAAATCGCGCTGAGCTCGACCATGGGCCCAGGCGTGACTCTGGATGTGACGGCTGCGGCGGGCGAATAAGCCCTGACGCACGACTACAAAGAATTGATCCCGGGTGGTGAGAACTGCCCGGGATTTTTTGTGTCAATTGGTAAAGTGATCCGGCTGAAAAGCCCTTTTCGCAAAGGGTCGTAGCCGCCGCAGAGTTCTTTGTTTAGCCGCAGTGCGCAGCGCCTTTTTCTGTGGCACGCGGGCCAAAGTCGACAAGACGCGTGGATAAAGAAGAAAAGCCAGGCTGGGATCATTTGGACCGACCAGTTTATACCCTTCGAAAAAAGCAGAGGTGACATCCTCGGGGACGACTCGGCCGGGCGCCACCTCGTTTGCAGAACGGGTCAGGGTGGTGAAACCAGCAAGACCTTGGAAATGTCATATCCGACCGGCGCCATTTGATCGCTGGAAAAGTCAAGCCCGAGTGTCCGCTGGTCGTCTCGTATCAGATTGGATAGGTGAAAGTCGCCGTGCTGAATTGCCGAAATCGTTTGTTGGCCTTCGAACTGTGGCGCCAGCTCGACGATCCGTCGGATACCGGCGAGAAACAGTTGCCGTGCGGGTACGGTTGCAGTGCCTGCGGTGATCTGTTTTTCCAGCTCCTGATAGTAGCAGACCGTGTATTTGGGCTGAAAGATGCGCCGCTCTTCGATTTGCGTGCGGTGATAGGCATCCAGCCAGACCCCGGCTTGTTTTAAAAGGTCCAATTGTTGGACAGGCCGACCCTCAGCCTTGCGGACGAGTTCAGCGAAGGTGTGACCCTTTATGTATTCAAAGAGGCTTGTTTGAGCGTCCTGTGACACGTGGATAGGTTTGGGCGCGGTCAGGGTGGCGTCTTCCCCCAGAGCATGAAACGCTCGTTCCTGGCGCATGTGGTGGGCGACAAACCCCTGTTGCGACTCGGGTTTAAGCTGGAACTTGTAGGCGTAAGACAAACCCGACCTGTGTTTTGCGCGAAGAACAATCCGAGAGTTTTCCGGATCGTCTCGGCGGGACAGTTTGGTCAGCGTCCAGCCATGGCGCGACAACCCCGCCTGGGCGGCGAATCCTGGCCAAAGTTTCAAGGCCGTTTTGTCGAGGGTCGATTCCTGAAAGTTCCACCACATGCCAAGGTTTTTCTTTTCGCATCAATCGTCCGCATTCGTATTTGCAGACAATGCAGCGTTCGGGTGCGTTGCGCAAATGCCGGGATTGGCGGCATCCCGCATCCAGTCAGGTCACATATACGCGCTCAGAACTGCGGCTTCACGGGCGTTGATCGTCGCGGCTGCAGTGTGACGGAAGGCGTCCCTAGCGTGGTCAAGCGAGGGGAACAGGGCCAAAATCTCGGCTCGCTGCGCCGAGGACAAGGCATGTTTCGCGCTTTCGCCAAAGAAATAGCTTTCTGTCAACGCTCCGTTCGACCGAACGATGTGATGCTGGTCGAACATGAAATGCGTGTAGGTGATCCTGTCCATCTCGCGGATTTCAACGCCCGGCAGGCTGCAAAGATGCTTGGCCGCAACGAAAACCTCAGAAGACCCGAACAGCATGCTTATCGCGGGCGAAGCGACCAGAACCCGATGTTGCTGTGACAGAATAAGTTTTTTGGTGTTTCCGATGGCCCCCTGTTCAATCACAACAGGTGCAAAGGCGCCGCGCCCGGGGACTGTGGTCGTGTCGATCCACATGATTGGCTGAAAACCGGCATCGCGGGTCCAGATGTTCTGACCACGGCTGAGTTGCGCGATATCGACATCCCCTTCAGATGTTGCGATCAGAGTGCCCGGGCCAAAACAGGGGATGTAGTCGTCATAAGCCGAACTGCCTGCGTTGGATCCTGAAACCTTGATATAGGAAGTTCCGGGGTCCAGTGGTGCAGACGTTGCAAATCCCCAAACGTCCGAGGTGACGCCGTTTTGCGAAAAAACGTAGACCTCGATTTCGGGTCCGACCGGGTTGCCATCACCGTCCAGGGCGCGCAGGACGATAATGGATTCTGACTCGACCGGCGTACCGTCGGCGACAATCCCGCCGCCATCCGTGATGATATGTCCGCCCGCCTGGTCGTCGTTGAAAATATCCGGGCTGCCGCTGGTGTCGTCTAGCGTGACGGTCGTCCCGCCGCCGCCCGAAAAGGAAAAGATGGTCCCGTCCGGAGTATCCGAGTTGTTGATAATCGGATTGCCTACGATGCCGCCAGAAGAACTGGAGGTCACAATCAGGCTGGAGCTGTCCTGAGCGAAAAAACTGCGAAGTACCATGTGCTCGACTTAACCTTACAGAAACTTGTTAACCAGGCGGAGGCTTTAGGTTGGAAACCGGCAAAACCTATATCCAGTACGCAATTTAATTTGCTTGGGTCTGGTTTTGCCAGTCGTTTCTTCAGCTGCGATCACACAATTTTGTTAGCAGCGCGAAAGTTGCGTTAATCAAAACGGTCCTGAAATGCGATGCGCAGTCGGTCGCCCAGCCTGTGCCGTTTGTCTTCCTCGTACGGGCTGCAGCGATGGTTTAGGTGCCACAGTGCCAACCAGTCCAAAATCAACCGTCCTCGGATGCAGGCGTCCAGAATGTCCATATGGATGGGGTGTGCGTAACGCCGGAAAAACATCTCTTTGTTTGTTTTCAAAATGCCACTGCGATCCACTTCCTGAGGGGGTGCGTCGCGAAACACATCGGACTTCAGGAAGTCCACGATGTCATAGGCGGCCAGTTTCACCCTGACCTCGGTGAAATCCAAACCGATCATATGCCCTCGGCCGACGATCAGGTTCTGTGCATGGAAATCTCCGTGTGAAAACACCTGCGTTTCCAGCGTGCCCCTGAAGCTCCATGCTTCGGTTGTCAGCACATCCAGCATTGCCGCGCTTTCGCGTTGAATCTCTTGCGGGGCATGCGCCGCTGCGGCCTGAATGTTGTCGAGCATCCATTTCGGTCGAAATCCGTATTTCTGTAGCGGGCGGTACGCGTGCAAATGGTGCAGCCATTCTCCGGCGCGTCGGTAAATCTGGGCGACCTGATCCGCATCAGGGCTTTTGTGAATAATATCCGCTGCGGTTGGACGGTCGATATACTCTGTCACGAAGAACGTCTGCGAGGGTGAGATGTAGACAGGGCGAACAACTCGCACAGTCTGCGTGTCTTCGAAATAAGCCGACAGGGTCGTCAGAAGGTCATATTCCTTCTGCAACCGACCCGTTTCAGGCGAGGTCATATCAATCTTTAAGGCGTACTCCCCTGAACCGGTTCTCAGGCGCAATAGGTACCGGGTGTCGGCAAAATCATGCGATCGGTAGACGCATTCAAACCCGGATAAGCTTAAGTTCCTGCCATGTGCCAAGAATTCTTCGACGCAACCTGTCGCAAATCGGTGTTCCTGCGGGGAGAGTTTCGGCATTTGCAGAGTGTTATCCGAGGTTTGGGTACGCGAGACAGGACCTTAGCGCGCATGACATGTCAATGCCGCACAATTCAGTTAGGGCAGGGTGCCTCGCTGGGCAGGGATTGCAGCGATTTGATGTGATTTACCTCTTGGAAACCCCGCCTATCTGCCCTAAAGAGACTTGCGGAGTAAAGCGTGCGATTCGTCGTGCGCTTTATTTCGTTTCGTCCAAGACGGTGGGTGACTTTGCGAAAGGTCTTAATTCCCTGCCTGAGACGGGTAAGACCAAAGAATTCTGAGGGTCGCATTCCTCGGGCGCATTTTGGCCAATCCCGTAACAACGGACCTGAACGCTGGGGTTTCGGCCTCGGCAAATATGAGCCGGGATGTTCAACATCCCAAACTTGGAGAGAACTGTGGATAGAGCCCAGAAAGAGAAAGTGGTCGAGGAACTCGGCCAAATCTTCGAAAGCTCTGGCGTCGTAGTGGTTGCCCACTACGCCGGTCTGACAGTTGCCGAGATGCAGGACCTTCGCGCACGTGCTCGTGACGCGGGTGGTGCCGTGCGTGTTGCCAAGAACAGGCTCGCCAAAATCGCCCTCGACGGAAAGCCATGTGAAAGCATTGGTGACCTGCTGACGGGTATGACCGTTCTGACCTATTCCGAGGATCCCGTGGCAGCAGCCAAGGTGGCCGAGGACTTCGCCAAGGAGAACAAAAAGTTCGAAATCCTTGGCGGTGCAATGGGCGAGAACGCTCTGGACCGCAAAGGCGTTGAAGCCGTTTCGAAAATGCCGTCTCGCGAGGAGCTTATTGCTTCGATCGCTGGCTGCATTGGCGCACCTGCTTCGAACATCGCCGGCGCGATTGGCGCACCTGCAAGCAACATCGCAAGCATCCTTTCCACCATCGAAGAGAAGGCGGAAGCTGCGTAAGCGGTTGGCACTGAATGATCTGCGTAGGGTGAACACCCTGACGTTGGAACACACACTGTAAACGGAAAGAGCTGATAAAATGGCTGATCTGAAAGCACTCGCAGAAAGCATCGTGGGTCTGACCCTGCTGGAAGCACAAGAACTGAAAACCATCCTCAAAGACGAATACGGCATCGAGCCCGCAGCAGGCGGCGCAGTTGTCATGGCAGCTGGTGGCGACGCCGGCGGCGCAGCTGAGGAAGAAAAAACCGAATTCGACGTCGTTCTGAAGAACGCCGGCGCTTCGAAAATCAACGTGATCAAAGAAGTTCGCGGCATCACCGGTCTGGGCCTGAAAGAAGCCAAAGAGCTGGTTGAAGCTGGCGGCAAGATCAAAGAAGGCGTTGACAAGGCAGAAGCCGAAGAAGTCAAAGCCAAGCTGGAAGCAGCTGGCGCCGAAGTCGAGCTGGCCTAAGCCAACCGACAGGTGCATCGCTGATGTGCCGAAAATTCAGGCTGGGCCCGGAGAAATCCGGGTCCAGCCGAACCTGTCTTAGAAAGGGCCTCATGTGCTGGGGCGTTTTCTAAGACGCGGTTCTTGGATCGGGAGGCTGCCTTCGGGACGGTGGCCACGAATTGATCCGGACGTGTCGTCTCGAATGTGCAGGATGCCGGGGCCCGACGGTGTCTTTGCCCGCTGAGAACTTGAAAGGTGACATCTGACATGGCTCAAACGTTCCTTGGCCAGAAACGTCTTCGTAAATACTACGGCAAAATCCGCGAAGTTTTGGAGATGCCGAACCTCATTGAGGTACAAAAATCTTCTTATGATCTTTTCCTGCGCTCCGGCGATGCAGAACAGCCCACTGACGGCGAAGGCATCAAAGGCGTGTTCCAGTCGGTTTTCCCGATCAAGGATTTCAACGAAACCTCCGTGCTGGAGTTCGTGAAATACGATCTGGAAAAACCCAAATACGACGTCGAAGAGTGCATGCAGCGCGACATGACCTACAGCGCGCCGCTGAAGGTCACCCTGCGTCTGATCGTGTTTGATGTCGATGAGGATACCGGCGCGAAGTCGGTGAAAGACATCAAAGAACAGGACGTGTTCATGGGCGATATGCCCCTGATGACACCGAACGGCACGTTCATCGTGAACGGCACCGAGCGTGTGATCGTCAGCCAGATGCACCGCTCGCCCGGTGTGTTCTTTGACCACGACAAGGGCAAGACCCACTCGTCCGGTAAACTGCTGTTCGCCTGCCGCATCATCCCGTATCGCGGCAGCTGGCTGGACTTTGAGTTCGACGCCAAGGACATCGTGTTCGCCCGGATCGACCGTCGCCGCAAATTGCCTGTGACGACCCTGCTTTATGCGCTGGGTCTGGATCAGGAAGCGATCATGGACGCGTATTACAACACCGTGTCCTACAAGCTGGATGGAAAGAAAGGCTGGGTCACGCCGTTCTTCCCCGAGCGTGTCCGCGGCACTCGTCCGACATACGACCTGATCGACGCGAAATCGGGTGAAGTGATTGCCGAAGCGGGTAAGAAAGTCACTCCGCGCGCGGTCAAAAAGCTGATCGACGAAGGTGCCGTTACCGATTTGCTGGTGCCCTTCGACAACATCGTTGGGAAATACGTCGCCAAGGACATCATCAACGAAGAAACCGGCGCGATCTATGTCGAAGCCGGTGATGAGCTGACCCTGGAATACGACAAGGACGGCGACCTGATCGGCGGCACCGTCAAGGAACTGATGGATGCGGGCATCACCGACATCCCGGTTCTGGACATCGACAACGTCAATGTCGGCCCCTACATGCGCAACACCATGGCTCAGGACAAGAACATGAGCCGCGAAACCGCGCTGATGGACATCTACCGCGTCATGCGCCCGGGTGAGCCGCCCACCGTCGAAGCGGCCTCGGCCCTGTTCGACACTCTGTTCTTCGACAGCGAACGTTATGACCTGTCCGCTGTTGGCCGCGTGAAAATGAACATGCGTCTGGCTCTGGACGCGCCGGACACCCTGCGCACCCTGCGCCGCGAAGACATCGTGGCCTGCATCAAGGCGCTGGTGGAACTGCGCGACGGCAAGGGCGACGTGGACGACATCGACCACCTCGGCAACCGTCGTGTGCGCTCGGTCGGCGAACTGATGGAAAACCAGTACCGCGTTGGCCTGCTGCGCATGGAGCGCGCGATCAAAGAGCGTATGTCGTCGGTCGAGATCGACACCGTCATGCCTCAGGATCTGATCAACGCGAAACCAGCTGCGGCTGCTGTTCGTGAATTCTTCGGCTCGTCGCAGCTGTCGCAGTTCATGGACCAGACCAACCCGCTGTCCGAGGTTACCCACAAACGCCGCCTCTCGGCGCTTGGCCCCGGTGGTCTGACGCGTGAGCGTGCAGGCTTTGAGGTGCGCGACGTACACCCGACCCACTATGGCCGGATGTGCCCGATTGAAACGCCGGAAGGTCCGAACATTGGTCTGATCAACTCGCTGGCCACCTTTGCCCGCGTGAACAAGTACGGCTTCATCGAAACACCTTACCGCGTTGTCAAAGACGCCGAGGTGACCGATGAGGTTCACTACATGTCCGCGACCGAGGAAATGCGTCACACCGTGGCGCAGGCGAACGCGACGCTGGATGCGGATGGCAAGTTCATCAACGATCTGGTTTCGACCCGTCAGGCCGGTGACTACACTCTTGCCCCGCGCGAGAATGTTGACCTGATCGACGTGTCGCCGAAGCAGCTGGTTTCTGTCGCTGCATCGCTGATCCCGTTCCTTGAAAATGACGACGCCAACCGCGCTCTGATGGGCTCGAACATGCAACGTCAGGCGGTTCCGCTGCTGCGCGCCGAAGCGCCGCTGGTCGGTACCGGCATCGAGGAAAAGGTTGCGATCGACTCGGGCGCTGCGATTCAGGCGAAACGGGCCGGTATCATCGACCAGGTCGATGCCCAGCGTATCGTTATCCGCGCGACTGAGGATCTGGAACTGGGCGACGCTGGCGTTGACATCTATCGTCTGCGCAAGTTCCAGCGTTCGAACCAGAACACCTGCATCAACCAGCGTCCGCTGATCAAGGTGGGTGACACCGTCCAGAAGGGCGAGGTTATTGCCGACGGTCCGTCGACCGATATGGGTGAACTGGCCCTTGGCAAGAACGTGGTCGTCGCGTTCATGCCGTGGAACGGGTACAACTACGAAGACTCGATCCTGATCTCGGAACGTATCGCGCGTGATGACGTCTTTACCTCGGTCCATATCGAGGAATTCGAAGTCGCCGCCCGTGACACCAAGCTGGGCCCGGAAGAGATCACCCGCGACATCCCGAATGTCGGTGAAGAAGCGCTGCGCAACCTCGACGAGGCGGGCATCGTTTACATCGGCGCGGATGTTGAGCCGGGCGATATTCTGGTCGGCAAGATCACTCCGAAGGGCGAAAGCCCGATGACCCCGGAAGAAAAGCTGCTGCGCGCCATCTTTGGTGAAAAAGCATCTGACGTGCGCGACACCTCGCTGCGCGTGAAGCCGGGCGATTACGGTACGGTCGTTGAGGTCCGCGTCTTCAACCGTCACGGCGTCGAAAAAGATGAGCGTGCGCTGCAGATCGAGCGTGAGGAAGTCGAACGTCTGGCCCGTGACCGGGACGACGAGCTGGCGATCCTTGACCGCAACATCTATGCGCGTCTGCAGGGCCTGATCCTGGGTAAAACCGCTGTCAAAGGCCCGAAAGGCGTCAAGGCGGGGTCGGTGATCACCGAGGAACTGCTGGATACCCTGACCCGTGGTCAGTGGTGGCAGCTGGCGCTGGAAGGTGAGCAGGACGCACAGATCGTTGAAGCTCTGAACGAGCAGTACGAAGTGCAGAAACGCGCTCTGGACGCCCGTTTTGAAGACAAGGTCGAGAAAGTCCGCCGTGGCGACGACCTGCCGCCGGGTGTGATGAAGATGGTCAAAGTCTTCATCGCCGTGAAGCGCAAACTGCAGCCGGGCGACAAGATGGCTGGTCGTCACGGGAACAAAGGTGTGATCTCCAAGGTTGTTCCGATGGAAGACATGCCGTTCCTGGCCGATGGTACTCCGGTCGACTTCTGTCTGAACCCGCTGGGTGTGCCTTCGCGTATGAACGTTGGTCAGATTCTGGAAACCCACATGGGTTGGGCCGCACGCGGTCTGGGTCTGAACATCGATGACGCTCTGGGTGAATACCGCCGTTCCGGCGACCTGACCCCGGTTCGCGAAGCGATGAAGCTGGCCTATGGCGAGAATGTCTACGAAGAAGGCATCACCGGTCTGGACGAGGATGGCCTGATCGAGGCGGCGGGCAACGTGACCCGCGGTGTTCCGATCGCAACCCCGGTCTTTGACGGCGCCAAGGAAGCAGACGTCAACGACGCGCTGGTGCGTGCAGGCTTCTCGGAAAGCGGTCAGTCGGTTCTGTTCGACGGTCGCACCGGTGAGCAATTCGCACGTCCGGTGACCGTGGGCATCAAGTACCTGCTGAAACTGCACCACCTGGTGGACGACAAAATCCACGCGCGTTCGACCGGGCCGTACAGCCTGGTGACCCAGCAGCCGCTGGGTGGTAAGGCGCAGTTCGGTGGTCAGCGCTTTGGTGAGATGGAAGTCTGGGCTCTGGAAGCTTACGGCGCCGCCTACACCCTGCAGGAGATGCTGACGGTGAAATCGGATGACGTCGCCGGCCGGACCAAGGTCTATGAGTCGATCGTCAAGGGCGAGGATAACTTTGAAGCGGGCGTACCGGAATCGTTCAACGTTCTGGTTAAAGAAGTCCGTGGCCTCGGCCTGAATATGGAACTCCTGGATGCGGAGGTGGATGAGTGAATCTGACCGGACCGGTCGCTTTCGGCGTGGTTGGTTTCGGATTTCTTGTTCTGGATTTGGTTTCGGTCTTTTGGCCAAACGAAAGAAAAACAAGATGGTACGAAAAAAACCACACCGTGAGGCTGGTCTGGATCGCTCTCTTCTTCGCACTCGCTTTAGATTTACTTGTCTTCGGACAAACACCCTCATGGGGAGAATAAAATGAACCAGGAAATTACGAACAACCCGTTCAACCCGCTGACGCCTCCGAAGGTTTTCGACGAGATCAAGGTCTCGCTGGCGTCGCCCGAGCGGATCCTGTCTTGGTCCTATGGTGAGATCAAGAAACCCGAAACCATCAACTACCGGACGTTCAAGCCCGAGCGTGACGGTCTGTTCTGCGCGCGTATCTTTGGCCCGATCAAAGATTACGAATGTCTGTGCGGCAAATATAAGCGGATGAAGTATCGCGGCGTTGTCTGCGAGAAATGCGGTGTGGAAGTCACCTTGCAGAAAGTCCGCCGCGAGCGTATGGGCCATATCGAACTGGCAGCACCCGTCGCACATATCTGGTTCCTGAAATCGCTGCCGTCCCGCATCGGTCTGATGCTGGACATGACGCTGCGCGATCTGGAACGCGTTCTGTACTTTGAAAACTATGTCGTCATCGAGCCCGGTCTGACCGACCTGACCTACGGCCAGATGCTGACTGAAGAAGAGTACATGGACGCGCAGGATGCCTATGGCATGGACGCGTTCACCGCGAATATCGGTGCCGAAGCCATCCGCGAGATGCTGGCCCAGATCGATCTGGAAGCCGAAGCCGAACAGCTGCGCGTTGATCTGGCCGAAGCGACCGGCGAGCTGAAGCCCAAGAAGATCATCAAGCGTCTAAAGGTTGTTGAATCCTTCCTCGAGTCGGGCAACCGGCCCGAGTGGATGGTGATGACCGTGATCCCGGTCATTCCGCCGGAACTGCGTCCGCTGGTTCCGCTGGATGGTGGCCGTTTCGCGACTTCGGATCTGAACGATCTGTACCGCCGCGTCATCAACCGGAACAACCGTCTGAAGCGTCTGATCGAACTGCGCGCACCTGACATCATCGTCCGCAACGAAAAGCGGATGTTGCAGGAATCCGTTGATGCTCTGTTCGACAACGGCCGTCGTGGCCGCGTGATCACCGGCGCCAACAAGCGTCCGCTGAAATCGCTGTCGGACATGCTGAAGGGTAAGCAGGGTCGCTTCCGTCAGAACCTTCTGGGTAAGCGCGTCGACTTCTCGGGCCGTTCGGTCATTGTGACCGGTCCGGAGCTGAAGCTGCACCAGTGTGGTCTGCCCAAGAAGATGGCGTTGGAACTGTTCAAGCCGTTCATCTACTCGCGCCTTGAAGCCAAGGGTCTGTCTTCGACCGTGAAACAGGCAAAGAAACTGGTCGAGAAAGAGCGTCCCGAAGTGTGGGATATCCTCGACGAGGTGATCCGCGAACACCCGGTCATGCTGAACCGTGCGCCGACGCTGCACCGTCTTGGCATTCAGGCGTTCGAACCGGTTCTGATCGAAGGTAAAGCCATCCAGCTGCACCCGCTGGTCTGCTCGGCCTTTAACGCCGACTTCGACGGTGACCAGATGGCCGTTCACGTCCCGCTGAGCCTTGAGGCCCAGCTGGAAGCCCGTGTTCTGATGATGTCGACGAACAACGTTCTGTCGCCTGCCAACGGCGCGCCGATCATCGTTCCGTCGCAGGATATGATCCTGGGTCTCTACTACGTGACCCTGGAACGCGAAGGCATGCCGGGCGAAGGCAAAGTGTTCGGGTCGATCGACGAAGTTCAGCACGCGCTGGATTCCGGTGAGGTGCACCTGCACTCGAAAATCACCGCGCGGATCACGCAGATCGACGACGAAGGCAACGAAGTTCAGAAGCGTTTTGAGACCACTCCGGGCCGTCTGCGTCTGGGTGCCTTGCTGCCGATGAACAACAAGGCCCCGTTCGAGCTGGTTAACCGGCTGCTGCGTAAGAAAGAAGTGCAGCAGGTCATCGACACTGTCTACCGCTATTGCGGTCAGAAAGAGTCGGTCATTTTCTGTGACCAGATCATGTCGATGGGCTTCAAAGAAGCGTTCAAGGCGGGCATCTCGTTCGGTAAGGACGACATGGTTATCCCTGACGACAAGTGGGGCATCGTTGATGACACCCGCAGTCAGGTGAAGGACTTTGAACAGCAGTACATGGACGGCCTGATCACTCAGGGCGAAAAGTACAACAAAGTTGTCGATGCCTGGTCGAAGTGTAACGATCGCGTCACCGAAGCGATGATGAGCACCATTTCGTCGTCTGAACGGGCAGAGAATGGGTCCGAACAGGAACCGAATTCGGTCTACATGATGGCTCACTCGGGCGCGCGTGGCTCGGTCACTCAGATGAAACAGCTGGGCGGTATGCGCGGCCTGATGGCCAAGCCGAACGGTGACATCATCGAGACGCCGATCATCTCGAACTTTAAGGAAGGTCTGACCGTTCTCGAGTACTTCAACTCGACCCACGGTGCCCGTAAGGGTCTGTCGGATACCGCTCTGAAGACGGCGAACTCGGGTTACCTGACCCGTCGTCTGGTGGACGTGGCGCAAGACTGTATCGTGCGTGAGATCGATTGTGGCACCGAGCGTGCGATCACGGCCGAAGCCGCCGTGAATGACGGTGAGGTTGTTGCTTCGCTGGCCGAGCGCGTGCTGGGCCGTGTGGCCGCAGACGATGTTCTGCGTCCGGGCACCGATGAGGTGATCGTGGCCGCAGGCCAGCTGATCGACGAACGTATGGCGGACACCATTGATGAGGCCGGTGTTGCCTCGATGCGCATCCGCTCGCCTCTGACCTGTGAGTCCGAGGAAGGCGTCTGTGCAACCTGCTACGGCCGTGACCTTGCACGCGGCACCATGGTCAACACGGGTGAGGCTGTCGGCATCATCGCCGCCCAGTCGATCGGTGAACCCGGTACACAGCTGACGATGCGGACCTTCCACATCGGCGGTGTTGCCCAAGGTGGTCAGCAGTCGTTCCAGGAAGCCAACCAGGACGGTGTCATCGCGTTTGAGAACCCGCAGATTCTGGTCAATGCGGCAGGTGAAAGCCTGGTCATGGGCCGGAACATGAAGGTTGTCATCAACGACGAACACGGCGAAGAGCGCGCCAGCTTCAAGCTGGGCTATGGCTCCAAGCTGTTCGTCAAGGACGGCACCAAAGTGGCCCGTGGCGACAAGCTGTTCGAGTGGGATCCCTACACCCTGCCGATCATCGCCGAGAAAGCCGGTACTGCGAAATACGTTGACCTTGTTTCGGGCCTTGCCGTCCGCGATGAGACCGACGAGGCAACCGGCATGACCCAGAAGATCGTGATCGACTGGCGCGCCGCCCCCAAAGGCAGCGACCTGAAGCCCGAGATCATTCTGGTCGGCGAAGATGGCGAGCCGGTCCGCAACGATGCGGGCAACCCGGTTCACTATCCGATGTCGGTGGATGCGATCCTGTCGGTCGAAGATGGCCAGCAGATCGAAGCCGGTGACGTTGTTGCGCGTATCCCGCGCGAAGGTGCCAAGACCAAGGATATCACCGGTGGTCTGCCGCGTGTGGCCGAACTGTTCGAAGCGCGTCGTCCCAAGGATCACGCGATCATCGCAGAAGCCGATGGTTACGTGCGCTTTGGCCGCGACTACAAGAACAAGCGCCGCATCAGCATCGAACCGGCTGACGAGTCCATGGAGACCATTGAATACATGGTGCCCAAGGGCAAGCACATCCCGGTCGCCGAAGGGGACTTCATCCAGAAGGGTGAGTACCTGATGGACGGTAACCCGGCTCCGCATGACATCCTGTCCATCATGGGTGTCGAAGCGCTGGCGGATTACATGATCGACGAGGTGCAGGACGTGTATCGTCTGCAGGGCGTGAAGATCAACGACAAGCACATCGAGGTTATCGTGCGCCAGATGCTGCAGAAGTGGGAGATCCTGGATTCAGGCGACACCACCCTGCTGAAAGGCGAGCATGTCGATAAGCAAGAGTTCGACGCGGCCAACGAGAAGACCATCGCCCGAGGTGGTCGTCCGGCACAGGGCGAGCCGATCCTTCTGGGGATCACCAAGGCCTCGCTGCAAACGCGTTCGTTCATCTCGGCGGCGTCGTTCCAGGAAACCACTCGCGTGCTGACCGAGGCTTCGGTTCAGGGCAAGAAAGACAAGCTGGTTGGCCTGAAAGAGAACGTCATCGTTGGTCGTCTGATCCCCGCTGGTACCGGTGGCGCGACTCAGGCCGTGCGTCAGGTCGCCCAAGGCCGCGACAACGTCGTGATCGAGGCGCGCCGCGAAGAGGCCGAAGCGGCTGCTGCGCTGGCGGCGCCGGTCATCGACGACGACATGGTCGGTGATGAGCTGGACATCGTGGCCGACGCCCCCGAAAGCCGCGAATAAGCGCGGTTTCAGAACAAAAAACAGGCCCTGCGGAAACGCGGGGCCTTTTTTGTTGTTGTGATCCTGCCGAACACAGGGCTGATACTATCAAAAAAACGCAGGTGGTGGGCTAAGGCTATGCAGAAGTTATGCGTTCAAAGGCTCAGTTTCAGAAACAGACCGCCAAGCGCAACCCCAACAAACGCGCCGGTCGCAAACCAATTCAAAAGCAGTTTTCCGCTTAGCGCACTTCGATAGACACCGCGAACAAACAAAGCGGGAATGACGGCGATCCAAACAACGGTCAATATGGCAACAGGTATTCCAAACGCACCCGGAGTGTTGCCGTTTTTCACGGATTCCGGTGCCAGATCAGAAATCGTTTGAATATTGAAAAACAGGAAAAACACGACAAACGAGCAGAGAGCGCCCCAAAACACTCGGTCAAATCTGATAGGGGTTGGGGCAGACATCGGCTCGTGGCCTCTCGGTTGTGACACGCGCGCTTTTGGTTGCGGCTGAACACCACTGGTTTGGTAGCGATGTGGTTGCTGACCCATACCTTGAGAATTCTTCTCAAACATATTGTCTCCAAAAAATAGGCTTTAGAATGGTCAAACCGTTCAACACATTGGTGCGATTTGCAATTCACTTTTTCCGTCTGCGTCTATTGACTTGCAACGCGCTATCCCCGCGAATGAGCACAAAAATATCTGAGTTCTGTTTCCATGTCTCCAAACATAAAAGGTGCCCTGCTGATGATGGGCAGCATGGCGGGCTTTACCATCAATGACACGCTGATCAAGCTGGCAGGGGAACAGGTGCCTTTGTTCCAGATGGTGGCGATGCGCGGGGCTTTGGCGACAGTGCTGGTATATCTGTTGGCGCGGCATTTGGGGGCTTTGCATCTGAACTTTCCTAGGCACGACAAATGGCTGATCGCCGCGCGTTGTCTGGCCGAGTTGTCGGCCACGTTCTTCTTTTTGACTGCGTTGTTGCACATGCCATTGGCCAATGTGACCGCCGTGTTACAGGCACTACCATTGACAGTGACTTTAGGCGCGGTGTTGTTCTTCCGGGAGCAAATCGGTTGGCGCCGGATCGTGGCTATCGGGTTGGGCTTTACTGGCATGCTGTTGATCGTCCGGCCGGGCCCCGAAGGTTTCAGTATCTATGCCATCTACGCACTGATTGCAGTATTGTCCGTCACTGTGAGGGATCTGATCACGCGGCGCATGTCCGTTCATGTACCTTCGCTGACGGTGACGCTGGCGACCTCGGTTACTATTACGGTATCGGCTGGCATCGCCTCTGCGACCACGGGCTGGCAACCTGTCACATTCGACGCGGGGGTGATGATCGCCTGCGCTGCAGTGTTTGTGCTGATCGGGTATCTGTGCAGCGTCATGGTCATGCGCGAGGGCGATGTGGGTTTCATCGCGCCATTCCGTTATTCTAGTCTGCTGTGGGCGCTGGCATTGGGCTGGGTCGTGTTCGGAGATTGGCCTGATGCCATCACCATGGCTGGCGCAGTTTTGGTCGTGGGCGCCGGGCTGTTTACTCTATTCCGCGAACGTGCGGTTCATTCAGCCGAGTGAACCCGACGCACGGCGTCCTGATCGATGGCAAAGCGGGCGATGAACTCGCCCTCTTGTTCGGGGGTCAGGGGGGCAAGCTGGGTGTTGCTTTTGCGGGCATGGGGTGAATCGTTGAACGAATTCAGCGTGCGCACCCACATCGGCGCGTCTGGATAGCTGATAACCGGCATGTAGTTTCCGATCCGGTGATGCCCAAAATTCATGATTGTCAGATCGCTACCACCCCGAACGTACATGGCAAATCCGATACCCAGCAGCGGTTGAAACACCTGCGCGGCGTGAATGCCCTCAGGCCCGAACCGCGCCAGGAACCCTTGGTTATAGTCGATGGCGACGGTCTTGTGGTTGCGCATCAGTGCGCCGCCTTCGTCTGCGGCGATGCGCAGACGCTCGATGAAATCCACCGAAACGGCATCGTCGTCGTCATGACGAAACTGGATGCAGGGCGCGTTGGGGTCGTGACGCGCAGCGTTCAGGATCTCTTTCATCACCCGGCGGTGGCGCATGGGGCGGCGGGCGATGATCTGCACCTGTTTCATGCCTGCGGTCAGATCGTGCAGCCGGTCATAGGCGGATTTGGGCAGACACTCCCCGATCACGATGAGCAGTTGGAAATCCTCGTCCGTCTGTTCGCGCAGACAGGGCAGGGTGGTGGTTTCGAACAGGCGAAACCTCTCTTCCAGCCGGGCAGGGTTGTAGAGATAGGCGCGCCGTTCCTCGATCGTGTCATGTTCGACCTGAAAGCCGCCATGGGCGGGGTAGGAAAAGCGGCACAGGCCGATGATTTGCATGGGTCATCCGTGGTGCGTGGCGTTGTGGCCGACTATGCCTTTGCGGTCGCGAACGCGCAACGGCCAGCAGTACTGGCGGCCGACAATCGGACCGGGTATATCAGCGCAAAGCGGCCTGTCGTGCGATGGGTCCGGTGTACTGTTGACACTTGCGCCGACTCCCCCTATTACGCGCCCATCTCGGTACCGGGGGCCGCCCCAAAACCGATCTCAGTAATGGACTGGTCAAGACCCGAACAATTTTGCAGTTCGCGTCCTCTGATAACCAACCGCGACGTTCACCTCGGAATGGGAACGCTCGCGGGTTTTGCGCTTGTGGACGCATGAGTGCAGCAAAGTTTAACCGCACGCAACGCGCGTGCATGTCATGTGTGTTGCAAAACGGGGAAGAAACCGGAATGCCAACTATTCAACAGCTGATCCGCAAGCCGCGGCAGCCCAAAGTAAAACGCTCGAAGTCCATGCACCTGGAGCAGTGCCCGCAGAAACGCGGCGTCTGCACCCGTGTATATACAACCACACCGAAAAAGCCGAACTCGGCTATGCGTAAGGTTGCCAAGGTGCGCCTGACCAACGGGTTCGAGGTGATCTCGTACATCCCCGGTGAAAGCCACAACCTGCAGGAACACTCGGTTGTTCTGATCCGTGGCGGCCGTGTAAAAGACCTTCCCGGTGTGCGTTACCACATCCTGCGCGGTGTTCTGGATACTCAGGGCGTCAAAGACCGTAAGCAACGCCGTTCGAAATACGGCGCGAAGCGTCCCAAGTAAGAGACAATGCAGATAGCCCGCTTTCCAGTATTCGCTCTTGTAGCTTCGTTCTTGATTGCGCCAGTTCAAGCTCACGCAGAGTTTGCGGCTGTGGCGTATAATCAAAACACGAACAACATGGGGTACACCTGGGGGCGAGATACTCAGGAAGAAGCAAACGAAAGAGCGTTGGCAACTTGCAAGCGATATTCGCACAGCGTCGCTGGTTGTGAAATCGTAGTCGAGACAACGCAGTGCTTTGCCATTTTCCGGTACGAGGGCAAGGACCACTGGGCTGAAGGTGCTTCGCACTCGAAAGCCAAGAAAACCGCATCTGCCGAATGTAGAGAGAAATTTGGTGCAAAATGCCGGCGAGTGACCAGCAAATGTGCCAACCAATAGAAAGGGAAACGGACTATGTCCCGACGTCACGCGGCTGAAAAGCGCGAAGTTCTGCCTGACGCCAAATTTGGCGACAAGGTTCTGACCAAATTCATGAACAACCTGATGATCGACGGCAAGAAGTCGGTCGCAGAGCGCATCGTCTACAACGCCTTTGACCGCGTTGAGAACAAGATCAAACGCGCGCCGGTCGAAGTGTTCCACGAAGCGCTCGACAACATCAAACCGTCGGTCGAGGTTCGCTCGCGCCGGGTTGGTGGTGCAACCTATCAGGTTCCGGTCGAAGTGCGCCCCGAGCGCCGCGAAGCACTGGCCATCCGCTGGCTGATCACCGCCGCCCGTGGCCGCAACGAAAACACCATGGAAGAACGCCTCGCCGGTGAGCTGCTGGACGCTGTACAGTCCCGCGGTACCGCCGTGAAGAAGCGCGAAGACACCCACAAGATGGCCGAGGCGAACAAAGCCTTCAGCCACTACCGTTGGTAATCCAGAGGCTTATCCAAAATGGCACGCGAATATCCGCTCGAACTGTACCGTAACTTCGGTATCATGGCGCACATCGACGCAGGTAAGACCACCTGCTCGGAGCGTATCCTGTATTACACTGGGAAATCCCACAACATTGGTGAGGTGCACGATGGTGCAGCCACCATGGACTGGATGGAGCAGGAACAGGAACGCGGCATCACCATCACCTCGGCTGCGACCACCACCTTCTGGGAGCGCACCGAAGACGGTAAAACCGCCGATACCCCCAAGCACCGCCTGAACATCATCGACACCCCCGGCCACGTTGACTTCACCATCGAAGTTGAGCGTTCGCTGGCGGTTCTCGACGGTGCCGTCTGCGTTCTGGACGCAAACGCCGGTGTTGAGCCCCAAACCGAAACCGTGTGGCGTCAGGCTGACCGCTACAAGGTTCCGCGTATGGTTTTCGTCAACAAGATGGACAAGATCGGCGCAGACTTCTTTAACTGCGTTCGCATGATCGAAGACCGCACCGGCGCACGCGCTGTTCCGGTTGGCATTCCGATCGGCGCCGAGTCCGAGCTGGAAGGTCTGATCGACCTGGTCACCATGGAAGAATGGCTGTGGCAGGGCGAAGATCTGGGCGCAAGCTGGATCAAAGCGCCGATCCGCGACAGCCTGAAAGACATGGCTGACGAATGGCGCGGCAAGATGATCGAAGCGGCCGTCGAAATGGACGACGACGCGATGATGGAATACCTGGAAGGCAATGAGCCCGACGTTCCGACCCTGCGCGCCCTGCTGCGCAAAGGGACCCTGGACATCGCGTTTGTTCCGGTTCTGGGTGGCTCGGCGTTCAAGAACAAAGGTGTTCAGCCGCTGCTGAACGCTGTGATCGACTATCTGCCCAGCCCGCTGGACGTCGTTGATTACATGGGCTTCGCCCCCGGCGACGAAACCGAAGAGCGTAACATTGCACGTCGTGCAGACGACGACATGGCGTTCTCGGGTCTGGCGTTCAAAATCATGAACGACCCCTTCGTTGGCTCGCTGACCTTCACCCGGATCTACTCGGGCACCATGAACAAGGGTGACTCGATCCTGAACTCGACCAAAGGTAAGAAAGAGCGCATCGGTCGTATGATGATGATGCACTCCAACAACCGGGAAGAGATCGAAGAAGCGTTTGCAGGCGACATCATCGCGCTGGCGGGTCTGAAAGACACCACCACCGGTGACACCCTGTGTGATGCGAAGGATCCGGTGGTTCTGGAAACCATGACCTTCCCCGATCCGGTGATCGAGATCGCGGTTGAGCCCAAAACCAAGGGCGACCAAGAGAAGATGTCCCAGGGTCTGGCCCGTCTAGCCGCCGAAGACCCGTCCTTCCGTGTGGAAACCGACCTGGAATCGGGTCAGACCATCATGAAAGGCATGGGCGAACTTCACCTGGACATCCTGGTTGACCGTCTGAAGCGCGAGTTCAAGGTTGAAGCGAACATTGGTGCGCCGCAGGTGGCCTATCGTGAAACCATCTCGATGCCGGTCGAGCACACCTACACCCACAAGAAACAGTCGGGTGGTTCGGGTCAGTTCGCGGAAGTCAAGCTGGAGATCCAGCCGACCGAAGCGGGCGAGGGCTATTCGTTCGAAAGCCGCATCGTTGGTGGTGCCGTTCCGAAGGAATACATCCCGGGTGTTGAAAAAGGCATCAACTCGGTCATGGATAGCGGCCCGCTGGCTGGCTTCCCTGTGATCGACTTCAAGGTTGCCCTGCTGGACGGTAAGTTCCATGATGTTGACTCGAGCGTTCTGGCGTTCGAAATCGCGGCCCGTATGTGTATGCGTGAAGGTATGCGCAAAGCTGGCGCGAAGCTGCTGGAACCGATCATGAAGGTCGAAGTGATCACCCCGGAAGAATATACCGGCGGTATCATCGGCGACCTGACCTCGCGTCGTGGCCAGGTGTCTGGTCAGGAACCGCGCGGCAACGCAATCGCGATCGACGCGTTCGTTCCGCTGGCGAACATGTTCGGCTACATCAACACGCTGCGTTCGATGTCGTCGGGCCGTGCCCAGTTCACCATGCAGTTCGACCACTACGATCCGGTTCCGCAGAACATCTCGGACGAGATCCAGGCGAAATACGCATAACCCAAGATTTGAGGGGGTCCGGTTCACGGGCTCCCTTCATTACCGAAAAAGGAGGCCATCATGGCAAAGGAAAAGTTTGAGCGTACAAAACCGCACGTCAACATCGGCACGATTGGCCACGTTGACCATGGTAAAACCACGCTGACCGCAGCGATCACCAAGTATTTCGGTGACTTCAAAGCGTATGACCAGATTGACGGTGCGCCGGAAGAGAAAGCGCGCGGGATCACCATCTCGACCGCCCACGTGGAATACGAGACCGACAACCGCCACTATGCGCACGTTGACTGCCCCGGCCACGCCGACTACGTCAAAAACATGATCACCGGTGCTGCTCAGATGGACGGCGCGATCCTGGTTGTGAACGCCGCTGACGGCCCGATGCCGCAAACGCGTGAGCACATCCTGC